>NZ_CP177286.1:2628928-3271785 GCF_046837775.1 Hoeflea sp. Naph1 | reverse complement strand
CACCACCAAGGCCAGAGCCGATGCGGACGGCAAGCCCACTGGTATCTACGGAACCATTCAGGACATCACCGATCGCAAGGAAGCCGAGGAACAACTCGAGAAGCTGGCCTACCATGACCCGTTGACCGGGCTGGCAAACCGCGCACTGTTTCACCGCCATATCAGCGATGTGATCGGACGCTGCGAACGCACCGGATCGACCGGTGCGCTGCTGCTGCTTGATCTTGATCGCTTCAAGGACGTCAATGATACGCTGGGCCACGCCATCGGCGATGCCCTGCTGGTCCGGGTTGCGCATCTGCTGGCGCGGACACTTGGTGCCGATCATTTTGTCGCCCGACTTGGCGGCGATGAATTCGCCATTGTTCTTGAGGGCCTGTCCGAGAGCCTGAACTGCGAATCCATCGCCATCGATATTCTGGGTGACCTGTCCGGCACGACGGTTCTCGAGCGGGTTGAGATCGCCGTCGGCACCAGCATCGGTATTGCCCGTATTGTCGAGCATGGGGCAAGTGCAACCGACCTGTTGCGCAATGCCGATCTGGCGCTGTACCGCGCCAAGGAAGAAGGCCGCGGCCGCTATGTCATGTTCGAGCCGGGTATGGACGAGGTTGTCCAGCAGAAGGTCGCTATTGCGGCAGATCTACGCAACGCCCTGAACGGGGACGCCGGTCTTTCAGTTCACTACCAGCCGCTGATTGACCTCGTCAGTGGGCGTGTAACCGGTTTTGAAGCGTTGCTTCGATGGAACCATCCCGAGCGCGGCAATATCCCGCCCACGGTCTTCATTCCAATCGCCGAGAGCTCCCATCTGATCTGCGATCTGGGCTACTGGGTCCTGCGCCAGGCCGTCATGCAGGCACAGCAATGGCTTGATGCGGGGGCGCCGCCACGCGAAATCGCGGTCAATATCTCCGCAGCGCAGATCTGGAACACGGATTTGGTGGCCGATGTCAAAACCGTTCTGGGGGAAACCGGTTTTCCGCCGGAACTGCTCTGTCTGGAACTGACTGAATCGCTCCTGATCAATCTGGAAGAAAGCCGGGTCCGGTCTGTCCTCAAGGCCTTGAAAGCGTTGGGCGTGGTTCTGGCGCTTGATGATTTCGGCACCGGTTTCTCGTCGCTGGGCTATCTCACGCAGCTGCCGTTCGACAAGTTGAAAATCGACCGGGTCTTCATCGATGGTTCCACCGACTCGGTGCGCAAGGCGGAATTGCTGCGCGGGATCATCGGGCTCGGCCAGGGGCTGGGGATGATCACGGTGGCCGAAGGGGCCGAGAAACCCGAAGAGGTGGAACTGCTCCGCACCCTCGGGTGCGATGTGGTGCAGGGCTTTATCTTTGCCAGGCCGTCCGCTGCCGAAGATGCGCTCAATTTCGCCCTGCAGCAGGATTCGCGTGCATTGATCGATGGTGCCGAGACCATGCACGGTAATACCGCCGGCCCTGTTTCGCTCGCCGGTTAAAACGATCCGGCTTGTCAGATCGGCTCTGCCGTCTGTGGAGCAGCGGCAATTAGAGCCTCAGGCTGCAGGCCGTCCGGCTGCGATCAGATCGCGCACCAGTTTCTCTCCGAGTTCATCGAAATGTTCGATCACGATATCGGGGTTGAAGCTTGCCACCGGCTTGTCGGAATAGCCGAACGGCACCGCGATCACCGGAATGCCGGCGTTCTGGGCGGCGAGGATGTCGTTGATGCTGTCACCGATCATTACCGAATTTGCGGCACGGCAGCCGGCCTTGTCGATGGTGCCGAGAATATGATCGCCATGCGGTTTCCTCACCGAAAAGGTGTCGCCGCCGGTGATTGCCGCGAACCGGTCGCTCAATTCCATGGCATCAAGCAGCCGACGCGCCAGCGCCTCGGTCTTGTTGGTGCATACGGCCAATCGCATGCCGGCATCGCTGAGCCGGTCAAGCGCTGAGATCAGCCCCGGAAAGGGGCGGGACTTGCCGGGCATTTCGGCCGCATAATGGACGAGAAAAGAATCGAATGCGGCTTCGAGCTGTTCAGGCGAGGCCGGGTGGTCGTGGATCGCCCAGGCCCGTTCAATCATCACCTTGGCGCCTTGGCCGACCAGCCAGGTCATGTCTTCAAAGGCCACGTGCGGATGGCCACTTTGATCCATCACGTGGTTGAGGCTCGCCATCAGATCAGGCGCGGTGTCGATCAGCGTTCCGTCGAGATCGAAAAGAACAAGGGGAGTGGTCATGTTTGGATCCTGTGTTGCCCCGGCGGGCGGTGTGGCGAACGCTTGCCTGCGGGCATTTGTTTCTCATTCTCGGCGGCTGCGGGGGGCAACCGGCTTCCCCAGTTGTAGCTGTATCCGGGCTGGGCAGCCCGTTGCCTGGCTGCTCCCGGGCTGGAAGCGAGCCATAACAGGCGATTCTTTAAACGGCAATTGGTGGATCTGGCGGTGCGCGCACGCATTCGCCGATGCGTGGTCCATAGGGGGAAGGGCGGATCACGCTGAAGGCTTGTGCCGATCTCGGGCTTTGCGTCCCGCAGCTTACATGCTAACAGGCGAACCGGTAGCAACAGCAATGGCAGATTGGCATGGACGCCCGACAACTCAAGATCGCAGCAGCGCAGGCAGCTCTAGAGCATGTCGAGGACGGAATGCGTCTGGGTATCGGCACCGGTTCGACGGCGGATGAATTCGTTCGCTTGCTGGCGGAAAAGGTCTCTGAAGGGTTCAAGATCCAGGGTGTACCGACATCCGAGCGCACGGCGCGGCTGTGCATGGAACTCGGTGTGCCGCTCTATTCGCTGGATGACCTGCCCGAACTCGATCTGACAATTGACGGCGCCGACGAAGTCGATGGCGCACTGCGGCTGATCAAGGGCGGCGGCGGCGCGCTGTTGCGCGAGAAGATCGTCGCTTCGGCCTCGTCGCGGATGATCGTCATTGCCGATGAATCCAAGCTGGTCGAGACCTTGGGTCGCTTTCCGCTCCCCATCGAGGTGGCGCAGTTCGGCATGGCGGCAACCAGGATCGCGGTGGAACGCCTGGCTTCCGGGCTTGGCCTCAGCGGCGAGATAACGCTACGGCTCGAGAAAGACGGCGCCTATCTCACCGATGGCGGCCATTTCATTCTAGACGCATCATTTGGCCGTATTCCGGATGCAGAAGCGCTCGCAAACGGGCTCGCTGCGATTGCCGGCGTGGTTGAACACGGATTGTTTCTCAACATGGCAAATGCCGCGATCATCGCCTCACAGAATGGCGCGCGCACATTGCTTGCACAGAATTAAACAGGAGTGAAACCGAACATGACCATTCTTACCGGTCTCAAACGTTTTGGCGCGGGTATGATCGTGGCGTCGAGCCTCGTCGCTGCAGGCCACTCTGCCTCGGCACAGGACATCAGCGACGCTCATCTGGCTGCCGCCCGCGCAGCGATCACCGCGCTCGGCTCGACCGATCAGTTCGATGCCATCATCCCGGCAACCGCCGAGCAGCTGAAGACCTCGCTGATTCGCGCCAATGCCGACCTGCAGGAAGTCATCAGCACGACGATCGACGAGGAAGCGCTGAAGATTGTTCCGCGTCGCGGCGATCTGGAACGTGAAGCCGCGCAGATCTATGCCAAGGCCTTCACCCAGGAGGAACTGACGGCGATTGCCGAGTTCTACACCTCGCCTCCCGGCAAGAAGCTGATCGAGAACGGTCCGCTGGTCACCCGCGAACTGATCAAGTCCGCTGAAATCTGGTCCTCCGGAATTTCGCGCGATCTGGCTGAAAACGTCAACAAGTCGCTGCAGGAAACCATTGGCGCACGGCCGAAGGTCAACGTCGAATAGTCCTGACCCGGCCGACCAATGGTCAATGATGGGGCAAAATCGTCAGGTCGCGGCTTTCACAATGCCGTGTAGAGGCTCGTAATCGGAAGCCCGGGATCGTTCCCGGGCTTTTATTTTTATCCCGCATGATTACAAGATCCGGTGGGCTTTTGGTCCCGGGCATCCAATTGGTTGTTTGGCGCCGTTACAGTTTGAACCAATGCAGCCACGTCGTTGTTCAAATCAGTTCAATTGAACGCGACATGCAGTAGGGTAACCACGCCCTTGTTGAAAAATGCCGGAAGGATGCCGCCGATGAGCGATTTTGAGTATGACCTGTTTGTCATCGGTGGTGGCTCGGGTGGCGTGCGCGCCGCACGGCTGGCCGCGGGGCTGGGCAAGAAAGTGGCGATTGCCGAGGAATACCGGTTCGGCGGCACCTGCGTGATCCGCGGCTGCGTGCCCAAGAAACTGTTTGTCTATGCGTCGCAATATTCCGAGCATTTCGAGGATGCCCGTGGGTACGGCTGGACGGTCGGGGCATCGAGCTTTGACTGGCCGACGCTGATTGCCAACAAGGACCGGGAGATCGACCGGCTCGAAGGGCTGTACCGTCACGGGTTGGAAAATGCCGGCGCAGAGATCATCGCCTCGCGCGCCGAGCTTACCGGACCGCATTCGGTGCTGATCAAGGCGAGCGGCAAGACCGTCACCGCCAAACACATCCTGATTGCCGTTGGTGGCAAACCCAACCCGCATGCCTCGCTGCCGGGCCACGAATTGTGCATCAGTTCCAACGAAGCCTTTCATCTCGAGACCCTGCCCGAGGCGATCGTGATCGCCGGCGGCGGTTATATCGCGGTGGAATTTGCCAATATTTTCCACGGGCTCGGGGTCGACACGACGCTTATTTATCGGGGCAAGGAGATCCTGTCGCGGTTTGACCAGGACATGCGCCGCGGCCTGCATACGGCGATGGAAGAGAAGGGCATCCGCATTCTCTGCCACGAAATATTCGAGAAGATCGAACGCGGCGCCGATGGACGGCTGCTGGCCCATACCTCGGCCGGCAAGACGCTTGTGGCCGATCAGGTGATGTTGGCACTCGGACGTGATCCCAACACCGATGGCCTCGGGCTGAAAGCAGCGGGCGTCGAGACCGGACAGAAAGGCGAGATCATGGTCGACGAGTTCTCGCGCACCAATGTCGAGAGCATCTACGCGGTCGGCGATGTCACCGACCGGGTGCAACTCACCCCGGTGGCGATCCATGAGGCGATGTGCCTGATCGATACGCTTTACCGCGATAACCCGTCTTCACCCGATCACGACCTGATCCCGACCGCGGTGTTCTCGCAGCCGGAAATCGGCACGGTCGGATTTTCGGAAGAAGCCGCGGCGAAAAAATATGACGAGCTGGAAATCTACCGCGCCGAATTCCGGCCGATGAAGGCGACGCTGTCGGGCCGCTCGGAAAAGACCATCATGAAAATGATCGTCAACGCCGCCGACCGCAAAGTGGTGGGCCTGCACATTCTTGGTCACGAGGCCGGCGAAATGGCACAGACGCTCGGCATCGCGCTCAAGGCCGGCTGCACCAAGGATGATTTTGACCGCACCATGGCGGTCCATCCCACCGCCTCGGAAGAGCTGGTTACGATGTACAAGCCGAGTTATCTGGTAAAGGCTGGCGAGCGGGTCTGATACGGGGGGAGAGCTGATTGAACCGCCAGGCCTTTTTCCAGCATCTGACCGAGACTGATCCGCGGCTGTTTGCCGGCGGCATGACGGCGGCGCAGCGGGCAGGACTGGAGGTCAAACTCGATGTCTGGGCCAGGTGGTATGCTGCCGATCATCCCGTTACCTATCTGGCTGCCGCGCTCGGCCAGATCCATCGCGAGACCGGCGGCCGTATGGAGCCGGTGCTCGAGGCGTTCGCGCCCGACCGCGCCACGTCCGCCGATCGGCTGCAGAAGGCGTTTGACGCGGGCCGGCTGAGCTGGGTCAAATCACCTTACTGGCTCACCGACGAGACCGGGCGTCACCCCGTCGGCGGTGGCGATATCCAGCTCACACACCGGCGCAACTACGTCAACGCCGAGGAAAAACTCAGACAGCGTTTTGGCGTCAGCGTCGGTCTGGCTGAGGATTATGACCTGATCCTTGATCCGGTGGTTTCCGCCCATGTGGCGTTTTCCGGCATGATCGAAGGCTGGTTCCGGCCCTGCAGACTGGGTGATTTCTGTACCGCTGATGGGCTCGACTACGCTGCGGCGCGCGATATCGTCAACGGCGACGCCGGGCTGATCGGCGCGGAAATCGCCCGCAATTGCCAGATCTTCGAGGCTGCCTTGAAAGCCGCTGGCGCCGATATTGACTTCGGACCGTCGCAGGCGCCGGTCGATTGGCCGGTGCCGGAAAGACGCACGCTTTTTACGCGGATAGCATCATATTTTCAAAGGCTTGCGGGCGGGCGCGGATAGTATGATTCATCGTGTTGATGCGTTGTTTCAGGTGCCCCGACGCCGCCACCCGCCCTTCGCGGGTCAGCCTTTCAAATTCTGCTTCACCCAGCCAACAATGCCTCTGGCGTCCATCGCGCCGGCCTGGCGGGCGATCTCCTTGCCCTTGTCGAACAGGATGATCAGCGGAATGTCGCGGATCTGGAAGCGGGCGCCGACGTTTTGATGCTGCTCGGTATCGAGCTTGGCAAAACGCACCTTTGGCGACATCTCGTTCGCCGCTTGCGCAAACATCGGCCCCATCATCTTGCATGGCCCGCACCAGGGCGCCCAGAAATCGACCAGCAACGGCACCTGGTCGTTCTTCAGGTGCTTGTTGAGTTTCATCTCGTCGATATCGAACGGCGCGGCGGGAAGCAGCGCTGCCTTGCAAGCCCCGCAGGTGGGCTTGGCGCCAAGCCTGTCTTCAGGGATACGGTTGATGGCCTGGCAGGCGGGGCAAACGATGTGGATCTTGTCTGTCATGGTAGCTTCACTCGCAATCGGCGGCGCTGACGTCCACAACGTCTTCGATCACCGCGCTGGTGCCTGTGCCCACCAGCGAGGGCAGGGTGTGCAGGTGCACGCCCTCGGCATTGTGACCGGCGAGAATGGCCAACGCGCGCTCCTCGTGTTGCTCATCGCGGGTGCGAACCCAGAGCAGCAATCCGCCTGCCAGCAAATGCTTTTCGATCTCGTCGGCATGGGCCTTGCCGATCAGGTGCGCTATGACCGCGCCGACTGATCCACCGACGCCGCCGGCAATTACTGTTGCGGCGACTGCTGCCGCCAGCGCGCCGCCGGAGGCGACTACTGCCGCAGCCCCGATCATCGCCGGTACATAGACCAGAATGCCGATAACCGCGCCCATCGCATCGCCGATGGCTTCGGTTGCGACAAAGGCCGTGGTCGGCACCGCGACGCGGTCTTCAAGCTCGCGGGCGGGGATATAGGATTCATGCAGCTTTTCTTCGATGGCGGTTTCGGACGCCAGAATGCTCAAATCCATGCGGTTGAAGCCCTGGCTCAGCAGGTCATCTACTGCTGCCTGCAGATCCTCTGCGCTGTGAAAGACGCCAACGGCTTCGGTGGTGTTCTGATAGGCTGACTGGGACATGGGTTGTGCTCCGCTGATCGGGTTGTGCCTTATTGATAGCCAAAGCCCGGCGGGGAGCATTGATGTATATCATGGCCCGCGCATATATTGCCGCCAACCGCGTTGAACTACGCCAGGTTGGCTACTGAAGCCATTTGAGCCAGCGCAGTTTGGCTTTGGAAAACGGCGGATAGCGCAGCGGCACATCAAAATATTCGGACTTGGTCAGGATCGCCTTGGCATGGGAGAAGGTGTCGAACGAGGTGCGGCCGTGATAGGCGCCCATTCCGCTGGTGCCGACGCCGCCGAACGGCAAACCGGGCACCGCCAGGTGCATCACCACATCGTTGATGCAGACCCCGCCGGAGCTGGTCAGATCCATCACCTGGTCGCGGATCTGTCGGGAATTTGAAAACAGATACAGCGACAGCGGCTTGGGGCGGGCGTTGACGAAGCCAATTGCGTCCTCGATCGTGCGATAGGACACGATTGGCAGCAGCGGCCCGAAGATTTCTTCGCGCATGAGGGCCGCTTCCGGTTCGACCCCGGTGAGGACGGTCGGCGCGATGTAGCGAATGGCTCGGTCGGTCTGGCCGCCCGCGGCAATCGTGCCGCCCGACATCAAACCTTCGACACGGTCGAAATGGCGATCACTGACCAGCCGCGCGTAATCCGGGCTGGTCTTCGGGTCCTCACCGAAAAAGGCTGTGATTGCTGTTTTCAGATGCGTGACGAATTGACGAGCCATCTGGTCCTGCACCAGCAGGTAATCGGGAGCGATGCAGGTCTGGCCGGCATTGAGGAATTTGCCCCACACCACCCGTCTGGCCGCGAGCGCGAGATCGCAATCGGTGTGGATGATGCAGGGGCTCTTGCCGCCCAGCTCCAGCGTTACCGGGGTCAGATGTTTGGCGGCGGCGGTCATGACGATCCTGCCGATGTTCTCGCTGCCGGTGAAGAAGATATGGTCAAAACGCTCGGCCAGCAGCGCGGTCGAGGTGTCGGCGTCACCTTCGACCACGCAAATTGCTTCCCCATCCATGTAGGCGGGGATCAGCCGGGCCAGCAGCGCCGACGTGTGGGCGGAGACCTCGGAGGGTTTCAAGACCGCGCAATTGCCCGCGGCAATCGCCCCGATCAGCGGCATCAGCGTGAGGT
This sequence comes from Hoeflea sp. Naph1, assembly GCF_046837775.1. GTDB lineage: Bacteria > Pseudomonadota > Alphaproteobacteria > Rhizobiales > Rhizobiaceae > Hoeflea. The sequence continues at coordinate 3,263,247 of NZ_CP177286.1, read as the reverse complement.
AGACCGGGTAATTCCACGGCGCGATGATCAGCACCACGCCCAGCGGCTCCGGTCTGATGCGGCTGTGCCCGGGCTGGGCGGCCAGCGGTGTAAAGACCTTGCGCGGTCGCATCCACGCTTTCAGATGCGAAAGCGCATGGCCAATCTCCGAGAGCACCGTGCCGGTTTCCGTCATTCGTGCCTCAAAGCCGGATTTGCCGAGATCGGCGTGCAGCGCGGCATCGATGGCGCTCTCATTGTCCTCGACCATGGCCTTGAGGCGCAGCAACTGCGTGCGCCGCCATTCCGCCGGTCTTGTCTTGTGGGTCTGGAATGTGGCGCGGAGGTTGGCGACGCTGTCGGAAGGATGGGTCATATGGGGTGCCGGGATTTGATGGTTAGGCCGTCATTCTGTATGATCCATCCTTAACGAAACAGCGCGCCTGTGAACAGCTTCGACGCCAGCCAACATGATTGGCCGGTGGTCGCGGCGGCGGCGCAAACAGTGCAGGCAGAATAAGTGATCAAGGATTTGAGGTATCTGGCCGATGCGGGTGAACTCGTCGGCTATTTCGGCTATGGCTCGCTGGTCAACCGCGCCACGCTCAGAACTGAAATTGTCGCGGCCTTTCCCGCCCGGCTCAACGGCTGGCGGCGAACCTGGCGGCCGCAGCCGGTGATGGCACATGCGGCGGTTCCCGGCGCCGACCCGGCAATTGGCGGCGGGGCTGGCAATGCCTTCACCCCGGCGCTGCTGACCGCGCATCGCGCGCCGCAGGCGGCCATCGACGGGCTTCTGGTGATTGATCTGCGCGTTAATCTGCCCGCCGTCGATGCCCGTGAGCGCCATTATCACCGGCGCGACATCGGCCCCGGCGATCTTGAATTCTATGGCTCCGCGCCCGATATCGGCTGTACGTTGCATGTCTACGAGGCGCGCAGCGAGTTGCCGTCGGCTGAGGGCGCCACGCCGATCCTGCGGTCCTATCTCGATGCGGTGATGCAGGGTTTTTGCACCGAGTTCGGCGAGGACGGGTTGATGCGTTTCGTGGCCGAGACCGACGATTTTCACACGCCGATCCACGAGGACCGGCATGCGCCGCTGTATCCGCGCTCGGTGCAGCTGTCGGCGCGGGAAATCGACCTGTTCGACGCGGCGCTGGGGCAGAGGCCGATAGGTCAGTTCATGCGTGGGCAGGTGCTGTCAGACGACTGATTCGCCGCTTCGGGTTTGCAGCGCGTCAAACTACCGCTATAAGCCCGTGCGAAACGCTATGGCAGCGTGCGCCAGATCTGGTGTATTCGCTGCCGCCGCATTATCAAATTGCGCCTGCGCCCTGTTCAATTCACTCTTGATTGACAGGTGCAGACGCTGAATCCGCGGGCGCGTTGCCTGCCTCAACACGGTGAACGACATGGCACAGAACTGGACCCCATCAAGCTGGCGCAACAAACCGATCCAGCAGGTCCCGGATTATCCGGATGCAGAGGCGCTGAAGGCGACCGAAGCGCGGCTGGCCAAGTTTCCCCCCTTGGTTTTTGCGGGTGAGGCCCGCCGGTTGACGTCGGCGCTGGCCGAAGTCTCCGAAGGCAGGGGCTTTCTGCTTCAGGGTGGCGATTGCGCCGAAAGCTTCGCCGAGCACGAAGCCGACAATATCCGCGATTTCTTCCGCGTGTTCCTGCAGATGGCCGTGGTGCTGACCTTTGGTGCCCAGCAGCCTGTGGTCAAGATCGGCCGCATTGCTGGTCAGTTCGCCAAGCCGCGCTCGTCCAACATCGAAAAGAAGGACGGCATCGAGCTTCCGAGCTACCGTGGCGACATCATCAACGGCATCGATTTCAACGAAACCTCGCGGGTTCCCGATCCGGAGCGCCAGGTCGCGGCCTACCGGCAGTCGGCGGCAACGCTCAACCTGCTGCGCGCCTTCGCTCAGGGCGGTTACGCCAATCTCGACAACGTCCATCAGTGGATGCTCGGCTTCGTCAAGGATAGCCCGCAGGCCGAGCGCTACCGGGCGCTTGCCGACCGGATTTCCGAGACCATGGATTTCATGAAGGCGATCGGCATTACCGCCGACAACCAGTCCAATCTGCGTGAGACCGATTTCTTCACCAGCCACGAAGCCTTGCTGCTTGGCTATGAAGAAGCCATGACCCGTATCGATTCGACCTCGGGTGATTACTACGCCACATCAGGCCACATGATCTGGCTCGGCGACCGGACCCGGCAGACTGACCATGCCCATGTCGAATTTGCCCGCGGCATCAAGAACCCGATCGGTCTCAAATGCGGCCCGTCGCTCGATCCCGACGAACTGTTGACGCTGATCGACATTCTCAACCCGGCCAACGAGGCCGGTCGGCTGACGTTGATCGCCCGTTTCGGTCACGACAAGGTGGCCGATCATCTGCCCAAGCTGATCCGCGCCGTCGAGCGCGAGGGCCGCAAGGTGGTGTGGTCGTGCGATCCGATGCACGGCAACACGATCACGCTCAATTCCTACAAGACCCGCCCGTTCGAGCGGATCCTGTCGGAAGTGGATTCGTTCTTCCAGATCCACCGCGCCGAGGGCACACATCCCGGCGGCATTCATATCGAGATGACCGGCAAGAACGTCACCGAATGCACCGGCGGCGCCCGCGCACTCACCGGCGAGGACCTGCAGGACCGCTATCACACCCATTGCGACCCGCGTCTCAACGCCGACCAGGCGCTGGAACTCGCCTTCCTCGTCGCCGAACGCATGAAGGGCGGCCGGGACGAGCAGAAGGCGGTTGTGAACGGGTAAGGTTCACGCCTCCTAATTGATACGAATACGAAAAACACCGGGGGCAGCCCCGGCGTTTTTGGTTTTTGGGTGTGTGGTTTCTGTCCGGCGTCTCTCCAGCTTCAGTCCCCTCGTTTCGTCATCCTCGGCCTCCGAGCCGAGGATCCATACCGTGATTTATCCGCGTCCACAGTATGAGTGGAGATTGCGGAATGGATCCTTGGGTCGGGGCCCAAGGATGACGGCGGTGGGGTTTTGGCTTTAGAAAAAAAAGCATTTGGGCTAGGGGCTGTTGACGTTTACCGTGTGTGAATGAGCGTTGCGGCAATTGAGATGAAGGCTTTGAAACTCTGGTCGGTTTTGCAAGAGCGCATTGCTATCCCTCTGTTTTCCTTCAGTTTGCCAAAGTAGTTTTCGATCAAATGCCGCCATTTGTAGGTTTCCTTGTCGAACTCTGCCGGGAACCTCCGGTTGGATTTTGGCGGTATGACCGGGGTTATGGGGAGTGTCATAAACTCTGTGTATCTGGCCCGGCCCATGCGGGTTTCAGATATGGTCACGCATTGAAGCGCTCGTCGAACATGATAGCGAATTGATTGCGGGCAGCAAACCATTCGCGGACATTTCTGCCGCCTTTCTCAAAGTTGCGAATGGCCAGATAGATCAGTTTTGTGGCGGCTTCTTCGGTCGGGAATGATCCGCGCGTCTTGATTGATTTTCGGATCACGCGGTTCAGGCTTTCGATGGCATTCGTTGTATAAATGATCTTGCGGATCGCCGGATCGAAGGCGAAGAACGGGATCACTTCGGCCCAGGCCCTCCGCCAGGCCGGGCCTATGGAGGCGTATTTTCCGGCCCATTTCCCCTCGAACGCGTCCAACTCGGCCGCCGCTTGGTCGGCGGTCGCAGCGCTGTAAATCCGGCGCAGATCAACGGCCACGATCTTGCGGTCCTTCCAACTGCAAAAGTTCAGGGAATGGCGCACCAAATGCACGATGCAGGTCTGCACCGTAGCTTCCGGAAAGGCTGCGGTAATAGCCTCAGGAAAGCCCTTGAGCCCGTCCACAACAGCGATCAGAATGTCCTGCACACCCCGGTTTTTCAGTTCGGTCATCACCGACAGCCAAAACTTGGCCCCTTCATTGTCAGCGATCCACAGGCCCAACACCTCACGCACACCGTCGCGTGAGACGCCCAGGGCTATGTAGACGGCTTTGTTCTTGACCATACGGCTATCAGCGTCACGGATTTTGACCCGCAATGCGTCGAAGATGACGATGGGATACATCCGCTCCAGCGCCCGTGATTGCCATTCCCGAACCTCGTTCAACACGGCGTCGGTCACGCGGCTAATCAGGTCGGGCGAGACCTGCAGGCCATAGACATCTTCGAGATGGGCGCGGATGTCTCGCACCGTCAGCCCCGCCGCGTAGAGACTGATGATCTTGTCATCCATCCCGTCGATCCGGGTCTGGCCCTTCCTCACCAACTCCGGCTCGAAACTGCCATCCCGGTCCCGCGGCACGGCAATCGGCACTTCGCCGTCTTGACTCTTCAGGCGCTTGCTGGATGTGCCGTTGCGCCGGTTGGATTGGTCGCGCGGCGCGTCCTTGCCCTCTTCATAGCCCAGATGCGCCGTCAGCTCGGCACCCAGCATCCGCTCCATGAGCTTGATCCTGAGCTCTTTCATCAGCCCGGCATCGCCAAGCAAATCTTCAGGCCGCTCGCAGCCCTTCAGAAGTTCGTCCAGCAGTTCCTTGGAAATCGTCATAGTCCTTGCTCCTCTCAGGAAGCATGGACCAAAGCGCAGTTACACAGAAGACCGGACACTCTCGGGTTATGCCGCGATCCAGCAGGCCATTGCGCAGCCAATCCGCGTCAAAGGCCCTGTCCGCCAGCAAATATCCGGCGGACAAGCCGCTGATCAACGCATCGGTCTCGCGCAGATCATGAGCTTGCCCGGGCATCAGACAGAAATCGACGAGATTACCGAGCGCATCCGTCAGAGCCAGTATCTTTGTCGTTATGCCGCCGCGTGAGCGTCCAATGGCCTGGCAGAGAGTCCCCCTTTTGCGCCCTGACCCGAGCGATGAACCTTGACGATAGTACCGTCGATCATTGCGTATTCCAGATCGGCGTCTGAGGCTAATGCTTTGAACATACAATAGAAAGCATCCGCTTTGACCCATCTGCGGAACCGCTTGAATACAGAATTCCATTTGCCAAACTCACCCGGCAATTCGCGCCATTGCGCGCCCGTGCGGACGATCCAGAGGACTGCCTCCATGAAAAGTCGTGGGTCACGTCCGGTTTGTCCGGGATCGGTGGTTTTACCCAGGCAGTATGGTTCGATGATCGCCCATTGCGAATTGGATAGGACTCTTCGGGTCAAGGTTACTCTCCTCCGTTTGCAACCTTGAATCAGAAGTCAGGTGATTTGGGAATCCCGAACGTCAACAGGCCCTAATTAACTCCACAAGCTGTCGAGGAAGTTTTTCGCGGCCTTGACCAGAGCTTTGACGGTCTCAGAGTCCGATACGGTCGAGGCTTGGGCAGCGCGAAAAACCAGCTTGTCCAGCGTACCACTCTGGTCAAACAGCCAGCGTTTCTTGATCTCTTGCGGTGTCGCCCGGTCATCCGGAGATAGAAACATATCTTCTTGAGGCGGTTGTGGTTTTGTCCTCAGGCTTTCAATGTCACGCCGCTGACGTTCGCGCAATTCCATGGTGGCGTGGAATTCTTCAGTCACTTGCCCGACTTCAAATGCATCCTCGGCACGCGCCGCAAAATTACGGTGTGCGGACCCAAGAGCCGCATCGTCAAATTTTTCCGGATTGGTGGATGTGCGCTCAATGGAGAAGTCGCGAAGCATCATCAGCGGGAAGTGTTGCCGCATCTTTTCATGCATTTCAAATATATGGCTGAAAGCGGTTTTCATCCCGCTCCCATACCAACCGGGTTGATACTCTTCTGCGTCCTTGAGTTCAGCCCGTATGATGCCGTCGCAGCGGTTCAGGTCTGCCAGATTTGGCGAAGCCCCCTTTGTCATCAGCTCAGATTTGTAATCTTGCAGACTATTGAGCAGCATCGGCGAACAATTTGCAGCTTTCAATGACGCAATTATCCTGTCGAGCGCCTTTCGCATGGATTCGGGTAGAGTCGCCAGTTCATCATCAATGAAGGGTGCTTCGAGTGTCGTGTCTTCAATCCCGATTATGCCGGCTGCCGTGATGATTGGCAGCGGAGTTGCATAATCTGCTGCGATCTTGCGGGACTTCGTAGCGTTGAACGGGGTCCCGTCCCACGTCAGGGCGTCGATGATGGCTTCGCGAGACTTCGCTTCGCTCAGATTGTAAAGCGGCACGTAGACGGTTTGTTTCATCAGCGGCAAGACCGTACAGGGTTTGATCATGAAGCCGACGATCAGCCGTTTTCTCCCGAGCGGATCCTTGTAATAGGCGGTATTCCATTCAGCTTGGCAGATGTCGGAAACTATGTAGTCTGGTGAATAGATCGGCACGAACCGGTTCATGCCTCCCAAGCCCTCGTTCATTTCGGCAACGAAGTTGCTTCCAGGGGGCATGTCTTTGTATTGGGCAAAAACGATTGCGCCAGCCTCTTCGATGATCGTGCCGATGCGTTTTGTGGTTTCCAAATCTGATGCTGTGTAGCTGATGAAAACGGTTTGAGTGTCTTCGTCCTCTTTAAAAATGTCTTCTTCAATCCTCGCTTCTGTAACCCAACGCAATATTTCGCGGTTGATCTCTTCCGGATCGCGTTCCCAAAAATTGTCACTACGCTCATCACTCAGCGCGATGCGTTCTTCCAATTCCCATGCGGTTTCATATGGTAGGCTCCAAGGCGGGCGGCCATTAGCAACATTTATGTACCATTCATCCCAGATCATCCAATTGGATGAAGGGGCGTCTCGAGCGTTTGATGGATAATCTAGATCGGCAAGTTCGAGGCCAAACCCTGATGTTGCCAGCACCCACCAGTCAGGCGGATCACCATCTAGCCACAGCGGAGATAACGAGAGTGCCACCGGCGTGGGACCTAGAACTAATGCACGTGCATCCTCAGTGACTGCGGCCCATATGTGATCTCTAATTACGCGATCTAAAATTGGTTTTGATAATTGCGTAAAGTCTACCTTGGAATTCGCTGCAAAGCGTATAGCGGAAGCAGCTGGAGAATCAGTCAGTGATGTGACGCCAGATTGAGCGACTGCTTTGGCTACGCGTGCCGGCTCATAAGCTGTTTCTATTGATCGAGACCTAGTCACTGCCAATGAAACCAGTATTGCTCGAAAAAGAACAATCGCCAACTGTCTGGATTGTTCGGGATTCGCGAGATTGTTAATGTCTGAAAACGTTATAGGGAGCAAACGTAGTGCATTGCGTAGTGATAACACCCTCACAACAGATTTAATTGAGTCTTCTGGTATGCTCTGAAGCCATTCTTCAAAGCTTTGCCTATCAGAAAACCCACCCTCCAGTACCGGTGGCAATCTGTCCGCCATAGCGCGTCCTCCCTACCTCCATAGGTAGCGATTGGGTCTGGCCATGCAAGCGACTTTTACCGCTGTCCACCTCATGTCGCAAATGTCAGTAGCATGGCAGCGCCGGCCCATGCTTGTATCGCCTCCAATCCGATTCACATCCATTGGAGGTCCCATGTCAGACGATCAGGCCCGCACCGGGAGGTGCAATTGCGGCGCGGTCACATTCCGCACCACCGGTCCCTTGCGCGAGGTCGTTGCCTGTCATTGTTCGCAGTGTCGGCATCAGTCGGGGCTCTATTTCGCCGCCACCAATGTGCCCGATGACAACATCGAGATTGCCGGTGAGGCCAACATCACCTGGTATCAGGCCTCCGATGTTGCCAAACGCGGGTTCTGCACCACCTGCGGCTCGGCGCTGTTCTGGAAACATCAGGCAGATAAGCACATCTCGGTGCTGGCGGGCGCCTTCGACCAGCCGACCGGTCTTGCCATCACCAAGCACATCTTCTGCGCCGACAAGGGTGATTTTTACGAGATCACTGATGGATTGCCGCAATATGAGAAGGGTTCGGCGGGGTTGTTGGTGGCGGAGTGACGTGGAGTGGCACCGCTTGGCACATTTGTCCGTCGTCATCCTAGGCCCCCGAGCCTAGGATCCATTCCGCAATCCCTCCAAAATGTTAGAGTTGTTGAAGGTTCACTGTATGGATCCTCGGCTCGGGGGCCGAGGATGGCGAAAATCGTTAAGCTCGCACAAATTCCCCTTCATTTTGTCCACACTCTTCAAACCCCATGCCACACTTGACGTGCTCCCGCTGCCGGATGGATCGCGAACGGTTCGAGCCAGGTGGGAGGAAGGCCTTCCGGATTTTGCCGTAACGTGCGGCTGAGCCCGGGAGGAGGTGGTGACCAGCGTGGCTCCGTTGGCGGGTCTGTTCATCCTGTGCGGATGGCAGGATTCAGCCAGCCACCGGTCCGTCCTCGGGCTCTGTGCCTCGCGTGTTGCGGGCGCGGAACCGGACAGCGGGCCGGGCCTGTGGCGACGCCTGACCCCTGACCCGGGGACAGGTTGCGTGCCGGACCCCGCGCTGAAAGCTTCCGCCGCAACCCTTGTCCGGGGATGCGGTTTGGCGAAAGCCATGCAGGCCGCGTCGGGTCAAATCATCCAAGCGGTCGAGTTGAGGCCAGTCTCTGCCTGTCGGATGCGGACATCATCCGGCGAAGATCGGGCCGCGCGCGTGCTGCGCCACCCATTTTCAATTTCCGTTAGGCAACGCTCGCGTGCGGCCCTCCGGACCTCATCTTGTTGCCCCGTCGGATCTGTCCGTGCGGGCGCATCGCCATGCCGGTTTGCTTGCGGTCCAGACGCTGTCCATGAATTGCGAACGCTCAGTGGTCAAATTGGCATCTACCGTGAACGTGATCAGCCCCCTAGATTGAGGTCAAGGAGACTGCCCATGACCCAATCTGCTGATCGTGCTGCCGCGCCCATGCCGGCGCTGTTCATTTCCCACGGATCGCCTGACACGGTGATCGCCGGCACCGAAGCTGCCGAGTGGATGAAGCAGGTGGGGCGAGAGTTGCCGCGCCCGCGCGCCATCGTGGTTGCCAGCGCTCATTTCGAAATCGGCGGCGGGGTCGCGGTAACCGCCGATGCCAATCCCGAAACCATCCATGATTTTGGCGGTTTCGCGCCCGAACTCTACCAGATGCAATACCCGGCGCCGGGTGATCCGAAACTGGCCAGACGCATCGTCGGTGACCTGCGGGCGCAAGGCTTTGCCGCTGGCGCGGTGCCAGATCGCGGCTTCGATCACGGTGTCTGGTCGCCGCTCAAGCTGATCTATCCTGATGCCGATATCCCGGTGGTTGCCGTCTCGGTCGATCCGGCTGCAGGCCCGGAGCACCATTACCGGCTCGGCCAAGCCTTGTCCGGGCTCGGCGCTGAGGGTGTGCTGGTGATCGGTTCGGGATCATTCACCCACAATCTCGGCGAAGCCTTCAAGAACATGCGGCAGGGCCAGCGCCGCGCCGATGTGCCCGACTGGGTCGAGGCATTTACCGGCTGGATGAACGACCGGCTTGCCGCCAATGACATCGAGGCGCTGCTTGGTTATCGCGTCCGGGCGCCATTTGCGGTACAAAATCATCCGACTGACGAGCATTTGCTGCCGTTGTATGTGGCGCTTGGCGCGGCCGGGGAGGGCGGGTCGGCGAAGCTCATGCACCAGAGCGCCGATTTCGGCGTGCTGTCGATGGCGATGTGGCGCTTTGATCACGCCATGGCTGCCGCGCCTGCCGCTTAACCGGCTGTTCAGGCCTTGGCGGCTACTCAGGGCGGATGACCTGTTCCTTGCCCGTCCTGTTTCGTTTTCTCGCGCTTGTCAGCTTGGTGCTGCCCCTGTCGGGATGCGGCACCTATCTGGTTGCCAAGACCGTGACCACCACCGGATCGCTGGTCGTCGGTGGTGCCGTCGGCGCGGTCAAGCTGACCGGCAGAACCGCCGGCGCGGTGGTCGGCATCGGCCGCGACAACGAAGCCGATTGATGTCTGTGGGTTGATCGCAAAACGATGATTTGCAACGCAGCCGATCCGGGGTAAGACCTCAGCCATGATGACACGCGACATTTCATCCCCCGACATCCTCCGCATCGCGGTGGCGCAGCTCAACCCGGTTGTCGGCGATATCGTTGGCAATCTCGCCAAAGCGCGCGAAGCGCGTGCCGATGCGCAGCGCCAGGGCGCCGATCTGGTGCTGTTTACCGAATTGTTCCTCGCCGGCTATCCGCCCGAGGATCTGGTGCTCAAGCCGGCCTTTCTGCGCGCCTGCCAGCGCGCCGTCGATGATCTTGCCGCCGATACCGCCGATGGCGGCCCGGCCGTGATCATCGGCTATCCGCGCACCGAGGACGGCAAGCGCTTCAATTCGGTGGCCATTCTCGATGCCGGCAAGCTGGTCGCCAGCCGCGACAAGGTCGATCTGCCCAATTACGGCGAGTTTGATGAGAAGCGGGTATTTGACGCCGGTGAAATGCCCGGACCGGTCTCCTTGCGCGGTGTGCGGCTCGGAATCCCGGTCTGCGAGGACATCTGGGGCGAGATGGGGGTATGCGAAACGCTCAGCGAAAGCGGTGCGGAAATCCTGCTGGTTCCCAACGGCTCACCCTATTATCGCGACAAGGTCGATGTGCGCCAGCAGATCGTGCTGCGCCAGGTGATCGAGAGCGGTCTGCCGCTGCTTTACGCCAACCAGGTCGGCGGCCAGGACGAACTGGTGTTTGATGGCGCCAGCTTCGCGCTCAATTCAGACAAGAGCCTCGCGTTTCAGATGAGCCAGTTCGAGGAGGCGGTCAGCCTCACCGTCTGGAAGCGCCAGGACGATGGCGGCTGGGCCTGTTCGGAAGGACCGATGTCGGTGATTCCCGAGCGCGAGGAGGCGGATTACCGCGCCTGCATGCTGGGGCTGCGCGATTACGTCAACAAGAACGGCTTCCGCAACGTGGTGATCGGCCTGTCGGGCGGTATTGATTCGGCAATCTGCGCAGCCCTCGCCGTCGATGCGCTGGGCGAGGAGCGGCTGCGCGCGGTCATGCTGCCTTACCGCTACACCACGGAAACCTCGATCGAAGACGCCAAGGCCTGCGCCAAAGCGCTGGGCTGCCGTTATGACACGGTGGCGATCGAGGAGCCGGTGCAGGGCTTTCTCTCTGTCCTGGGCGACATGTTCGAGGGCACCGACGAGGGCATCACCGAGGAAAACCTGCAGAGCCGGGCGCGTGGCGTCATCCTGATGGCGATTTCCAACAAGTTCGGCTCGATGGTGGTGACCACCGGCAACAAGAGCGAAATGTCGGTTGGCTACGCCACGCTCTACGGCGACATGAATGGCGGCTTCAACCCGATCAAGGATCTGTACAAGATGCAGGTCTATGCGCTGTCGCGCTGGCGCAACAGCCATGTGCCGCCCGGTGCGCTCGGACCTTCGGGTGAAGTGATCCCGGTCAACATCATCGACAAGGCGCCCTCGGCCGAGCTCCGGCCCGATCAGACCGATCAGGATTCGCTGCCGCCCTATCCGGTGCTTGATGATATTCTCGAATGTCTGGTCGAACATGAAATGGGCGTCGAGGAAATCGTCGCGCGCGGCCATGATATCGCCACCGTGCACCGCATCGAGCACCTGCTTTACATCGCCGAATACAAGCGCCGGCAGTCGGCGCCCGGCGTCAAGATCACCCGCAAGAATTTCGGCCGCGACCGCCGCTACCCGATTACCAACCGCTTCCGGGACAGGTAATGTCAGCGTTCCTGTTCTTGCGTGACAATGCCCGCTGGGTAGCCGGCGGGCTCATGCTCACGTTCTTCTCGTCGTTCGGGCAAACCTATTTCATCTCGTTGTCGGCGGGAGAGATTCGCGCCGAGTATGGCCTCAGCAATGGCGATTTCGGCATCATCTACATGTTTGCCACGCTCGCCAGCGCCGCCTCGTTGCCGCAGATCGGCAAGATCGTCGACCGTATCAGTGTTGCTTCCACGGTGCTGTTGTCAGCGCCGATCCTGGCGCTCGCCTGTGTGCTGATGGCCTGGTCACATTCGCTGGTGCTGCTGGTGCTGGCGATATATCTGCTAAGACTGTTCGGCCAGGGCATGTTCAGCCACATCGCCATGACCGCGATGGGGCGCTGGTTCGCCGCCCAACGCGGGCGCGCAATTTCATTTACCGCCATTGGTGTCAATTTCGGCGAGGCGGTGTTCCCGATCTCGTTTGTCGGGGTGGCGGCGCTGGTCGGCTGGCGTGGATCGTGGCTGCTGGCCGCCGCCGTGCTGATGCTGGTGGCGCTGCCGCTGATCTATTCGCTGATGAAGGTTGAACGCACGCCGCAATCGGTCGTCGTCGACCCGAATTTGCCCACGGTCCGGGAATGGAGCCGTGCCGAGGTGATCCGCGATCCATTGTTCTGGACAGCGCTCTTGGGCGTACTGGCGCCGGCGTTCATCGGCACCACCGTGTTCTTCCACCAGGTCTATCTGTCGGAACTGCGCGGCTGGGAGCCCAGCGTGTTCGCCGCCTCGTTTGCCATCATGTCGGCCATGACCATCCTGTTCGCGCTGATTGCCGGGCAACTGGTCGACCGTTTCTCGGCGATCAGGATGCTGCCGACATTCCTGGTGCCGCTGTCGCTGTCGTGCTTCGTGCTGGCGTCCACGGATGCACCCTGGGGGGCCTACGCGTTCATGGCGCTGATGGGGATATCCTACGGCTTCTCTTCAACCCTGTTCGGATCGTTGTGGCCGGAACTCTACGGCACCAGAAACCTTGGCAGCATCCGCTCGCTGACCGTCGCCTTCATGGTGTTCGGCACCGCGATGGGCCCGGGCCTGACCGGCGCGCTGATTGACCGCGGCGTTTCCTATCCCGGCCAGATTGCGGCGATGGGGATCTACTGCATCATCATGATCGGTCTGATGGTGCTGGTCGGACGCAAGGCACTGGCGCGCAATCGGCGTCAGGCAACCCCCGCGGCTGCGTCAGCGGCGCTGTAGCCGCTTGATTTGGTGCATTTCTCGGCGAGAACATGCACACCCGAAGTCACCGGCGGTAAAATGAGGATTTGCAGATTCAGGAGAACGTGCGGCGGTTTACCGGACGGCCCAGTCGCTGCCGGCGTTAAGATCGAGGTGACCTGCCTGATCGGGCAGGAATGTCGGCCCCACCATGCGCACTTGCCGGCGTTCGTCTGTCAGTGGGTGCTCGGTCCTGGATGCGGCGATCACCGCTGCGACATCTTCCGAGGTCAGACGCATCTCGGTGTCAAGAACGGTTTCGGGATCTTCGCCGGGATCGGGCCGGTTGAACGGGCGAACCCAGGTGGTGACCGGTGCATCCGGTTCGGCGGTGCCGTTGAGGATCGCCTCGCGGCGGGCCATTTCCTTGAAGAAGGCACCCATGTTGCAGCTGCAGGCCTTGCTCATTGGCGCTTTGGCAGTGCGGTAGGCAAAGGCGTTGGGCATGTCGGTGTAAGGCGCGTGGCTGCGGGCGGAAACCATTTCCTCGCTCTCCTGGCCGTTGGCGGCGTGGAAATACAGCGCGGTCTTGGTTCCCGGACACATCATCTGGCAGGTGCGCTCGTCCCGGGCGAAATCGGAAGGCGAGGCGGATGAGGAAACCGGAAAGAAAAACCCGTCGCAACTGCGCACGCACAGGGTTCGGTAATTGCCGCTGCGCGAGGCTCTCGGTTCGACCTGGATGCGGGTGCGTGCCTGGTTGCTGGCCTTGACCGTGTCTCCGCCGCTGTTGCCCAGTACCGCCACCAGACCGGGGCTTTTTGCGCGCTTGCGATCGTTTTCGCCTTTTAACGCTGCAGCCTGAATGGAGGCACGCTTTCCGTCGCAGTCATTGGCCTGAAGTGCGGCCTGGATGCGGCGCCTGGCGGTGTTGCGGTCGTTGCGGGAATAGGAATCGCGCTTGCGCTCGAGCGCCCTGATATTGGCGCGCATCTTGGTGTGGGCGGCGGTCAATTTGGCGCAAGCCTTGGCGTTTTTCCCGCCGCGGACGATGAAGCTGCCGGAAGTGCAGCCAAAACGCCCGAGATCGGCGCGCACCTGGCGAATCTGCTGACCCTGCTTGGTTACAGCTTCAGCGTAACGCCGGAAATTTGCCGATGAGCCGTCCTTGGTCGAGACACTGGCCAGTTGCGCCTTGAGCCGGGTGCAGACCGCTGATGCCTCGGCTACGCCAGCGCCGGCGAGGACGAATGCAAGCACCAGCAGGGGACTGCGAAACCAGACGCGGCGCATGGACAACTCCAACACATACTCGGCCACTCCGACGACGCCGGAACAAACTTCGGATCGTCGTAACCTCAGCCATAGTAACGCCTGTGCCGGTTTGCGCCAACCACATCCTCTTGTTTACCTTAATCCGATCTTGCAATGTCGAGGGCATTGGCGGTGCTGTGGTGCGTCACTGCCAGCACCGCCGATGCCGGTCTCACTTCGCGGAGGAAGCTTCGACCACGGCCAGCGCCGACATGTTGACCACACCGCGCGAGGTCACCGAAGGCGACAGGATGTGGGCGGGCATTGCCGAGCCGAGCAGGATCGGACCGACATGAAGGGCGTCGGTCAGGGTCTTGACCACGCCGAGCGAGATGTTGGCGGCATCAAGGCTCGGGAACACCAGCAGGTTGGCTTCACCGCTCAGCGTGCTGTCGGGCATTACCCGGCGGCGCAGCGCCTCGGAAATCGCTGAATCGGCGTGCATTTCGCCATCGACCTCAAGTTCGGGGGCGAGAGAGCGGATGATTTCCAAAGCCCTGCGCATCTTCAGGGAGCTCTCGGAATCGCGCGAACCGAAATTCGAGTGCGATACCAGTGCCGCCTTCGGGTTGATGCCGAAGCGGCGAATTTCCTCGGCTGCCATGATCGTCGTCTCGGCAATTTCCTCGGCGCTGGGATCAACCGACACATAGGTGTCGGTGAAGAACGTGGCGCCGCGCTGCGAGATCAGCAGGCTCAGAGCAGAAAAATCGATCACGCCCTCGCGTTTGCCGATGATCTGGGAGACATCGCGCAGGTGCTTGGAGTATCGGCCTTCGAGGCCGCAGATCAGCGCGTCGGCTTCGCCGCGCCGCACCGACAGTGCGCCGATGACGGTGGAATTGGTGCGGATGATGGTGCGGGCAGCCTCGGGAATTACTCCCTTGCGGCCCACCAGCGCAAAATATTCATCCACATAGTCGCGGAATCGGGGATCCTCTTCCGGATTGGTGACGGCGAAGTCGATACCTGGCCTGATGCGCAGGCCAAACCGTTCCAACCGGCTCTCGATGATGTTCGGACGGCCGATCAGGATCGGTTCGGCAATGCCTTCCTCGAGCAGCACCTGGGCGGCACGCAATACCCGTTCGTCTTCGCCTTCGGCAAACACGACACGCTTCTTGGTCGCAACCTTGGAGGCTGTAAACAGCGGTTTCATGACCAGGCCGGAACGGAACACGAAGCGGTTGAGCTGATCGATATAGGCTTCCTGATCGGTGATCGGACGCCGCGCCACGCCGGACTTGGCTGCAGCTTCAGCCACTGCCGGGGCGATCCGCAGGATCAGCCGCTGGTCAAACGGCGAGGGGATGAGATACTCGGGACCAAACACCGGGGTTTCGCCCGAATAGGCGCGGGCGGCGATATCGGAAGGCTCTTCGCGCGCCAGGCCGGCGATGGCGCGAACGGCAGCCATCTTCATTTCCTCATTGATCGTGCGCGCACCGCAATCCAGTGCGCCGCGGAAGATGTAGGGGAAGCACAGGACGTTGTTGACCTGGTTGGGGAAATCAGATCGTCCGGTGCAGATCATCGCGTCCGGTCGCGCTTCCCGTGCCTCATTCGGCATGATTTCGGGGGAGGGATTGGCAAGCGCCATGATCAGCGGCTTGTCAGCCATCTTGGCAAGCATATCGGGCTTGAGTACGCCGGCGGCGGAAAGCCCGAGAAACACGTCGGCGCCGTCGATTGATTCGCGCAGCACCCGCTTGTCGCTGGGCTGTGCATAGGCCGATTTCCATCTGTCCATCAGCACCTCGCGACCTTCATAGACGAGGCCTTCGATGTCATGGACCCAGATGTTTGCGCGCCGGGCGCCCAGTTCGACCAGCAGGTTGAGACAGGCGAGCGCTGCCGCGCCTGCACCGGAGGTAACGATCTTGGCGTCTTCGATCTTTTTGCCGGCCAGTTCCAGCCCGTTGAGAATGCAGGCGGCGACGATGATGGCGGTGCCATGCTGGTCATCATGAAACACTGGAATGTCCATGATCTCGCGTAGCTGCTGTTCCACCTCGAAGCATTCCGGCGACTTGATGTCCTCGAGATTGATGCCGCCAAAGGTCGGCTCCAACGCCGAGATCACACTGACCATGCGGTCAACGTCGGGCGCGTCGATCTCGATATCGAAGACATCGATATCGGCGAATTTCTTGAACAGTACCGCCTTGCCTTCCATCACCGGCTTGGAGGCCAGTGGGCCGATATTGCCCAGCCCCAGTACCGCGGTGCCGTTGGAAACCACGCCCACCAGATTGGCGCGTGATGTGTAGTCTGCAGCTGTCTCGGGATCGTCGCGGATGGCCAGACAGGGAGCGGCAACGCCGGGCGAATAGGCAAGTGCCAGATCGCGTTGATTGCCCAGCGGCTTGGTCGCCTGAATCGTCAGTTTGCCGGGTCGCGGATAGCGGTGGTAAAACAGGGCGTTCTCGTCGAGTTCGCCGCTGGTGGGTTTCGGGTCGTTGCCGCGTTTGGTGTCTTTGGAGGTCATCTGCAATTCTTTTCTTATTGGGACATGAGGGTCTCGGGTCAATGGCCGGGCAAGGGTCGGGTTATCCCGGGTCATGGTTCCTGCACGCGGTGTGCAGATACACAGCCACGGGCTTCGCAGCGCCGTCAGCGCTGCCGCGAATAATCATCATGCTGCTATCCCCCTCAACCCAAAGCCCCCTAATCTGGTTATGTTCTAGCCTATGCAGGCATGGCCGGGAATCCCGGAATGTCCGTATTTTGCCCAAGCTGTTGTTGGGGGTCCGGTAAAATTTGGCAGTTTCGCACCGAAAGACTGTGATGTACTGGTCTGTCCCGGGTCAACCGCGTGCGGTGCCTATCCCCACAGCTCTGGTGTCGGCGGTGAAACCAGCGACCCGGCATAGGTCAGCCCCGGCGTCCGGTCTCGGGCCAACAGCAGCGGTCCGTCAAGGTCCACCCAATCGGCGTCCTGTGCCAGCAGCACCGCCGGTGCCATCGCCAGCGAGGTTCCGACCATGCAGCCGACCATTACGCCGAATCCAAGTTCCCGGGCGCGGTCGCGCATCAGCAGGGCTTCGGTCAGCCCGCCGGTCTTGTCGAGCTTGATGTTGATGGCGTCATAGCGGTCGGACAGTTTGGCGAGATCGGCCAGGGTGTGAACGCTTTCATCCGCGCAGATCGGCACCGGATGGGGGATGCGGGCCAGGATGTCGTCCTTGCCGGCCGGCATCGGTTGCTCGATCAGCGATATATGCAATTCCGCCGCCAGCAGCAGATGTTCGCGGATGTTGCTTTCGTCCCAGCCTTCATTGGCGTCAAGAATGATATCGGCGCCGCGGGCAGCCGCCGCCACGGCATGCATGCGGGCCCGGTCATCGGAGGTGCCGACCTTGACCTTGAGAAGTTTTTGAGCCGAATGGGCGCGGGCCTCGTCGGCCATGTCGGCCGGTTCGCCGAGCGAAATTGTTACCGCCGTCGGCACCGGCCGCGGCAGGATGCGACAGGCCATGCTGGACACACGTTTGCCCGAAAGCTTGGCTTCGAGATCCCACAACGCGCAATCAATGGCGTTGCGCGCCGCCCCCGGCTTCATTGCCGTTTGCAAATCGTTGCGTGTCGCGCCATCGGCAATTGCCCCGGCATAGGCGTTGATGGCCTCGAGCACACCCTCGACGGTTTCGCCATAACGATTGTAAGGCACGCATTCGCCACGCCCGACAGCGCCGTTTTCGGTGATCGTGCAGGTCACCACGTCGGCGGCGGTCTTGGCGCCACGGGAGATGTTGAAGGCGCGGGTGAGCGGAAAACTGTCGATGGTGGCGGTAAGTTGTCTGGGCATTTTCGATAAGTCCGTGAATATGGATCGAAAGTCGTGCACACGGGATCAAAACGAGGGGCTGTGCGGTGACAGTCATCGAGTGACCCGCTATGTGTGGGACATGTTGACCGAACAGCCAAAAGATACAAGGGCAGATGTCCCGGTCGGGCACACCGTCGGTCTGCCGCCGGAGATCGTGCGCGACGTCTCCAGCGAAGGCGTAAGGCTCGTTCTCACGGGCAATTGGCGCCATGCAGCGATTTCAGGTGTTTATGGCCAGTTGCTGGAGATCCAAGGCGGGCTGTCCGGCGAATCGCTGGAAATCGATCTGGCGGGGGTCAGCAATTTCGACACGGCGGGCGCATGGCTTGTCCGCAAGACGATGGCTACGGCACAGGCGAGCGGCGCAGAGGTGCGGCTTACGGGCGCAACACAGCCGGTGTCGTCGCTGATTGCGGCAATTCCGGAGCTGGCTGACCCGTCCGCCTCCACGGATGTGGGAAAGCCTGCACTGTTCGAGCGGATGTTCGCGCCGTTCGGGAAAGCCCTGTATGCGTTTTCCGATGACTTTGTCGCGTCGATGTACATTCTCGGTTCGGCGGTTCGCGGTGCGCAGCTCAAGCTGAACAGGTCTGCGGGGATCTCGCCGGCGGCGATTGTCACGCAGATGGATCACATGGGCGTTCGCGCGGTGCCGATCATCATGCTGATGAGCTTTCTCATCGGAGCGATCATTGCCCAGCAGGGCGCATTTCAGCTTCGCTATTTCGGCGCCGAAGTTTTCGTTGTCGATCTGGTCGGAATTCTGCAATTGCGCGAAATCGGTGTGCTGTTGACCGCCATCATGATCGCCGGTCGGTCCGGTAGCGCAATCACGGCGGAAATCGGCTCGATGAAGATGCGCGAAGAGGTCGATGCGCTCAAGGTGATGGGGCTCAATCCCATTGGTGTGCTGGTGTTCCCGCGTCTGGTGGCGCTGACGGTGGTTCTGCCGCTGCTCACCGTGGTGGCGAATTTTTCAGCCCTGGCGGGGGCTGCCGCGGTTTCGTGGAGCTATTCGGGGATCACACCGGATGTTTTCATTGCCAGGCTTCGCGAAGCAATCGTCATGTCGACGGTCACCTCCGGCATGATCAAGGCGCCATTCATGGCGCTGATCATCGGCATTGTCGCCGCGGTGGAAGGCATGAAGGTTGGCGGCAGCGCTGAATCTCTGGGCCGCCGGGTGACAGCTTCGGTGGTTAAATCGATCTTTGTGGTGATCCTCATCGATGGACTTTTCGCCATGTTCTACGCGGCGATTGATTTTTGAGGCGGGACCGGATGAACCAGCAGACGCCCAGTATCGACGGTGAACCTGGCCACGCTGAAGAACGTGAGGTGGTGCTGTCAGTGCGCGATGTGCATGTCGCTTTCGGCAAGAATGTGGTGCTCGATCAATTGGATCTGGATGTCTATCGCGGCGAAATTCTTGGGTTTGTGGGTGGGTCCGGCACCGGCAAATCGGTGTTGATGCGCGCAATCCTGCGGCTGCTGCCGCGCCAGAAAGGCGAAATTCGCGTGCTTGGCGCCGACTACGACAAGGTCGACGAGGCAACCCGCATCGAACTTGACATGCGTCTGGGCGTGTTGTTCCAGCAGGGCGCGCTGTTTTCGTCGCTGACGGTGCGCGAGAACATACAGGTGCCGATGCGCGAGTACCTTGACCTTCCCCAGAAACTGCTGGATGAACTGACGGAACTGAAGATTGCGATGGTCGGTCTCGCTGCCGACGCGGCCGACAAATATCCCTCTGAACTGTCGGGTGGGATGATCAAACGGGCGGCGCTGGCGCGGGCACTGGCGCTTGACCCGGACCTCGTTTTCCTCGATGAGCCCACGTCCGGCCTTGATCCGATCGGTGCGGCCGAATTTGATGAATTGATCGCCCGGCTGCGAGATACCATGGGACTAACCGTCTACATGGTCACCCATGATCTGGACAGCCTGTTCTCGGTCTGCGACCGTATTGCTGTGCTTGGAAACAAGCACGTGCTGGTGAACGGAACAATTGACGACATGCTCTCATTTGACGATCCGTGGGTGCAATCCTACTTCCAGGGCAAGCGGGCGCGCATGATCCCCGACCGGTCACGTGCAAACAGAGCTACGCCGCAGCAAACTGGCAGCCAGAAAAGCGAAGCGACGTAATGGAAACCCGAGCAAATTATGCCATCGTCGGCTTTTTCACCCTGTTGGTGATGCTTTCGGCCTTCGGATTTGTCTACTGGATGGCGCGCTATGGCACCACCGGCGAGACGACCCAGTTGATCGTCCGCATTCCCGGTTCGGCCAACGGGCTGTCGGTGGGCTCGCCTTTGCGGTTCAACGGCATCCCCTATGGCGTGATCCGGCGGATCCGGATCGACCCGGAAAGTCCGAATTTCGTCATTGCCGAAACCGATGTGCGCTCCGATGCGCCAATCTATACAGATACCCGCGCAGCACTGGAAATTCAGGGGCTTACCGGCTCGGCCTATATCGAATTGCAGGGCGGCACGCCCACCAATCCGAATGTCCTGCTGCAGGCGCTTGAACAGGAAAAGGTGGCGGTGATCGAAGCTGATCCCTCCGGGGTGACCAACCTTCTGGCCACTGCCGACGAGATCCTCAACCGCGCCAACCGGGTGATCGGCCAGGTCGAGGGCTTTATTTCCGATGCCCGCTCGCCGCTGACACAGACGCTGAAGAACGCCGAAGCCTTTACCGGTGCCTTGCGCGACAATGCAGATGGCATCGATCAGTTTCTCAAGAGCGTCTCGAGCCTGTCGGGAACCGTGCAGTCGCTTTCCACCAGGCTTGAAGGCACGCTCGGTTCGGTCGACCGGCTCATCAATGCCGTCGATCCGGAGAAAGTTGGCAACATCGTCACCTCCATCGACAAGGTGGCCAGTGACGTTGCCGCGTCGTCGGGAGATATCACCAAGACGCTTGAGAGCTTCAGGATTGCCGCGGAATCGCTGCAGAGCTTTGCTGCCGACGCCGGAGAGTCGCTCAAGAAGGTGGACACGCTGGTGGCCGGGATCGATCCCGAAAAGGTCGGCCAGACAGTCGACGATATTGCCGCGGCCAGCGCGGATGCGCGCAAGGCACTTGCCGATGCCCGTGGCGTCGCCGAGACATTCTCGGCGCGGCGTGAGGACTTTGACGTCATTATCACCGATGTGCAGCAGATGAGCGGTCGTTTGAACGCCGCTTCGGTGCGGGTCGACGGGGTGCTGGCCAAGATCGACGGATTCCTTGGCGAAGGCGACGCCTCATCGTTGATTGCGGATGCGGAAGCGACGTTGAAATCATTTCGTGATGTTGCCAATTCGCTCAATGCCCGGATCGGACCAATCGCCGACAATCTGCAGCGCTTTTCGGGATCCGGCCTGCGCGACGTCGAAGCGCTGGTCAATGACGCACGGCGCTCGATCGAGCGCATCGAGCGGTCGATTTCCAGCATAGAGCAGGACCCGCAGCGACTGATCTTTGGCGGTGATACCGTCAAGCAATATGATGGACGGACGCGGCGTTGACTCTTGGACGGATGCATCGCAAGACAAAAGTTAACGAATTCGAAAGATGCCGGGCGGTGTCGGAGCGTGGGGTGCGTGTGAAAACGGGTGGGCTGTTTGCTGCAATCGCCATGATTTCGGTTCTGACCGGCTGTGCGGGCGGTCTTGGAAAGGCCACGCCGCCTGATACCTACGGGCTTTCGGAGGCGCCGCAAGTAAGCGGGCAGGCGGCCCGCAACCGGCAGATCCTGATCACCGAGCCAAGCGCGCTGAAAGCGCTGGACAGCGAGCAGATCGTGATCCGGCCATCGGCCTCGTCGATCCAGTATCTGGCCAATTCGAAATGGTCGGACCGATTGCCGAAGATCGTCCAGGACAAGCTGGTGCAGGCGTTCGAAAACACCGGTCGGGTTGGTGGCGTTGGCCGTCCGGGCGACGGGCTGGCGATCGATTTCAAGGTGCTTACGGCCATTCGCGCCTTCGAGATCAAGGCCGATGCCGGCGAGCAGGCGGTGGTTGAACTGTCGGCCAAGGTGCTCAATGACCGCAACGGCGTCGTCATTGCCTCGAAAGTATTCCGCGCAACCTCACGGGTGTCGGGAAGCGGCAACGCCGCTTATGTGCAATCGCTCGACCGGGCCTTTGAACAGGTGGTTGAGGAAATGGTTGCCTGGACGCTGGCGCGGATCTGACAGAACCCGGCCGGATCAGGTTGGCGCGCCGCCTATGCGTGCTCGAGAATATTCAGCAATTTGCCGAACGGATCGCGCACATAGAACCGGCGCTCACCCCAGGGCTCAAGCACCGGCCCGTATTCGGGTTCAATGCCGGCCTGGCTGAGGCGCTCACACACATCGTCGAAATTGTCGACTTCGATCGAAAGATCAGGGACCGGCGTTCCGGAACCGCCCTGGCTGGCGAAGCTGATCTGTGGGGTCGTTCGCATCTCGCTTCCGCGGGTGACGATCCAGCCGAGATCCATGCCGACCCTGAGGTCGAGAATGTCACGGTAGAAGGCGAGCGCTCGCGACGGGTCCCGGAGTATCGATGTTGGCGACAATGCGCTTGACGGCCTTTGGCATCTCCTGCGTTGCTTGGTTGTCGCCACCTTCGCGCTTAACTGCGAGCAGGCATTCAGGCAACATGCTGCGTGTGATTAGCCTGACTGCGCAATGATAAAGCCATGAAACGCTAATTCAAATGGGAACCCACGACCTGAAAACAACAACTCCGTGCTGAGGTGAGGACGCTCAATATCGTTCAATAAGATCTAGGGGCTGTTGACGTTTACCGTGTGTGAATGAGCGTTGCGGCAATTGAGATGAAGGCTTTGAAACTCTGGTCGGTTTTGCAAGAGCGCATTGCTATCCCTCTGTTTTCCTTCAGTTTGCCAAAGTAGTTTTCGATCAAATGCCGCCATTTGTAGGTTTCCTTGTCGAACTCTGCCGGGAACCTCCGGTTGGATGTTGGCGGTATGACCGGGGTTATGCCGCGATCCAGCAGGCCATTGCGCAGCCAATCCGCGTCAAAGGCCCTGTCCGCCAGCAAATATCCGGCGGACAAGCCGCTGATCAACGCATCGGTCTCGCGCAGATCATGAGCTTGCCCGGGCATCAGACAGAAATCGACGAGATTACCGAGCGCATCCGTCAGAGCCAGTATCTTTGTCGTTATGCCGCCGCGTGAGCGTCCAATGGCCTGGCAGAGAGTCCCCCTTTTGCGCCCTGACCCGAGCGATGAACCTTGACGATAGTACCGTCGATCATTGCGTATTCCAGATCGGCGTCTGAGGCTAATGCTTTGAACATACAATAGAAAGCATCCGCTTTGACCCATCTGCGGAACCGCTTGAATACAGAATTCCATTTGCCAAACTCACCCGGCAATTCGCGCCATTGCGCGCCCGTGCAGACGATCCAGAGGACTGCCTCCATGAAAAGTCGTGGGTCACGTCCGGTTTGTCCGGGATCGGTGGTTTTACCCAGGCAGTATGGTTCGATGATCGCCCATTGCGAATTGGATAGGACTCTTCGGGTCAAGGTTGCTCTCCTCCGTTTGCAACCTTGAATCAGAAGTCAGGTGATTTGGGAATCCCGAACGTCAACAGCCCCTAATTGAACGCAACCCGGGTCGGGTTGATAACCGCCATGTTCGCCGCGCAGAGGCTTAGCTTTCGTCGTCGCCATGCGGTGGCCGCGTGTCCACGGAAATGCGCAGGTCCCCGGCGGTAATAATTACCAGGAGAGCCAGGAAACCGATGGCTGCCAGGACTGCCGGCACGATCAGGGCGGGGTAGCCAAACAGCCAGATCGCGCTCAGCCAAAGCAGGGCGACGTTGACAATGAACATGACTTTTTCGGTTTCACCGCTTCGCCATGCGATACGACCGAGAAACCCGATAATTGCCGTATAGGCCAGTATTGCCAACACTATGGTCTTCCTTCTTGCCACCGCTGCTGTCTCAAAGCATTCCCGTCGCGTCCGACCTCCGAGAATTCGCCCTGCACGGCAGTGTGCACAATCCCTGTTGTGGTTCCACCTTCCCCCCGACGTCATAACGACGCACTGAAACCGCCACGGCAGTTGCTCCATGCAGGCCGCTCACCTGGAGGGGAGATGGCGTTGCTATCAAGCGCTGTGCTGGCGGCTGACGGAACCGGGGTCCCGATCGCTTTGCGGTCCATAGGACGCCTCAGAACTCAGGGTGGGGATGATGGCGGTTCTCTGCCTGAAACCAAAAGAACCCCGCTATCGGCGGGGGTCTTGGTCGACGTTTCCAACGGAGACAGCGTAATCATTGTCCTCGCCTTGTGTGCCATGCATCCCTTTGGATGCGTGGCACACAAGGCGTTTGAATCAATGCATGTACGTTATCGTCCAAATGAATACATTTGAACGTGACATGCATTAGGGGCTGTTGACGTTCGGGATTCCCAAATCACCTGACTTCTGATTCAAGGTTGCAAACGGAGGAGAGCAACCTTGACCCGAAGAGTCCTATCCAATTCGCAATGGGCGATCATCGAACCATACTGCCTGGGTAAAACCACCGATCCCGGACAAACCGGACGTGACCCACGACTTTTCATGGAGGCAGTCCTCTGGATCGTCCGCACGGGCGCGCAATGGCGCGAATTGCCGGGTGAGTTTGGCAAATGGAATTCTGTATTCAAGCGGTTCCGCAGATGGGTCAAAGCGGATGCTTTCTATTGTATGTTCAAAGCATTAGCCTCAGACGCCGATCTGGAATACGCAATGATCGACGGTACTATCGTCAAGGTTCATCGCTCGGGTCAGGGCGCAAAAGGGGGACTCTCTGCCAGGCCATTGGACGCTCACGCGGCGGCATAACGACAAAGATACTGGCTCTGACGGATGCGCTCGGTAATCTCGTCGATTTCTGTCTGATGCCCGGGCAAGCTCATGATCTGCGCGAGACCGATGCGTTGATCAGCGGCTTGTCCGCCGGATATTTGCTGGCGGACAGGGCCTTTGACGCGGATTGGCTGCGCAATGGCCTGCTGGATCGCGGCATAACCCCGGTCATACCGCCAAAATCCAACCGGAGGTTCCCGGCAGAGTTCGACAAGGAAACCTACAAATGGCGGCATTTGATCGAAAACTACTTTGGCAAACTGAAGGAAAACAGAGGGATAGCAATGCGCTCTTGCAAAACCGACCAGAGTTTCAAAGCCTTCATCTCAATTGCCGCAACGCTCATTCACACACGGTAAACGTCAACAGCCCCTAGTTGCTGTCGAAACGGCCACTGGCGTGGGCCAGCATGGTGTAGACCTTGCCGGTATCAGACGTCAGATAGGTCTGCGTCATCATATTGTCGCGGTCGTTGCGGGCGACATCGCTCAGCAGCTTTTCGAAATCGGTGATGTAGCGGTCGACGGCTGCGCGGAACTCCGGCTCGCGACCATACTTGTTCTTGATCTCGTCGAAGGTCTGCTGACCCTTGAGCGTGTAGAGCCTGCGGGTGAAAACATCGCGCTCGCCGCGCTGATAGCGCCGCCATAAATCCACCGATGCGTCGTGATCGATGGCGCGGGCGATGTCGACCGACAGCGAGTTGAGCGATTCAACCACGTGACGCGGGTTGCGCTCGGGCGTTGTTGGCTTGGCGGCGGGACGAGTGGTTGCCTGTTCCTCGCGTGAGGCGCCGCGCAACAGATCGCTGACCCAGCCGTCACTCTTGGCTGGGGGAGCGGTGGGCGCAGCAGGTTCGATGCTGCCGCGCAACGGTGAACGCTGGGCTGCAGCCGGGGCGCGGGGAGCGGGGGCAGCAGGCTGGGGTCGCGAAAGGGCTGCCCGCGGCGCTGCCTGGCGTACGGATGCGGATGCCATCTGACGCGGTGCTTCGCTCATTTCGGCGTGCTGGCTCGACTGGCCGACGATCTGCGAGAGTTCCTGCAGCGCCTTGATCTGGTCGGCGACCGCACGGCGCATGGCCGCGGCACTCTCGCGGGTTTCTTCCGGCAGGTCGAAGGCGCCCCGCTTGAGTTCGCTGCGGGTCTCTTCGAGTTCGCGCTTGATAACCGAGGCCGACTGGCGGATTTCGTCGGTGGCGCCGGCGAAGCGAGCGATCGCTTCCTCGATTGCCTTGCGCATGCTTTCGCTCATCGTCCCGGCTGCAGTCTGGGCGCGACGTTCGGATTCGCCGAGCAGCTTGCCGGCTTCGTCGGCTGCTTCGCGCAAACCTTCACGCACGGAGCCGGCCAATGTCTGGGCGCGCGTTTCGGTCTCGCTGAGCAGCTTGTCCGCATCCTCCACGGCTTCACGCATGCTCACGCGCATCACACCGGCTGCGGTATGGGCGCGGCTTTCGGTTTCGCCCAGCAGCTTGCCCGCATCTTCGACGGCTTCACGCATGCTTTCGCGCATCACACCGGCTGCAGAATGGGCGCGGCTCTCGGTCTCGCCAAGCAGCTTGTTGGCGTTTTCCGCGGCCGAGCGCAGCCCGCCTTCGAGCCGGCTGGCTGCGCGCTGGGATAATCCGTCTGCGCCTTCGAATGCCTTTTCGACAATGCCTTCGAGCGACCGCATGGTCTCCTCGATCTGTTCGGACCGGTTGACCAGTCCGACCGACAGCGCCTGCAATGCCTCGCGGCGTTCTTCCAGCGTTGTGGCCAGATTGGACTGCGCCGCGCCGAGAAGATCGGAAGCCGAGGCGAGCACCTTGGAGTGATCGTCGAAGCGACCGGCGATGGCGCCGACCTGGTTGAGTGTGCGGCTGGAAATATCGGTCAGGCGTTCGACCTTGCCGTCCAGCAGACGAGCCGAACCGGACAACATATCGGCAGCCTTTTCGGTGGATGCCGAAAATTCACCGCTGGTCGCCGACAGGCGCTCATTGGCCGCCCCAAGCGTCGTGGCAGCCTTGTCGATAACGCTGGAAATTTCCTGGTTGCTGACGCCCAGACGCTCGATCAGATCGCCGACATTGCCGCTCAGGCTCTGGTTGACGGTCTCGAGCGCCGACAGCGTCTCGCTGGTGCGGTTGGTGATGGCATTGATCAGCGCCGCGTTTTCGGCCCGCAGACGGTCTGTCGAGTTCTGGGTGACTTCGGTCAGGCGGGTGGCGAATTCCTCGCCGCTGGCAGCGTATTGTTCGACCAGCGGGCGGGCCTGCTCGTCGATGACCCGGCTCAATTCCGCCGAGCGGCTGGCGAGCATCGAGTTGAGCTCGCGGGTGCGCTCGTCAAGGGTGGAGTGAACCGCGGTGGCGCGGGTATCCATGGCCTGTTCGGCCTCGATCAAGCGCTGCACGATGGCCGAGGCCTTCTGGTCCAGTGCCTCGCCGACCGAGCCGGTACGCGACACCAGGGCTTCACCGGTTTCGGCAAGCCGTGCACTGATCGCGCTGGCCTTGCTGTCGAGGGTGGAAACAAGGGTCTCCGTAGTCTGGTTAATGCGTCCGGTAATGTCCTGGGTCTTGCCATCAAGCGTTGTGACCAGGTGTTCGGCGGTTTCGCCGATCCGGCTCGAGATTGCGCCGGTCTCGGCTTCGAGCCGGGCGGCGAGGGTTGCGGTCTGATCGGCGAAGCGGGCTTCGGTCGCATCGAGCGTGCTGGAAATCGCGTTGGCCTGATTGCCGACTGTTTGGCCGACGCGCTCCACCAGATCACTAATTCGGCTGGCTTCGCTGCTCAGGTCACCGGCGCTGGCGGCAATGCGGCCGGCGATGTTTTCGGCGTGCGCGGCCAGATCGGCTGTGCGCTCCTCGACATGGCTGTCGAGCCTGCGCGAGAACTCGCGGGCCTGTTCGTCCATCCGGCCGGCAAATCCGGAGCCGACCGATTGCAGCGCGTCGCTGGCTTTCAGTGCTTCGGCATCAAGTCCGATGGCGGCATCGGCTACAGCTTCACGCAGCTTGGCGGCGAGCCCCGTGGCCTTGCCTTCGATGGTCTTGGAGACGGTATCAAGTCCGATTCCGAGCATGTTGTTCATGGTCGTCAGACGCTCATCGATACGCCCGGTGCCCTTGTTGAAGGTGGTTTCGACCTGTTCGACCGCAGTTTGCGTCAATTCGGAGAAGCGGCTGCCTTCGACATCCAGCGTTGCCGAAAGCCGTTCGGACGCATCCGAAAGGCTCGAGCGAATTTCGTCGGTACGGGCGGCGAGGCGGCTGTCGATGGCGTCTGCACTTTGCGAGATGCCGCCAAACAGAGCCTGCGAGCGGTCGTTGAGGCTGCTGTCGATCCGCTCGGCGCCAGCTGATACAGCGGCTTCGAAGTCGCCGATCTTGGCGGCGATACTGGAGACGACCTCCGAGAGTTTCTGGCTCATGCTCGCATCAAGCTGTTCGGAATTGGCCGACAGTGCGTTTTCGAGATCGGTGACCTTGACGGCGAGGCCGGAGATGATGGTTGCAGACTTGTCCGTGAGGCTCGAATCGATGCGCTCGGCATTGGTGGAGAGCGCGTTTTCGAGTTCCACCACATTGGTGGCCAGACCTGAGATAATGGCCGCGGACTTTTCACCAATGCTCGCGTCAATGCGCTCGGCATTGGCCGAGAGGGTATGTTCGAGTTCGGCCACCTTGGCAGCCAGACCGGAGACCATGGCCGCGGATTTTTCACCGATGCTCGCATCGATGCGATCGGCATTGGTCGACAGTGTATTTTCGAGTTCGGCCACCTTGGCAGCCAGACCGGAAACGATGGCCGTTGATTTCTCGCTGATGCTGGCATCAATGCGATCGGCACCGACGGAGAGTGCGTTGCTGATTGCTTCGGCACGGTCGGTGAGGGAGGTCTCGATACGCTCGGCTGCCGATGATGTCGACGTTTCGAGCCTTTCGGCGCCGGTTCCCAGCGTCGTTTCCAGGGCCCGGCTGCGATCGGCGAGCGTGGCGCCGATACGCTCGAGGCTCGTCGAGAGAATGCCGTCCATGGCGGAAGCGCCACCGCTGAGTGACTCGTTGATCCGCGCCAGGCTCTCGGAGAGCTTGCCATCGAGGCTGCCGGCGCGGCTGTCGAAGGCGGATGTGAATTCGGCGACACGCTCGTCGAAGGCGGCGGTGAGGCGGCCGACGGAAGATTCGAGCTTTTCTTCGAAAAAGCCGGACCGCAGGTCTAGATCCATGACCGCGTCGTCGGCACTGGTCTTGAGCGACTGGCGGAAGGATGCGCCCTTTTCATCCAGCGAGGCGTTGAGTGTGGCGAGGGTTTCGTCGAGCCCGGCTGCAATCGCCTGCTGGCCGATGCCCAGG
This sequence comes from Hoeflea sp. Naph1, assembly GCF_046837775.1. Taxonomy (GTDB): domain Bacteria; phylum Pseudomonadota; class Alphaproteobacteria; order Rhizobiales; family Rhizobiaceae; genus Hoeflea. The sequence goes on along the minus strand of NZ_CP177286.1, from coordinate 3,234,130 downwards.
CTTTCGGAAATCTCGCGGGTGCGGGCGATCAGCGTCTCGTTGAGCTGGCGGGCGCGTTCGCCCAGCGCCGCGTTGAGCTTTTCGGTATTGGCGTCAAGAGTGGAGGCACGGGTCTCGAATTCGGACAGCAATGCCTTGCCGCGCTGGTTGAGCTGCACATTGAGCATTTCCAGGCGGGTATCGAATTCGTCGGTCAGCTCGCCGCCCGACGTCTTGAGCGCATTGACCAGCGCATCGGTGCGGCCGGCCAGCAAGCTCTCGAGCTCGCGGCTGGTTTCCACCGTGCGTTCCTGCAGGTTGGCGGCGCGGGTATCCATCAACTGGGCAACGGCTTCGCCGGAGGTCGAAATCCGTGCCGCAATTTCCTCGCTGGCAGCGGTCAATTCTTCCTTGAGTTGCTCATGGGCGCCGGCAATAGAGGCGCGGATGCGTTCGGCATGGTTGACGATGGCGTCCCGCTCGGAGCCGAGTTCATGAACAAGGCCGCGCACACGCATTTCATTGTCGGTGTAGCTGCGTTCAAGCGCATTGACTTCCGAATGGACAAGAGTTTCGAGCTCAGAAGCACGTGCGATGGTGCGCTCGATGCCTTCGTTCATGGCCGAGACTTCGCGGCGAACTGCCTGTCCTACGGTGAGGACGCGGTCGCCGGCGATGTTTTCCGGTTCGGCCAGGCGCAATGCCACCTCGGCCATCGACCGGGCAGCCGAGCGCATTTCGCGGGCGCGGGCCATCATGATGGAGAAGGCAAAGAAGATCAGTACCGGCACCAGAATGGCAACAAGGAAGCCGATTGCGGCCGGCATCGCCAGCAAATCGGATACCGAGCGGATGCGCCAGATCTCCGGCGCGTAAAGCAGATTGGCGAGGCCGAGCACGCCGACAGTCCAGATCAGCGAGATGAGGGTGGCGTTGCGGATGGCGCCGCGGCTTGAGCGGATTTCGAGTGCGCGCAGCAGTCCGGCGGTGGTCTTGCGGCTGTCGTCATTGGCAGGTGCCATCGGACCCGCCGGTGTAAACGGCGGCGGCGATGTGCGCGGCGCGGTGCTCTCGCCGGGGCCGGACTTGCCAGCAGCAGCAGCGGCAACCACCGGCTCGTGCGCGTTCTTCAGTTCCCTGGCAGCATTGGAGACCTTGTCTTCCAGCTCATCGAGAGAGATCTCATCGAGCGGTCCCATCGAGTCGTCATCAAGGTCAATCTTGAGTGCGTCCTCAAGCGCTTCGAATGTCTGTTCGTCAATGCTTTTGTCCGCTGGTTTTTTACTCATGCTACTCAAGCCTCGTTACTCGAAAGAGGTTTCTTGTCTCGGCCCGCCGGAGCCGTCTGTACGAATGTCGGTCCGGCCGACTTGTGCCCTAGATAGGGTCACCAAGCCAGTATGGCCCGTTTCCGGACCTTCAAACCTCCAATTTAGTGGCACACACGGCGGAATTTAACAATTGAAACCGATGGTTCGCCGAAAACGTCCACCGGTTTTCGGGGGTTGGCTGTGCCGGATGGGGACACAAATGCCAATGAAACGACACATTTACGGTGCGTTAACCATCCCGGCAAGTTTCTCTGTTAACCAGCGGCGCATGTTTACCCGATCATCAGTATCGGGCGCGATACTTGCCCACAGCATTGTCCGAGCAAAGGAAACAGGCCATGGCGGCTCTCAGTATTGCATTCGAAGCCCCTGAAACCGGTCAGCAGCCGCGTCCCTCCGGTGGACGGCCCATTGATCTGGTGCATCTGGCCCGGCAAACCGGTGGCGACAAGGCGCTGGAATCGGATGTGCTGGCGCTGTTTGCGCGCCAGGCCCGATTGGCGGTGGCGCAACTTGGCGAACTCGACGCCCGCGCCCGCACCGATCTCGCCCACAAGATGGGGGGAGCGGCGAAAGGGGTGGGGGCCTTTGAAGTGGCGCGATGTGCGTCAGTTCTGGAGACCCAGCCGCGCAGCCCGGTCGCCGTTACCGCCTTTACCAAGGCAGTGGTGGACGCAGACACGTTTATCGCCGGGTTGATGCGCTAAGTATTTCAATTTTCGGGACCAGAAGACGCCAAATTGAAAAACCATGCTGCGAAGCGCTGTCGCAGCGTGGTTTTCATTCTTGCCTCACACAGTCCAGCGTGTATGAAAGCCTCACTCCCTAATGCATGCCGCGGTCAATTGAATTCAGCTGAACAAAATCGCACATGCATTAATTCAAGCTGTTGCAGCGTGTTTTGCGCATCGAAATAGATGCGCGGCGCTGTAGTAACCGTAGCAGAGGCCGTAATGACCAAGATTTCCGTTGTCGCTTTTGACGGCACGCGTTTTGATATTGACGCCGAGAACGGCTCAACCGTGATGGAAAATGCGATCCGCAATTCCGTCCCCGGCATTGAGGCCGAGTGTGGCGGCGCCTGCGCCTGCGCCACTTGCCATGTCTATGTTGACGAGCAGTGGGCCGAAAAGGTCGGCTCGCCCGAGGCGATGGAAGAGGACATGCTCGACTTTGCGTTCGACGTGCGTCCCACTTCGCGACTGTCCTGCCAGATCAAGGTTCGCAAAGAGCTCGACGGACTGGTGGTGCATGTGCCCGAGCGGCAAGCCTGATTTTTCTCTTTTCTCCGGATAGTGTTGATGTCTACTCCTATTGAAACCGATGTCGTAATCGTTGGTGCAGGCCCGGTCGGGCTGTTTGCTGTGTTCGAACTGGGGCTTTACGATCTCAAGTGCCACCTGATCGACATTCTCGATCGCCCGGGTGGCCAGTGCGCGGAACTTTATCCGGAAAAGCCGATCTACGACATTCCGGCCTGGCCCGAAATTACCGGCCAGGCGCTGGTTGACCGGTTGATGGAGCAGATCGCGCCGTTTTCACCGGAATTCCATTTCAACCGGATGGTTGCCGGCTTTCGCAAGCTCGACAATGGCCGTTTCGAGGTGGAAACCGACGAAGGTGAACTGTTTCATGCCCATGCCGTGGTGATCGCGGCTGGTGGCGGTTCGTTCCAGCCCAAGCGCCCGCCGGTTCCCGGTATCGAAGCCTATGAAGACAAAAGCGTGTTCTATTCGGTTCGGCGCATGGAAGAGTTTCGCGACCGGGACCTGCTGATTGTCGGCGGTGGTGATTCCGCACTCGACTGGACACTCAATTTGCAGCCGGTGGCAAAATCGGTGACGCTGGTGCACCGCAGGCCGGAATTCCGCGCCGCGCCCGACAGTGTCAACAAGATGCTGGCGTTGCGCGACGAGGGCAAGATCGATTTCAAGGTCGGGCAGGTGACCGGCCTGAAGGGTGATGATGGCCAGCTGACGGCGGCGACGCTCAAAAGCCCTGACGGCGTGTTCGATATTGCCTGTGACCGCATGCTGCCGTTCTTTGGCCTGACCATGAAGCTCGGTCCCATCGCCGAATGGGGACTCAATCTGCATGAAAACCTGATCAAGGTTGACACCGAAACCTTCGAGACCAGCATTCCCGGCGTGTTCGCCATCGGCGACATCAACTGGTATCCAGGCAAGCTCAAGCTGATCCTGTCGGGTTTCCATGAAGCGGCGCTGATGACCCAGGCGGTCAAACGGCGCGCGCATCCCGATCAGAAGCTGGTGTTCCAGTACACCACCTCATCGACCAGCCTGCAGAAAAAACTCGGGGTCCAGTAGCTCCGGATCGCATGCTGCGGCTTGCCCATCGCACAGATGCCCAAAAAAGGGCCCCGCCAACCCGGATCAGGGAAGGCGAGGCCAATGGGCACGCCGGAAAACCACGTCCGATGAGGGAGGAGCATCGGCAAGTCTTCGCGCGCCGGAAAGACCGTTTCGAATCACCATGACTGTCCCTTGCACTAGACTTAACCAGTGCAGGCTTGCGTGAATATTGCGAGGAAGTCCCTGTGTGAATTGAGGGGTCTTCCGATATTCATGATGAACGGCAAGCATATTGAACGTGGTAGTTCACTTTATTTGGCGGTTAACCGCCATTATGTTGTTGCTCAACCTTATACCTGAGCATTCTGCTCATCCTTCGCTCGAAGCTTACTGCCTCGACCCGGTCAAACCGCTGTTGGTCAGCGGCGTGCTTGTCAATGATCGTCTTTGTCTTGGCGTCGACCTGGGCGGCCATTTTCTGGCAGTCGGGCTGCGGGCGCAGGGCCTCAAGCGCCCTTTCGAGCTTGCGGGCCCATTGCCGGGCAATTTCGGCGTGACGTTCTTCGTGGCGTTTGATGTCGGAGGACAGCGTATCCCAGATCAGCACAGTCTTGCGGTCGGCGCGGCTGCGGTTGGTCCAGCGCGGCAAGGTCAGATGGGTCTCGAGCTTGACCACGGCGTCCTTGACCCGGCATTCGCTACCGGTGTCCTGGTAGGTGACCGAGCCGCCCAACTTGATTTTAGTGGCGCCGGAATGGCGGACGCCGGTATCGGAGATTTGCGGGCCGTGCTCGGCCAGTTCAGCTTCCAGTTCCGCGGCGGTGTGTCCGCCGACAGTGAAGTAGGAATAGCTCTTCTTGATCACCGGTTCGGCATCGGTCGGGTGTGCTGACAGGCACAGGATGAGCGCCGAAAAAGCGAGACGGACGGGGCGCATCAAAAACTCCGGGTGGAAACAGGAAGGCCGAACTTGCGTCATGGGGCAGGCGCATGCAACAGCAACTCCGGGCAATATTGCCACAGCCAGTGGGAAAGACGCACCATGAGACCATTTCCGGATGCAGTGTTTGAACCGAGAACGCTCAGGCTTGCCGGCAATGCTGCACTTGAGCTGGGACCGCGGGCACGGTTGATGGGAATCGTCAATGTGACGCCGGACTCGTTCTCCGATGGTGGCCTGCACGCCGAGACTGATGTGGCAATTGCCGCGGCTCTGGCTATGGCCGAGGCGGGGGCTGACATGCTCGATATCGGTGGTGAATCGACCCGGCCAGGCGCGGAGCCGGTGTCTGCGCTGGAAGAACAACGCCGCATCATGCCGGTGATCGAAGCGCTTGGTAGCCGGCAGAACCTGCTGATTTCGGTCGACACATGGCGGGCTGAAACCGCAAAACTGGCGCTCGCCGCCGGCGCGCATCTGGTTAATGATGTATGGGGATTGCAGCGCGATCCCGACATCGCACGTGTTGCCGCCGATCATGGTGCCGCGGTTGCCATCATGCATACCGGCCGCGACCGAAAGGTGCTGGCTGATCCGATCGAGGATCAGTTGCAGTGGTTTTCGACATCACTGGCGATTGCCCGGCAGGCTGGCATCGGCGACGACCAGATCTTGCTTGATCCGGGGTTCGGTTTTGCCAAGGACCCCGAACTCAATCTGGCCTTGATGGTCCGATTCGAGGAGTTGCACGCGCTAGGATTACCTTTGCTTGCCGGTACCTCGCGCAAGCGCTTTGTCGGTACGCTCACCGGCCGCGAAGCCGGGGACCGCGATGTTGGCACAGCGGCCACCAGTGTGGTGCTGAGGCTCGCGGGTGCGGCGATGTTCCGGGTTCACAATGTCGCTTTCAACAAGGACGGGGTTGCGGTTGCCGATGCGATGGTTCAAAGGAGCCGCCAAAGGGAGGCCGGCCATGGCTGACAACTACATCATCCGTCTCGTCAATTGCGCATTCTTTGCGTATCACGGGGTTTATGACGAGGAAGAGTCTCTGGGCCAACGGTTTTTCGTCGATGCGGAATTGGAAATTGACCGCGGCGCTGCATTGGAGACGGATTCTCTCGAGGGAACAGTCGACTATGGTGTTGCCTTCAAGGTGATCGAAGAGGTCGTTACCGGCCAACGGAAATTTCTTATCGAGGCGCTGGCGTTGGATGTGGCCAAAGCACTGACCGATCGGTTTTCGCAGATCAGGCGCGTTCGCATCGCCCTGCGCAAACCCGGTGCGCCGGTGCAAGGTGTGCTTGATCATGTGGAAGTTGTGGTTGAGCACCGTGCCTGACCGGCAGTCATCGCCGACCGACAAGACCGTGATTGCGGCCATCGGGTTTGGTGGCAATATCGGCAATCCGCGCAAGACCATGGCGCGGGCGTTGGCACTGCTCGACGAGCGCGACGACATCCAAATCCGTACCGTGTCTCGCCTGTACCGAACGCCGCCCTGGGGCAATACCGATCAGGAATGGTTCCTAAATGCCTGCGTGTTGGTGGAAACCACGCTTAACCCGCACGAATTGCTCAAGGTGTGCCTTGATACCGAGCTGGCGCTTGGCCGGGTGCGTGCCGACCGCTGGGGGCCGCGGACGATCGATCTCGACGTGCTGCTGCACGGCGATTTCCTGTCGGACCATGCCGATCTGACGGTGCCGCATCCGCGGATGACCGAGCGGGCATTCGTGATGGTTCCGCTGGCTGACATCGCGCCACAAGCGGTGGTCAATCTGCAAAGCGTGGCGGACTGGTCTAGCCTGGTCGATTCAGAGGGTATCGAAACGCTCAGTCGCGACGGCGACTGGTGGCTGCAGCCATAGCGGCGGCCGCATTTTCTTCAGCGCAACGAGCCGGTCTTGACGTCTTCGAGATTGCGCTTGAGGGTCATGCCGATCACCGGCACCATCTCCGAACCAACCTTGACCGAAATTGTCACGTTCATTGTCTCAGGATCGTTGAGACTGGCAATCATGGCCCCATCAAGCGTCTTGCGGTTAATGGCCATGACGGCGCGGTTGCCGTTTACCTGACCTGAAACGATATCGAGACCCTGGCCGGCCGAGCCGTCGAGAAAGCGGCCGGTATAGCCCTTGCCCTTGCGAGTGATGACGGCAGACATTTTCTGATTGAAGACGCCGACCCGGCAGGTGCCGTCAAGCGTGATGCCGCTTTTCTGGTTGATGTTGGCATCGCCGCTGAGGTTGCAGACGAATTTCGTGCCCTTGTACTTGCCGGCGACAATTTCGCCGGGGCCTTTCCAGACCCCTTCAACTGAGCTGAAAAAGACATGGTCCTTGTCGCGCGCCAATGACGGCGCCGCGGTTGTCAGGGCGAATGCCGCGAGACAAAGCGGGAGGATGCGATACTTGAGATACATAGTCACACCTGTTGCGGCTGGAAACGGACCCCAGAAATGACGCAGAATGGTTAATGGAGCGTAATTTTTGCGACGGTAATCGTAAATCAGTCCGGGATCAATCGCCGGTTCCGGTTTTACCGCTCTTGCCGGAAAATCCGGCGATGTCGGACATGAAATCGCCAATTCCCGGGCGCTTGACCGCGTCGAACGGCATCGGCCGACATAGATCCATTGCCGATATGCCGATCCGCGCCGTCATCAGCCCGTTGATGACGCCTTCGCCGAGCCGGGCGGAAAGCTTGGCCGCCAGACCATGGCCGACCACCTGATGAATCAGGCTGTCGCCGGCTGCCACCGCGCCGGTGACGGCGAGATGGGCGATGACGTCCTTGAACAGCCGGGCCATGCCGATGGTGCCGGGCCTGCCGCCATAAAGTTCTGCCATGGCGCGAATCAGCCGCACCGCTTCAAAACCGACATAGGCAAGATCGACGATCGCGCGCGGGCTGACCGCAGTGACCACCGAGACCCGTCGCGCCGCGTTGAGCGTGAGTTGTCGAGCCTGCTGATCGAGCGGTGACAACAGTTCGCGTTCGGCGAAGGCCAGGTAATGCGGACCGTCGATGATTTCATCGTCGAGGTCACTCAAACTCTTGCGGCCACGTGCGGCAAGCGGGTTGGCGGCCAACAGACCGGAAACGCGCTGGGTCAATGCGCGGGCTTCATCGGCGGTGGCAAATTTGGCCTTGTCGGAAATATCCTCGCGCAACTCGGCGACACGGGTGAGCCGGCGCAGGCCGATGATTTCGCGAATGATCACCACCAGCAGCGCAAGGGCGGCGATTGCAGCGGCCGCGGCGGCGGCCCAGCCGAGCCAGGGAAGGCGGTCAATCAGGGTGGTGATCAGCCCGTCGGTCCAGATCCCGATGGCCAGCGCCGCGAGAAAACCCAGGCTTGCGAGCAGCAGCTTGCCGGCGGTCAGTCGACGGGTGCGCGGCTTGGCGGGTGGCGGCGTCAGTGCGTCAAGATCTGCCTCTGGTGTCTGGAACGGATAATCCTCGGTCCGTGTCATTTCTACCGTGACCGGGAGAGCTGACGGCTTGCGCTGCTTTTCCGGCTTGGCTTTGGGTTTGGCGGCAGGCGCCTGTGGTTCCTCGACGCTGAAGGCGCGCGGTTTGCGGGCGGGGCCGGAGGTGTCATGGTCGGTCATGCGAGCCGGTCTCCCAGGAGGTATTCAAGCGCCCGGTCAAGCCGGATATGCGGCAGCGACAGTTTCACGCCGCTGTCGCTTTGCTCGATCACCGGCGGTCGGAAGCGGACGATGTTGATATCGGGGGGCATTGCCTGAGAGCCTGAATCAACGGCTTTAAAGAATGAATCCGGGTTTAGCGGCAAGTCCCCGGGAAATATGGCTGTTTTCCGTTTTCCATCAAACGTCTCGGTGCCGATTTTCTCACCTTCAAGCGGGATGCCGACGATCACCGGAAGGGTTTCGCCATCCTGCCGCGCGGTGGCTTCGCGGGTGGCGCGGACGGCGGCCAGCGCCAACACCTCGATGTGGGCGCCTGACGAACCGATGTTCTGTGACGCACGGTCGACAATGCGCCGGGCAATGGCCTCAAGCCGGTCATGGCTTTCGTGGTGCAAGTGATCGGCCTTGGTGGCGGCAATCAGAACCTTGTCGATGCGGCGCGACACCAGGCTGGTGAGCAGATTTCCACGGCCTGGCCGGAAACACGACAGCACATCCGACAGCGCTCGCTCAAGATCAATTACGGCTTCGCGGCCGGCATTCATCGCCTGCATGGCGTCGATCAGCACGATCTGGCGGTCAAGGCGGGCAACATGTTCGCGGAAGAAGGGTTTGACGACGACGGATTTGTAGCTTTCAAAACGGCGCTCCATCATTGCCTGCAACGAACCCTTTGGGGCTGGCGTGTCGGGCAGGTTGGGCAAGGGCGCAAATGTCAGTGCCGGTGATCCTTCAAGATCGCCGGGCATGAGGAAGCGCCCCGGCGGCAGGGTGGAGAGCGCCCGTTCATCGCGCTTGCAGGCCCGGAGATAATCCGTGTAGAGGCGAGCCAGTTCGCGAGCGTCGGCCTCGTTGGCGGGCTTGTGCGGGTTGATGGCGCCGGCGCGTTCGAGCCATGGCGTGGCCAGGTCGAGGCGCGCCGAGGACCGCGCAAGGCTGGCGGCATTGAGCGAGAAGGCGGCAAAGTCCTGGCCCAGCAGCGGCAAGTCGAGCAGCCACTCACCGGGATAGTCGACAATGTCGAGGCACAGTCTGCCGCCCGAGAAAAAGCGGTTCCAGCCACTGGCCGATTCATACTCGATGACCAGCCGCAGCTCGGAGATGGCGCGGGTGGAATCGGGCCACAGACGCTCTTCAATCAGCCGGGCTGCATGATCCTCGTACTGGAACCGCGGCACCGCGTCGTCGGGCTGCGGTTCAAGCGTGGCACCGGCCAGACGGCCGGAATGGGACGCCTGAAACATCGGCAGACGGCCGCCATGCAGCAGGTTGTGAACCAGCGAAGTGATGAACACGGTCTTGCCGGCCCGAGAAAGGCCGGTGACGCCGAGCCGCAACGTGGGCTCAATCAGATTGCTGGCCCGGTCGGTGAGGGTGTCAAAGGCGATCAACGCCTCATCGGCGAGGGTGGTGATGGAAGACGACACGGGTGCCTTTCACAATTAAACTGCTTCCGCCGATATAGGAGAGTGAAGGGGCGATTGAAAGCGCAAGCGTAACAGTGCGGTGTCTGTCCAGGGTGCCGCACGGTCCCGCGAACGCGCAAACGGCGTCCAAATTCTCAGATTCAACGCAGGTACGGTGTCACCCAGATGCATCCATTTGGCGCGTCCTGCATCAGCTGTCGGCAGGTGAGATGAGCGCCACGAACCCGGTGTTTTCAAGGCTCGCTCCGTTCTCGCTGCGGGGGCAATCGACAATCAACAGGCCGGCGGTCGGGAAACCGGCGGCGAGTGCTTCCGCAAAAGTTGCCGGGTCGGCCTGCAACAGCGCCTCAGCGGTATCTTCAATCATCGGATTGTGGCCGATAATCATGATCGAGCGGACGGTATCAGGGTGGCTTGCCCCGATCAGATCAAGATATTTTCCGTGGCTGGCTGCGTAGAGTGTGTCGCTGCGCTCGACGGCAGGCGTCAGGCCGAGCTGTGGGAGCAGGAGGTCGAGTGTTTCTTCGCAGCGGCGCGCGGTGGAGCAGAAGACAAGATCCGGCTCATAGCCGTTGACAACCATGGCCGCCGCGAGTTGCCGGACTTCGTCCCGGCCTCTGGCATCAAGCGGCCTGTCGAAATCGCGCATGCCGGGCAGTGCCCAGCTGGCGTGGGCGTGCCGGACGAGAAATACGCGCAGGCTGGGGAAGGGGGATGAGGTCATTGGTCAAACGTAAACCTTCGCTGCCCGGGTTCAATTCGCCAATAGCCCAAAGTGCGTCGGGTTAGGGCATTGTACGTCGCCATAGTTGGTGCATGCACCTTAAACTAACTCCAAAAATGCGTTTGCGGGCACCATATGGCCCGAATATAGAGCGAAACCAACCCCTTCCCGGCACATCTGCGCCATTATGACGTATCGATAAAATTGCGGTGATGGGCTACATTTATCGCTTGTACCGGCGCTGGCCTCTGGATATACGTCCCCCGAATGGCTTAGCCGGGAGAATCGTCATGAGTGAAGACTTCGATTTTTCCTCCTATGTGCCCTCTGATGAAGAGGAGTTCATGAACGCCAAGCAGCGCGCCTATTTTCGGGCTAAGTTGACAGCATGGCGCAATGATATCCTTAAAGAGGCGCGCGAGACGCTTGACCATCTCGCGGAGGAAAGTGCCAACCATCCTGATATCGCCGACCGAGCGTCGTCGGAAAGTGATCGAGCGATCGAATTGCGGGCTCGAGACCGGCAACGCAAGCTGATCGGCAAGATCGATTCGGCGTTGACCCGGATCGATGAGGGAACCTACGGATATTGCGAAGAGACTGGCGAGCCGATCAGCCTGAAACGGCTTGATGCGCGGCCGATCGCGACTTTGTCGATCGAAGCGCAGGAACGCCACGAACGGCGTGAAAAGGTTTATCGCGACGAATAGACCGGACTTTTTCCGGGTTGCTTTGCATCAAGGCGCCGTGCGTTCCAAGCACGGCGCCTTGATGCTTTTGGAGCGCCTTTGAGGTTGCAGGCCATCGAATCAATTTCAGGTTGGCCGCCAGCCGGCAGTTGTTTCATCTATCCGACCGCAGACCTCGGCGACTGGAGTGTTCCGGTAGAATTGACGTCACGAAGGCTTGCGCGTCATGTCGCCGAGCAGTCGCTCCATTTCGGCCTCCAGCGAATCGCGCGAAGGTGAGGTGTCGGGCTTGACCTCGGGTGTCTGCGCCGGCTCGACGCCCGATGCCGCTGTGGCGTCCTGATCAGGGGCATCAAGAAAGCCGTCGTCAAGTTCATCAAACAACAGATCCTCAGACAGTTCGGCAGCGAGAACTGATTCAAAATCGCTAGCGGGCGCTTGCCGTCCCGCCGCGGCGGGAGCTGGAGCGGGTGTCGGGGTTGGATCGGGAGTCGAAGATGAGACCTGCTGGTCGGCCAGGATTTCGCTGTAGCCTGGCAGTTCGATCGCATAATCCGAAGCAGGCTCGACCGGGCGGGTCGTGGAGGGCGCGTGGGCTGGGTCAGGCGTCGTGGCTGACCCCGAGGGCAGGTCGTCCAGCACAGCGTCACTAAAATCCGGCTCTTTAAACACCCTTGCACGCGCGCTTTCCAGCGCGTTGGCTGCGTCGGACTGCATGGCCCCGACAGTTGTGGCCGTGGCGGCGGTGGCAGCGATGGTGGCGTGAGCCGATGACGCCGGGCGGGCCGTGTCCGTGAGACGGGGCCCGGGCTGAGCTGCCGCAGGCTGTGGCCGTGCGTCTGGTCGCGATCTGGTTACCGGCTGAGGCCTGGGTGTGCGGCTTTGCTGTTGCGCCGCTGGCGCGGGCGCGGCGGATGCTTCGGGACGCTGCGCCGGGTCGGCCATCGCAACCGGCGTCGGCATCTGGGCAGGGGGAACCTGTCTGGTGTCGGCTGGCGGGGGCTGATCGGCCGGTTCGCCGGGCAATTGGATGATGCGGCTTTCGATGACGACGTCAGTCGGGCCGCCGATCATTACCAGATGCTCGACATCGTCGCGGCGAATGAGCACGATTCGGCGTTTGGTATCGACTGCCGCGGCATCCAGCACGGCCAGGCGCGGCTGGCGACCGCGACCACCGCGCACGAAGGTTGACGACGACCGCCTGCGGATCAGCCAGAAAACGCCGACCAGCGCCAGCAGTGCCACGGCGACGACAATAATCGCGATCAGTAACGTTGCGCCGTGACCGTCCAGAATGTTGTCGGGCAAAAGCAGTCCTCCGCATGATTTCGGTTCCGGTCGCCTGATTGACGATCGCCGGCCGAATTGGTTTGCAAACGGAGTGTATTTGACGTTTTTTCGTCCGTCTCCACAAGTCGTTGCGGGGATTTATCCCGTGTCGTATCTGTTCGTCGCCAGCGAAGAGGGCCCAGACTATGCCGAGACCATCGATTTTCGCAGACAAACCGTGTTCATTGGGGCGCGATCACCGGGTTTGGGCTTTCCATACGCGGTGGAATGTGATCCAAACCGGACGATCCGTGGCGGGACGAGAGAGCAAAGCATGACAGAGACGACGCCCGCGGCCGGGCATCCGGCGCCGCTTGTGGACCGAAGCGCCAAACCGCGTTCCGTGTCGAGGCTCATTTTCCTCGCACTGGTGATGATTGGCGCCTCTGTCGTTTTTTTCCTGTTCAAGGACAAGCTCAACAATGACGTGATGCTCGGCATCCTCGGCGTGCTGGCGGTGGTCGGGATCTTTTTCCTGGTGTCGACCGTGATCGGCTTCGTCACCATCATGCCCAAAACCGTCACCGATCCGTTGGCGCGGGCTTTCATCGATACCCATCCCGAAGGCACGCTGGTTACTGACAACAAGGACCGGGTAATCTACGCCAATCACGCCTATGGAAAGCTGACCGGCTCTTCGAGTGCTGCCGACGTGCAGTCAATCGAGGCGATTCTGTCGCGCCACCGGGAATCCGCCGAGGCAGTCTACCGGCTGACCAACGCCATGCGCGATGGCCGCGAAGGCCAGGAAGAATTCCGGATGTCGCAGCCGCTCGGCGAAACCAGCGAAGGCGGCAGTTCGGCGCATTGGTACCGTTTGCGTGGCCGACCGGTAACCGGCGTGGATGGCGCTGGCCAGCTGATGGCTTGGCAATTGTCCGATATCAGCCATGAGCGCACCGAACAGGAAATGGTGTTCAAGGAGTTGCAGAACGCCATCAACTATCTTGATCACGCGCCGGTCGGGTTCTTTTCCGCAGGCCGCGATGGCGACATCGTCTATCTCAATGCGACGCTGGCCGACTGGCTGGGGATTGATTTCACTGCATTCTCGCCCGGAAAGTTGATGCTGCGCGATCTGGTGGCGGGTTCCGGCATGGCGTTGGTGGAATCGGTTCAGGCAGAGCCGGGGCTCAACCGCACCGCACAACTCGATCTCGACCTGCTCAAATCCAACGGCCAGAGCTTTCCGGTGCGTCTGGTGCACCGGGTGAGCGCGACCCGCGATGGCTCGCCTGGTGAAAGTCGCACCATCGTCATCAGCCGCGAAGACGGCGGCTCGGGCGTTCAGGATGCGGCGCGGGCGGAAATGCGGTTTACCCGGTTCTTCAACAACACGCCGATGGCCATCGCCTCGGTTGATGGGCAAGGCAAGATTCTGCGCACCAACGGGCCGTTCCTGCAGATGTTTAATGGCCTGGTGACACGTGACGACATGGAGCGCGGCACGCTGTTTGAGACGGTGTTGCGCGCCGAAGACCGCAAGCTGTTTCAGCAGGCGCTGGTCGAGGCCGCCGACAAGCAGGGCGCGATCGTGCCGATTGACAGTTGTCGCGCTGACAACGAGGAGCGGCATTTCCGTTTTTACGTCAATGCTGTGATCGAACACACCGAGGAGGCGCCTGAGGAAACCGCGATCATCTATGCGGTCGAGACTACCGAGCAGAAAGCGCTGGAAGCGCAGATGGCGCAGACCCAGAAAATGAACGCCGTGGGCACGCTGGCCGGCGGCATTGCCCATGACTTCAACAATGTGCTGACTGCGATCCTGTTGTCGGCCGACCACCTGCTGATGTCGCTGAGGCCGTCTGATTCCAGTTTTGCCGACCTCATCGAGATCAAGCGCAATGCCAATCGTGCCGCCGTGCTGGTGCGCCAGTTGCTGGCATTCTCGCGCAAACAGACGATGCGCCCGACGGTGCTGTCGATGACCGACGTGATTGGTGACCTGAGGATGCTGGTCGACCGGTTGACGGGGACCAATGTCAAGCTCGAGCTTGAGTTTGGTCGCGACCTGTGGCCGGTCAAGACCGATCTGGGCCAGTTCGAACAGGTGCTGATCAATCTCGCCGTCAATGCCCGCGACGCCATGCCCGAAGGCGGCACCATCACGGTGCGTACCCGCAATGTCGAGGCCGAGGAGGTCGAGCGGCTCAATCATCGCGGCATGGAAGTTGGCGAGTATGTGCTGATTGAAATCAGGGACGAGGGCACCGGCATCTCGCCTGAAGTGATGCAAAAGATTTTCGAGCCGTTCTTCACCACCAAGGATGTCGGCAAGGGCACTGGTCTTGGCCTGTCGATGGTTTACGGCATCATCAAGCAGTCGGGTGGCTACATCTATCCGGATTCGGAACTGGGCAAGGGCACCACCTTCCGGATCTACTTGCCGCGGCATGTGGAAGACGAGGCCGAGAAGGCTGCCGCGGCGGCGGAAGCTGCGGCCACCCTGGAGGCCGCGCGCAATGGCACGGTGGAGCCTGCCAAGTCGACATCCGGGCCTGAGGATCTGACCGGCGGTTCTTCCGTGGTGCTGCTGGTCGAGGATGAGGAAGCGGTTCGGCGCGGTGGCAAGCGGATGCTGGAAGCGCGCGGCTACGAGGTGCATGAAGCAGGAACCGGCGTTGAGGCGCTGGAGGTGCTCAAGGAGCTCGAAGGCCGGGTCGACATCGTCGTCTCCGACGTGGTGATGCCGGAAATGGACGGGCCGACGCTGCTGACCGAACTGCGCAAGGATTATCCGGACATGAAGTTCATTTTCGTCTCAGGCTATGCCGAGGACGCGTTTGCACGCAACCTGCCGGCGGACGCCAAATTCGGCTTTCTGGCCAAGCCGTTTTCGCTCAAGCAATTGGCCACCGCGGTCCGGGAAATACTGGACGAATAGCTGCTTCCGACGGTAATCCATTGATATGGCAGGGTTTTGGATGGTGATGAAATATTCATTATCCTGCCGCAATTTCCACTAGAATTCGCCAACTGACATATGCCGAGAGGGGCTACCATGAAAACCAAAATTCTGGCAGCAGCGCTGGCCGCAATCTTTGTGTCCGCCTGTACGACCGATCCATATACCGGACAGCAGAAGATCTCCAACCTGGCGGGCGGTGCGGCGCTGGGCGCGGCTGCCGGTGCGGGCCTCGGCCTGCTTGCTGGCGGCGACGATCGCAAGAACGCGCTGATTGGCGCCGGTATCGGTGCGCTCGCAGGCGGCGCGATCGGCGGTTACATGGATCAGCAGGAATCCGAATTGCGGGCGCAATTGCAGGGTACCGGCGTATCGGTGACCCGCGTGGGCAACAACATCGTGCTCAACATGCCGTCCAACATCACCTTCGACAGTGATCAGTCGGCGGTCAAGCCGGAGTTCTACCCGACCCTGAACTCGGTGGCGCTGGTGCTGAAGAAATTCAACCGCTCGCTCGTCGACGTTGCCGGACACACCGATTCGACCGGTTCGGACAGCTACAACCTGACCCTGTCGCAGCAGCGCGCGCAGTCGGTTGCCAGCTACCTGATTTCGCAGGGCAACAATAGCCAGCGGTTCTACACCCAGGGCTTCGGCGAAAGCCGTCCGGTGGCTGACAACAGCACCGAGTTCGGGCGTGCGGCCAACCGTCGTGTGGAAATCCAGATCGCGCCGCTGAGCTGATTGAACTGATCTGACTCAAGGACTGCTCGCGCACCAAAGATGGGGTGCGGCGGCCCGAGTGGTGAGAATGTTTCAGTTTCCGCGCCCCGCAACCCGGAAATCTGCCCTGATTTCGGGATGGGTGTGGAAGGTCGTTTGAGGCGACATTGGACCCGGCAGCTCTGGCTGCCGGGTCTTTTCGTTAGCCACAGCGCGGCTTGATTAGGGCAATCCCCCGTTCATCGGCCTGTCTGGCCGGTCATTTGCTCAAAGCCCAGCGGCGGCGCGCAGTGCGGCATTGATGCGGTCTTGCCAGCCGGGGCCGTCTTCCTGAAAATGCTCGAGTACGGCGCGGTCGAGCCGCAGCGAAACGAGTTCCTTGCCTTCGGGCACGGTTGCGGGTCTGGGGGCTGGTTCAACCGGCTTGGTGGTCGCGGATTTGAAGGCGGCTTCGGCCTTGTCGAATACGCTGCCAGTGCGTCTGGTTGGTTTCATCGACCTTGTCCTTGCTGTTTTGACGGCGGGAGAAATTGGGTGATCATTTCGAGCCGGCTGCCAGCGCCACGGCAATGCGGGCGGCGAGGCGGGCATTGTTGAGCACCAGCGCGATGTTGGTCTTGAGGCTCGCGCCGTCGGTCAGGCCGAGGATTTCGCCCAGCAGGAAAGGCGTTACCGCCTTGCCCTCGATGCCTTGAGCCTTGGCCATTTCGAGCGCGGCCTCGATATGACCGTGCATTACATTGGCGGAAATTTCATCTGTTTCGGGCACCGGATTGGCAATCAGCATACCGCCATGGCCACCCAAGGCGCGGCGGGTGATCTCGAACCTGGCAATGGCTTCGGGCGTGTCAAGCCTGAGCGGTGCGGCAAGGCCCGAACTGCGCGACCAGAAAGCGGGCATTTCGTCCTGACCATAGGCCACCACCGGGACGCCGCGGGTTTCCAGCGCTTCCAGCGTCTTGGGGATATCGAGAATGGCCTTGGCGCCGGCGCTGACAACGATCACAGGCGTGCGCGCCAGTTCCTCGAGATCGGCGGAGATATCGAAGCTCAGCTCGGCGCCGCGATGGACGCCTCCGATGCCGCCTGTGGCAAACACCGAGATGCCGGCAAGTTTCGCGGCCATCATGGTGGCAGCGACAGTGGTGGCGCCAGTGCGACCCTCGGCAATGGCGAAGGCGAAATCGGCGCGCGAGACCTTCATGACGTCGCTGGCCTGCGCGAGCGCGGTGATGGACGCCGTATCGAGACCCGCATGCAGGGTGCCGTCGATGATGGCGATGGTGGCCGGGACTGCCCCTTCCGCGCGGATTACGGCCTCAACCTCGAGCGCCATGTCGCGGTTGCCAGGCCAGGGCATGCCATGGGTGATGATGGTGGATTCGAGCGCGACCACCGGACGACCGGCAGCCAGTGCGTCGGCCACTTCCTGGGTGGTTTCGATGTCGATCGATCCGGGCATGGGGCAGGCTCCTGAACTCAAGTGTGGATTGGCGTGGGCTTTGGCATGGCGGCGAGGGCCTGGGCAAGCAGTTCCGGCGATAAATCCGGCCGCACCGGCCCGCGCACGGTAGCGGTAAGCCGCGCCAGCGCAATGCCGCGGATGAGATTGTTTTCGCGGGTGTCGCCCGCAAGCAGGCCGTCGACAAAGCCTGAAACGAGCGCATCGCCGGCGCCGGTGACATCGGCAAGGCTGCCAAGCGGCGGCGGTGCCAGCGCGGTGATACCGCTATCGTCAAAGGCCATTACCGGGCCTGCGCCGGCGCTGATCAGGCCGCAACAAAGTCCGAGCTGGGAGAGCAGGTCGGACCAGTTGTGGGAAGCTTCCGCGTGGCTTCCACTCAATGTGGCGGCTTCGGCTGCGTTCATGGCAAGCAACGCCAGATGCGGCAGGCTCCTGTGCCAGCGCACCACCTTGGCTGGCGACACGGCGATGGCTGCGACCGGGATGCCGTGCCCGGCAGCTTTCTTGCTGAGTGCATAAAGTGCGTCTTCGGGCAAATTGGCGTCGGCCAAAAGCAGGTCGGCAGAGGCCAGCCGCTTATGCAGTCGCGCGGTCATCAGCCGGCGCGCAGGCACCTGGTCATAGAGCGCCATGTCGGCGAGTGCGGTGATCAGATTGCCGTCGGGCTCTAGTATTGCCGAATAGCTTGGCGTTGCCCGATCGAGAAAGGTCAGCGGGCAATCCTCGATACCTGCGTCGGCGGCTGCACGCGCCACCTCATCGGCAGCCGCATCGCCACCGCGCGGCGCCACAAGCGTGACCTGGTGACCGAGCCGCGAAAGGTTGCGCGCTGCGTTGAAAACACCACCGCCGGCCTCGCTCTGCCAGAAGCCGGGATTGGAGGCGCCGGGCCGGTGCGGGGCAGCAAGCCGGCCGGTGCGGTCGATATGGGCGCCTCCGATGGCAAGGATGCGCGCCATGACCTAACCTTCGCACAATCCGGCGGATAACCGAATCGCGGTCTGGTCGGCGTCGCGGATGCAGGTTGCCGCGTCATCGCGGGCACCAGCGGGCCGTTTACCGAAACAAAAATAGAACACGTAGTGAATTATCATTATATTCCAGTTGGTTGAGCAGGGCTTGCGAAAGCGGAACAAAGAGAGTACAAATTTGTCAAACGAGCATTGATTGCTTGCTGCGGCACGATAACCTAAAGGTGGATGGAATGGCACAGAACTCTTTGCGACTGGTAGAGGAAAAATCCGTGGACAAAAGCAAGGCGCTCGACGCCGCACTTTCTCAGATCGAACGCTCGTTCGGCAAGGGCTCGATCATGAAGCTCGGCGCCAATGAGGGCGTGGTCGAGATCGAAACGGTTCCGACCGGTTCGCTGGGACTCGACATTGCGCTGGGCATTGGCGGTTTGCCGCGCGGCCGCGTGATCGAGATTTTCGGGCCGGAAAGCTCCGGCAAGACCACACTGGCGTTGCAGACCATTGCCGAGGCGCAGAAGAAGGGTGGCATTTGCGGCTTTATCGATGCTGAGCACGCGCTCGACCCGGTCTATGCCCGCAAGCTCGGCGTTGACCTCGAAAGCCTGCTGATTTCGCAGCCTGACAATGGCGAGCAGGCGCTCGAAATCACCGATACGCTGGTTCGTTCCGGCGCGCTTGATGTGCTGGTGATCGATTCGGTGGCTGCATTGACGCCGCGCGCCGAAATCGAAGGTGAAATGGGCGACAGCCTGCCAGGCTTGCAGGCGCGACTGATGAGCCAGGCGCTGCGCAAGCTGACCGCCTCGATCTCGCGCTCGAACTGCATGGTAATCTTCATCAACCAGATCCGCATGAAGATCGGCGTGATGTTCGGCTCGCCCGAAACCACCACCGGCGGCAATGCGCTGAAATTCTATGCCTCGGTGCGGCTCGATATCCGCCGCATCGGCTCGGTCAAGGACCGCGATGAAGTGGTCGGCAACCAGACCCGGGTCAAGGTGGTCAAGAACAAGATGGCGCCGCCGTTCAAGCAGGTCGAGTTCGACATCATGTATGGCGAAGGCGTTTCCAAGGTCGGCGAATTGATCGATCTGGGCGTGAAAGCCGGGATTGTCGAGAAATCCGGCGCCTGGTTCTCCTACAACAGCCAGCGGCTGGGGCAGGGGCGCGAGAACTCCAAGCAGTTTCTGCGGGACAATCCGGTGCTGGCCGACGAGATCGAACTGTCGCTTCGCCAGAATGCCGGGCTGATTGCCGAAAAATTTCTGGAAGAAGACCGCAGCGCCGGAGAGAATGACGACGCTGGCTCCGCCGAAATGTAGGCCTTCCGCACATTCCTGGTGCAGGTTTCAAGCCGGTCGTCAGTCTCGAAAGGGACTGGCGGCCGGTTTTCCTTTGATGGTGCTGCCGCTGCCGTCTGGACAGGCAGGGGGGCGGGCGATAAAAGCGGCGGTCCGCACGGTTTTTGTGGTGCGGGCATCCATCCGGCGCGTGGCGCGGCCGGCTTGTCGAACAAAGGGTTGATCATGAGTGGCGTGAACGAAATCCGGTCGTCGTTTCTCGACTATTTCAAGAAGAACGGGCACGAAGTGGTGGCGTCGAGCCCGCTTGTGCCGCGCAACGACCCGACGCTGATGTTCACCAATGCGGGCATGGTGCAGTTCAAGAACGTTTTTACCGGGCTTGAACAGCGGCCCTATTCGACCGCGGTGACCTCGCAGAAATGCGTCCGCGCCGGCGGAAAGCACAACGACCTCGACAATGTCGGCTATACCGCGCGTCACCACACCTTCTTCGAGATGCTCGGCAATTTCTCCTTTGGCGACTATTTCAAGGACCGCGCCATCGAGCTTGCCTGGAACCTGCTGACCAAGGAGTTCGGCATCGACAAGGAGCGGTTGCTGGTCACCGTCTACCACACCGATGACGACGCCTATGATCTGTGGCGCAAGATTGCGGGGATTCCGGAAAACCGGATCATCCGCATCGCCACCAATGACAATTTCTGGGCGATGGGCGACACCGGTCCTTGCGGGCCGTGTTCAGAGATTTTCTATGATCATGGCGACCATATCTGGGGCGGGCCTCCCGGCTCTGTGGACGAGGATGGTGACCGTTTCATCGAGATCTGGAACCTGGTGTTCATGCAGTTCGAGCAGACCGCCGACGAGCGGCTCGACTTGCCGCGGCCGTCGATCGACACCGGCATGGGACTGGAGCGGATTGCAGCACTTTTGCAGGGCAAACACGACAATTATGACATCGACCTGTTCCAACGGCTGATTGCCGCCTCGGTGGAGGCCACCGGGGTGCCAGCCGAGGGCGACACCCGCGCCAGCCACCGGGTGATCGCCGATCACCTGCGTGCGTCAGCCTTCCTGATCGCCGACGGTGTGCTGCCGTCCAAGGAAGGGCGTGGTTATGTGCTCAGGCGGATCATGCGCCGGGCCATGCGGCATGCACAATTGCTGGGTGCGCCCGAGCCGCTGATGTGGCGATTGCTGCCGACGCTGGTGGCGGAGATGGGTCGTGCCTATCCGGAACTGGTGCGTGCCGAGGCGCTGATTTCTGAAACATTGAAACTCGAGGAAACCAATTTTAGGGTAACGCTGGAGCGCGGGCTGAGCCTGCTCGACGATGCCAGCGCCGGGCTTGGCGAGGGCGACCAGCTGAGTGGCGAAACTGCGTTCAAGCTCTATGACACCTATGGCTTTCCGCTCGATCTGACCCAGGATGCGCTGAGACAGCGTGGCGTCGATGTCGATACCGAAGGGTTTAACGCAGCGATGGAAAGGCAGAAGGCTGAAGCACGGGCCCACTGGTCCGGTTCCGGCGATGCGGCCACCGAGAACATCTGGTACGAGATCAAGGACAAGGTCGGTGGCACCGAATTTCTGGGTTACGACACAGAGACCGCCGAAGGTGTGATCCTGGCGCTGGTGCGCGACGGGGCGCAGGTCGAGAGCGCCGCAGCGGGTGATGCCGTCGACGTGGTCGTCAACCAGACGCCGTTCTATGGTGAATCCGGCGGTCAGATGGGTGATCAGGGCATCATTTCCGGCGAAGGCTACCGGCTTGAAGTCAACGACACCCAGAAGCGCGGCGAGGGCGTGTTCGTGCACCGGGCGAAAGTTGTCGAAGGCAAGGTCAGCGTGGGCGCCGAGGCGCAGCTTGATGTCGATCACGCGCGCCGTGCCAAGATCCGCGCCAATCATTCGGCCACCCATCTGCTGCATGAAGCGTTGCGCGAAGTGCTCGGCACCCATGTGGCCCAGAAGGGCTCGCTGGTGGCGCCCGAGCGGCTCAGGTTTGACGTTTCCAACCCGAAGCCGATGACGGCTGAAGAGATCCAGCAGGTCGAGGCCATGGCCAACGAGATCATCCTGCAAAACAGCTCGGTAACGACCCGACTGATGGCCGTTGACGATGCCATCGCTGAAGGCGCGATGGCGCTGTTTGGCGAGAAATATGGCGACGAGGTTCGGGTGGTGTCGATGGGCACGGCGACGCATGGCGCCAAAGCCAACCGGCCCTATTCGGTGGAACTGTGCGGCGGCACTCATGTTGCGGCCACCGGTGAAATCGGTCTGGTCCGTGTGCTTTCCGACAGCGCCGTGAGCAACGGCGTGCGCCGCATCGAGGCGCTTACCGGCGAGGCTGCGCGCAGGCATCTGGCGGAACAGGACGAAAGGCTCAAATCACTGGCTTTGCTATTGAAAGTGCAGCCGGGCGATGTGGCTTCACGGGTTGAAGCGCTGATGGACGAGCGCAAGAAACTCGAACGCGAACTGGCCGAGGCGCGCAAAAAACTGGCGCTGGGTGGTGGCACTGCGGGAAGCGATGAGAGCCGTGATGTCGGCGGCGTCAAATTCCTGGGCAAGGTGGTCAGCGACGTGCAGCCCAAGGACCTGAAGGGCCTGGTGGATGCGGCAAAATCATCGCTGGGCTCCGGCGTGGCGGCGTTTGTCGCGGTCAGCAGTGACGGCAAGGCCAGCGTCGTCGTCGGTGTCACCGAGGATCTGACCTCGCGGCTGTCGGCAGTCGATCTGGTGCGGGTGGCATCCGAAGCGATCGGCGGCAAAGGCGGTGGCGGGCGGCCCGACATGGCCCAGGCCGGCGGTCCGGATGGAGAAAAGGCCGATGCGGCAATCGACGCCGTGGCCGCGGCGATCGGCTGATCCGCTCTGCCGCTCACGCGGTGCAAACAGGGTTCATGATTTTTCGCGCCCGGGGTTCTACCCCGGGCGTTTTTCGTGATGCTCGGCCCGCAATCCTCATGCTTTTGTATGTCCTTATCTGGCTCTGGTGCGGCGGTTCCGCTTGGCTCGGCCACGAGGTGGATTTTCCGCCTTTCCGGGGTGCGTGTTAAACTGGCGCGCAGACGTGGGAAGAACGGGAGGTTACGATGGCCAAGCAGATTGCTGTTGCCGTGATCCACGGCATTGGCTCTTTCGGCATACGTCCGGGCAACAGCGCCACGCTGTCCTTTTCCAAGGACCTGGCGCGCCTGGTGCGGACACGGATCGACAGGGGCAACGCCGGCCAGTTTGCCTCGCGCGTGGCGTGGCGGGAGATCTTTTATTCCGACATCACCGAGAAGAACCAGAATGCCTATTTCGAACGGGTGAAAAACAAGCTCAATTATGACGGGCTGCGCGAGTTCGCGATCAAGAACCTTGGCGATGCTGCGGCGTATCACAACGCGTCGGGCGATCCCAATCACGACATCTACCGCGATATCCATGCGCGCTGTGACACGGTGCTGAAGGAACTGGAAGATGACACCGAAGCCGGCGCGCCATTGATCGTGCTGGCCTACTCGATGGGCGGGCATGTGTTTGCCGACCACATCTGGGACCGACAGCATGACCAGCGGCTGACGACGCAGCGGATATCGAGTTGCAACACTATCGCCGCGTTGATGACATTTGGCTGCAACATCCCGCTGTTTACCTTCGCCTATAGTTTTGACCAGATCCTGTGCATCGCCAATCCCGGAACCGACCTGCCGGCGGTGCTGCAACGCCAGCCCTGGTGGCTGAACTTCTATGACAAGGATGATGTGCTGGGCTATCCGCTCGAAAATCTCGGCATCGGCTACAAGAGCCTGGCCGACGCCGGTGGTCTCAAGGATCGGCAGATCAATTCCGGATCCTGGCTGAGTTCGTGGAACCCGCTGTCGCACAGTGGCTATTGGCGCGACGCCGATTTTGTCGATGAAGTTGCCGACATGGTGCAGTCGACGCTGGACAGGGTGTGAGGCCCGCTCTCCAATGGTTCAATCAGGCATGAAAGCCCATGCCCGAATCCGAGCTTCGAAGCGTCTTTTGCGCGTAGGGAAGGACCGGGCGTGTTTCAGGACGTCGGTTTGATCTTCGGTTTTCTGGCGGCGTGCAGCAGCCTCCAACCCAAGAATGCGGCAATTGCCAGCAGCGCCAGCGCCATCGACAGGTTGCCCAGAACATTGGCGAGGGCTTCGATGTTGGAGCCGAACACATAGCCAAGCACGATGTAGATCGTCACCCACAATGTCTCACCGGCGAGACCCCAGAGGGTAAAGAGCGGCCACGACAGTCGGGTGGCGCCGCTGGCATAATTGACCGGCGGGCCGAGCGGCGTGAACAGCCAACGCGACAGGAACACGCCGGATCCGCCCCATTTTTGCAGGTGTGGCTCGGCCTTCCGCGCCCGGCGGGCGAGCTTGCCGATCATGCCGGGGCGGTCGGAAGCCTGTTGCATGACCAGTCGGCCGACAAAATAGCCGGCCTGATCGCCCAACGTGCAACCGGCTACTGCCCAGATGAAGGCGCTTGAGACATCGGCGTCGCCATTGGCCGCCAGCGCACCGAGCGCCAGCAGCGCCAGAGAGGTGGGCATGGGAATGCCGATCTGGCCGATAGCGAGCAACAGCGCGGCTGCGGGGATGCCATAAAGCGCCAGCGCATCCAGCAGTTGTTCGGTCATGGCTGCCCGGAGGGGACTGGATCTGGAAGGTCGCTGTTGGGAATGCCTCGAGCCTTGCGATCGGCCTCTATCGCCTCGATGATTGTCGTGGCCATTTGATCGAGTGGCCGACCATCTTCGCGAGCGATCCGGATCAGCGGCCGGCGGTCAGGGCCGGTGCGGGGCAGACCGATGGCATCATGCACCAATTCCGGATCGACCCGGTAGGAATTGGCGATATAGCGCACCGTCATCCAGCCTTCGATCGGTTCATCGGTATGGTTTTGCCAATAGACAAAAAAAACGCTGGCGCGAATGATGAAAAACAGCGCCAGCGTCAATGTGATCAGAAAAGACAGGGTTAGCCACCGGTTGTGCCGCCACAGCTTTTTGAGCGTGACGACAGGTCCGGTGGCCATCAGTCAGGCCATGGCCTTCTGCAGGTTTTCGTCGATCTTGTCGAGGAAACCTGTGGTCGACAGCCACGGCTGGTCAGGACCGATCAGCAGCGCCAGATCCTTGGTCATGAAGCCCGATTCGACGGTCTGGATGCAGACCAGTTCCAGCGTGTCGGCGAACTTGGCGAGTTCGGCATTGTTGTCGAGCTTGGCGCGGTGCGCGAGACCACGGGTCCAGGCAAAGATCGAGGCGATCGAGTTGGTCGAGGTTTCCTCGCCCTTCTGATGCTGGCGGTAATGGCGGGTGACGGTGCCGTGGGCGGCTTCTGCTTCCACGGTCTTGCCATCCGGGGTCATCAGGACAGACGTCATCAGGCCGAGCGAGCCAAAGCCCTGGGCAACGATGTCGGACTGAACGTCGCCGTCGTAGTTCTTGCAGGCCCAGACGTAGCCGCCGGACCATTTCAGGGCGGAGGCGACCATGTCGTCGATCAGGCGGTGTTCGTAAGTGATCTTGGCTTCGGCGTACTTGTCCTTGAATTCGGCTTCGAAGACTTCTTCGAACAGATCCTTGAAACGGCCGTCATAGGCCTTGAGGATGGTGTTCTTGGTCGACAGGTAGCAGGGAACCCCGCGCATCAGCGCATAGTTGAGTGAAGCGCGGGCAAAATCGCGGATCGAATCATCAAGGTTGTACATCGCCATGGCAACGCCGGCGGACGGCGCGTCATAGACTTCGTGCTCGATGGTTTCGCCGTCATCACCGACGAACTTGATCGTAAGCTTGCCCTTGCCGGGGAAGCGGAAATCGGTGGCGCGGTACTGGTCACCGAATGCGTGACGGCCAACGATGATCGGCTTGGTCCAGCCCGGAACCAACCGCGGCACGTTCTTCATGATGATCGGCTCGCGGAAGATCACGCCGCCAAGAATGTTGCGGATGGTGCCGTTGGGCGAACGCCACATCTTCTTCAGGCCGAATTCCTCGACCCGGGCTTCATCAGGCGTGATGGTGGCGCATTTGATGCCGACGCCGTGCTTCTTGATGGCGTTGGCGGCGTCGATGGTGACCTGATCGTCGGTCTCGTCGCGGTATTCCACCGAGAGGTCATAATAATCGATCGTCAGATCGAGGTAGGGCAGGATCAGTTTTTCCTTGATGAACTGCCAGATGATGCGCGTCATCTCATCGCCGTCGAGATCGACGACCGGGTTTGCTACCTTGATCTTTGCCATGTTTTATTGACCTTTTGAGGAGGGTTGTCAGAGAGGGCGGGCATATGCCCGTTCAGATGGCGCATCTCTTAACAAAAGCCAGCGGGGCACACAACATGCCGGGATGGTGATCGGCCGTCGGTGATGACGGTTGATACCCGATGACGCAGGTCCGTGACCGGAAAGGCTGCGTAAAAGTGCACGTTCCGGGGCAGGCGGGTATCAGCGGGTCACTACAGCGCCTTGTGTACTTGCGGGGCTTCTCAGGTGCGGCCGCCTTGATTGTCGATGGGCGCGGCAGTAGTGCTGTCGGCCTAACAGAGACG
This sequence comes from Hoeflea sp. Naph1, assembly GCF_046837775.1. Classification (GTDB taxonomy): domain Bacteria; phylum Pseudomonadota; class Alphaproteobacteria; order Rhizobiales; family Rhizobiaceae; genus Hoeflea. The sequence continues at coordinate 3,207,782 of NZ_CP177286.1, read as the reverse complement.
GGGCCGACTGTGGCTGACATCATCAGATCATTAGAGACAAGGCGACTGTGCATGCGCAGGCGGGCAAGCTAGATGGCAGGCACCGACAGGCAGCGCGAAAACCTTACCGGCGGGCCGGCGATCATCCTGGTGGAACCGCAACTGGGCGAGAACATCGGCATGGTGGCGCGCGCCATGGCCAATTTCGGGCTCTCCAACCTGCGCATTGTCAATCCGCGTGATGGCTGGCCCAATGACAAGGCTGTCAGCGCGGCCGCGCATGCCGACCATGTGATCGACGGTGTTGTGGTGTTTGAGACGCTGGAAGCGGCGCTTGCGGATCTCAATCTGGTCTATGCCACCACGGCGCGGCCACGCGACGGGCACAAGCCGGTGCGCGGGCCGGTAGAGGCAGGTGCGATTCTGCGTGGACGAGAGAACACAGGTGAAAAGACCGGGATCTTGTTCGGGCGCGAGCGAATTGGCCTGCGCAATTGGGAGGTTGGCCTCGCCGACGAGATCGTCACCTTTCCGGTCAATCCGGCCTATGCCTCGCTCAATATCGCTCAGGCCGTGCTGCTGATGTCCTATGAATGGATGAAATCGGGGCTTTCCAGTCCGCATGAGACAGCGTTTGACAAGCCCGAGGTGGAGCCGGCGCCGAAAGCCGATCTGCACGGACTGTTCGCGCAAATCGAGCAGGGGCTCGATGCGCGCGGCTATTTCCGATCCGAGACCAAACGGATGAAGGCGGTCGACAATCTGCGCGCGGTGCTGACAAGGCCGGGATTCTCGACCGACGAAATCAACGTGCTGCGCGGTCTTTTCGCCTCATTTGACCGGTTTGATCCCCAGGGCAAACGCCAGCCGGCACGGTCCGGAAAGTCCGGTCCCAGGGCAGGGGCAACGGGTGTCTCGGAGGGAGACGGGCATGAGTGAGGGTCCGGTTCTGGTGTTTGACAGCGGTATTGGCGGGCTCAGCGTGCTGCGCGAGGCGCGGGTGCTGATGCCGGGACGGCGGTTTGTCTATGTGGCCGACGATGCCGGCTTTCCCTATGGCCGCTGGGAAGAGGCGGCGCTTAACGACCGTATTGTCGCGCTGTTTGCCGATCTGATCGGACGCCACAAGCCGGCGCTCGCACTGATTGCCTGCAACACTGCCTCAACCATCGTCATGCCGGCACTGCGCAAGGCCTATCCGGACTTGCCTTTCGTCGGCACGGTGCCTGCGGTCAAGCCTGCTGCGGAGCGCACCCGCTCAGGCCTTGTCTCGGTGCTGGCAACACCTGGCACGGTCAAACGGCAATACACCCGCGACTTGATCCGCGATTATGCCGACAAGGTGCATGTGCGGCTGGTGGGATCGGAAAACCTCGCCAGTCTGGCGGAGACTTATATGCGCAGTGGATTCGTTGATGAAGCGGCGGTGAAGGCGGAAATCGAGCCCTGTTTTGTCAGCCATGAGGGGCGCCAGACCGATATCGTGGTGTTGGCCTGCACGCATTTTCCATTTCTGGTCAACCGTATGCGCAAGATGGCGCCGTGGCCGGTGGACTGGATCGATCCGGCCGAGGCGATTGCGCGGCGGGCGCTGGCGATTGTCGACACGCTGCCGAAAAACGCCGATTTCTCCGATGGTCGGGATCTGGCGACATTCACGTCGGGAAATCCGGACCTGGCGCAGCGAAGGCTGATGCATGGCTTTGGATTGACCGTTGATTGAGGCGGTCGTTATCGAAGCCGCGTCATTGATTCTATCGGAATTCCGAATAATTCCTGAAACCCGCGTTCGCCATCGCGGGTGATTGTCAGTGTTCTGGTGTCCTTGACGGGACGCACCCAGTGGCGCTCGAGCGACTGCGCCAGAAGCTGGGCGCCAAGCCTGCCACCCAGATGCACGCGTCGCTCGCTCCAGTCTAGGCATGTGCGACACAAAGGCCGGGCCGATCCCGGCTTCGGATCAAGATCAATGCCGAAATCGCAAAAGAACTGCCGGCCTTCATCGGTGACCAGGCCGGCGCGGTCTTCGATCATGATCAGCCCGCGCGCGACAAGCGAATCTGTCAGCGCCACGGCCAGTCTGCCGGCCATGTGGTCGTAGCAGGTGCGCGCCTGACGCATCGCCTGATCCTTCGGACCAGTCGGCTGATGACGTTTCGGGCCGACAGCGGCGAGATCGGACAGGCTTTCAAACGCCACGGCAACGGAGGCCGAAGCGAGCCGGTAGTAGCGGTGGCGACCCTGTTTTTCGACGCTGACAAGCGCACCGTCGACCAACTTGGCGAGATGGCCGCTGGTGGTGGGCGCGCTGACACCGGCGTGATGGGCAAGTTCGCCCGCCGTCAGCGCCTTGTCGCTCATCAGCGCCGTCAGGATGTTGGCCCGGGCGACGTCGCCAATCAGTGCGGCGACGGCCGAAATGGTGATGGCAGTTGCCTGATTGTTCATGAGCCAAGTTTAGCGCAGGGGTGTCCCGACGTCATCCCGGAATGCTTCGGCGACGGACGAAGCATTGTGTTTGCGATCAGCGGTAGGAGTGGGCTCCGGCAAACAGGGGCATGGTCATGAGTGGTGGCAAAGCAGAGTCTTATATCGAAAATCCGATTTGCAGATCCGGATTGCAGATGACGGTGTTGGCGATCAAGCCGATTCGGGCCGCGCGATCGGCGTGGCGGGCCCTGGCTGTGTGGTCCGAATGGCGGCGGCAGTGCCGACATCTGGGCCAACTCGAAGACCAGATACTGCGCGACATTGGCGTCACCCGCGCGCAAGCCCGGCGGTGGTTGCGTTGATGGCGGCTGGGATCCCACCGCCAGGCCGACGGGGCGCTTGGTCCGAATTCCTGTGTATTTCCCCGATCGCGGGCTTCGGGCCTGCAATATTCTGGTAAGCAGACCAGTGGCCGATTGTTTCGAGAATCGGTTCGTTGCGCGTGGAATTTACGGGGTAAGGCAAAGGTGCAGGTCGGAATTGACATGGGGACCCTGAACGGTGGAGAGCCGGCCAGGCTCGACATCGAGGAGTTGCTGGCGACCCGTCTTCTGGTGCAAGGCAATTCCGGTTCCGGCAAATCGCATCTGCTCCGGCGGCTCCTGGAGCAATCGGCGCAATGGGTGCAGCAGGTGATCATCGATCCCGAGGGCGATTTCGTCACACTGTCGGAACGGTACGGACATCTGGTGGTCGATGGCGAGCGCAGCGAGGCCGAACTCGTGGGCATCGCCAGCCGCATCAGGCGGCACCGCGTTTCCTGCGTATTGTCGCTGGACGGGCTTGAAATCGAGCAGCAGATGCGCGCCGCTGCGGTGTTTCTCAATGCCATGTTCGATGCCGATCATGAATTCTGGTACCCGGTGCTGGTGGTGGTCGACGAGGCGCAGATGTTTGCGCCCGCAGTCGGCGGCGACGTTTCCGAAGACGCGCGAAAAATGTCGCTCGGTGCCATGACCAACCTGATGTGCCGCGGGCGCAAGCGCGGGCTGGCCGGGGTGATCGCCACCCAGCGGCTGGCGAAGCTCGCCAAGAACGTGGCGGCGGAAGCCTCCAACTTCCTGATGGGCCGAACCTTTCTCGACATCGACATGGCGCGGGCTGCCGATCTGTTGGGTATGGACCGGCGACAGGCCGAAATGTTCCGGGATCTCCAGCGCGGCAATTTCGTTGGCCTCGGGCCGGCGTTGTCGCGTCGGCCGCTGCCGATCTCGATTGGCGAGGTGGAGACCCAGGCGCGCTCCTCGAGCCCGAAACTGATGCCGATGCCGGAAGCGGTGGAAGATGTCGAAGATCTGATCTTCACCCCCGATCTGGAAGAGCTCACCCAGGTGGGTCCAAGGCGCACGCGCCCGACGCCGCGGCCGACTACCGATATTCTGGCCGAACTGTCACGCGCCACCCCGCTCACCGATGCGCCGCTGGCCAAACCCGCCAACGCGCCGGAAGCGCCGGCGATGGCGGCGGAGGAACGCGCCGAGCGGCTCGCCAATGTGCTCGGTGAAATTCTCGCCGATCCGCAATCGGGCTATCGCACCGATGCCGCGCTGTACCAGGATTTTCTGGTGCGGGCGCGGATGGCACGGGTCGCCGGGCCGCCGATGCCGCTGGGGGAATTTCGCCGCCGGGTTGCCATCTCCCGCTCCGGGGTCGACGCCGAGACCGCCGCCACCGAGGCCTGGACCACGGCGCTGAAGCTGTCGAGCAACGTTTCCGAGGATCTGCAGGGCGTGTTCCTGATGCTCGCCAATGCCGCGATCAAGGGTGAGTCCTGCCCGTCGGATGCGCGCATTGCCCGCGCCTACGGAACCCACTCAACGCGGCGGGCGCGACGACTCCTGGGCTATTTCGAAGAGCAGGGGCTGATCATCGTCCACGCCGATTTTTCCGGCAAGCGGATCGTCGGCATTCCCGACCTGCAAGCCGAAACCGCACCTGGGGCTGCCGATGCGCCCGAACCCGCCGAAGGCGCGGAAGCGGCGGAGTGAGTTCTGCTGGCCTCATCTGTGTTGCAGAGCCATCGCCAGCGTTGACAGCCAACGCCGAATGGCCTAGAGACCCGACAGCGCGGGAGAGTTGTTTTCCCGCGTTTTCTTACGTGTCCCGTGGATGGTTTGTCACAAAGCGTGCGTGAACCATCCTGTCAGGTCTTCAATATGGGGGCCAGAGGAGGGCGCGTTTCCTTCAGCCAGTTTGAGTGCAAACTGGTGCAACCGTTTGAAAGGAAATGCGATGAGCAAGCGCGAATCGTCAAAATACAAACTAGATCGCCGTATGGGCGAGAACATCTGGGGCCGTCCGAAGTCCCCGGTCAACCGTCGCGAATATGGCCCCGGCCAGCACGGTCAGCGCCGCAAGAGCAAGCTTTCCGACTTCGGCGTGCAGCTGCGCGCCAAGCAGAAGCTCAAGGGCTACTACGGTGACGTTTCGGAAAAGCAGTTCCGCAAGACTTACGACGAAGCCAACCGGATGCGCGGCGATACGCCTGAAAATCTGATTGGCCTGCTCGAGCAGCGTCTGGACGCGGTCGTCTATCGCGCCAAGTTCGTGCCGACGGTTTTTGCCGCACGCCAGTTCGTCAACCACGGCCACATCACCGTCAATGGCATCCGCGTCAACATCGGTTCGTACCGTTGCAAGCCGGGCGATGTCATCGCGGTCAAGGAAAAGTCCAAGCAGCTCGCCATCGTGCTCGAATCGGCACAGCTGGCCGAGCGCGACGTGCCGGAATACATTGAAGTCGATCATCACAAGATGTCGGCTACCTTTGTCCGCGTGCCGACGCTGGCCGACGTTCCCTACGCCGTGGTGATGGAACCGAACCTGGTCGTTGAATTCTATTCACGCTGATCCCTGTTTCAGGATCACGTCAGATCGAGGCCGCCTTTCGGGGCGGCCTTTTTGTATCTGCGACAATCACCGCTGTTGATACGCCGGGAGACAGGGCATGACCGACTTGCAAGAGGTTCTCGACGAGATAGCCCAGGAGATGGCCTGTTCGGCGGACCGAGGGACGGTGGCCCAATATATTCCGGAACTCGCCAAGGTTGACCCCGAGCAATTCGGCATCGCCGTGGCACTGCCTGACGGACGCGTGCTGTCGGCAGGTGACGCCGGGACCGGGTTCTCCATCCAAAGTGTGTCGAAAGTGTTCACGCTGGCGCTGGCGCTGGGCAAACTCGGCGACGCGGTCTGGAGCAGTGTCGGGCGCGAGCCGTCGGGCAATCCGTTCAATTCGATCGTACAGCTCGAGCAGGAAAAGGGCCGGCCGCGCAATCCGTTCATCAATGCGGGCGCCATTGCCGTGGTCGACATGATCATGGCCGGACACCAGCCGAAAGAAGCGATCGGCGAGATCATCCAGTTCATCCGCCACCTGGCCGACGATGATTCGATCCTGATTGACGAGCATGTGGCCCGGTCGGAGACCGAGCACGGCGACCGGAACGCGTCGCTTGCGCATTTCATGCGCGCCTTCGGCAACATCGATCATCCGGTAGATCATGTTCTTGGCGTCTATTTCCATCAATGCGCCATCGTCATGAATTGTCGGCAACTGGCGCGCGCGGGTCTGTTCCTGGCAAACCAGGGCCGCGACCCGGTCACCGGCGCGCAGGTTGTGTCTGAGCAGCGGGCGCGACGGATCAATGCCATCATGCTGATGTGCGGGCATTATGACGGATCGGGCGAATTTGCCTTTCGCGTCGGCCTGCCCGGCAAGAGCGGCGTCGGTGGTGGCATCCTGGCGATCGCTCCGGGAAAGGCCTCGATCGCGGCCTGGTCGCCCGGCCTTGATCATGTCGGCAATTCCAAACTTGGCAGCGCAGCGCTTGAACAACTGGCCAAGCGGATGGGCTGGTCGGTGTTCGGGGCTTGACTGGACTGCGCAAAGCCATCATCCCCATCGCATGAGCGATATGACCATGAATGCCGAGGCCCCTGAGGCCATAGCTGATCTCGCGGCAGCCCCTGCAGAGGGGCTGGGGACGGGTGGACCGTCAATGTTTGCCGGCGCGCCGTCGAGTGTGTCGCACAACAAGCTGCGCAAGCGGCTGATCCGCAATGTCCGGCAGGCGATCGAGGATTTCGCCATGGTGAGCCCGCCGCCGGAGGCTGGCGCCGGCAATCCGCGCTGGCTGGTGGCGCTGTCGGGCGGCAAGGATTCCTACGGGTTGTTGGCGCTGCTGATGGATCTGAAGTGGCGTGGTATGCTGCATGTCGACCTGATTGCCTGCAATCTTGATCAGGGGCAGCCAAATTTTCCCAAACATATCCTGCCCGATTATCTCACCACCCATGGGGTGCCGCACCGGATCGAGTACCGCGACACCTATTCGGTGGTAACAGAGAAGGTGCAAGTGGGGGCAACCTATTGCTCGCTGTGTTCGCGGCTGCGGCGCGGTCACCTCTACCGGATTGCCCGCGAGGAAGGCTGCGAGGCGCTGGTGCTGGGCCATCACCGCGACGACATTCTGGAGACGTTTTTTCTCAACTTCTTCCATGGCGGACGGCTGGCGGCAATGCCGCCGAAGCTCCTCAATGACGAGGGAGACGTGATGGTGCTCAGACCGCTGGCCTATTGCGCCGAGGAGGATCTGACGCGCTTTTCAGAAGCGATGAAATTTCCGATCATTCCCTGCGACCTGTGTGGATCGCAGGATGGACTGCAGCGCAATGCCATGAAGGCGATGATTTCCGAGATCGAACGGCGGATGCCGGGACGCAAGGATTCGATGATCCGGGCGCTAGGCAATACGCGGCCCTCACATTTGCTCGACCGATCCCTGTTTGATTTTGCGGGGTTGGCGCTGAATCCTGAAAAGGCTCCGTCATGACGACATTTTCTTCCGTGGATATGGACTGGCTGGCAACCCTGCTGGCCGACGTGGCGGCAAGCGAAATCATGCCCTGGTTCCGCAATCTCGATGAGGGGACGATCGAGCAGAAGACATCGCCGATTGACCTTGTCACCGTGGCCGACGTCAACGCCGAGCGGGCAATCACGGCGGCGCTTGGTGCACGCTACCCCGGCGCGCTGGTGATCGGCGAGGAAGCGGTGGCAGCCGAGCCTGCATTATTGGATGGCTGGAGCCAGACGGGCAGGCTTAGCTTTGTGGTCGACCCGATTGACGGCACCTTCAATTTTGCTTCTGGCGTTGCATCCTTCGGGGTGATGCTGGCGGTGGTCAAGGATGGCGAGACGATTGCCGGCATCATTCATGATCCCGTGGGCAAGGACTGGATCATGGCCGAGCGCGGAAGCGGCGCCAGGCTGCGCCGGCCGGACGGGCGCGAGCGGGCGCTCACGTTGAGCAAGGCGCCGGCGCTGGCGGCGATGATCGGATCGGCAGCGTGGCAATACATGCCCGAACCGGAACGCAGCATGATTGCCCGCAACCAGGCCCAGTGTCTGGGCAACGTGGCCTACCGTTGTGCCGCCCAGGAGTACCGGCTGCTGGCCGAGGGGCACATCCATTTCACGCTCTATCACAAGCTGATGCCGTGGGATCATCTCGCTGGCGCGCTGATCCAGACAGAGGCAGGTGGCCATGTCCGCCGCTTCGATGGCAGCGTCTATCGCCCCGCCGATCTCGACGGCGGGTTGCTGTCGACCCCCGACGAAGACAGCTGGCATGAGCTGCGCGAAGCACTGTGGCGCGGCGAAAGCGCTACAGGGCCTGCCTGGAACTAGGCTCTAGTTCTGGTCCCCGACGCCGAACAGCCGGCCCTTTTCGGCGATCACAACCATCAGCAAAGATATTGCCGAGACCAGAACATAGCCCACGGCCAGCGGCAGCACGCTGCCATCATAGGCTTGGCCAATCAGCGCGCCGACCACGCCGCCGCCGACAGTCTGGGCAAAGCCGAGGATCGAGGAGGCAGTGCCGGCGATGGCGCCGAGTGGCTCCATGGCAATCGAATTGAAGTTGGAGCCGACAAAGCCGAACAGCGGCATCATCAGCATGGAAATGCCGAAGAACAGCCAGAACGGGACCGGACCCCATGCCGCCAGACCGGCGAGCACGATGGCGAGTGCCAAATAGCCGCAGAGCGCCCCGTGCGACAGTCGCCGTTGGCCAAACCGGCCCACCAGCCGGGCATTGACGAAGGACGAGCCCGCCATGACGACGGCGACGGCGGCAAAGGCGATCGGGAAATAGGCGCCCAGACCATACAGATCGACATAGATCGGCTGGGCAACATTGAGAAAGCTGAACAGCGACCCGAAATAGAAGGCGGTCGCCAGCGTGTAAAACAGCGAGACGCGGTTGGTCAGCACGGTAGTAAACGCCTGCACAACGCTTTTCAGCGTCAGCGGTCGGCGGTTTTCGTCGCTCAGGGTCTCGGGCAGGCGCAGCATCGACCATCCGCCGACCAGTAGCGATACCACCGCCATGAACACGAAGATCAGGTGCCATTCGCCGGCAAGGATAATCACCTGGCCGATCATCGGCGCGAACACCGGTACAACCATGAATACCATCATCACCATCGACATGGTGGCGGCCATGGCGCGGCCGGAATGGGTATCGCGGACCACCGAAATGGCGATGACCCGGGTAGCCGCAGCGCCGACCCCCTGCAGCAGTCGCGCCAGCAGCAGGAATTCGAAATTGGGCGCCAGCGCTCCGGCAATGGCGCAGATGGCATAGAGTCCGATGCCGATGAACAGCGGCATGCGGCGGCCATAGCGATCCGAAATCGGTCCAAAGAACAATTGTGCGCCACCAAAGCCGATGATGTAGGACAGCAGCACGAATTGCACCCGGTTGGCGTCTTCCACGCCCAATCCCGAAGCGATGTTGGGGAATGCCGGCAACATGATATCGATCGCCAGCGCATTGAGCGCCATCAGCGAGGCGATGATGGCGATGAATTGCGCGCGGCCGATGCCGCCAATGGTGGTGGACTGGCCTGCTTTGGGCGTGGTTTTTCCGTGCATCGACAAATCCATCCTTTGGGAACAGGCGCACAAGCGCTGCTGTTCGATTCGGCAGGTAACCCCGATACACTTAATTTGTGAAACGTGATGCCTGGTCCGGGGTGTGTGTGGGATCAGGAGGCTAGGTCACTTTGCGGACAGCCGACGCCACTCATAACCGTACTATCCTGATCCGGCAAGCCGCTGAAATTGTGTTGTCGGGGTTGGCGAATGCTGCTGCGGGGCGACCAGCGGCGAACCGGAGGGAACGGTTCCGGCACCCCGACAAGCAGGATTGTCGCAGCCCCTGATCAGCTTGGGATGGAGCGATCCGTTGCTGGTTTTGCTCTGCCGGAACATTGGTTGGTCCGCGCAAACACTGTTGGCCACGCTGGCTCAGAGGCGATGGGAATGGTGGCTGCACGAAACGATGCGGCGGTCGATTCAGCGCGGGTTCCGGACGTGGGACACTTATGGCTGACCACCTGACGCTTGCTATGGACGAAGCGTCAGGCGATCAAATTGTTAGGGGAGTTTTTCTGCGCGGGCGGCCCGAACCGGGTCGATCACTCGCCAACCGAGATTGAGAAACGGCATGGCGGCGCGGGCCAGTTCGAGCAGATCCTCAAGCAATGCAGTGCCGGACAAGCGTTCCTCAGCGAAACGATGCGACAGGGTCAGATGCCTCAGTCGCAACAGCGACAGCAGCGCGGGATCGCTGATGTGCTCGAAACCGCGCGGTGTGCGCTTGAGACTGTTTTCATCGTCAAAACCATAGCCGAGATCGGTCAACGGCTTTATGGCCGCGTCAAACTGATCCTTGCGGGCGACGATCGCCTCGCGGAATGCCCGCAACTCGTCCGGTTCCATGTTGTAGAACCCGGTCGACAGGAAGCAGTCGCCCGGCGAGACGTGGAAATAGAGCAGACCCTGGTCCTTCTTGGTGCCGGAGCGGGTGATCACCGCGCTGACATGGGTGTTGTAGGGATGCTTCTCCTTGGTGAAGCGGACATCGCGGTTGATGCGAAAGGTCGAGGTTTTGCGGGAACAGGTGAGTGGAATGTCTTCTGCTGCCAGCCGAGCGGCGAGGTCATCGATAAGACGCCCACGCGGTTCGTCGAGGTGTTTTACAAACAACTCGCGGTTTTCGTGAAACCAGGTGCGATCCTGATGGAACCCGAGCGCCTTCAAGAACGGCAGCGCCTTGTCGCCGAAGCCGCTATAAGGCACCTCGCTCATCGGGCCGGATCTGCCGCATCGGTGTAACCGGGCAGGGCGTCGTCAATCACATAACGCAGGATCGAGACGACCTGGTCGGGTGTCCTGGCCACGGCCAGCGCTGCGGCATCGACTTCCTTGAGCGCGTGGGCGTGCTCGTCCTGATGAAGGATGATCAGCGGCTCGCCAAGTGCGGCTGCGTAGCCGGCGTCGAAGGCGGCGTTCCACTGCTTGTATTTCTCGCCGAAGCGGACAACCACGATATCGGCATTGCCGATCAGCGTGCGGGTGCGGATGGCGTTGATCTGTGCGCCCTTGTGGTCATGCCAGAACTTGTCGGGCTCGGCGCCGAGGATAGCGACACCGACATCGTCGGAGGCTTCGTGGTGGGTCACCGGCGCGCTGAAACTGACCGGTAATCCGGCTTCAGATGCGTCGGCCATGATCTGCTCGCGCCAGTCGCTGTGGATTTCTCCTGAGAGATAGATGTTCCAGGTCATGATGGGTCTCCGTTTCGCTGCGGGCTGGCTCACGCGCCGCCTAAGCCAAAAGGTCGCTGTGATTGATATGAAAAGAGGCGGAAAATCCGCCCCTTGAAAATCGATGCTTTATTGGTGCGTTGGCAGGCTGCCTCAGGCTGCCTCAGGCGGCCTTGACCGGCACGCCCTTTTCGGTGAGGTGCTGCTGCAGTTCGTTCGACTGGAACATCTCGCGAATGATGTCGCATCCACCGACAAACTCGCCCTTGACGTAGAGCTGCGGAATGGTCGGCCAGTTGGAGTAATCCTTGATGCCGTTGCGCAGCCCGTCGTCGGCCAGCACGTTGACGCCTTTGTAGGCTACGCCGAGATAGTCGAGGATCTGCACCACCTGGCCAGAAAAGCCGCACTGCGGAAATTGCGGTGTGCCCTTCATGAATAGCACCACGTCATTGGTCTTCACTTCATTGTCGATGAGTTCATTGATGCCGGACATTGTCGGATCCTTTCGCGGGGAGCGTCTGAAGGCTTGATTATCTTTCAAATAATGCACAGCGGATGACAAGACAAGCTGGCGGTCACTATAAGTGAAGACATGATGACGCGGCGCACCGGTTTTCTTGCAATTGTGATGCTCGTCGCCGCCGGCGCGGCAGCGGCTTTCTGGCTTGGTGCTGTCCGGGACAAGAGCGCCCCCGGGGCAGTGCCTGGGGCAGGCGGGGCACCGAAGGAGACAAGAATGGAACATCCGGACCGGCCTGATCTTTGCCAGGAGATCGTGTTTGAAGGCGCGCGGGCGATTGTCTGCAGTATCGACCCCGCCAGCCATAAGATCGGGCTCGCCTATCGCGATACCGACGGCAAGCCCTACGGCTCGGTGGCGCGGGCGGCGCAGAGGCTCGCGGCAAACGGCGGACTGGTGCTGACGATGAATGCCGGCATGTACCATTCAGACCTGACGCCGGTGGGACTTTATGTGGAAAACGGCACCGAGATCGCGCCACTGGAGACCGGCGACGATTTCGGCAATTTCTATCTCAAGCCCAACGGCGTGTTTTTCATCGGGGATGACGGGCGTGCTGGAATTCTTGAAACCGAAGCCTACCAAGCTGCGGTGCTGAAGCCGGCTTTTGCCACACAGTCGGGCCCGATGTTGCTGATCAAGGGGGCGGTGCATCCACGGTTTCTGCCCGATGGCACCACCCGTTATATTCGCAATGGTGTCGGCGTGCGCACTGATGGCACGGTGGTGCTGGTCATTACCCGCGATCCGCTAAGCCTTGGCTCGTTCGCGCGGTTGTTTGCCGATGCGGCGAATTGTCCTGACGCGCTGTTCTTTGATGGTGGTGTGTCGAGCCTTGCCTGGGGCAGCCAGATGGAGATCGATTCGGGCGATCCGGCGGGTCCGGTGGTGGCTGTGTTTGAAAAACCACGCGATTGAGTTTCAATCCCTGCCGGGCAAATGCCTTGTTTTTTCTGGAGGCGGGCGACGCCACAGCGCCGCCCGCTTCTGTCTATCAGGAATGCGGTTACTATCCCGGATGTCTCAGTGCGAGCCAGGACGTTCATCCTGGGGGTTTGTTTGCAGCCAGGCATGAATGCTGGCGATCTCGGACTCGTCGAAATTCGAGAAATCGGCTCGGGCGACTTCGCTCATGAGGCCTAATTCGCGGCCGCCGAGGCCAATGCCGGTGCGTAGCAGTTGCGTGAAGTCGGCAAGCGAATAGGCCTGACTGACGACGGCCAGCGGCGGCACCACCTTGCCTTCAACTTCTGCCTCTGTCTGCAAATGGTGGCAATGGCTGCAGGTGTTTGCGACCAGGTATCGGCCGGTGTCGGCGGGGCGGTGGGCGAGTTCAGGCAAACCGGCCGGCGTGTGATCGGCCTCGAACGGCAGCTGGTCGAGTGCCAGAGCGAGGCGGCCGAGCGGGCCGAAGCTGGAGGCTGCGGGTTGGGTATCTGGCGCCTCGGGCAGCGTGCGCAACCAGGTAATGATGTTGGCAACATCGTCGTCGGCAAGATGCGCGAACGTTGCCGATGGCATTACCAGCGCGGCGGTGCCGTCCTTCTTGACGCCATGACGGATCAGCCGTTCGAGTTCGCCATCGGAATAGGTCGGCGCAATGCGCGAGATGTTGGGCGCAACAAGCGTGCCGACCAGCGGCGCTGTAAACAGCACATTGCCGGCGCTGCGATGACAACCGACGCACATGAAGGTCCGGCCGCGGCGGCTGGCCTCTTCGACGGGCAGGCCGGGATTGGCGTGGAAATCGGCAACGGCGATATCGTAGGTTTTGCCGAGCCGGTGTTCGGACCCGACAAATACCGCCCCTGCGCCGAGCACGACAATGGACAGGACAATAACAGCAAATTTTCGCAGGAGTTTTTTCATCGGAATTCGCCTGAATGGGAGGGAGCAGGGGCGTTTCGCCCGGCCCCGCATCGGTGGCGAGCCAATAGCAGCGGTTGCATTTCTGCTTCAAACACCATTCTTGCCAGCCGGTTCGGCAAAATTGCATAATGGACAGATGAGCGACTGGAACGACATTCGGTATGTGCTGGAGGTGTGGCGGACGGGATCGACAATGGCCGCCTCGCGAAAGCTCGGGGTAAGCCAAAGCACGGTGATGCGGCGGATCGCGGCGCTGGAGACGGAACTGGCGATCACGCTGTTCGATAAGCGGCGCACCGGCTATGCCGCGACCGGGGCGCTGACGGCGCTGTTGCCACGGATGGAGGCCACGGAGGCTGCCCATCTCGCCTTCGAGCATGACGCCGAGGCGATCGGCCGGGATGTTTCCGGCACCGTCACGCTGACAGCGGCGGAACTGGTCTGCTCGGTTTTTCTCAACAGGGCGATCGCCGAACTGCGGCGCACGCATCCGGCGATCCGGATCGAGCTGCTAGCCTCCGGGCAGATGCTCGATCTGGCTGCTGGCGAAGCCGACATTGCCATTCGCGCAGGTCCGCGGCCGGCGGGCACCGGGCTGTTCGGCAGAAGTCTGGCACAGGAAACCTGGGGCTTTTATTGCAGCAGCCTCTATGCCCGAGAGCACGGTGTGCCACGTTCGGTCGCCGAGCTTGCTGACCACGCGTTGCTGGCGCCGAAGGAGAAGAGTTTTCCGGCGCCGATCGTCGACTGGTTTCGCCAGAGTGTGCCCGACCGCGCCATTGTGGCGCGCCACAGCGGACTGGCGCCTGTCTATTACGGGGTCAAGTCCGGCGTCGGGGTGTCGGTGTTGTCGGATTTCCTTGCTGCGGGTGACGCCGACCTCATCTGTTGCTTCGTGCCGCCGGAATTCAGCCGCACGGAAATCTGGCTGCTGACCCACGAGCGGCATCGCCAGACTGCGCGGATCCGGGTGGTGATGCGGTTTCTCGGCGCCTATTTTGACAGCTTGCGGTCGCTGGCCGTCGCTGAAAGTGCGACTGTAGGGCCTGAGGCTGGTGGCGATGGTGCGGTTGTCGATGTAGCGAAACTGCCGTCCGATTCCACCCCTGCCGATCCCGAAATCAATGGCGGCACCGGACTGTGAAATTCGGATCTGGTGCGAATGTACGACCTGGAAGCAGCTTTGTCCAAATGGAATTTATCACGCATTAAGTTAATTCAATCAATGCGTTAGAGCGGTTTCATAACGTGATTTGCGTGCGGTCGACTTGCGCCGCATGGTACGTCTCTTGGTGCGGCGGGATTTGGTGCGGGTGCGGGCCGGTTTCTTGCCGGTGAGCGCTTCGATCAGCACTTTCTCGAGAGTCGACGTGGTGGTCGTGCGCCTGCGCCGCGCGGTTGTCTTGCGGCGGCTGGTCTTGCGACGGGTTGTTTTGCGGCGGCGCTTGCGGGTAACGGCGCCCTTGGCCATTCCGTCAACCACGCCCTCGATGACGTCGCCGATCAGATCCTCGAAAAACCCGGGCATGATTTCAGGTCCGGATCAAAGCGATGGTGAGCCTGATCAATCCGGCACGCTGGTCTGCAGCGCAAGCGCATGCAGCACGCCGCCCATGTTTCCCTGCAGAGCCTGATAGACCATCTGGTGCTGTATCACCCGGCTTTTGCCACGGAAGCTCTCGGATACCACTTCGGCGGCGTAGTGGTCGCCATCGCCGGCGAGATCGCGAATGGTGACCTGCGCGTCAGGGATTCCGGCCTTGATGAGTTTTTCGATGTCACCAGCATTCATTGCCATTGTGAGGCTCCTGATTGGGCTATTCGGCTGCCATTGCGACGGGGGCATCCATGAATGCAGGGAACCATGATTCATGGGTGGCGCGCAATGTGGCGACCGGGATGGAAAGAAGTTCGCCGATCTTCAGGCTGGCGCCTGAAACCGAACCGAGACGGCGGAAGGGGACGCCTGCGCCCTCGGCGCTGGCCATCACATAGCCTGCCATATCGGCGGGCACGGTGATCACATAGCGGGCCTGGTCTTCGCCAAACAGCAGGGCGTGGGAAGGACCCTGGCTGCCGGAAAGGTCGATGTCCATGCCGAGATCAGACGCCATTGCCATTTCTGCCAGCGTCAGCGCCAGACCGCCCGAGGAAATGTCGTGGCAGGAACTGATCAGCGAATTGCGGATTGCCGAGCGGACGAAGTCGCCGTTGCGGCGTTCCTCCATCAGGTCGACCGGCGGCGGTGCACCCTCGGCGCGTCCAAGGCAGTCGCGCATCCAGGCGGTCTGGCCGAGATGGCTGCCATCGCTGCCGATCAGGATCACGGCATCGCCGGAGGCTGCGCCGCCGATCCGCGCCATGTTGGCCCAGTCGGGGATCAGCCCGACGCCGCCGATGGTCGGTGTCGGCAGGATCCCCTCGCCATTGGTTTCGTTGTAGAGCGAGACATTGCCCGAGACGATGGGGAAATCGAGTGCCAGACAGGCCTCGCCGATGCCCTGGATCGCCATCACCAGCTGGCCCATGATTTCCGGCCGTTCCGGATTGCCGAAATTGAGGTTGTCGGTAGACGCCAGCGGTTCGGCGCCGGTGGCAGTCAGGTTGCGCCAGCATTCGGCAACAGCCTGCTTGCCGCCCTCGAAAGGATCGGCCTCGACATAGCGCGGCGTGACGTCGGATGAAAATGCCAGTGCCTTGGTATCATGGCCTTCAACCCGGACCACGCCAGCATCCCCACCCGGGATCTGCAGCGAATTGCCCTGAATCAGCGTGTCATACTGCTCCCAGACCCAGCGCCGGGATGAATTATTGGGCGAGCCGAGCAGATCAAGCAGGGCCTGGCCATAATCTTCCGGCTCTTCGACATCGGTGGCGGCGAGCGGCGACAGGCTGCCGATCTGGCGCCATTCCCGGTCATATTCGGGGGCTTCGTCGCCGAGTTCCTTGATCGGTAGATTGGCGACTTCCTCGCCCTGATGCAGAATCCTGAACCTGAGATCGTCGGTAGTGTGGCCGACAATGGCGAAGTCGAGGCCCCATTTGACAAAGATCGCTTTGGCTTCGGCTTCCTTCTCGGGTTCCAGCACCATGAGCATCCGCTCCTGGCTTTCCGAGAGCATCATCTCGTAGGCGCTCATGTTTTCTTCGCGTACCGGCACCTTGTCGAGGTCAAGCTCTACGCCAAGGCCGCCCTTGGCGCCCATTTCGACCGCTGAGCAGGTGAGGCCGGCAGCACCCATGTCCTGGATGGCGATAACCGCGCCGGTCTGCATCAGTTCAAGGCAGGCCTCAAGCAGGCATTTTTCGGTGAAAGGATCGCCGACTTGCACGGTAGGGCGCTTTTCCTCGATCGATTCGTCAAACTCGGCCGAGGCCATGGTCGCGCCGCCGACACCGTCGCGGCCGGTCTTGGCGCCGAGATAGACCACCGGAAGGCCGACGCCCTTGGCTTCAGAAAGAAAGATCGCATCGGTCTTGGCAATACCGGCGGCAAAGGCGTTGACCAGGCAATTGCCGTTGTAGCGGGCGTCGAACTCGACTTCGCCGCCGACCGTGGGCACGCCGAAGGAATTGCCATAACCGCCAACGCCGGCGACGACGCCGGAAACCAGGTGGCGGGTTTTAGGGTGGTCGGGGTCGCCAAACCTGAGCGCATTCATGGCTGCGATCGGGCGCGCGCCCATGGTGAAGACATCACGCAGGATGCCGCCAACACCGGTGGCAGCCCCCTGATAGGGCTCGATGTAGGAGGGATGGTTGTGGCTTTCCATCTTGAAGACGACGCAGTCGCCATCGCCGATATCGACCACACCGGCGTTCTCACCGGGGCCCTGCAGCACGCGCGGGCCGGTGGTGGGCAGGGTCTTGAGCCATTTTTTGGAGGATTTGTAGGAACAGTGTTCGTTCCACATGGCTGAAAAGATGCCGAGTTCGGTGAACGTCGGTTCGCGGCCGATCAGATCCAGTATCCGTTGATACTCGTCGGGCTTGAGCCCGTGGGCGGCGATCAGCTCATCTGTGATAGCGATGCTATTCGGAATCGTCATGGCGGGGGCGCCCTTCTTGTCCTCGTCGTGCAGCAGGCTATAGCGCACTGGGGTGTCTGATGGCAGTCCGAATTTTAACAGATTGTCGAATTGCGCCGCATTCCTGTGGACTGAGCCACCAGAATGCGTCCCATTATTCGAAACAATGCGCTAGCAGCCGACGGCGCCCGACGCCCAACGCGAGATGTCGCCATTGATACGGCTGGCAAGCGGTGTGGACGAGAGCGGACCATAAAACTGGGCACTGCTGGCAGAAGCGACAATGACGGCTTTTGGCAGCGATTGCGGTTTGCCGCGCGGGATGACCAAGAGCCGCGGTGTGCTGGTGGTGTCGAGCTCGGGAATAATGCCGTATTCCTTGAAATCGCTGTCTTTGAGCCAACACGCATGCGCCTGGGTGTTGATCCGCTGCAGTGTCGAAATGGACGCCGCGTGGCCGTCGAGGCCGGCACCCGGGCCGGACGAGGGCGCGCAGGCTGACAAGGCAAAACCGGTGGCAACAAGGGCAAGCGCCGGCCAGATTGATTTCATGAAGATCTCCTGAGGATACCGCGATCATCGTCGCGCCTGATGCTGCAATAGCACGTTTTCCGATCTCTCGAACCGGTATTGCAGAAGGCCATGCAGTTCAGATTGATGGTCATGAAGACAGCGCTGAACTCGAAAGTATCCCGCGTTCAGCGCAGCAGTAGTCAAGGTCTGGATCCCGCAGCATCAGCGCCGCGCCGCTGCATATTTCTTGCCAGGTCATGCAATCCGGGTGATCAGGCGACCCGGTTTCAAGATCGCCAAGTCTTATGCGTCGACCAGATCCAGTGCACTTTCAAACAGCGCTCGACCGTCGGTTCCGCCATGGGCTGCGGTGATCAGGTTTTCCGGATGTGGCATCAGCCCGAGCACGTTGCCGGCCTTGTTGACGATGCCAGCGATATCGTTGACCGAGCCGTTGGGGTTGGTGCCGTTGGCATAGCGCAACACCACCTGGTCATTTGCCTCGATCTGATCGAGGGTTGCGGCATCGGCAAAATAATTGCCGTCGTGATGGGCAACCGGGCAACGGATGATCTGACCTTGCGCATAGGCCGAGGTGAAGACCGTCTTGTTGTTGGCGACCTCGAGCTCGACTTCGCGGCAGACGAATTTAAGAGAAGAATTGCGCATCAAGGCGCCCGGCAGCATTCCGCCTTCAACCAGGATCTGGAAGCCGTTGCACACGCCGATGACACGGGTGCCGCGTTCGGCCTTCTCGCGCACCGCCTTCATCACCGGCATGCGCGCGGCAATTGCGCCACAGCGCAGGTAATCGCCATAGGAAAAACCGCCGGGGATGACGATCAGGCCGATATCGTCGGGAATCGAGGTCTCTGTCTGCCAGATGGTCAGAGGCGGTTCGCCGGCGATGTCGGTCAGCGCGGCGATCATGTCGCGGTCGCGGTTGAGGCCGGGCAGAAGGATGACGGCAGCTTTCATGGCTTATTCTACCTCGACCGTGAAATCCTCGATCACCGTGTTGGCGAGCAGCTTTTCGCCCATCGCCTTGAGCTCGGCCTCTGCCTGCGCGCGGTCGGCGGTCTCAAGCACCACATCGAACACCTTGCCCTGACGGACCTGGCCGACGCCCGAGAACCCGAGGCCGCCGAGCGCATGCTCGATGGCCTTGCCTTGCGGGTCGAGAACCCCGTTCTTGAGGGTCACGGTTACGCGTGCCTTGATCATATGACGAACTCCAGAGGCTTACTTGACCAGAACCGGCCCGGAGGGGCGGTTTGGCTCGTTCTCGTTCATGATGCCGAGGCGGCGGGCGACTTCCTGATAGGCTTCGACCAGATTGCCAAGGTCACGACGGAAAACGTCCTTGTCGAATTTCTCGCTGGTGTTGACGTCCCACAGGCGGCAGGAATCAGGCGAGATCTCGTCGGCAACGACGATGCGCATCATGTCGCCTTCAAACAGCCGGCCGCATTCGATCTTGAAATCGACCAGCTGGATGCCGACACCCAGAAACAGGCCGGTGAGAAAATCGTTGACGCGGATGGCAAGCGCCATGATGTCGTCGATTTCCTGCGGGCTGGCCCAGCCGAATGCCGTAACATGTTCTTCGGAGACCATCGGGTCATCGAGCGCGTCGGCTTTATAGTAGAATTCGATGATCGAGCGGGGAAGGACAGTGCCTTCCTCGATGCCGAGTCGCTTGGCCAGGGAGCCGGCCGCGATATTGCGAACCACCACTTCGAGCGGGATGATCTCGACTTCCTTGATCAGCTGCTCACGCATGTTGATGCGCTTGATGAAGTGGGTCGGAATGCCGATCCGGTTCAGATGCGTGAATATGTACTCGGAGATCCGGTTGTTGAGCACACCCTTGCCGTCGATCACATCATGCTTCTTCTTGTTGAACGCGGTAGCGTCATCCTTGAAGAACTGGATCAGGGTGCCAGGCTCGGGACCTTCATACAAGATCTTGGCCTTGCCTTCATAGATACGGCGACGACGGTTCATCGGGGGGATCTCTGTCAAAATGCGCCGGCTGAAGCCGCGACGCTTCGGCATGATGTTGGAAGTGAGCCGTGCTTAGCTGATTGTCCGCGGTTTCACAACGTTGTTGTCGGCGTGTCCCCGGAATTGCGCGGCGGCAAGGCCGGTATGGATTGCACTTTCGCCATTCTTTTGTTTTATGGGCCAAAGCCCCATGTGGGGAGAGTTGAACCATCTTCGGGAGCTAACCCATGAACAATATGAATGATCGCGAGAATGCCTTCGAAAACAAGTTCGCACATGATGCTGAACTGAAGTTCAAGGCGGAGGCACGCCGCAACAAGTTGCTGGGGCTTTGGGCTGCCGAATTGCTCGGCAAATCCGGCGATGAGGCCGAGGCCTACGCCAAGACCGTGGTTCTGGCGGATTTTGAGGAAGTTGGCGATGAAGACGTGTTCCGCAAACTGCGCGGCGACTTCGACGCTGCCGGCGTCGCACAGTCCGATCACCAGATCCGCCGACAGATGAATGAGCTTCTTGCGATTGCCGTCGAGCAGATCCAGAATAGCTGAATTCATCGACATCGGTTCATCGGGTGATTCTCGATCAGAACCGCTCGCGGCTTGCCGCGGGCGGTTTTTTGATGGATTAAATTGTCCGGAGAGGCCGCAAGGCACGAGAGCGTGACGGGAAGGAATTTTGCATGCAACTGAAAGAAAGTCTCGAGCGCGACGAATTGCTGCTCACCGCCTGGTCGACCTCGGCGTCGGCCGAAATGGCGGGAGCGCTTGCAGACTGCCCGTTTGATGCGGTGACCGTCGATATGCAGCACGGTGCTCATGACGAGGCCAGTGCATTTGCCTCGGGCAGAGCCATCCATTCGGCCGGCAAACCGGCGCTGCTGCGTATTCCGGTCGGGCGCAACGATCTAGCCAGCCGTGCGCTTGATATGGGGTTCGAGGCCGTCATCGCGCCGATGATCAATTCGGTGGCTGAGGCGGAAATCTTTGCAAAAGCGATGAAATACCCCCCACTGGGCGAGCGGTCGTGGGGGCCGATGCGGGCGCTTGCGCTGCATTCGGAGCACACGGCAGAGAGCTATTTTCGCGCGGCTAACCGCGAGACGCTGGCGATTGCGATGATCGAGACCCGGCAGGCCCATGCGGCGCTGGACGATATTCTGGCGCTTGCCGGAATCGACGGCGTGTTCGTCGGCCCGTCCGATCTGTCGATTTCATGGTCGGGTGGCGAGGGTGTCGACCCGAATCGGGAAGACATGCAGGAGGTGTTGTCCGACATTGCCAAACGGACGCGAAAAGCCGGCAAGTTCGCGGCTATTTTTGCTGTTGATCCGGCGGCTGGACCGCGGTTTGCGAAAATGGGATACCACATCGCCGCACTCAACACCGATCCTGGCGTTATCCACGCAGGCGCCGCGGTTATGCTCGACAAGGCCCGGGGCTGAATTTTCAGGCCGCCGTGAGGTCAGTCGGGTGCTTCAAACCTGCAGGCGGGCGAGAAAATGGGCAAACACCATCGTTCCCTCTGGCCATGGTCCGTGGCCCGACTGGGCATTGATGTGGCCAGACTCGCCGGCGTCGACCAGCATTGATCCCCAGGCATTGGCGATGTCGCTGGCATGCTCGAAGGAGCCGAAGGAATCGTTCTGGCTGGCCACCACGATCGACGGAAACGGTAGCGGATCGCGCGGGTAGGGGCCGAAGGTCATCAGATGTTTCGGGCGAATGTTTGGGTTCGCGACGTCGGGCGGCGCAACCAGAAAGGCGCCAGCGATCGGCTTGTTGCATTGCGACAGCGCCTGTACCGCGGTGGCGACCCCAAGTGAGTGGGCAATGATGACGACCGGTTTTTCCGCTTGGTTGACGCATTCGGCAAACCGCGCGGTCCAGTCTTCGCGCACCGGTTTGGCCCAGGCGTCCTGTTCAACCCGCCGCGCGCTCGAAAGCCGTGACTGCCAGCGCGACTGCCAATGGTCGGGGCCCGAATTGGTGTATCCGGGAACGATCAGGATATCTGCTTGAGCAACTTTCATTCAGCCGAGGTGGCCGAGGTGGCGTCAAAAGTCAACGGGGATGCGGTTCCTGGTCTGCCAAATAATCAAACCCTGCGGGGGGCTGCTGCGGTGGTGATGGTTCGTCTCGTCAGAAGTCATTGTGAGCGCCGTTGGCGACGCCGATCTGGCTCGACGGGGTGATGACAAATGGCGCGCCGCCATTGCTCAGCCTGTCCTGGCTAAACAGTGACAGGCCCGCCAGAATGATGATGACGACAGCGGTGGCAACCCAGAGCGAGGCGCCGGTTCCGCCGACATCGGGTGGTTCATAGCCGTGTTCGCTGCGGTTCTGGCGGTCAGGGGCGCCCAGGGGCGGTGTGTCCTGCATGTTTCTCTCCGTAAACCGATTGCATGATTGGCTAATTGAGAGCCAGTTTGGACATGAACCGCGGCGACATGGCGGCGACAGATTGACCAGATGAAGGCGAGCGGCTTCGTGACATCAGGCTTTGTTACCGGCTGTCACGAAGCGTCCCTTAAAGGTCGCTTCAGCTATCGCCAAACACCCGCGCAAAGATCGTGTCGACGTGCTTGGTGTGGTAGCCGAGATCGAATTTCTCGCGGATCTGTTCCTCGCCAAGAACCTTGACGACTTCCTCATCGGCAAGCAATTCTTCAAGAAAATCCTTGCCTTGCTCCCAAACCTTCATGGCGTTTCGCTGAACCAGGCGATAGCTGTCCTCGCGGCTGACACCGGCCTGGGTGAGCGCCAAGAGCACGCGTTGAGAATGAACCAAGCCGCGGAAGCGGTTGAGGTTCTTTTCCATGTTTTCAGGGTAGACCAGCAACTTCTCGACAACGGTGGCAAGCCGGGCGAGTGCAAAATCGAGCGTGATGGTGGCATCCGGACCGATCATGCGCTCGACCGAGGAATGCGAAATATCGCGTTCGTGCCACAGCGCCACATTTTCCATTGCCGGCATCGCGTAAGCGCGCACCATGCGGGCAAGGCCGGTGAGGTTTTCAGTCAGCACCGGGTTGCGCTTGTGCGGCATTGCCGACGAGCCCTTTTGACCGGGCGAGAAATATTCTTCCGCTTCGAGCACCTCGGTGCGCTGCAGGTGACGCACTTCGACCGCCAGGCGTTCGACCGAGGAGGCGACAACTCCCAGCGTGGCAAAGAACATGGCATGGCGGTCGCGCGGGATCACCTGGGTTGAAACCGGTTCGGGCTTGAGGCCAAGCGCTTTGGCGACATGTTCCTCGACGCGCGGATCGATGTTGGCAAACGTGCCGACTGCGCCGGAAATGGCACAGGTGGCGATTTCCTCGCGGGCGGCAACCAGACGGGCGCGGCAGCGGGCAAATTCGGCATAGGCATAGGCCAGCTTGACGCCGAAAGTGGTCGGTTCAGCGTGAATGGCGTGGCTGCGGCCAATGGTGATGGTGTCTTTGTGCTCATAGGCACGGGTCTTGAGCGCTGCGAGCAGGCGGTCGACCCCGGCGATCAGCAGATCGGCGGCGCGGGTCAGTTGCACATTGAGGCAGGTGTCGAGCACATCGGATGAGGTCATGCCCTGGTGGATGAACCGCGAGTCCTCGCCAACGAATTCAGCCAGATGGGTGAGGAAGGCGATCACATCATGCTTGGTGACCTGCTCGATCTCGTCGATCCGATCGACGCTGAAGTCGGCGGCACCACCGCGCTCCCAGATGGTCTTGGCTGCGGACTTCGGGATAACGCCGATCTCGGCCAGCGCGTCGCAGGCGTGGGCCTCGATCTCGAACCAGATCCGGAACCGGGTTTCGGGAGACCAGATAGCGACCATTTCCGGACGGGAGTAGCGAGGGATCATTGGGGAAGCCCTGAGTTTGTTGCGATGTGGGGGGTCTAGACCATTCCGGCAGGGAATCAAATATCCGAGCAGGGTTGATCGGGGGACAATGGGCAAATTGTGCGGATTTAACGGCCGCGTGACCGATTCAGGACGGGCGTTCTGCTTCGCGCGGGGCGGCGGGTCCAATTCCGGCCGCGTGCCAGCAACCAGGCGGCTGCGAGCAGGAATGCCAGCCCGAGCGGCAGGTAGAGTCGCAGCCCCAGCACGGCAAACTGGTAAAACGCCGCGGCGCTTGTGAAGGCAAGCTGCAACAGCCACAGTTTGGTGAACGGATCGCCGTGCCATTGCGCGTAAAAGTTCCGGTAGATGATTGCGTAGATGGTGGCTGTGATGATGATGGTGGACAGCGACAGGCAGAGAACGGCAGCGGCAAAGGCTGCTTCGCGGGCCTTGCGGAAGGCGACGACGCGGAATGCCGCCAGGCTGAACGGCCAGGCGAGCGCCCCGCCAGCGAACAGCAGCGCCGTCAGCACCCAGTAATGCGTGGTCTGGGCGCCGGTCGACAGCCACATGGAGGCCTGCGCCGAAATCGCCATCGCCGCGCCCCAGGCAATGGCGCCGAGCACAGCTTCCCGCCAGCCGATGCGCGCCGCGTTTAACCGGTCACGCAGGTTGGAATTGTCATTGGCGGGCTTCGGCGCCGGCGCCCCCCGTTTGCGCGTCTTGATGGGTGTGTTCATTCAAAGCGTCGTGTGACTGCGATCCAGCGGCCATTTTCGCCTTCAAACCCTAAGGAGCGGACCAGCACCAGCACGGCGTGGGTCCAGATTCCGTCGGCATAATGGGTGATCGCCCCGCCGAGCCGGTAGCCGGTTGGGCAATTGCGGCTGTTGGGCACTGCGGCATCTTCGTGCAGCACAATCGATGCGGGCTCACCGTTGGCCTCGGTCATTTCCAGCCGGAAGCCGAGCGATGTTTCGGTGATTGACGCGCAGGATGCCGTTGGCGGCAGTTGCTTCTCGGTCAGCTGCGCGGTGTAGGCGCCGAAAGGCTGTGGCACCATCGACATCGGCAGATAGCGCAGCTGGTCGGTTGAACCATTCAGATCGGAAAGAGGGTTGAATGTGGCGATCACG
Source organism: Hoeflea sp. Naph1 (assembly GCF_046837775.1). GTDB lineage: Bacteria > Pseudomonadota > Alphaproteobacteria > Rhizobiales > Rhizobiaceae > Hoeflea. The sequence continues at coordinate 3,182,790 of NZ_CP177286.1, read as the reverse complement.
CCGGGGTTTTCTGAAAAACCGTATTGCTGCTCAAGGGTGCTGGATTGCGTGGCGGCTTCAGTGCGCGCATCGGCCACAGTTGCGGCCTCGTCCTCGATGACAACGCGAACGGTCGAGCCGGGCAGGAACGAATCATCGGAGGTATTGATGAAAAACCGGTTGGCAAAGGCAAAACCGGAACCATCCTGAACGCCAAATTCCTCAAATGCGAAAACCCCGCCGTCGGCGGAAAAGCCGAGCGGGCGGAACTCGGAGAACTCGCCGGCGTGAGCCGGGATGCCCGTCAGCATCAACGCCCATAGAGCGAAAACAGCGCGGCGAAGGAGAGGCATGGCGGGTCCCTTTGTTGTCAGTTAGACCGGGTAGCATTGCCGGCGCATGGGGGCAATCGTTTGCCGGTCAATCCGCGCGGGTCGACCAGGCAGGCATCAGGTCGCGGGGATCGGGTGTTGCCGCATAGATGCCGCGGGCAATGGCGCGGCTCATGGTTGAGGCCGCCGCCGCGCCAAGATCAACAAAGGCATCGAGTGAGGGTTTCTGGCCCGACGCGCCGGTGGCCAGTGCAAACACCAGATCGCCGTCAAATGGGGTGTGGCTCGGCCAGATGGCCCGGGCGAAACCCGCATGGGCGGCAATAGCCAGCCGTTTGGCCTCGGCCTTAGTCAGCACCGCGTCGGTAGCAATGACAGCGATGGTGGTGTTGGCGCCGCGGGCCATGTCGCGAAACTTGATCCGCAGTTCGGCGGCGTCGGCGGGCATTGGCGACGGCAGCCCGAGGCCGGCAAATTCAGAACCGATCTCGAACGGTGACGCCCAGAAATGGCGGGTGTCGCCGATGGTAACGGAGCCCATCGGGTTGGCGGCGACGAGTGCGCCGACGATGTGGCCGCTGGCGGTCACGCACGAGGCGGAGCCGAGCCCGCCCTTGAAGGTTGCCGTCAGCGCCCCAAGCCCCGCGCCGTGCGATCCGATGGCGAAATCCGTGTTGGCGACAGCTGCAGCCTGGTATCCCAGCTCCCGGTAGGGCGGGTATCGGCCCCAGTCCTTGTCGCCGCCATTGATCAGATCGAACAGGATTGCTGCCGGAATGATCGGGATCCGGTGCGGGCCGACTTCAAACCCGTGCCCCTTTTCGCGCAACAGCGCCTGCACGCCGCTGGCGGCATCCAGACCGAAGGCCGAGCCGCCGGACAGCACCAGGCCGTTGACGGTCTCGACGGTGTTGTGAGGCTCCAGCAGATCGGTCTCTCGGGTGCCGGGTGCGCCGCCGAGAACCTGCACGGCGGCAGTCGCAGGTGGATCGCAGAGGATCGCGGTGACGCCGGAATTGAGCCTGGTGTCATTGGCGTTGCCAACTTTCAGCCCGGCGACATCAGTGATCAGGTTGCGCGCGCCGGTCTCCATCACTGGCTCTCCTGCCGCAACTGGGCAGCATCGGCGATGCTCATCCGGGTGAATTCGCCATCGCGCAGGATGGCGAGCACGAAGCCCGGTTCGCGGCGTTCGCCCTGGTCGGTGAAGGTGACTGTTCCCAAGGCTGTGGAGAAGGTCGATTGCCGGAGCAGATCTTCAACGCTGCCATTGCTGTGGCCTTGCCGCGTGGCGACCGCGCCGAGGATCTCGGCTGCCGCATAGGCGGGAATGCGCAAACCCTCGGCGATCAGGCCGTGGTCTTCGAAGACGTTTCGGGCGGCCTCGGCTTCAGGCCCGGGGATCGCACCGTCCGAGAGTACCGCAATGGTGCCATCGGGCAGCGGGTTCTCGCCTTGGGGGGCGTGCAAGGCATCACCGCCCATGAACTGGAGTGGCAGTTTCTGATAATCGGCTTCCTTGGCGATGACGGCCATGTCGCTGCGTTCACCACCCACAAAGACGTGGGTGATACCGGCGGACCGCAACCGGCGCACCAAGCTTGGCTGGGTATCCTGTCCGGGGCGGAAATTGTCGACAAAGGTGGGTTTGAGGCCACGGTTTTCAAGCTTGACGCGGACGGCTTCAACCAGTTCACGGCCGGAGATGGCGCCGTCTTCGATCAGCGCGAAGGATTTGTCGGCCCACAGCCGAAAGATCGCGTCGGCGGCGATTTCCGCCTCGGCGCCTGATCTCGGGGCGAGCCGGTAGAATTTCCAGCCCAGGCGGTTGGCTTCCTCGCCGACGATATCGGCGCGCACGGTCAGTGTCATCACCGGGATCGATTCTTCGGTAAGCAACGGCAGCGCTGCAGCCAGGCTTTCGGTGCACAAGAAGCCAACGACGATGTCGACGCCGGCTTCGGCCATTGCGACTGCGGCATCGGAGCCCGATTGGGCCGAGCAGTCGTCGTCGCCCTCGACAATATCGGCATAGACGCCGGGATTGGTTTGATCCCAGATCTGGAAAGCTTCGCGGACATGCTGGCCGAGCAGGGCAAACTGTCCCGACTGCGGGATCACCAGGCCAATACTGAGCGCCTTCGCATGCACTGATGTGGCGGCGAACGAAAGTGCGGCGATGAGCGCCAGGCGGTTCAGCAGGTATCGGGTTTTCATGTAGGCATTTAGCCCGCAGCACGGTATAAATCCAAGCAGAATCCGCAGCTTCCACCCCGTCATACGGAGCTGGAGCATAAAAAGTCGCGGCTGCGGGTTTCAAATTCGCTTGTGGCCTTTATGTATGGTGCCGAGACCAGCGGAACCAGAGGCGCACAGGTGTTGAAACGGCAGACCATTGATTCCAGGGAATATCGCGATGCTATGGCGCGATATGCCGGGCATGTGCAGATCGCGGCAACGGCGCTTGAGGGCGTGCGCCGTGGCGTGACCGTGACCGCGGCCTGCTCGATTTCCGATAGCCCCGGTACCGTCCTGGTCTGTCTCAATCATTCCAACCCGAACAATGCGCTGTTTGCCGAAGCCGGCGTGTTCACACTGAACACGCTAATGGCCGACCAGGAGCCGCTGGCGGTGGCGTTTTCAGGGCTCGACCATCTCGACGTGGAGGCGCGGTTCGGGCTTGGCGAGTGGGATACGATTGCCACCGGCGCTCCCGCGCTTGTCGGCGCGGCGGCGGTTTTCGACTGCCGGGTGATCGAGGCCAAGATCGTGGCCACTCACACGGTTTTCATCGGCGAGGTGATCGGTCTCAGGGTCGGCGCGCCGGGGCCCGCGCTTTTGTATCTGGACCGTGGCTACAGATCGCTCTAGTTTTCGGTCAGGTTGCATTAGGCTGATACCGAACGGGATTCGTATTTTCCGGCCGATGCCACAGCCTGTCGTTTTCCTCCTGCAGCCGGAGCCATGATGTCGATTCAAAACCCTGTGCCAGCCACCATTGATGCAACGCTCGAAATGTTGACGAGCGAGGATTATGTCGCAGGGCGGGCACTGGCGACGGTGCTGTTTCTCAGTCTGCGGATGCAGCGGCCACTGTTTCTGGAAGGCGAGGCCGGCGTCGGCAAGACCGAGATTGCCAAGGTGCTGGCCAAGGCGCTCGACCGGCCGTTGATTCGATTGCAATGCTACGAGGGGCTGGATGTGGCCTCGGCTGTCTATGAATGGAACTATCCGGCGCAGATGCTCGAAATCCGGTTGGCCGAGGCCACCGGTGAGGACGACAAGTCGGCGATCGAGCGTAGCATATTTTCTGAAAAACACCTGATCCGCCGTCCGGTGCTGCAGGCGCTGGGTGGCGTGGCCGGTCGGGCGCCGGTGTTTCTGATTGATGAGCTTGACCGTACTGACGAGGCGTTCGAAGCATTTCTGCTGGAAATCCTGTCTGACTACCAGGTGACCATTCCAGAACTTGGCACGATCAAGGCCGAGGAACCGCCTATTGTCATCATCACCAGCAACCGCACCCGCGAGATACACGATGCGCTGAAGCGGCGCTGCCTGTACCACTGGGTCGATTATCCGAGCGCCGATGTGGAACTGGAGATCGTCCGCCGCAAGGTGCCGGGGTGCCATGCTGAACTGTCGCGGCAGGTGGTGGCCTATGTGCAGCACCTCAGGCAGATGGACCTGTTCAAGAGCCCGGGAGTTGCCGAGACCATCGACTGGGCAACAGCATTGACCGAACTCGACCGGCTGGCGCTTGATCCTGAAACCGTGTCGGACACGATCGGCACCCTGCTCAAATACCAGGATGACATTGCCCGGATCGAAGGCAGTGCCGGGCGAGAGCTGCTGGCCGAGGTGAAGGCCGAGCTGGCAGCGTCGGTCTGATGGCCGAAGCTGTTCCCGCCAAAATTTCCGATCATGACGACGGCCGTATGGTCGACAACATTGTCTATTTTGCGCGCGTGCTACGCAAATCCGGCATGAAGCTTGGGCCGGCGGCGGTGCGCGATGCGGTCGAGGCGGTGCAGGTTGCAGGCATCGGCAGCCGCGAGGAATTTTACTGGGTGTTGCACTCGGTGTTCGTCAAGCGGCGCGAGGATCATCAGGTTTTCGATCAGGCGTTCAAGCTGTTCTGGCGCAGCCGTGATCTGGTCGAGAAGATGATCGCCATGTTTTCACCGGTGGCGATCGAGACCGAGCGCAAGGAAAAGCTCAAGGCCGGCGAAACCAGGGTCAGCCAGGCACTGTTCGAAGGCCACGAGAAAAGCCGGCCGCCCGAAGAAAAGCCGATCATCGATATCGACGCCCGTGAGACCAGTTCCGGCAACGAGGTGCTCAGACAGCAGGATTTCGCGCAGATGACGGCGCTGGAACTGGCTCAGGCCAAACGTGCCATCACCGAGCTGACATTGCCGTTCGACCTGGTCGAGACCCGTCGCTACAAGCCATCGTCAACGCCGCGGCGGATCGATCCGAGAGCGACCATGCGTGCTGCCATGCGCACCGGCGGGGATCTCATTTTGCCGCGGTTTCGGAAGCGCCGAAAGGTGCACCCGCCGCTGGTGATCATTGCCGATATTTCCGGATCGATGAGCCAGTACACGCGGATTTTTCTGCATTTCATGCATGTCATCAGCGAGCAGCGGCGTGGTGTGCACACGTTCCTGTTCGGTACACGGCTCACCAATGTCAGCCGGCAGATGCGCGGCAAGGACCCTGACGAAGCGGTGGATCAGTGCGTCGGCGCGGTGCGCGACTGGTCAGGCGGCACCAGAATCGGCGAAGCACTGAGGCTGTTTAATCGAAAATGGTCGCGGCGGGTGTTGGGGCAGGGGGCGATCGTCATCCTGATTACCGATGGGTTGGAACGCGATTCGTTTGAGGAACTGGAAACCGAGATCGACCGGCTGCACCGCTCATGCAGGCGACTTATCTGGCTCAATCCGCTGCTCCGGTTTGACGGTTTTGAAGCCCGCGCACGCGGGATGCGGACGATGCTTGGCCATGTTGACGAGTTGCGCGCGGTTCACAACATCGCGGCGATGGCTGATTTGGTCGCGGGGCTGGGGACGAAGGACGCGGCTGCGGCCGATCCGCGCCGGTATCTGCAAGGCTCTTGAATTGCAGGCCGGCAAGTGCCCATACTCGTTCTTTGCATGAAGGGAGGTCACCATGAACACTGTGACCGCGGACGACCAGATCGATCCGCTGATGATTGCCGAGCGCTGGATGCTCGACGGCCGGGAGGTGGCGGTAGCCACCGTGATTGAAACGTGGGGGTCTGCGCCTCGACCGGTGGGCAGCCATTTGGTAATTGACGCCAATGGCGATTTTCATGGTTCCGTTTCCGGGGGATGCGTTGAAGGCGCCGTGATCGCGGAGGCCGCGGATGTGATTGCCAGCGGCGAGCCCAAGGTTCTCGAATTCGGGGTGGCCGACGAAATCGCCTGGCGCGCCGGGCTTTCTTGCGGCGGCAAAATCCAAGTCTATGTCGAGCGGCTTGGCTGAGGCATGCACTGATGGATCCCAATCTGCTTAAAAAACTCAATGCTGCGCGGCGTAACCGCCAGGCTGCCGTCATGGTCACCGATCTCGGCGATGGCCGCGACCGGCTGGTGATGAAGGGCGATCCGATCGCCGGCGAGCTTGGCGCGGCGCTCACCAAGGTGTTTGCTGCCGGCAAATCTCGGATGGTGGAGGCGGAAGGCCGCCGGTTTTTCCTCAATGTGCATGTGCCGGCGCCGCGCATGGTGATCATCGGTGCAGTGCATATTTCGCAGGCGCTGGCGCCGATGGCCCGGATTGCCGGGTATGACGTGCTGGTGGTTGACCCGCGCACGGCCTTTGCCACGACCGAGCGGTTTGAAGGCATCGAGCTTATTGCCGACTGGCCCGAGGATGCGCTCAAGGACCGGCCGATCGATGCGTTTACCGCGCTGGTTGCCGTGACTCACGACCCGAAGGTCGATGATTGGCCGCTGACCCAAGCGCTGCAAGCTGGGGCGTTCTATGTTGGCGCGCTTGGCTCGCGCAAGACCCATGCGCGGCGCGTCGAGCGATTGACACAGGCGGGTTTGAGCGAGGCCGAGATCGGCCGCATCGCCGCCCCCATCGGGCTTGGCATCGGCGCGCAGAGCCCGGCCGAGATTGCCGTTGCGGTGCTGGCGCAGGTGATTGCAGCGCTGCGCCGCGCGGACGTGTCGGAAGAGGCGTAAGCGGTGCAATTTGGCCCGGTTCCCCTGCATGAGGCAGAAGGTACGGTGCTGGCGCACAGTACATCCGCCGGATCGCGAAGGCTGAAAAAAGGCCATGTGCTCGGCGCAGCCGACATCGATCTGCTAGATCAGGCAGGCATAATGGAAGTCATCGTCGCCCGGCTTGAGCCCGGTGATGTTGGCGAGAACGAAGCTGCTTCGATCCTCGCACGGGCCTTTACCGGCGCCCACATCCGTGCGGCGAATGCCTCGACCGGCCGGGTCAATCTGCACGCCACGCGGGCCGGACTGTTTCGCGCAGAACCCAAGCTGGTTGACGCGCTCAACGCGATTGATCCGGCGATCACCTTTGCATGCCTTGCGGATCGCACTGCGGTGACGGCTGATGAAATGGTGGCGACCATCAAGATCATTCCGCTGGCTGTACCCGGTGCTTCGTTGGAGCAGGCACAATCAGCTGTTGCCGCGCCTGACCTCGCCGTGGTCATGCCGTTCAGAGCGGTGCGCGCCGGGCTGATCGCGACTGAACTGCCGACGCTTAAAACCTCGGTCATGGACAAGACGCGGGATCTGCTGGCAGTGCGTTTGGCGCCCTCGGGCTCGTCGCTGGTGCGCGAAGTCCGGCTGCCGCACGATGCTGGGGCTGTTGCCCCGGCAATTGCCGAAATGGTCGGAGATCTCGATCTGGTGTTCGTGTTCGGGGCGTCGGCGGTGACCGACAGTGATGATGTCATTCCGGCAGCTATCCGCCAGGCGGGTGGTACGGTGGAACGGGTGGGCATGCCGGTCGACCCCGGAAATTTGATGGTGCTCGGTGCGGTAGACGACGTCACCGTGATCGGTGCGCCGGGCTGTGCCCGCAGCCCGCGCGAAAACGGGTTTGACTGGGTGCTGGCGCGGGTATTGGCGGGGGAACCTCCCTCGTCGCGGGAGATCGGACGGATGGGCGTCGGCGGTCTGCTCAAGGAAATTCCCAGCAGGCCGCAGCCACGTCAGGCAACGCCTGAGCGAACGCGGCAGGCGCTTGAGGTCGGTATTGTTCTTTTGGCGGCCGGCAAGGCCAGCCGGATGGGCGATGGCGCGGGGCACAAATTGCTGGCCGAGTTTGACGGTGAGCCGTTGATCCGGCGGATGGCGCGTACGGCGCTGGGGTCATCCGCCAAGACCGCGGTGGTGGTGACCGGGCACCGTGCGGCCGATATCGCCGCCTGTCTTTCCGGGTTGGACCTGGATCTGGTGGAAAACCGGGACTATGGCTCGGGCATGGCCTCTTCGCTCAAGGCCGGGCTTGCCGCGTTGGGTAATGACATTTCCGGCGCGCTGGTGCTGCTGGGCGATATGCCGGCGCTTGGCTCCAAGCATCTGGATGCGTTAATCGCCGCTTTCATTGCGCATGAAGGTCGGGCGATCATCCGCGCCTGTGACGGCGAGCGTCGCGGCAACCCGGTGATCCTGCCGCGTGCGGCGTTATCCGAGGCGATGACGCTTTCGGGGGATGTCGGCGCACGGGCGCTGATTGAAAGCGGTGCCTGGCCAGTGATTGATGTCGAAATCGGTCCAGCAGCGCGGCTCGATGTCGACACGCCCGAAGCGGTGCGGCTGGCTGGCGGCATTACTGAGACCGGACCGGCGGCGTCCGTGCTCGGGCTTGCGAAGGAGACCGGCCATCGACAATGATCTGATCCGCGACATGTTTGACAGCCTTGGCGAAGTGACCATCAAGCGGATGTTCGGCGGCAAGGGCGTCTACCATCAGGGCCGGATCCTGGCGCTGGAATTCCACGACGAAATTCTGCTCAAGGCGGACACCGAGAGTGCGCCTGAGTTCGCCGCCGCCGGTGCGCAGCAATGGGTCTATGAGGGCAAGAACAAGCCGGTGGCGATGCCCTATTGGTCGATACCGGACTCCGCCATCGACGATCCGGACGAATTGTCGACATGGGTGCGGCTTGCCTGGGAAGCGGCGCTCCGGGCGAAATAGAGATCAGTTGGTTGACGACCCGGGTGCAGGTCGGGCTGGTGCCGGTCAGGATGCGGGGCGGTTGAGCGAAGGGGTCTCAACTGAACGGGTGCTGGCGACGCCATTGCGCAAAATCACATAGGCAAACAGCGCCATTGTGGCGAGCGTGAGCACGGAACCGGTCTTGGCCAGCGCTTCGCCGTTGCCCTTGATGGCCATGGCAATGCCAGGCACGATCACCAGCACCGCAGCGACGGTCAGGAAATAGTGGATATTGGCCAGCCGGGACGCTGCGGCACGCGGGCTGAGCGCATAGAATGTTCCAAACACCGCCATGGCAACAAAGCCAATCAGGTTGAGGTGGCCGTGCGCCGGTGACAGGGTGTGGTCGCCAGAAGCCGACATCTGGATACCCCAGGTCATTCCGGCGAGCGCGAAAATGGCGCTGGTGGCATAAAACCGCGTTGCAATGCTGTTCATGGTCTTCCCTCCTTGGTTATATTTGTGTGTTCGTACCGCGCACCGGTAAAACTCCAGCGAGATCGGCCGGTGCCATCAAGCCCTGAGCGCATCATCGCCACGGTGTTGGCGTCGTGGTGAACTGAGGCGACGGGTCCGAATTGGAACGAACTGGGAAATGGTGTGGAACCGCCAACCGGTACGGGACCACCGCTGGCCTCTTGCCGAAAGAATTAGTTCGGGTGCGCATGGCTGCAGCCATTGGGTGGCGCGGGCACCAAGGTTATGCGTGGTCATCGATTTCTCTGGAACCCGTGGCTGGCTGAATACGAAAACGGTTTCGATTGATTGCAGCCTAAGTCGGATGTACTCATATTCGAAATCGTTTGTTCATATGGCAGGTATTTGCCTCATGAATTTATTGACCTTCGATCTGAACCTGATGCGAGTCCTCGACGCCCTGCTGCGCGAGGGATCGACTGTGCGCGCCGGGCAACGCATCGGCTTGTCGCAGCCGGCGGTGTCGGCAGCTCTCGGGCGGTTGCGCTTGGTGCTTGGCGATGAGTTGTTCCTGCGGCGCGGGCAGGGGCTTGAAGCCACCGATTACGCGCGGTCCATCGAAATTCCGCTGCGCGAAGCTCTCGACAACATCGAGGCGCTGTTTGCCCGTCCCAAGCAGTTCGATCCGATGGTGGCGACCACCGATTTCAAGATCTCGGGCAGCGATTTTTTCGCCGAACTGCTGATGCCGCGGTTGGCAGATCAGGTTTTTAAACGCGCGCCTGGCATCCGCGTGCAACTGTTGGATCTGGTGCCGGACAATTACGTGGAAACGCTGGAGCGTTACGAAGTGGATATCGCCTTGATCCCGGACAGGCCGGTTCCTGACTGGGTGGAAAAGCAGCCGGTGTTCTGGTCGAATTTCTCGGTCATTGCCCGGCAGCGTCATCCGCGGCTCAAGCTGGCCGGGTTGAAGCCGGGTGATATGATCCCGATCGATCTGTTCTGCGATCTTGGCCACATCCTGTTTTCCCCCGAGGGCAAACTCAGGGCGATGGGTGATAAAGCGCTGGACGGTATCGGTCGGGAGCGGCGGGTGGTGATGACCATGCCGGTGTTTTCAGGCGTCTACCGCTCGGTCAGCGAATCCGATCTGATCGCGCTGTTGCCACATCAACTGGCCCGGTGGATTGCGCCCAAGGTGGGATTGAGCATTTATCAGGCGCCGATACCTATCACCCCGGTGCAACTGACCATGGTCTGGCACAAGCGATCGACGGCGGCGCCGGATCACCGATGGTTGCGCGAGTTGATTGCCGAGGCTCTGGCGCCGTTAAACGAAGGGCAGCCGTCGCTGGCTGTCTGAGTTTCCGGTCTGGCCAGAATGCGGGCAGTGGCTGACAATGCAGTTCAGCCAGGGGTGGCAAATAATGCTGCGAGCGCGCAAAAAAAAGCCGCCGGCACGGATGCGGGCGGCTTTGTCGTCTGAGAGTCCGGCTTGCCGTGTCTTACTGACTGGCGCCGATCATCATGAAGGCCGGAATTTCGTCGCCGAAGCCAACCGGTGTCGGATCGCGATCGTCATTCTGACGGCCGCGGCGATGGCGGTCGTCATTGGCAGGCGCCGGAGATTTTTGCGCGGCCTGGCGCGGCTGATCGCGATCCTGACGCGGACGGCGCGGTTCACGTGCTTCCCGTACAGGTGCGGGGGCTTCGCTTGCATTGTCGCTGACCTGCACGGCAGCAGCAACTGGTGCCTCTTCGTTGCTTGCCTGCGCGGCTTCGGGCTGTTCCTTGACGGCTTCAACCTCGGCCTTATCACTGCGTGGCCGCTTGTCGTCACGTCCGCTGCGGCGTGCGGGTGACTTGCTTTCGCCACGGCGGCCGCGGCGCGGAGCTTCATCGGCGTCGCCGTCAGATGAGGCGACAGCCTCCTTGCCGTCGAGCCATTCGATATCCTGACCGATCAGCTTGGTGATGGCATCAACATATTTGCCATCGCGCTTGGAGACCATGGTGAAGGCGGCACCAGCACGACCGGCACGACCGGTGCGGCCGATCCGGTGGACGTAATCCTCGGCGTGGATCGGCACATCGAAATTGAAGACATGGCTGACATCAGGGATATCAAGGCCGCGAGCGGCGACATCGGAGGCCACCAGCAAGGTGATCTCGTTGTCCTTGAAGCCCTGCAACATGTTGGTGCGCGAGCGCTGGTCCATGTCGCCGTGCAATGCACCGACGGAGAACCCGTGCTTTTCAAGTGATTTGAAGAGATCGGCCACATCGCGCTTGCGGTTGCAGAAGATGATGGCGTTTTTCAATTCGGTCTGGGCACGGATCAGTTCGCGTAGGCGTTCGCGCTTTTCGAAATCCTTGCCGCCGCAGGCAACAAGCCGCTGCACCACGGTGGCCGCGGTGGAAGATGGCGGCGCCACTTCAACGCGAACCGGGTTCTGCAGGAACTTGTCAGCAAGCTTCTGGATTTCCGACGGCATGGTGGCCGAAAAGAACAGGGTCTGGCGGGTAAACGGAATGAGTTTGACGATCCGCTCAATGTCGGGAATGAAGCCCATGTCGAGCATCCGGTCGGCTTCGTCGATGACCAGCAGTTCGACGCCGGTCATCAAAAGCTTGCCGCGTTCGGTGTGGTCGAGCAGCCGGCCCGGGGTGGCGATCAGCACATCGGCGCCGCGCTCAAGTTTGCGATCCTGCTCGTCAAAGGAGACGCCGCCGATCAGCAGAACGATGTTGAGGCGATGGTTTTTGCCGTATTTCTCGAAATTCTCATGAACCTGTGCGGCGAGCTCGCGCGTTGGTTCGATGATCAGTGTGCGCGGCATCCGTGCCCGCGCCCTGCCGCGTTCAAGCATCGTCAACATCGGCAAAACGAATCCGGCGGTCTTGCCTGTGCCGGTCTGCGCGATGCCGAGAATGTCGCGTCTTTCGAGCGCCGGTGGGATCGCACCCGCCTGAATGGGGGTGGGGGTCGTGTAGCCTGCGTCTGTGACGGCGGACAATACTTTTTGGCTTAAGCCAAGGTCAGCAAAAGTGGTCAATTGGGAACTGTTTCCGTTTCGGAGTGTGCGACGATGCACGGGATGGCGCGCGATGCACGATCCCTGTGGGTTTCGCTTAGTCGTAACGCGCCACAAAGTCAAGAAAAGCCACCATCTTACGGTGATGACACTGAACCCTCATCTGGTGCGATGGGCAGCATTTTCAAGGCTGCGGAAGCATTGAAGCCGTCACTGTGTTGCTGTTCTCGCATAGTACTTGAATTGCCGCGCCGATACCCTGTCGGGCTCACGTAGGTGCAGACCGGCTTGATTTGGACCGGCTGCGGCTGGCTAAATGCGAGGTCGATACTACCTGGAAGCCAGTAACGGTCTGAGGATATTGGCAGTTTTGACAAAGCGCATCGGGTCCACGGGCTTGCCGTTGCGGCGGACCTCATAATGCAGATGCGGCCCGGTGGAACGGCCGGTGGAACCGGACTTGCCAATCCGTGTGCCACTGGTTACCCGGTCACCCTGCTTGACCAGCACCTTGGAGAGATGCGCGTACCGGGTGGTGATGCCGTTGCCGTGATCGACTTCGACCAACTTGCCATAGCCGCCATGGCGGCCGGCGCGGATGACCACGCCAGAGCCGGCGGCGCGAACCGACGTTCCACTCGGTGCCCGAAAATCAATGCCGCCATGAAACCCCAGCTTGCCAAGGAACGGATCCTTACGGTTGCCGAAGCGTGAGGTGATTTCGGTGGTGTCTACCGGACTGGAAACCGGCAACTTGCGGACCAGCAGACGCATTTCGTCGAGCCGGCCAAGGGCCTGGTCGAGATCGTCAAGCGTGGTTTCAAATGCTTTGGGATCGTTGGGACGGACAAAGGGGCCGCCGACACCGTTGTCTTCGAGTTCGGGGACCGGCAGCCCGGTGTTTTTGATTGCTTCGCCAATTTCCGAGGCGGTCTCATAGGCGTCGATGGCAAGCCCCTGCATTTTCTCGATCTGGCTGCGTTCGATCGACTTAAGCGAGAGGGTGACGTTGGAGAAAATCCGGTCGGCACGGTCGCTGACCGATTCCGCGCTGGTGGCGGTGGAGGTGCCCGCATAAGCCAGCGGGTTGATCCGGGTGGTTGCCGGATCGGCGAGAACGCGAGCGCGCGGTGCCAGGCTTGCCAAACGCAGCGTCTTGGTTGACTCGGTCGTCAGTGCGGCCTGCTTTTCGGGGTTGGGAATGGGAACCGGGATTTGCTGCTGAAGTGAGCCGACCCGCTCGAGCAGGGGGCCGAGCTTGCCGTTGCGAGCGCTCAATGCTTCCTGGCGGGCGATCAGTTCGGCGACCTTGTCTTCCATCAGTTGCTGGTCCAGCAACTGGCGGCTGGTGACCCGGTCGACCTGCGAGCGCAAGGCGGCAATGCGGTCTTCATAGGCGTGCTGCATGCGGGCCTGTCGGGCCATCGAGGCGCCAATCAGATCGTCGCGCAGCACCAGATAGGAAGTGGCGGCAAGATAGCCGATGGCCATGACGCCGAGCAGCGACATGCACAGCCCGGCAATCCATGGGCGTATGGTAATGTGACGAATGCTTTCACCACTGGCGAAAATGATCGTGTGGGCTTGTTTTTGCCGTTTGCCGAAAGTGCGGCTGTCCTGCCTTTGCGACACGCAATAATCCTCGTCGGAACGGGTTGCCGTTGTTTGCTCGAGGACGATTACACCCTGTTAAGGTTAATAAACGTTTGAGACCGGCGCCTGTTCTGTCGAGAACGTCAAACCGGAGCGCTCCTTAAGACATGTTCTGGCTGGAAAGCGTCCGGTAGAAGGTTGGGGTCAAGCCGGCGGCGGCGCGGGCGAGGTCGTTGAAGGGTGGTTTCAGGCCACCGCGGAAATTGGCCCGCACCAGTTCGTGAAACGTCCGGGCCGCATCCTTGCCTTGTCTTGCACACAGAAAGCGGAACCATTTGGCGCCGATCGCCACATGTTTCTTTTCGTCTTCGTAGATGATGTCCAGGACTGCGGCGCTGTCATGATCGCCGGCCTCGCGCATTTTTGCGCGCAGGGAAGGGGTCACGTCGAGCCCGCGGGCTTCGAGGATCAGCGGCACCACGGCGAGCCGTGCGGTCAAGTCGTTGCGCGTGTCATGGGCAGCCTGCCATAGGCCGTCATGGGCAGGCATGTCGCCATAATCGGCGTCCAGCGCGCGAAGACGGTCTCGTACCAACTTGAAATGCTTGGCTTCTTCGAAAGCCACTTGCATCCAGCCATCAAAAAAGCTTTGCGGCATCGGTGCGGCGGCGAACCGCGCGACAATGTCCAGCGCCAGGTCGACGGCGTTGAGTTCGATATGGGCGATCGCATGTAACAGTGCAACGCGCCCGCGTGGCGAATGCAGCGAGCGCCGTACTACCTGGGTAGGCGCCACAAGGTCGGGCTTGTCGGGGCGGCCCGGGCGGTCCGGCGGGAGCATATCCAGCGGCGAGCGCAGTGACAGGCGCCGCGCATGCCAACGACGGGCAACTTCCTGTGTCACCGCGGTTTTTTCATCCAGATCGGCAGCGCGAATGGCGCGCGAGGCACCATCCCTGAGCGAATGGAGAGGAATGTCCATCATGGATTTGGTTGCGCCGATACTGCTCATAGCGCCTTGACGGCCTCGAGAACTTCCTGGGCGTGACCCGGGACCTTGACCTTGCGCCAGATCCTGACGATGCGACCATCGCGGTCCACAATAAATGTCGAGCGCTCAACCCCCAAATATTTGCGGCCGTACATGCTCTTTTCCTTCCAGACGCCGTAGGCTTGAAGCATCGATTTGTCTTCATCGGAGGCCAGGATCACGCCGAGATCATGCTTGGCAATAAACTTGTCATGGGCTTTGACCGGGTCCGGCGAAACGCCGATCACGACCGCACCGGCCTTGGCGAATTCATCGGCCAAGCCAGTAAAATCAATGGCTTCCACGGTGCAGCCGCTGGTATCGTCCTTGGGGTAGAAATACAGCACCACCGTGCTGCCGGCCAATTCTGCCAGCGACACGTTTCTGCCGCCATCGCGTGGCAGATCAAATTGTGGCGCCAGACTGCCTTCGCCAAGTTCGCTCATGTCGGAAACCTCTCATCGCTCATGCGGGATCATTTGCAAGTGACCCTGCCCCGAGGCGGTATATAAACGCAAGCCGGACAGTCCAGTAGAATCAGCAACCTGCAGAAAGAAGTCCCCAAAACCCTCATGCCGGATCACCCGATCACCAAGGTTCGTTTCAAAAAGCGCGATATCGCTGCCTTGCACGACATGCCTTCCGCCAACGCCGACGACCGGATTGTGCTGCGCGCCTGCGGGCATCGCAGCCGACGCCGGACGCTGCTTGTATGGTTTGGGGGAATCATGGCCGGGCTGGTGGTGTTGGTGGGGTTGGGCTTGGCAGCGTTGGAGGCCGGGTTTGCCGATGGGGTCGTGCGCGATCAGGCGCAGGCGGCGCTGGCCCGGGCGGTGGGCGCGGAGAACCGGGCGGAGATGGGCTCGGCTGGGGTGAGGATAACGTTGCGCGGTGAAATTGCGCTTGAGGCACGAGATGTGGTGATTGCGCCGCTGGACAGCGCCAAGCCGCCCAACCGGGTCGACAGAGTGTTGATCGCGCTTGATCCGATGGCACTGCTGACGGGCAGGATTGCCGTCAAATCCGTGAATATTGCCGGCGTTGGTCTTGTCTCACCGGAACGCCAGGGGTTTGATCTTGCCGATCTTGCCGGGTTCCGTGTCGATTCAACCGAGACGGCGATCGAGGAGTTGTTCGTAGCGCTCAACCAGATCGCCGCGCGCGTCGAAGATGTCGACGCCCGGGTGTTCCGGTTTTCCGATGTCCGGATTTCGGGGTCGGGGGCGCTGATCACGATTGAAGAAGCGTCGGTGCAACGGATCGACGGGCAGCATTACGAGATCGAAGCCGACCTGATCCGAGCCGGGCGCTCGATAGCCGTGCATGGCATGGCCACGTCCGAGGGCGGCGGTGTCGGGCTTTCCGAGATCAATGGCGAAATCGATGGGATCGCCATTGATCTGCAGACCAATGGCCGGGTCGAACGTCGCAACGGTGTGAGTTCGGAAATCGTTGTTACCTTCAAGGCGTTGCGCGGCGGAGCCGACAGCCAGCCGGCGCTCAACGCCACAGTGACGACATCCGATGGCACCATCGTCCTGGGCGGGATTGAAACGGAATTGAGCGAAGCGCGCGTCAATCTTGCGTACATGCCCGCCATGGACAAGATCGAGATCACGCCGTCGCTGATCCGGATTGGCGAGACGGTGATGCCGTTTACCGGCGGGCTGATCGACGCTGACAGGATCGAAAGCGTCGGTGGGGTCAAAGGCGAGGGAGTGGCGTTTGATCTGGTGGTCAAGAACGGCCTGGCCGCACCGGGAGATTCGGACGAACCGCCGATTTCCTTCGACGGCAAGGCCTTTGGCCATTTCGACGCCGCCAAGCGGCTGCTGGTTGCTGAGGAATTGGTGCTGGCCTCGGCGCGCGGCGGCCTTTTCGGATCAGCTTCATGGCGCTTTGTCACCGGCCTATCACCGGAGATGAACCTGGTGGCGGAAGCCCCCAGCATGACGACGGCTGCGGTCAAGCAGCTTTGGCCCTACTGGGTTGGCAAGCAAGCACGGCAATGGGTGCTCAATAATCTCTACGGTGGCACGGTAAGCAACGGACGGATTCAGCTGACGGTTCCTGCTGGTCACTTTCCGCGTGACCGGCGGGCAACCTTCAATGAGAACCAGTTGCAGATCGATTTCGATATCCAGCGAGCGCGCATGAATGTTGCCGGCGACATCCCGCCACTGCGCGACACGATTGGGCACATGAAGCTGCGCGGCTCGAAGGTCAGCGTCACGGTGGCCTCGGCAACGGCTTTTTTCCCTACTGGCCGGAAAGTCGACATCACCGATGCGACCTTCACGATTCCGGCAACCGATCAGCAGCCGCTGATGGCCGAACTGGCGATGTCGGTCAGTGGCGAAGCCGATGCCGTGGCCGAATTGATCACCTATCATCCGATTGATGCTCTCGACAGGATCGGTCTGTCGCCGGAAGATCTGAGCGGTACAATTTCGTCGACTGTGACGGCGCGGTTCGGGCTGAATCCGAAACAGTCGCCGCCGCCGCCGGACTGGACGGTCGATCTGCAGATGAGCGGGGTCGATATTGCCAAACCGATCGAAGGCCGGTCACTGACCAAGATGGATGGCAGTCTTTATGTCACGCCGACCCAGGCGGAGCTGAAGACTGACGCGTTGGTCGACGGTGCGCCGATGAAGCTCGACGTGGTTCAGCCGGTGGGCGATTCGTCCGTCCAAGGGCAGCGCAAACTGTCGGGGACGCTGAGCCCGGAAGCGCGCGAGAAGATAGCGCCCGGCACCAACTCGCTGATCTCGGGGCCGGTCGGGTTTGTGATGGAAACCGGCACCGACGGAAGGCAGTTGGTCACGCTCGATCTCAAGCCTGCGGAACTGACGGTTCCGGGCATAGGATGGACCAAGGGTGAGGGGGTTGCCGGTACGCTTCGCTTTGCCCTGCACGAAAAGGGTGGACTGACCCGGCTTGACGATTTGCGCCTGTCAGGCGACGGCTTCGAGGCCACCGGCGCGCTCTCGATCAAGGGGGGGCAATTGGCATCTGCTGATTTCACCAAGGTGGTGCTGTCGCCGCGTGACAACTACCGGGCAAAAATCAGCCGCAGCGGCAAGGGCTACAAGGTGGCGCTTTCCGGTCAATCGTTCGACGCGCGGCCAATGATTGCGTTGGCGAAGTCGACTGCTGGGAGCAGCGGCGATAATACCGGCGCCGCGCAGATCGAGGTCTCGGGCAGCGTCGACACGGTGCACGGGTATTCCGATGAAAAACTGACATCGGGCGTGATCGCCTACAAGGGCAAAGGCAGCCGGATCGAAAAATTCGATTTCAAGGCGGTCACGCAAAGCGGGCAGGCTGTGGTGATCGCGGTCTCCGGCGGCCAGTCCAATGAAACAATAAAGGTTACCAGCGGCGATGCCGGGGCCTTCGTGCGGTTCGCCGGGGTCTATTCGCGCATTCGTGGCGGCCTGCTCAATGTCGGGCTCACCCGCCAGGGCGGTCCGTTGCGGCGTGGTGCGATCGATATCCGGAATTTCGTGGTGGTCGGCGAACCGCGGTTGAGTTCGCTGGTTTCGACACCCAGCAAGAAGGACGGCAAAACCCTGCGTGACGCGGTGAAGGCTGACATCGACGTCTCGGAAGCGCGCTTTGAAGTGGCCAACGCCAAGGTGGTTTCGGGCAGTGGTGAGTTGCTGGTTAGCGAAGGCGTGGTGCGTGGACCGCAAATTGGCGCTTCATTCCAGGGCAAGGTCTATGACGGGAAGGGCCTGATCGACCTGACCGGCACGTTCATGCCCGCCTATGGGGTCAACCGTCTGTTCGGCGAATTGCCGCTGATTGGCGCTCTTTTGGGCAATGGTCGGGATCGTGGCCTGATCGGCATCACCTTCCGACTGACCGGAAAGACCGCGTCACCGCTGCTTGAAGTCAATCCGCTGTCGGTCATCGCGCCGGGTGTGTTCCGCTCGATTTTCGAGTTCAGGCGGTAGCGCGGGACACAGCCGCCGGATCAGGTAACCCGGCGGCGTGACGTCTCGTGGTGGAAAGTGGGATCGGCGGAGCGGTCTATTCGGCGCGCACCAGAACGTGTTTTTTCTTGCCCAGAGATAGTTTGATCACGCCGTCATCATTGAGATAGCTCGCGTTGACCAGTGTCTTGTCGTCCCTGACTGGCACATCGTTGAGTTTGATCGCGCCACCCTGAACATGACGGCGGGCTTCACCATTGGAGCCGGCCAGACCGGCCTGAACGAACAGCGCCAGCAGGCCGATGCCGGCCTCGAGATCGGCAGCGGGAACCGTGATGGTGGGCAGATCAGTTGCGGTCTGGCCTTCCTCGAAGGTCTTGCGCGCGGTCTCGGAGGCTTGTTCGGCTGCGGCGCGGCCATGCAGCATGGCGGTGACTTCCGTCGCCAGAATCTTCTTGGCTTCGTTGATCTCGGCGCCGCCGAGGGCTTCGAGCCTGGCGATCTCGTTGAGCGGCATGGTGGTGTAGAGCTTGAGAAAGCGGCCGACATCGGCGTCTTCGCTGTTGCGCCAGTACTGCCAGAACTCGTAGGCACTGAGCATGTCGGCGTTGAGCCAGACCGCGCCATTGGCGGACTTGCCCATCTTGGCCCCCGATGAGGTGGTCAGCAGCGGCGATGTCAGCGCGTAGAGCTGCGGGCAATCCATGCGGTGACCGAGGTCGATGCCGTTGATGATGTTGCCCCACTGGTCGGACCCGCCCATCTGCAGGCGGCAGCCATAGCGCTTGTTGAGCTCGACGAAGTCGTAGGCCTGGAGGATCATGTAATTGAATTCCAGAAACGACAGCGATTGCTCGCGGTCGAGCCGGGTTTTGACGGAATCAAACGCCAGCATACGGTTGACCGAAAAATGCCTGCCGACATCGCGCAGGAATTCAACGTAGTTGATGCCCATCAGCCAGTCGGCGTTGTTGGCCATGACCGCGTCCTGCGGACCGTCGCCGAAATCGAGGTAATTGGAAAACACGCTCTTGATGCCGGCGATGTTCTCGTTGATCAGTTCCGGGGTCAGCAGTTTGCGGGCTTCATCCTTGAATGAGGGGTCGCCGATCATGCCGGTGCCGCCGCCCATCAGCGCGATCGGCCGGTGCCCGGTCTTTTGCATCCAGTGCAGCATCATGATCTGGATCAGACCGCCGGCATGCAGGCTTGGCGCGGTCGGATCGAAGCCGATATAGGCAGTGACAGTCTCGTTCCGGAACAAATCATCGAGGCCCGTCTCATCGGAGACCTGGTGAATGAACCCGCGCTCGGAAAGAGTGCGCAGGAAATCGGACTTGAAGGCTGACATATCACTGTCCTTGCGGTTATCTCGGCTATTCCGGAAACAATTCGGGCGTCGATCGGTATGTGACGCCCGGGCGGGCCTTTAGCATTAGCGGCAGGCGCATTCAACTGAGGCCATGTCGTCGCTGCTGACGCGGGCTGCCCCGGCATGTAGGTTGCAACGCAAAACAATGCTGATTCCACCTCTTGCGGATCGGCTGATGCAGCAAGGATGACGGCCGATGGCGACTGGCGGCGATCTCAAACGGGCAATCGGGTTGATGAGCGGGACTTCGATGGATGGCATCGACCTGGCGATGCTCGACACGGATGGCGACGCGGTGGTGGATCGCGGTGCTTCCTCGTTTACGGCCTTCGACGCAGATTTCCGCAAGCGGCTGACAGCAGCGCTGGAGACAGCCAAGGCGATTACTGAGCGCGAAGAGCGTCCTGGTGAACTGGCCGAGATCGAGATCGAACTAACCGACCGTCACGCCGAGGCGGTGGAGGCGTTCATGGCGCGCGAATCCCTTAGCCGTGACGACATTGACATGATCGGCTTTCATGGTCAGACGGTGCTGCACCGGCCGCGCCAGGCGCTGACCGTTCAACTGGGCCTTGGCGCGCGACTGGCGGAGCGGCTGGGGATTGATGTGGTGTATGATCTGCGCGCCCGCGACATGACAATGGGCGGGCAGGGTGCACCGCTGGTTCCGGCCTATCACCGCGCGCTTGCTGCCGGGCTCTCGGGCGAATGGGCCGAGCTCAGACCGGTCGCCTTCGTCAACATAGGCGGGATTTCCAACATCACCTATATAGGCTCAGATGACGCGTTGCTGGCCTTCGACAGTGGACCGGGCAATGCGCTGATCGATCAATGGGTGACCCGTCATGCTGGTGTTCCCTATGATTCCGGCGGCGCCATCGCCTCGGAGGGGCGGGTGCTGTCGAGTCTCGCCAACCAGTATCTGTCGTCGCCATTCTTCACCGCTAAACAACGCATATCGCTTGACCGCAACGATTTTCTGCCGCCCGAAGATGGTCAGGCAGGGCTTGAGGACGGGGCGCGTACGCTTGCGTTTGTGACTGCTGCAGCGATTGCCAAGGCGCAGGCGCATTTGCCGGAAAAACCCAAATTGTGGATCCTGACAGGCGGCGGCCGTCACAACCGGATGATCGTCGAGGATCTGACCGTCGCCACGCGCCATTCCGGGCAGGTGATCGTTGCCGAACAAGCCGGGTTGAATGGTGATTCGATGGAAGCCGAGGCCTGGGCCTGGCTTGCGGTGCGATCGCTGCGCGGCTTGCCGCTGACCTACCCCGGCACCACCGGGGTGAGCGAGCCGGCTACCGGCGGGGTGCTGGCACGAGGGTACGGCTGCAAAAATGCCTGACTGATCAAGCGCTACGGCAGGGGTCGTTTCAGAATCAAGACCGGCGCCATCGGGGAGAAAGAGGGCGCCGGTTTTTGTTACGGATCGTCTGTTTACAGACTGCGATATTCGGTGTTGGCTTTGTCAGAGGGCCTTGCGGATACGGGTGAAAGCGTCCTTGAGTTCCGATCCGAGGATTTCGACGGCGTCGCCCAGATCTTCCTTGCTTTTTTTCAGGTTGGCCTGGCTTTCGAAGTGGTTCCAGCGCTCCTGAAGTTCAGCCCACTCGTCTTGCGCTTCCTTTGAACCGAGATGCACCTTGAGTTTGATCTCGTCATAATTCTGCTTGAGGTCTTTTGCCAACTTGTTGATATCAGTCATGTATCTGTTCCTTGTCTAGGGGTTGGGCTGTCGGTGGGAAGCCAATCAGCGCAGGTCAGGTGGATTGTTAGCAGTCACGAGCCTGCCTTTCGGCGACGTAGACTGCGGATGATCGAGGAGATGATCGGAACCAGGAACCTGGCGCTGTCCCATCCATTGAGGCCGTTGATGCCAGCCATGCTGCCTAGCGCTGCGGCAGCCGGATTGGACTTCAATTCGGTTTCCAGTGTTGCCGATGTCAGATCTCGCAGTTCCCTTGCTGCGGCGAGATCCGGGCCGGGCCTGGTGAATGCAGCGACGACCACGAGGACGATTGCCAGCAGCACGTTGGCGATCGCCAGGATGAAGGGCGCCTTGATCGGCCCCCAGTTGGCAAGCAGTAGCTGGTAAGCAGCGATGTTGAGGAATACCAGCGCCATCAAAACGATCAGGGCCGCGAAAATCATCAGCATGAGTTTTCGCGCCTGCACCTTGAGGCGGATTTCCCCTACCAGCAACTCAGAACGAAGGTAGAGCCGGAGGATTCTGACGGTTGAATGAATGGACATGATCTTACATTACTTTGCTGTTAAACGGCCGATGACGATGCCAAGCGCAAGGGCTGCGGAAACCGACGCAACGGGATGCTCGGTGAAGCTCTCTTCCGCATCATCGAGCATCGTCTGGACCAGATCGCCAAGTTCGCCGAGCAATGTGTCGACATCCTCGGGCTGGCTATCGGCTTCCGGTGAAGCGGCACCCGGGGTCGGGTTCGGCGGAGGCACGTTGCGACGCAATTCCTCGACTTCGGCTCGAAGGCCCGCAATTTCTTCTCTCAGGCTGGGCTGCTTCATGGCCTATCCTCAAATCTCATCTCAAGGCGGGATTATAGCGAGGAGCATCGCCACCGAATTGATCTAACGCATTCCGTTGCAAAGAAATCCGATGATAGAGCCGGCTATGTGTACTTCTGCGGCGCGATGATTGCCGTCGACGCTGTTTTGGCGGACTGCGCGGCGGGTGTCGCTTGGACAATCCGGGTGTCTCGGCTACATAATCGTTCAACCGGAAGGAATACCCCCGGTATGACAGCCCCGTTGTGAAAGAACCGCTATGGAACCGCACAGTATTTCAGTTCAGCGCGTGGGCTTTTATTTGATATTGGCGCTTACCACGATTGCTTTCGGCCTGCTGCTGATTCCGTTTTATACGGCGGTGCTATGGGCTGTCATTCTGGCGATTGTCTTTCATCCGGTTCAGGTTTTTCTTGTCCGCCGCTTGAACGGCAGAGAAGGGATGGCTGCGCTTCTGAATCTTCTGATGTGCATTTGCCTGGTGATTGTTCCGGTTGTGATCATCCTTGCTTCCATCGCGCAGGAGGGTACCAGCCTCTACCAGCAAGTCAGCAGCGAGGAATTCGATCTGCGTGGTCGTGTAGAGCAGCTCACGAGCGCTGTGCCTAGCTTCATCGAACGCTGGACGCCCATCGAATTCAGTGCTTTTCCCGACCTGCGGGACAAGCTTTCCGGGGGAATCATGCAGGCCAGTCAGTCAATGGCAGGTCACCTAGTGAATGTCGGCGAGACCACACTGAACTTCTTCATCGGTTCCGGCATCATGCTGTATCTGCTTTATTTCCTGTTTCGCGACGGTGAAAAAATTGTTGTGAGGATCAGGCGGGCGATGCCGCTAAGCGATGATTATTCCGCTCAGTTCCTGGAGAAGTTCACTTCCGTCATCAATGCGACCGTGAGAGGCAACGTCATTATCGCGATTATCCAGGGGACAATCGGTGGCGTGACACTCTGGGCGCTGGGGATAGAGGCGGCATTGTTGTGGGGGGTGGTCATGACCTTCTTTTCCATGTTGCCCGCGGTGGGAGCCGCCTTTGTGTGGGGCCCGATCGCGTTGTTTCTGATGGTCAGCGGTGCATGGTTGAAGGCTGTGATCCTGGTTCTCGTCGGGCTTGTGATTATCGGCCTGATCGACAATCTGTTGCGGCCTCCGCTCGTCGGCAAGGAATCAAAATTGCCGGATTACGTCGTGCTGGTTTCAACGGTCGGCGGCATGGCGCTGTTCGGGATCAATGGTTTTATCGTCGGGCCGTTGATTGCGGCCATGTTCATTTCCGCCTGGTCGCTTTTTGCCCATGAACCTGCTGATACCTGATGCCTGCCGTGACCGACGTGGGCACCTGCGCGTAGAGCCTTGCGGTTCTGCCTCGATGCGGTCACGGACTCCCGTATTGCGGGCACGGCGCTTAAAGCGCTTTGTAACCATCACGCAGATTGCTGCCGACCCCCGGTCAGCTTGCGAGCGCCAGCACGGTTTGCGGAGCAAAATGCAGGTCGATGGTCTGCCCTGCTGACGGCGGCGGGCGAGTCGGGTCGTTGAAGGTGTCGACCGACAGCCGGGCCTCGCCGACTTCAAGCTTGATGCGAATGACCGCGCCGAGAAAATCGACGGCAACGATGCGCGCCCGCAGCGTCTGGTCGCCGTCGCGGTGCTCGAGCCGCAGCGATTCGGGGCGCAGCGCCAGCCGGAGGGTGTCGCCACGTTTGGCGTTGTCTGGCAACGACATGCCGGAAATGCTGGCGGAACCGACGCTGGCTTCACCTCGGCTGGCGTCAACCACGGTGGCGTCAAGCTGACTCAGTGTGCCGACAAAACCTGCAACAAAGGCCGTGCGCGGATGATTGTAGATCTCGTAGGGCGTGCCAATCTGCTCGATCCGACCCTCATACATGACCATCACCCGGTCCGACATCGACAGCGCTTCTTCCTGGTCGTGGGTAACGAAAATCGTGGTGATGCCGAGTTCCTGCTGGATCGCGCGGATTTCCTCGCGCAGCGACACGCGGATCTTGGCGTCGAGCGCCGAGAGCGGCTCATCAAGCAGCAGCACCGACGGGCGCGGTGCCAGCGCGCGGGCCAAGGCGACACGCTGCTGCTGACCACCGGAAAGCTGCCAGGGAAACCGCTCGGCCAGTTGCGGCAGCTTGATCAGCGCCAACATTTCGGTGACGCGGGAATCGATCTCGGCGCGGTTGGCGCCGGCCACCTTGAGGCCGAAACCGATATTGCCGGCCACGGTCAGATTCGGAAACAGCGCATAGGACTGGAACACCATGCCGATGTTGCGCTGGCTGGGCTTGAGATAGGTGACGTCGCGGCCGTCGATGCTGATCGAGCCAGAACTGGGTGTCTCGAAACCGGCGATCATGCGCAAGATCGTGGTCTTGCCGCAGCCCGAGGGCCCGAGGAACGAGACGAACTCGCCGCGGCCGACCTTGATGTCGGCGTCGCGCACAACCCGCATTGATCCGAAGGATTTTGAGATGCCGTCAATGGCAATATAGGGCGTGTCGGTCATCAGTCTTTCACCGGTGTAGCTGGTTTGGGCGCAAGCCGCGCAACAAGTTGGATGAGGCCCATGCAGCCCCAGGTGATGGCAAAGGCGATCACCGCCAGCGCCGCCGGCTCGTAGGCGCGATTGGCGCCCAGCAGCTGCATGTAGGGCCCGAAGGCGGGGCGGTTGAGCAGTGCGGCAAGTGTGAATTCGCCGATGACGATGGCCAGCGTCACAAACGCGCCTGAGAGAACGGCAATCAGCACATTGGGCAGGATCAGCCGGCTGAGAATCGTAAACCAGCCAGCGCCAAGCGATTGTGCCGCTTCGGTGAGCGTCGCCACATCGATGGTGCGCAGCCCGGTATCGACGGCACGGTACATGTAGGGCAGGGAGAGCATCGCGTAACCGAACATCAACAGGATGTTGGTTCCCGTGGCAGTGCCGGTCAGCGGCAGCCAGCTCGAGGTGTTGTAGAGCCGGATATAGCCGAACACGACGACAATGGCCGGAATCACCAGTGGCAAGAGGGTGATGAATTCGACATAGGGCCGGGCGCGCGGCAGTTTGAGCCTGACCCAGTAGGCCGTTGGCACCACCAGCAGCACGCCAAACAGGATGGTGAAGATCGCCATGATCACTGAATAGCTGAAGGTTTCCTGAAATCGTGGGTCGGCCATCACCTTGGCATAGGCATCGAGCGAATAGACTCCGCGCCGCATTTTCAGCGAAAACTCGGTCATGCCCATCAGCGGCAGGATGAAGTAAAGTGCCCCGAAGGCGATCGCGGCCCAGGCCGAGAGACGAATCATCATTGCTGCCACCTCTCCGAGCGCGCCCGGAGCACGATATAGATTGTGTTGGCGATGCCGGTGACGACGATCATGCCGAAGGCCAGCGCGTAGCCCAGATAGGGATCACCCAGCACATCGCCGCGGATCTGTGCAAACAGCAGGATCGGCACGATGTTGAGCGATGAACCGGTCAGGGCGATGGCGGTAGCGACGGCGCCGAAGGAATTGGCAAACAGCAGCGCCATGGTGCCCAGAATCGACGGAAACAAAATCGGAAACGCCACCATTCGCCAATATTGCGGTCCAGTGGCGCCGAGAATGGCGGCAGCTTCACGCCATTCGCGCTTCAATCCGTCAAGTGCGGGCGTGATGATCAGGATCATCAGCGGAATCTGGAAGAACAGATAGGTGATCGTCAGGCCCCAGAAGCTCAGGATATTGAAGCCGAGCAGGCGCAGGTCGAGGCCGAAATTGGTTTTCAGGAACACCGTCACCAGCCCGATCGGGCCCAGCGTGGCGAGAAAGGCAAAGGCAAGCGGCACGCCGGCGAAGTTCGACGCAACCCCGGAAAATGTCAGCAAGGGTCCGCGGACGAATTTGGGCAGGCCGCCAAGCGTCATCGCCGCGGCCATGCAGAAGCCGATCAGGCAGCCAAGCGATGATGAGGCGAGCGATATCTTGATCGAGACCCAGTAGGCGGAACGAATCGAGGCGGTGTTGAGGCCGATCACATTGTCGAGAGTGAAACCGCCGTCAGCGGAGCGAAATGCACCGATGACGATGTACATGGTCGGCATGATCAGAAACAGAATCACGAACGCGGCGAAGGGCGCCAGCCCGAGCCAGTGCAATGGCAGCCTTTTGCCCAGCGGAAGGCGCGGGCGGCTGGAGGTGTCGGATAAGGATTGGGATGTCATCAAGCCATGTTCGAAAAGCGGAAAATGAGGGTCGCCCCGCGGCGGGCGCGGAGCGACAGGTCAAATGGCCTGATTACTGGACGTTGGCGCCGACGACGGCGTCCCATCCGGCAACAACGGCTTCCTTGTTGGCGTTCACTTCATCAAGCGTCGGGAAGTAGGCCTTGGCATAGCCTTCTGCCGGCGGCAGCTTGTCGAGCAGATCCTGCGGGATCACACCGCGTGCAGCCATGTCGTTGAAGCGGATCGGGTGACAATAGCCGGCGAGCCAGCCAAGCTGACCTTCATCCGAATAAAGATATTCCATCCACAATTTGGCGGCGTTGGGGTGCGGTGCGTAGGCGCTGATTGCCTGCACGTAGACGCCTGCCAGGACGCCTGTTGCCGGAACGATGACTTCGACCGGCGGGTTGCCTGCGAGAGTGTCCTTGGCGGCAAGCGCGTTGTAATCCCACATCGCCACGATCGGCGTTGCGCCTTGAGCCAGGGTGCCTGCCTTGCCGATGACCGGGACAAAATTGCCGGCCTTGTTCATTTCAGCAAAATACTCGAGGCCCTTCTCGCCAGCGTCCGTGCCCGACGCGCCGCCTCTTGAAAGACCGGCTGCCAGCGCTGCTAGAATCGCCTGGTTGGAAGCGCGCGGATCACCGGCAAGGGCTACCTGGCCGGCATATTCGGGCTTGAGCAGGTCGGCCCAGTCCATCGGGGTGTTGGCCACCAGGTCCTTGTTCACCAGAAACGCCATCACGCCGTAGTAATCGCCGTACCAGAAGCCCTCGGCATCCTTGGCGCCGTCGGGAATCGAATCCCATGTCGAGACCTTGTAGGCCTGCGTCAGGCCTTCAGCCTTGGCAGCAGGGCCGAAGGCGAGGCCGACGTCGATGACGTCAGGCGCCTGCGGGCCGGTGTTGTCCTTGTTGGCCTTGATGGCTTCGAGTTCGTCGGCGGAACCGGCGTCCGGGTTAAGCTCGTTGACGGTGATTTCGGGATACTTGGCCTTGAAGCCGGCAATGACGCCGCCATAGCCGCACCAGTCATGCGGAAGTGCTATGGTGGTGAGCATGCCTTCTGCCTTGGCGGCGGCGACCAGTTCGTCCATCGACTGGCTGTAGGCCGCACCGGCAAAGTTCATCGTGAAAGCGGTGGTGGTTGCAAGCACCACGCCAAGCTTGTGAAGTCTGGACATTTTGAACGCTCCTGTTGCCGCCGAGGCGGTATGTTGTTTGTTATACGAGCGGCCTGTGGCTGTTTCAGCGGCCGCTGTGCAGCCATCTATCCTCTCTGTGTGAAGGTTAGACGACATTGGCACGCGCCCGTCCGTCGCCCACAAAAGAAGTCAATCTCAATTTCTGGCCTTCTGCAAGCGTCATGCGAGCGCTGACATGTAAGAGTGTGGGAAAATGGTGTCTGGGTATCGCTGTTGCTGGAAAAACGGCACGTTGGTTGGCGCAGCCTCTCTGGCGGGAGAACCAATGTCATCCAATATAAATATCGGTATCTTAGGTCGATGTAGTCGAACACATCCCTCCTGGCTTCTTCTCGGGTCCGATAGGTCCTACGTCTTATCCGTTCACGCTTGAGCAGGTTGAAGAAACTCTCTGCGACGGCATTGTCATGGCAGTTTCCGCGCCGGCTCATTGAGTGTTGCAGATTGTGATGCTTTAGGAACAATGCCCAGTCGATGCTGGTGAACTGAGAGCCTTGGTCTGAATGAATTAACACCTTGCTCGTCGGCTTTCGTCTCCACACAGCCATGAGCAAAGCCTGCAGCACGACGTCCGTTGTCTGACGGCTTTGCATCGACCAGCCGACGACGCGGCGGGAGTAGAGATCGATCACGACGGCCAGATAGGCGAAACCCTCATTGGTCTTGATGTAGGTGATGTCGGTGACCCAGACCTTGTCCGGCACTGCCACGTCGAACTGGCGGTCCAGCGTGTTGTCGACGACTACAGAAGGTTTGCCGCCATAGCTGCCAGGTCGACGCTTGTAGCCGATCTGCGCTTTGATACCCGCCAAATTGACCAGACGTGCAACGCGGTTCGGGCAGCACGTCTCACCCTGATCCAGCAAGTCATCGTGAAGCTTGCGATAGCCATAGACCTTACCGCTGTCCTTCCACGCCTTCCTGAGAAGTTCGGTCTGACGGGCGTCTTCCCGCTCCCGATTGCTCAGCGGGTTCTTCAGCCAGGCATAGAAGCCGCTGGGTTGGATGCGAAGGGAGCGGCACATCGCACGCACCGAGAACAGCGGGCGATGCTCTGCTACGAACACGTACTTCACTTTGCATCTCGCGCGAAGTACGCCGTTGCCTTTTTTAGGATATCCCGCTCCTCCGTCACACGCGCCAGTTCAAGCTTCAGCCGCCGAACTTCGGCAGCCTGTTCGTCGACAGAACCATCGCGGGACCCTGACTTCCCGAACCGCTTCTTCCACGCATAAAGCGAATGGGAACTGACACCCAATCGTTTCGAAACCTCCGCAACCGGATAACCCCGCTCAACGATCTGATGAACAGCATCGCGTTTGAAATCGTCACTGAATTTGGCTGTGCTCATGATGGCCTCCTTGCCTCAAATTTAGGGAAGAAGGCGTCTATGAATCTAGATGGGGTAACGGGCTGCCAAGCCGGCCGACGGAGGCAGGGTTGGTGAGAAGGTGGTCGTCCCTCACACTGATGGTGTGAACGGAGTCGGGACGGATCCCGCTCCAAGCATCGAGGAGAGACGACCATGGAGCATTATGCAGGGATTGACGTTTCATTGGAATCTTCGAGCGTGTGCGTTGTCGACGCCAGTGGCAAGATCGTTCGCGAGAGTAAGGTGGCAAGCGAACCGGCAGCGCTGATCGGCTGGTTTGCGTCGCTCGGCTTTGAGCTGGTGCGCATCGGACTGGAAGCTGGCCCCCTATCGCAATGGCTTTATGCGGCCATGCGGCAAGACGGCCTTGCAGTCGAGCTTCTGGAGACGCGGCATGTGCGTGACGCCTTCAAGGCGATGCCGGTGAAGACGGACCGGAATGATGCGCGTGGGATCGCGCAGTTGATGCGGTTGGGTTGGTTCCGGCCGGTGCATTGCAAATCTTTGGCAGCGCAGGAGGTTCGGGCAGTGCTGACGGCGCGCAAGCTGGTTCAATCGAAGTTGCGGGATATGGAGAACAGTGTGCGTGGCATTTTGCGCGGCTTCGGGCTGAAGGTCGGCCCGACCACGCCGCGCCACTTTGCCGAACGCATCCGCGATCTCGTGGTCGGCCATGAGAACCTGCAGATTGTGACGGGGGGACTGCTTTCGGTGCATGCCGTGCTCTTGCGCGAGTTTCAGGCTTTCGAAAAGCAAGTTCGAGCGCTGGTGCGTCAGGATATAAGGACCAGGCAGTTAATGACCACACCGGGAGTGGGGCCGATCGTGGCGCTTACATATGCGTCTGCCATCGACGACCCGGATCGTTTCTCCTCCTCCAAGCAAGTGGGCGCGCATTTCGGGCTGACGCCAAGGCGGTATCAGTCCGGCGAGACCGACTACAGCGGCCGCATCAGCAAGATCGGTGACGCGGCGGTGCGCACGGCGCTGTTTGAAGCCGCCCACATCATGCTGACCAAACCGCTCAAGGGCTGCACGGCGCTCAAGAGTTGGGCGATGCGGATTGCCCGACGTGCCGGAATGAAGAAGGCAAGGTTGCGCTCGCGCGCAAGCTCGCCGTGATCCTGCACCGCATGCTCGCCAACGGCACCGTCTTCAACGGTGAAGCCAAGTCGATGACGGGGGCCTAAAAAAGGAGAGCCAAGGTTCTCGGGTGGGCCACGACACCAGACCTTCCCGAAGCGAAGTCCCGTCGCCGGGACGATGGATCAGGTCAGACCGTAACAGCCTGCGTGGCATAGCGATCACGCGACTCTAGATTGGTCGACCTCATCCTCTTCAAACCCCATCAGGTGGCGGCTGCGCGCCGACCCGTACAGAAGCAAGACCCCGGCGACTGGATGACGACAAAGGGATTGACTCACACAGGCCCGTTACAGAAGGGGCTGTTGACGTTCGGGATTCCCAAATCACCTGACTTCTGATTCAAGGTTGCAAACGGAGGAGAGCAACCTTGACCCGAAGAGTCCTATCCAATTCGCAATGGGCGATCATCGAACCATACTGCCTGGGTAAAACCACCGATCCCGGACAAACCGGACGTGACCCACGACTTTTCATGGAGGCAGTCCTCTGGATCGTCCGCACGGGCGCGCAATGGCGCGAATTGCCGGGTGAGTTTGGCAAATGGAATTCTGTATTCAAGCGGTTCCGCAGATGGGTCAAAGCGGATGCTTTCTATTGTATGTTCAAAGCATTAGCCTCAGACGCCGATCTGGAATACGCAATGATCGACGGTACTATCGTCAAGGTTCATCGCTCGGGTCAGGGCGCAAAAGGGGGACTCTCTGCCAGGCCATTGGACGCTCACGCGGCGGCATAACGACAAAGATACTGGCTCTGACGGATGCGCTCGGTAATCTCGTCGATTTCTGTCTGATGCCAGGGCAAGCTCATGATCTGCGCGAGACCGATGCGTTGATCAGCGGCTTGTCCGCCGGATATTTGCTGGCGGACAGGGCCTTTGACGCGGATTGGCTGCGCAATGGCCTGCTGGATCGCGGCATAACCCCGGTCATACCGCCAAAATCCAACCGGAGGTTCCCGGCAGAGTTCGACAAGGAAACCTACAAATGGCGGCATTTGATCGAAAACTACTTTGGCAAACTGAAGGAAAACAGAGGGATAGCAATGCGCTCTTGCAAAACCGACCAGAGTTTCAAAGCCTTCATCTCAATTGCCGCAACGCTCATTCACACACGGTAAACGTCAACAGCCCCTTCTGTAACGGGCCTGTGTGAGTCAATCCCTTTGTCGTCATCCAGTCGCCGGGGTCTTGCTTCTGTACGGGGTCGGCGCGCAGCCGCCACCTGATGGGGTTTGAAGAGGATGAGGTCGACCAATCTAGAGTCGCGTGATCGCTATGCCACGCAGGCTGTTACGGTCTGACCTGATCCATCGTCCCGGCGACGGGACTTCGCTTCGGGAAGGTCTGGTGTCGTGGCCCACCCGAGAACCTTGGCTCTCCTTTTTTAGGCCCCCGTCATCGACTTGGCTTCACCGTTGAAGACGGTGCCGTTGGCGAGCATGCGGTGCAGGATCACGGCGAGCTTGCGCGCGAGCGCAACCTTTGCCTTCTTCATTCCGGCACGTCGGGCAATCCGCATCGCCCAACTCTTGAGCGCCGTGCAGCCCTTGAGCGGTTTGGTCAGCATGATGTGGGCGGCTTCAAACAGCGCCGTGCGCACCGCCGCGTCACCGATCTTGCTGATGCGGCCGCTGTAGTCGGTCTCGCCGGACTGATACCGCCTTGGCGTCAGCCCGAAATGCGCGCCCACTTGCTTGGAGGAGGAGAAACGATCCGGGTCGTCGATGGCAGACGCATATGTAAGCGCCACGATCGGCCCCACTCCCGGTGTGGTCATTAACTGCCTGGTCCTTATATCCTGACGCACCAGCGCTCGAACTTGCTTTTCGAAAGCCTGAAACTCGCGCAAGAGCACGGCATGCACCGAAAGCAGTCCCCCCGTCACAATCTGCAGGTTCTCATGGCCGACCACGAGATCGCGGATGCGTTCGGCAAAGTGGCGCGGCGTGGTCGGGCCGACCTTCAGCCCGAAGCCGCGCAAAATGCCACGCACACTGTTCTCCATATCCCGCAACTTCGATTGAACCAGCTTGCGCGCCGTCAGCACTGCCCGAACCCCTGCGCTGCCAAAGATTTGCAATGCACCGGCCGGAACCAACCCAACCGCATCAACTGCGCGATCCCACGCGCATCATTCCGGTCCGTCTTCACCGGCATCGCCTTGAAGGCGTCACGCACATGCCGCGTCTCCAGAAGCTCGACTGCAAGGCCGTCTTGCCGCATGGCCGCATAAAGCCATTGCGATAGGGGGCCAGCTTCCAGTCCGATGCGCACCAGCTCAAAGCCGAGCGACGCAAACCAGCCGATCAGCGCTGCCGGTTCGCTTGCCACCTTACTCTCGCGAACGATCTTGCCACTGGCGTCGACAACGCACACGCTCGAAGATTCCAATGAAACGTCAATCCCTGCATAATGCTCCATGGTCGTCTCTCCTCGATGCTTGGAGCGGGATCCGTCCCGACTCCGTTCACACCATCAGTGTGAGGGACGACCACCTTCTCACCAACCCTGCCTCCGTCGGCCGGCTTGGCAGCCCGTTACCCCATCTAGGGGCTATTCAGTTTTCATCGAAAGGGCGCGACTGCCATCTGGAGCGATAACACTAGAAGCTATTATAGTTGGCTATAAAGCTGTCGGGGTCCGCCGATGCGCGGAGTATGTGGAACGTCTTGGTTCCTAAAATTCGATTCCTTTGGCGCCTGGCAGGCGGCTGAAGGTGTTCCGGCTATGTCCCGCATCTTAAGGCCTGAATGCTTTTCAGATCAAACGCCGGAGCAGGGGGCACGGCAGAGGGGGCGGTATCGGTAGAGCATGGTCGACAATGTTATCTCCGTGTTAGGTGATGCAGCGAAAATTCTGCTGTGTTTAATATAGCAACGGGGGAGAAGGCTATGGCCGGAGGAACATTGGAAATTTAAGCGCGATATCTGATTGCCAATTTTTGAACTGACGATCGCTGACAGTTGTCATTAAACACCGTGTAGTTGCACGCGTGCGACGAAACCACTTCAAACCTTGAGGGGTTGGATTTTGTCGATGGCTGCAAATAATCCAGGAAGCATCACGTCACTGTGGCCATACAGGTCTCGTGATTTTCCTGTGGCGCGCCCGGTAATGTAATTGCGCGCATCTTCAGGAACATCATCACGACGGCATAAATCTTCAAACAGGTGCCGCCAGCCATGATTAGGTGACAATTCAGGTCTTTGCTCGAATGGAATCATTGACCGAACCCAACTGCTGAGTCGGGGTTGAACGGATACTTTGTCCTTGGTTTCGCCCCTAAAGAGGCGCCCGTTGTTCGCTTTCACCACGTAGAGGATTAGACCTTCCTCGATTAGTGCGCGGTGGACTGGTATACGACGTTCACTCGATCCAGTCTTAAGGGTTCTTTTTCCGGCGGTTGTGACTTTCCAAAACCAGTGTTCCCCGGTTTCGAAAAAGTCCTCCTTCCTCAGTTCGGCTGCTTCGCTCACCCTCATGCCGGAGTAAGCACACAACCACGGTATCCATCGAAGCATCGGTTTCGTTTCTTTACGGGCAGCGCTCAGGACGAGTGCGGCTTCATCGAGGGTGAAAGCCCGCAGATAAGAAGGGGTGGTGGCATAGTCGGGTGCCTTGATTCCATTCATGGTGTTGCCGGAGGGCATGAAGTTTTCCGGATCATTCTGTCTTCCCCAGTTGAGGATAGTCCGGACGTTTTGGAGCTTGCCTTTGATGGTACTATTGCTGTTGTTTTGCGCGTCCTGCATTGCTTCGAGCCAATTCTTTCCCTCAATTGCCTTTACCGTTGATGCGACTTCGGATCCCCTGAAGCCGGCAAATTCGGCTGCGGCATCGCGGTATTTCCTCACGGTGCGGTCGGGGAGGGGCTTGGCATTCTTTCCTCTGGCTCGACGCTTGGCCTCCTCGTCGACAATCTCGTTGAAAGTTGGCCCGTCTTCTGCCGCACTTAGCTCGGGAGCATCGGCCAAAAGCGGATGGATGGGCTTGCCGTTGAAGTCACCTTCGCCACGCTCACACTCCCGTGCCATGGCCTCATAGGATGCCACGCACAACGCTTGCGCAAGCGCTCGCCATTTATCGGTTCCCCTGGTGGCGTCCGTGTTCCCTGCGAGTCGCGCGAGCTCGATGCGGTCGCCGACAAGGTCATGAAGTTCGTCATCTGAAAGTTTGCCCGCAAAGCCGTCACGGAAGCGCCTGGCTTCGTCGGCGTCTACTTCGAATTGTGCATAGCGGGAATCGGTCGCTCTAAGTTCAGCGTCAAAATCAATCTGGCTTTGATAGTCGCGCAACGCGATCTGCTGTGCAGTCAGCGGGTAGGGCGCTGGCTTTGCCTGCTGCCCTGTCGCGGCCTCATGCTTCTGTCGGGCAATGCCGATCTGTCGTTGGATAGAGGCAACGGCTGCGGCATGGTTGCGAAGGGCTGTTCGCCGATCGCCGCCAAGCTGAATTTCTAGTTCCGCGCGGTTGTCGATGTATGGCCGGAGTTGTGGCGGGATAACGACTCGGGCGGAATATCGCCCATTGCGTTCTTTCCAGTGTTGAGGCTTGCCAGCCATGTTCTACCCATTTTGTGACACGATTTGTGACATCAATATGGGCAAGACGCCTTATGGCGCAAGGACTTCCAATGAATTCAAGGAGATCCGATGGTGGGCGATGAGAGACTCGAACTCCCGACATCCTCGGTGTAAACGAGGCGCTCTACCAACTGAGCTAATCGCCCCCAGTTCGGTGGCGCTTGCTTTAGGATGTTCGCAGCGATTGCGCAAGAAATATTCGCGCCGTAGGACGCATTAATCTCGGTTTGCGCTGTGTGGCCTCGTGAGCTGATGCCGGGAGGTGGGGCCGTGTTTGTGGAGAGAATGTATGTTTGTTGTTTTCCTTTGCACTCCGCGCTTGACACCCTCGAACGAACGCCGTAATCAGCCGCTCACAGGTCGCCGGTAACGGACGATCTGAAGAGCGCGGGTGTAGCTCAGCTGGTTAGAGTGCCGGCCTGTCACGCCGGAGGTCGCGGGTTCGAGCCCCGTCACTCGCGCCATTTATTCATGGACTTGATTATGTGTTTTCAACCGTCTCCTTCAGGGAGATGGTTGCCCCGCGGATCGGGTGTTTTCGCTTGTGGCGGATTTCCGATACCCGAAAGATTTCGAAACCAGGCAATAAAATTTGACGGGCGGCCCAGATCTGCGAATCGACTCACGCGTGACCACCCCCAACCACCGTGCAGTTGCCGATTCCCTTGCCCCCTCAAGAACTTCCAGGATCGTGCTGCATTGTTGACAATATTAGCGCTTGCCGTCGAATTGCGTCACAATGGCGCGAAAGCTGATAGTATCGCTTCAATCGGCTTGCGCGCCCTTGCACACATTAGCGGGCTGCGGTAACCACGCCGCGTTGCAACATGATAAACCGTGAGGGCAGGGGCCGGTTCCAGACCTTGAGGCAAGGGCCGGGGCTTTGACTACAGCGGGCACAGGAATGGACGTCATGACGGAACTTCTGGGCGCATATATACCGGTGGCTATTTTTATTGGCGTGTCGCTGGTGATCGGGGTGGCCTTGCTGATCGCGCCGTTCGCGATCGCTTACAAAAATCCCGATCCGGAAAAGCTTTCGGCTTACGAATGCGGGTTCAACGCCTTTGATGACGCGCGCATGAAGTTCGACGTGCGCTTCTATCTGGTTTCAATCCTGTTCATCATCTTCGATCTCGAAGTGGCGTTCCTGTTTCCCTGGGCGGTGTCGTTCAGCGATATCGGCTGGATGGGCTTCTGGTCGATGATGGTGTTTCTGGGTGTCCTGACGATCGGTTTCGTCTATGAATGGAAAAAGGGAGCGCTCGAATGGGAGTAAGCAACCAGCCGCTGGTGGCGCCTGCGCCCAAGGGCATTATTGATCCCAACACCGGCAAGCCGGTGGGCCAGGACGATGCGTTTTTCGGCGATGTCAACAATGAGCTTGCCGACAAGGGATTTCTGGTCACCTCCACAGACGAGCTGATCAACTGGTCGCGTACCGGTTCGCTGATGTGGATGACCTTCGGTCTGGCCTGTTGTGCAGTCGAGATGATGCAGATGTCGATGCCGCGCTATGACGCCGAGCGATTCGGTTTCGCACCGCGCGCCAGTCCGCGCCAGTCCGATGTGATGATCGTCGCGGGTACGCTGACCAACAAGATGGCCCCGGCGCTGCGCAAGGTTTACGACCAGATGCCCGAGCCGCGCTATGTGATCTCGATGGGCTCGTGTGCCAATGGCGGTGGCTACTACCATTATTCCTATTCGGTGGTGCGTGGCTGTGACCGCGTGGTGCCGGTGGACATCTATGTTCCGGGCTGCCCGCCGACGGCGGAAGCATTGCTCTATGGTGTGCTGCTTTTGCAGAAGAAGATTCGCCGCACCGGCACGATCGAGCGCTAGGAGACCTGATGATGAGCCAAGCCCTCCAGGAACTTGCCGACTACCTGAGCGAAACCAAGCGCGATCTGATCGACGGCGTCGAAATTGCCTTTGACGAACTGACGGTGCTTGCGCAGCCGGCCAAACTGATCGATCTCATCACCTTCCTGCGCGATGACGCCCGGTGCAAGTTCGTCAGCTTCATCGATTGTTGCGGCGTTGACTGGCCGGGACGGCCGGAACGCTTCGACGTGGTCTACCATCTGCTCTCGCCGCGCCAGAACATGCGCATCCGGCTCAAGGTGATGACCAGTGAAGATGCCCCGGTGCCGTCGATTACATCGGTCTATCCGGGCGCCGACTGGTTCGAGCGGGAAGCCTACGATCTGTTCGGGATCCTGTTTACAGGGCATCCGGACCTGCGCCGGATTCTCACCGATTACGGGTTTGAAGGCCATCCGCTGAGAAAAGACTTTCCGCTGACCGGCTTTGTCGAGGTGCGTTACGACGACCAAGTCAAGCGCGTGGTCTACGAGCCGGTGGAACTCAAGCAGGAATTCCGCAACTTCGATTTTCTCTCCCCCTGGGAAGGCACCGAATACGTGCTGCCGGGCGATGAAAAAGCCAAGGGGTGAGGACCGGAACCATGAACGAACACAACGTCCGCAATTTCAACATCAACTTCGGTCCTCAGCACCCGGCTGCGCACGGCGTTCTGCGTCTGGTGCTGGAGCTTGACGGGGAAATCGTCGAGCGCGTTGACCCGCATATCGGACTGCTGCACCGCGGCACCGAAAAGCTGATCGAAGCCAAGACCTATCTTCAGGCGCTGCCCTATTTTGATCGGCTCGATTATGTCGCGCCGATGAACCAGGAGCATGCCTATTCGCTGGCTGTCGAAAAGCTTACCGGCGTAACGGTGCCCAAGCGGGGGCAGTTGATCCGGGTGCTCTACTCTGAAATCGGCCGAATTCTGTCACATCTGCTCAATGTCACCACCCAGGCGCTCGATGTGGGCGCGCTGACGCCCCCGCTCTGGGGTTTCGAAGAGCGCGAAAAGCTGATGGTGTTTTACGAGCGGGCCTGCGGTGCACGGCTGCATGCGGCCTATTTCCGGCCTGGTGGCGTGCACCAGGATCTGCCGCACGATCTGGTCGAGGATATCGGCAAGTGGTGCGATCCGTTCCTCAAGACCTGCGACGACATCGAGGTGCTGCTGACCGACAACCGGATCTTCAAGCAACGCAATGTCGACATCGCCGTGGTCAGTCTCGACGACGCCTGGGCCTGGGGCTTTTCCGGCGTGATGGTGCGTGGTTCGGGCGCTGCCTGGGACCTGCGCCGGTCGCAGCCCTATGAATGCTACTCGGAACTCGATTTCGACATTCCGATCGGCAAGAATGGCGATTGCTATGACCGTTACCTGATCCGCATGCAGGAAATGCGTGAGTCGGTGAAGATCATGAAGCAGTGCGTAGAACTGCTGCTCGGCAAGGAAAAGATCGGCCCGGTAACCAGCACCGACGGCAAGATCGTGCCGCCGAGGCGGGGCGAGATGAAACGGTCGATGGAAGCGCTGATCCACCATTTCAAGCTTTACACCGAAGGTTACCGGGTGCCCGAAGGCGCAGTCTATACGGCCGTCGAAGCGCCGAAGGGCGAGTTCGGCGTCTATCTGGTGTCGGACGGCTCCAACAAACCCTATCGCTGCAAGATCCGGGCGCCGGGTTATGCGCATCTGCAGGCGATGGACTTCATTTGCCGTGGTCACCAACTGGCCGATGTGTCAGCGGTGCTCGGTTCGCTCGACATCGTGTTTGGCGAGGTCGACCGGTGAAGCATCACGCAGTGCCATCGATCACTCTCATCCGTGCGGCCAAGGCCGCAAACGCGTCGCGTTGCGGCGAGATTTTATAGGCCGGTAGAAAGACCAAAGAGAACCCCATGTCCGTTCGTCGACTTGCCGAAGATAACGTCCAGCCCGAGCAGTTCGCTTTCAACCGCGACTATGCGGCCCAGGCCAAGGTGTGGATCCAGAAATACCCCAAGGGCCGTCAGCAATCGGCGGTGATTCCGTTGTTGATGCTGGCCCAGGAGCAGGATGGCTGGGTGACCAAGCGCGCCATCGAGGGGGTCGCCGACATGCTCGGCATGCCTTATATCCGGGCGCTGGAAGTGGCGACGTTCTATACCCAGTTCCAGTTGAAACCGGTCGGCACCCGGGCGCATATCCAGGTTTGCGGCACCACGCCGTGCATGCTGCGCGGCTCGGAAGAGCTTATGGAAGTGTGTCGCTCGAAGATCCATCCCGAGCCGCTCCATCTCAACGAAAGCGGAACGCTTTCGTGGGAAGAAGTCGAGTGCCAGGGCGCCTGCGTCAACGCGCCGATGGTGATGATCTTCAAGGATGCTTACGAGGACCTGTCGCCGGAGCGGCTGGCTTATATCATCGACCGTTTCGAAGCTGGCCGGCCAGAAGAAATCAGGCCCGGACCACAGATCAACCGGATCTATTCGGCGCCCGAAGGCGGGCTGACGACCCTGACCGAGGAAATCAAACCGGGCGG
The DNA here is from genome assembly GCF_046837775.1 of Hoeflea sp. Naph1. Lineage (GTDB taxonomy): Bacteria > Pseudomonadota > Alphaproteobacteria > Rhizobiales > Rhizobiaceae > Hoeflea. Next base: position 3,143,418 of record NZ_CP177286.1, on the reverse strand, counting down.
CAAGGGGGCTGCGAAGTCGGCCAAATCCAAGGCCAAGTCGCCGGAAGCTACCAAGGCAGGCCGGCCAAAGTCGCCGGCCACCGAGACTGTGACGAAATCGCCTTCGGCCGCAAGGGCCAATGTCAAGGCGGATGCGAAGACCGCCGCCACGGCCACCCAGGCACCTGAAATGAAGGCTGCCAGCAAGGCTTCGGCCAGCGCTGACGGCAAGGCAAAGGCCGCCGAGAAGCCTGCGATAGATGACAAGAACCGCCCAGCCGGAATCGAAAAACCGGCGCAACCGGACGATCTCAAGATGATTTCCGGCGTCGGCCCGAAAATCGAGGGCACGCTGAATTCGCTTGGCATCTACACTTTCGCGCAGGTGGCTTCCTGGAAAAAGGCCGAACGCGAATGGGTTGACGGATATCTGAATTTCAAGGGCCGCATCGATCGCGAAGACTGGGTCAAGCAGGCCAAGGCGCTCGCCAAGGGTGGCGAAGCCGAATATGTCCGCGTCTTCGGCAAGAAGCCGCGTTAGAGGTGAATGATGTTAGCTGACAAAGACCGAATTTTCACCAATATCTATGGCGTCTATGACAAGTCGCTGAAGGGCGCGATGGCGCGCGGGCACTGGGATGGCACAAAGGCAATCCTGGAGAAGGGCCGCGACTGGATCATCAGCGAGATGAAGGCTTCGGGCCTGCGCGGCCGCGGCGGCGCCGGGTTCCCGACCGGTCTGAAATGGTCTTTCATGCCCAAGGAAAGCGATGGTCGCCCGCACTATCTGGTGGTCAACGCGGATGAATCCGAACCCGGCACCTGCAAGGACCGGGACATCATGCGCCACGATCCGCATACGCTGCTCGAAGGCTGCGTGATTGCGGGATTCTCAATGGGCGCCTACGCCACATACATCTATGTCCGCGGCGAATACATGCGCGAGCGCGAAGCGCTGCAGGCAGCGATCGACGAGTGCTATGAAGCGGGTCTGCTGGGCAAGAATTCCAAGCTCGGCTACGACATGGACATCTATCTCCACCATGGCGCCGGCGCTTACATCTGCGGCGAGGAGACCGCGCTGCTCGAAAGCCTTGAGGGCAAGAAGGGCCAGCCGCGGCTGAAGCCGCCGTTCCCGGCCAATGTGGGGCTTTATGGTTGCCCGACCACGGTCAACAATGTCGAATCGATTGCGGTGGCGCCAACTATCCTGCGCCGTGGCGGCGCCTGGTTCGCAGGTATCGGCCGACCCAACAATACCGGCACCAAGCTGTTTTGCGTGTCGGGCCACGTCAATAAGCCGTGCACCGTGGAAGAGGCGATGTCGATCCCGTTCCGCGAACTGATTGAAACCCATTGCGGCGGTATTCGCGGCGGCTGGGACAATCTGCTGGCGGTGATTCCCGGCGGTTCCTCGGTTCCGTGTGTACCCGGCGCCGACATCATCGACACGCCGATGGATTTTGACAGCCTGCGCGATCTCAAGTCGGGTCTTGGCACCGCGGCGGTGATCGTGATGGACAAGTCGACCGATATCGTCAAGGCGATCTGGCGGCTGTCTGCGTTCTACAAGCATGAGAGCTGCGGCCAGTGCACGCCGTGCCGTGAAGGTACCGGCTGGATGATGCGGGTGATGGAACGCATGGTCAAAGGCAACGCGCAGAAGCGCGAAATCGACATGCTGTTTGATGTCTCCAAGCAGATCGAAGGCCACACCATCTGCGCGCTTGGCGACGCTGCCGCCTGGCCGATCCAGGGTCTGATCCGGCATTTCCGTCCGGAAATGGAAGCGCGGATCGATCAATACACACGCAATGCCGCGCAAAGCCGCAACACGCGGCTGGAAGCGGCAGAATAAGAAGTCCGCAAAAGTCGGACCTGCAAGACAAGGAAACGTCACGAGGGATGAGAGCCAACAGACGACTAAGGAAAAACTGATGTCGATGTTTTCCATTCCTACAGACAAGAACATGAACGAGATGATGAAACCGATGAACAGGAAGACCGACCGGACCAAGGGGAGTGAAATCACCATCACGCCGCTGATGGTCTATCCGTTGGGTGCTGCGGCGACGGCAACCGCAATCGGTTTCGGGATTGCCGGTCAGATGACCGGAATGATGATGGGGGCGATACAGGCCGCTGCAAAGTCCCAGAGCGTATTGTTGGGGTCGACGCCGGATCTGAGCTGGATGGTACCGGGGCTTGCCGAAGACCTTCCCCCGGAAACGCCCCGGGAACGTGACGCGTCGGAAAAGAACTCTCCTGTCAGCGCCCGGTCGGCCGACAAGGGTAGTTCGGGGGATGTCGTTACCTTGAAGCCCGCGGCCAGATCCGCTAGCTCTGCAGCCGGCGATGCGTCGGCCAAGGTTGCGGCCAAGCCGGTTGCTGCAAAGCCTGCCCGAACGAAGAAGGCCAGATCAGCGCCTGTCGTATCGGCAAAGACTGGAACGGCAAGCGGCAAAAGCGCGGCGACGAAACAAGCTGCGGTTACCGCCGGTGCAGCCAAGGCCCAAGGTGCCATTGAACTCCGCCGCCCGGCAGCGATTGAAAAGCCGGAAGCACCGGATGATCTGAAACTGATTTCCGGTGTCGGGCCGAAACTCGAGCAGGTGCTCAACGGACTAGGCATCTGGACATACGCGCAAGTGGCCGACTGGACGGCGGAAGAGATCGCCTGGGTCGAGGACCACTTGCAATTCGGAGGCAGGGTCGGGCGCGACGACTGGATCTCCCAGGCGCGCGCGCTGGCAAAGGGTGGCACAGCCACCGGATAAGATTTACCGGGTCGGGCGGTCTGAGTGCTGCCCGGCTGAACACATTCAGGTCCCCTCAGGGGATGGTACGCGGTCGTATCGACCGCCTGCAAAAGTAGGACTGCTTGCATGGCCAAGGTCAAGGTTGATGGAAACGAGATCGAAGTGCCGGATCACTACACGCTGTTGCAGGCGTGTGAGGAGGCCGGCGCGGAAGTGCCACGGTTCTGTTTCCACGAACGGTTGTCGATTGCCGGCAATTGCCGCATGTGCCTGGTTGAGGTGAAGGGCGGACCGCCCAAACCGACGGCTTCCTGTGCCATGGGTGTGCGCGATCTGCGTCCCGGACCCAACGGCGAAACACCTGAAGTGTTTACCAACACGCCGATGGTCAAGAAGGCGCGTGAAGGGGTGATGGAGTTTCTGCTTATCAACCACCCGCTTGATTGCCCGATCTGTGACCAAGGTGGCGAGTGCGACCTGCAGGACCAGGCGATGGCGTTCGGGATGGACAGTTCGCGCTTCCACGAAAACAAGCGCGCCGTGGAAGACAAATATATTGGCCCGCTGGTCAAGACGACCATGACCCGCTGCATTCACTGCACGCGCTGCGTTCGCTTTGCCACCGAGGTTGGCGGCATATCCGAACTCGGTCTGATCGGCCGGGGCGAGGATGCCGAAATCACGACCTATCTCGAGCATGCCATGACCTCGGAATTGCAGGGCAACGTGATTGACCTGTGTCCGGTCGGCGCACTGACCTCGAGGCCCTATGCCTTCCAGGCGCGGCCGTGGGAGCTTACCAAGACCGAATCCATCGACGTGATGGATGCCGTCGGCTCGGCGATCCGGGTCGATACCCGCGGTCGCGAAGTGATGCGGGTGATGCCTCGGGTCAACGAGCAGGTCAACGAGGAATGGATTTCCGACAAGACCCGCTTCATCTGGGACGGTTTGCGCACGCAGCGGCTGGATCGGCCCTATGTGCGGCGCGACGGACGGCTTCAGGCTGCGTCCTGGGGCGAAGCCTTTGGCGCGGTTGCAGCGGCGGTCTCGGCCGCCAAGCCGGAACGTATCGGCGCGATTGCCGGCGATTTGGCGACAGTTGAAGAAATGTTTGCGCTCAAGTCGCTGATGAGTTCGCTCGGGTCGACCAATATTGATTGCCGCCAGGATGGTGCTGCGCTGGATCCGTCGCTGGGACGTGCCAGCTACATTTTCAATCCGACCATCGAAGGTATCGAGGATGCGGATGCGATCCTCATCATCGGCTCCAACCCGCGCCGCGAGGCCGCGATCCTGAATGCGCGGATCCGCAAGCGCTGGCGGATGGGCGAATTGCCGATCGCACTGATTGGCGAACAGGCCGACTTGCGATTCGGACATGAATATCTGGGCGCCGGGCCGGAGACGCTGAAGGAGCTGGTCGACGGCACACACAAGTTTGCCGGCAAACTCAAGCGTGCCAAGAAGCCGATGATCATCATCGGTCAGGGCGCGCTGGCGCGCGGCGATGGCGGTGCGGTGCTGGCCAACGCCGCCAAGCTCGCCGATGCCGTTGGTGCGGTGAAGGGCGACTGGAACGGCTTTGCGGTGTTGCATACGGCGGCAGCGCGGGTCGGCGGCCTGGATCTCGGTTTCGTGCCGGGTGAGGGCGGGCTTACGGCTGCGAAAATGCTGACCGACACGGATGTCCTGTTCCTGCTTGGTGCAGATGAGCTTGATTTCACCAAAAAAACAGCCGGGTTCACCGTCTATATCGGCACCCATGGCGACAATGGCGCGCATCATGCCGACGTGATCCTGCCTGCAGCGACATACACGGAAAAATCCGGCACCTATGTCAACACCGAGGGCCGTGTGCAGATGACCAATCGGGCGGCATTCGCACCGGGTGAGGCACGCGAAGACTGGGCAGTCTTCAGGGCGTTGTCAGAGATTCTCGGCAAGAAGCTGCCCTATGATTCGCTTCCCGAATTGCGGTCTGCACTTTACGCCGAGTATCCACATTTTGCCGAAATCGATGCGATTTCGGAGGGTGATGGCGGCGCAATTGCCGCAATTGCGAAGAAACCGGCGAAGATGAACAAAACGGTGTTTGCGTCGACGGTCAAAGACTTCTATTTGACCAATCCGATCGCACGCGCTTCGGCGGTGATGGCTGAGTGTTCGGCCTTGGCGAAGACCGCCAAGGCAGTGGCGGCGGAATAGGGGCGAGAAACATCATGGACGGTTTCATCACAACTTATGTCTGGCCTGGGGCCATCATGCTGGGCCAGTCCCTGCTGATGCTGGTCGCCCTGCTGCTGTTCGTGGCTTATATTCTTTATGCCGACCGCAAGATCTGGGCAGCCGTGCAACTGCGCCGCGGCCCGAATGTGGTGGGCCCCTGGGGATTGTTTCAATCCTTTGCCGACCTATTGAAATTCGTCTTCAAGGAGCCGGTGGTTCCTGCTGGCGCCAACAAGGGCGTGTTCCTGCTGGCGCCGCTGGTGTCGGTGACGCTGGCGCTTGCGACCTGGTCGGTGATTCCGGTCAGCGCCGGGTGGGTGATTGCCGACATCAACGTGGGCATCCTGTTCGTGATGGCGATTTCCTCGCTCGAGGTTTACGGCATCATCATGGGCGGCTGGGCCTCGAACTCGAAATATCCGTTCCTGGGCGCTCTGCGCTCGGCGGCACAGATGGTGTCGTACGAAGTTTCGATCGGCTTCGTGATCGTCGCCGTGCTGCTGACTGTCGGATCGCTCAATCTGACCGATATCGTGATGTCGCAGGCTGATGGAATCGGCACCGGTGTGGGGCTTCCCAACTCGCTGCTCGACTGGAACTGGCTGGTGCTGTTCCCGCTGTTCATCATCTTCTTCATTTCGGCGCTGGCCGAAACCAACCGCCCGCCATTCGATCTGCCGGAAGCTGAATCGGAACTGGTCGCGGGCTTCATGGTCGAGTATGGCTCAACGCCTTACATGATGTTCATGCTGGGCGAGTATGCGGCCATTGTGCTGATGTGCGCGCTGACCACGATCCTGTTTCTGGGTGGCTGGTTGCCGCCGCTGGATGTGTGGTTCCTCAACTGGGTGCCGGGCATCATCTGGTTCGTGCTCAAGACCTGCATGGTGTTCTTCATGATCTCCATGGTAAAGGCGTTCGTGCCACGCTACCGCTATGACCAACTGATGCGGCTTGGCTGGAAGGTGTTCCTGCCGATCTCGCTGGCAATGCTCGTGATCGTTGCCTTCGTGCTCAAGCTGACGGGGACGGCGCCTTGATCATGACCTTCCATTCCACCCACCGGTCCATCGGACCGGGCAAGAGCGGAGACTGACAATGGCCTTGGCTCAAGCTGCTAAATCGCTTTTCCTGAAAGAGTTCGTCGCCGCGTTCGTGCTGTCGATGCGTTACTTCTTCGCGCCGAAGGCGACATTGAACTATCCGTTCGAAAAAGGACTGGTGAGCCCGCGTTTCCGTGGCGAACATGCGCTCAGACGGTATCCGAACGGCGAAGAACGGTGTATTGCCTGCAAATTGTGCGAGGCCATCTGCCCGGCGCAGGCGATCACCATCGAAGCTGGTCCGCGTCGCAATGACGGCACCCGCCGCACCGTGCGCTACGACATCGACATGGTGAAGTGCATCTACTGCGGCTTCTGCCAGGAAGCCTGCCCGGTTGACGCCATCGTCGAGGGGCCGAATTTCGAATTCGCGACCGAAACGCGCGAAGAACTCTACTATGACAAGGACCGGCTGCTCGCCAATGGCGACCGCTGGGAACGGGAAATCGCTCGTAACATCGAGATCGATTCGCCCTACAGGTAAAATTGAGGACGGTGCGCGTTCGTGCACCGGTTGTGATGACGCACGGGGAGGGACGTGGCTTGGGCCACGCCTACCTCAATCGGGGCAGGGGCAAGTTGCTGCTGTCACTCGGGGAAAGACGAAAAGGCGCCGATCATGGGTCTGCAGGCTCTGTTTTTCTATTTGTTTGCCTTCGTGGCAGTGGCATCCGCGTTCATGGTGATCACGGCACGCAATCCGGTGCATTCCGTTTTGTTCCTGATTCTCACCTTCTTCAACGCAGCCGGATTGTTCCTGCTGACCGGAGCCGAGTTCCTGGCGATGATCCTGTTGGTCGTCTATGTCGGCGCGGTCGCGGTGCTGTTCTTGTTCGTGGTGATGATGCTCGATGTCGATTTCGCCGAAATGAAGTCGGGCGCGCTTGAATATGCACCGATCGGCGTGCTTGTCGGGTTGATCCTGGCTGCGGAACTGATCGTGGTGCTGGCCGGCAATACCTTTATTTCGTCGGCCGCGGTCAGCGGCGCCAGCCCGATCCCGGCACTGTCGGAGCGCACCAACACCGAAGCGCTTGGAGATGTGCTTTACACGGACTTCATCTTCTACTTCCAGACAGCCGGAATGGTGCTGCTGGTGGCCATGATCGGGGCCATCGTGCTGACACTGAGGCATCGTGAACACATCAAGCGGCAAGACATCTCCCGTCAGGTCGCCCGGACGCCGGAAACCGCCATCAAGGTGGTCGACGTCAAGCCGGGCCAAGGCATTTGAACGCGGAGGCGTGAAGGAACAAGCGAATGGAAATCGGACTCCCCCACTATCTGACAGCCAGCGCGATCCTGTTTACGCTCGGCGTCTTCGGGATCTTCCTGAACCGCAAGAACGTGATCATCATGCTGATGTCGATTGAATTGATCCTGCTTGCCGTCAATGTGAACATGGTGGCGTTCTCGATGCACCTCAACGACATGGTCGGCCAGGTGTTCGCACTTATGGTGCTGACGGTTGCCGCTGCAGAAGCCGCCATCGGGCTCGCCATTCTCGTCGTCTTTTACCGAAACCGCGGTTCGATCGCCGTGGAAGACGTCAACATGATGAAGGGCTGAGAGAGCCATGTACCAAGCTATCGTCTTTCTTCCCCTTATCGGCGCGCTCATTGCCGGTCTCGGTGGTCGTGCGATCGGCGCAAAGGCGTCGGAATATGTGACGACGCTGTTCCTGATCGTTGCGGCGCTGCTGTCGTGGGTGGCGTTCTTCTCGGTTGCCGTCGGGGATGGCGAGACCATCCGCATTCTAGTGATGCGCTGGATCGAATCAGGGTCCTTCAGCGTCGATTGGGCGCTCAGGATCGATACGCTGACCGCGGTCATGCTGGTGGTGGTCAACACCGTATCCTGCCTGGTGCACGTCTATTCGATTGGCTACATGCATAACGATCCGCATCGTCCGCGGTTCTTCGCCTATCTCTCGTTCTTCACTTTCGCCATGCTGGCACTAGTGACATCGGACAATTTGTTGCAGATGTTCTTCGGCTGGGAAGGCGTTGGCGTGGCCTCCTATCTGCTGATCGGATTCTGGTACAAGAAGCCTTCGGCCAATGCTGCGGCGATAAAGGCGTTTGTCGTCAACCGGGTCGGCGACTTCGGCTTCCTGCTGGGCATCTTCGGTCTGTTCGTTCTGTTCGGTTCGGCCTCGTTCGAAACGATCTTTGCCGCTGCCGCCGATTTCCTTCCGGCGGAAGGCGCCCCCGCAGGGGATGCGGTGATAAACCTGTTCGGCATGGAGCTTGACAAGGCGCACGCCATCACCGGTGTCTGCCTGCTGCTTTTCATGGGCGCGATGGGTAAGTCTGCCCAATTCCTGCTGCATACATGGTTGCCGGACGCGATGGAGGGGCCGACACCGGTGTCGGCACTCATCCATGCCGCGACCATGGTGACGGCGGGCGTGTTCCTGGTGGCGCGGATGTCGCCGATCTTTGAACTTTCCCCTGACGCCTTGACCGTGGTCGTGTCGATCGGCGCCATCACGGCGTTCTTCGCAGCCACCGTCGGCCTGGTTCAGAACGACATCAAGCGGGTGATTGCCTATTCGACCTGTTCGCAGCTCGGCTACATGTTCGTGGCGCTCGGCATCGGCGCCTACGGCGCGGCGATCTTCCATCTGTTCACGCACGCCTTCTTCAAGGCACTGCTGTTTCTTGGCTCCGGCTCGGTGATCCACGCTGTCTCTGATGAGCAGGACATGCGGCGCATGGGCGGATTGCGGAAGAAGATTCCCGTAACTTACTGGATGATGATCATCGGCACGCTTGCGCTGACCGGTGTCGGGGTTCCCGGCACCATGCTGGGCACCGCCGGCTTCTTCTCCAAGGATATGATCATCGAATCCGCCTATGTCGCAGAAAATCCGGCAGCTGGCATGGCCTTCGGGCTCTTGGTGATCGCGGCAATGTTTACCAGCTTCTATTCCTGGCGGCTGATTTTCATGACCTTTCATGGCAAGCCGCGGGCATCGGCTGATGTCATGCACCACGCGCATGAATCACCGATGGTGATGCTGGTTCCGCTGTTCATCCTGGCCGCCGGCGCGCTGTTTGCGGGTGTCCTGTTCCAGGGATATTTCTTCGGCCATGAATATGCCGAATTCTGGAAGGGGGCGCTGTTTACGCTGCCCGACAACACGATCCTCGATGAATTCCACCACGTGCCGTTGTGGGTGAAGCTGAGCCCGTTTGTGGCCATGCTGCTGGGACTGGTCACCGCCTGGTTCTTCTATATCCGTTCGCCGGAAACGCCCAAGCGGCTGGCCGAGGATCACCGCGTGCTCTACCAGTTCCTGCTCAACAAGTGGTACTTCGACGAGCTTTACGATTTCATCTTTGTCCGTCCCGCCAAATGGCTTGGCCAGTTCCTGTGGAAGCAGGGCGATGGCCGCGTCATTGACGGGTATGGCCCCGACGGCATCGCTGCCCGGGTCCAGGACATCACCGGGCGGGTCGTTCGACTGCAGACCGGTTATCTCTACCACTACGCCTTCGTGATGCTGATCGGAATTGCAGCGCTTGTCACATGGATGATGCTCGGGAGTGCATTCTGATGACCGATTGGCCTCTTCTGTCCGTCGTCACCTTCATACCTTTGATCTGTGTCCTGTTTATCCTGCCCATCAAGGATGACACGGAGATCGGTCGACGCAACATTCGACAGGTGGCGCTGCTTGGCACCACCGCGACCTTCATCATGTCGCTGCTGATCTGGGCAAATTTCGACAACGTCGATCCCGGCTTCCAGATGGTTGAAAGCATCGAGATGGCGGGGTCGGGCTTTTCCTATGCGATGGGTGTTGACGGCATCTCGATGCTGTTCGTCATCCTCACCACCTTCCTGATGCCGCTGTGTATTCTGGCCAGTTGGAAGTCGGTCGAGACCCGTGTGCGCGAATACATGATTGCCTTCCTGATCCTGGAAACGATGATGATCGGCGTGTTCTGCGCGCTCGATATCGTGCTGTTTTACGTCTTCTTCGAGGCCGGTCTGATTCCGATGTTCCTGATCATCGGCGTGTGGGGCGGCAAGCGCCGCGTCTATGCGAGCTTCAAGTTCTTTCTCTACACGCTCTTGGGCTCCGTGCTGATGCTGCTGGCGATCATGGCGATGTTCTGGGATGCAGGCACGACCGATATCCGGATGCTGCTGGCGCATGATTTCCCGGCGGAGATGCAGACCTGGCTATGGCTTGCGTTCTTTGCGTCGTTTGCAGTCAAGCTGCCGATGTGGCCGGTTCATACCTGGTTGCCGGACGCGCACGTGGAAGCGCCGACCGCAGGATCGGTAATCCTGGCGGGCATCCTGCTGAAGCTCGGCGGCTACGGCTTCCTGCGGTTCTCGCTGCCGATGTTCCCGTTGGCTTCGGCCGATTTCGCCCCGTTCATGTTCACCCTGTCGGTGGTCGCCATCATCTACACCTCGCTGGTGGCGATGATGCAGACGGACATGAAGAAGCTGATCGCCTATTCGTCGGTGGCGCATATGGGATACGTGACGCTCGGTATCTTCGCTGCCAACCAGCAGGGGGTGCAGGGGGCGATCTTCCAGATGCTCAGCCACGGTCTGATCTCGAGCGCGCTGTTCCTTTGCGTCGGCGTGATCTATGACCGGCTTCACACCCGGGAAATCGCGGCCTATGGCGGACTGGTCAACAACATGCCCAGATATGCCGCGGCATTCATGATCTTCACCATGGCCAATGTCGGCCTGCCGGGCACCTCCGGTTTCGTCGGTGAGTTTCTGACGCTGATGGGCGTGTTCCAGGCCAACACGATGGTGGCGCTGTTTGCCACGATCGGCGTGATCCTGTCGGCTGCCTATGCCTTGTGGCTTTACCGCCGCGTCGTTTTCGGTGCGCTGGAAAAGGAAAGCCTGAAGGCCATGCTCGACCTGTCGGGCCGCGAGAAAGCGATCCTGTATCCGCTGATCGTGCTTATTATCTTCTTTGGCGTCTATCCGGCGCCGATCTTTGATGCGACGGCGGCTTCGGTTGACGCGCTGATCAACAACTACACGGCTTCGCTGCAAGCAGCGCGCGATCTCGCGCTGACTGTGAACTGAGCCACGGAGACTGCGGGACCATGACGCCAGATATCCTCTTTTCGAGCCTACAGCTTTCTGTGCCCGAGCTCATGCTGGCCGCAGGTGCCATGCTGCTGTTGATGGTGGGTGTGTTTTCCGGCGAGAAGTCGGTGACCCTCGTCAACGGGCTGGCCGTGGCGCTGCTGATTGCCGCCGGCCTGGTGCTGGTGCTGGTGACCGGCAACGGCGAAGCCTATAACGGGGCCTTCCTGTCCGATCCGTTCGCGCGCTTCATGAAGGTGCTGGTGCTGATCGGTTCGATCACCGCAATGGTGATGACCGTTGGCCACGCCAAGTCGGAGCGGATCGATAAGTTCGAGTTTCCGGTTCTCATCGTGCTGGCAACGCTGGGCATGTTGCTGATGATTTCGGCCAATGACCTGATTGCGCTCTATATGGGGATGGAATTGCAGTCGCTGGCGCTCTACGTGGTCGCTGCGATCAACCGTGAGAGCTCGAGGTCGACTGAAGCGGGCCTTAAATATTTTGTTCTCGGTACCTTGTCTTCGGGGCTTTTGCTGTACGGCGCTTCGCTGGTCTACGGCTACACCGGCTTTACCGGGTTTGACGAGATCGCCACCGCGATTGCCAGCAACGACCGCTCGCTGGGTCTGGTGTTCGGTCTGGTGTTCGTGCTTGCAGGTATCGCCTTCAAGATTTCGGCAGTGCCGTTCCACATGTGGACTCCGGATGTGTATGAAGGTGCGCCTACACCGGTGACGGCCTTTTTCTCGGCTGCTCCGAAGATTGCTGCCATGGCGGTTTTCATTCGCATCGTGATCGAGGCGTTCGAACCAATCGCGCTCGACTGGCAGCAGATCGTCGTCTTCATGTCGATTGCCTCGATGGTGCTTGGGGCATTTGCGGCGATCGGCCAGAAAAGCATCAAGCGTCTGATGGCCTATTCGTCGATCGGTCATATGGGCTTTGCGCTGGTTGGTCTTGCCGCCGGCAGCCAGGCCGGGGTGCGCGGTGTCATTCTCTATATGCTGATCTACATGGTGATGACGCTCGGCACGTTCGCCGTCATCCTGGCCATGCGTCGCAAGGAAGAGGGTAATGTCGAGCAGATCACCGATCTTGCCGGTCTTGCCAAGACCAACCCTTTCATGGCGTTGATGATGACGATCATGATGTTCTCGCTGGCCGGGATTCCGCCGCTGGCAGGGTTTTTCGCGAAGTATTTCGTGTTTGTCGCAGCGATTGAGGCCAAGCTCTATACGCTGGCGATCATCGGTGTGTTGGCTTCCGTGGTTGGTGCGTACTACTATCTCAGGATCATCAAGATCATGTGGTTCGATGAACCGTCTGACAGTTTCGTCCCGGTGGCGGGAGAACTCAAACTGGTGTTCGGAATCGCTGGGCTGTTCGTGCTGTTTTTCGTGGTCGTTTCCAACCCGCTGGGCCTTGCCGCCGACGTTGCCGCGAAGACATTCTTCTAGCATGCCGCGGCTATCCGCATGAGGGGTCCAGATTTTCGGCATGTCGAATTGGGGGATGTGGCATCCACCAATGCGGAGTGCATGGATCGGGCGCGTGCGGGCGATCCCGGCGGTTTGTGGATCACTGCAACACGCCAGACCGGTGGCCGCGGGCGCAGGGGGCGTGTCTGGGTTTCCGAACCGGGCAACCTCTATGCTTCGCTTTTGCTGATTGATCCGGCGGCGTGGGAAGCGATGGCCAGCTTGCCACTGGCCGTGACAATTGCCGTCCATGATGCCATATCGACGGTGCTGCCGACTGATGCGGGAGAATTGCGCATCAAGTGGCCCAATGATCTGTTACTTGATGGCCGCAAGACTGCAGGCATTCTGATCGAAGCCGAGCGACTGCCCGGCGGCGGCACGGCTGTGGTGATCGGGTGCGGCGTCAATGTCGCCCACCGTCCCGAAGCCGGGCTCTATCCGGCGACGTGCCTGGCCGAGCAGGGAAGCGCGGTTACGCCACACGAACTGTTCGCGCGGCTGGTGGTGTCGATGGATTTGGCATTGTCGAAATGGGACCAGGGACGCGGCCTCAGCGCCATCCGTGATGTCTGGATGACGCGCGCCGACGGGATCGGAAAACCGGTAACGGTGAATTTGCCAGACCGCCAAATACATGGTCTGTTTGACAGTATAGACGGCGAGGGCAGGCTTATTCTTGCAACGCCGGACGGGAACAAGCAAATGATCGCCTCCGGCGACGTGTTTTTTCCCCGCTCATGGAAATGACCAGACAGGATAATTGATGACAAAAGACCAGGATCTCGTATTCATTCCGCTCGGCGGCGTTGGCGAAATCGGCATGAATCTCGCGCTTTACGGCTACGGATCTCCCAAACAGCGCGAATGGATCATGGTTGATTGCGGGGTGACGTTTCCCGGGCCGGAACTGCCCGGCGTGGATCTGATCCTGCCAGATATCGATTTCGTCAAGAAGCTCGGTAAACAGCTCAAGGCGATCATCATCACCCACGCCCATGAAGACCATTATGGCGGGTTGGCGCCGATTTGGCCGCAGCTCAAGGTGCCGGTCTATGCCTCGGCGTTCACTGCCGGCATGCTGGAAGCCAAGCGCGCCTATGAGCGGACCAGGGCCGAAGTACCGGTGACCGTTTTCAAGGCGGGCGAGCGTTTTCAGGTCGGTCCTTTCGAGATTGAACCGGTCGCGGTCAACCATTCGATACCCGAGCCGTTCTCGCTGGCAATCCGGACACCGCTGGGTAACCTCATTCATACCGGTGACTGGAAGATCGACGCCACGCCGTCGCTCGGACCGCTAACCGACGAGCACCGTTTCCGGCAATTGGGCGAGGAGGGGATCCTTGCCATGATGTGCGATTCCACCAACGCCATGCGCGAGGGGATTTCGCCGTCGGAAAAGGAAGTCAGCCAGGGTCTGCGTGAGGTCATCGAGCAGGCCGAGGGCCGGGTGGCGATCACAACGTTTTCGTCCAATGTCGGTCGTATCCGGTCGATCGCCGAAGCTGCACGTGACGCCGGCCGCGAAGTTCTTCTTCTCGGCAGCTCGATCAAGCGGGTCGTCAATGTGGCAACCGATCTCGGCATGATGGACGGATTGCCCGGCTTTCTTGCCGAAGACGAATACGGATATATTCCGCGCGACAAGGTCGTCGTGATCCTGACCGGAAGCCAGGGCGAGCCGCGGGCAGCATTGGCCAAGCTCTCGCGCGACGAGATGCGCAATGTTGCGCTTGCTGCGGGCGACACCGTGGTGTTTTCCTCGCGGACAATTCCTGGCAACGAAAAGGGCATTATCGAAATCAAGAACGCGCTGATTGATCGAGGCGTGAAGGTGATTTCGGATGGTGACGCGCTGGTCCATGTCTCCGGTCACCCGCGGCGCAGCGAACTGGTGCAGATGTATGAGTGGGTCAAGCCGAAGATCCTGGTGCCGGTGCATGGTGAGGCAGCGCATCTGACCGCGCAGGCCGCTTTGGCGCAGGCCGCCGGCATCGCGTTGACCCCGCGTGTGCGTAACGGCTCGATCCTGCGACTGGCGCCAGGAGCGCCGGAAGTGATCGGCGAGGCGCCGCACGGCCGCATCTACAAGGATGGTCAGCTGATTGGCGATTACGACGAGATGGGAATTTCCGAGCGGCGCAAGCTGTCGTTCGCAGGCCATGTCTCGGTCAATGTGATGCTTGACCAGCGGTTTGAATTTCAACGCGATCCGATCGTCTCAGCAATCGGCCTGCCGGCATTCGACGGCAGCGGCGACGACATGGAGGATATTCTCTATGATTCGGTGCTGGGGGCGGTCGAGAGCATCCCGCGTGGGCGCCGCAAGGACATCGATGGGGTGCGCGAGGCAATCCGTCGCTCTGTTCGCGCTGCAGCAAACGAGGTATGGGGCAAGAAGCCTGTGGTGACGGTGTTCGTCAGCAAGGTGTGAGAGGACGATCATGCTTGGACGACTGAACCATGTTGCCATTGCGGTGCCTGATCTCGCCGCCGCAAGTGCCCAGTACCAGACCATGCTGGGCGCAGAGGTGACCGAGCCGCAGGTTCTGCCTGAGCATGGTGTCACGGTGGTGTTCATCATGCTGCCCAACACCAAGATCGAACTGCTTGAACCGTTGGGACCTGACTCACCGATTGCCGCGTTTTTGGCCAAGAACCCTTCGGGCGGGATGCACCATGTCTGCTACGAGGTCGAAGATATTCTGGCTGCCCGTGACCGACTCAAGCAAGAAGGCGCGCGGGTGTTGGGCGACGGCGAACCGAAGATTGGTGCCCATAACAAGCCGGTGCTGTTTCTGCACCCGAAGGATTTCAACGGCACGTTGATCGAGCTCGAACAAGCCTGAGGCGATGCCGGCACGGCTTACGCCTGCGGGGGTACTGCATTTGCATGGTTTTACCGCAATCAGGCGGTATGATGCGGATCAATGACTGGGCTAAGCCAGTAGAGACCGGCGCTGTAGAGGAATGAGATAATGGTTTTCGGAACCAGTTTTGCGATCTTTTTCATCATCTGGTGGGTGGTGCTGTTTACCGTTTTACCGTTCTCGGCGCGCAGCCAGGCCGACGAAGGGGAGGTAACGCTCGGGACCACCCACAGCGCACCGGCAAATTTCCGTTTTGCCCCGATTTTCTGGCGCACCACCGTGATCTCGCTGGTGTTGCTTGCGATCTATCTGCTGGTCACCCTGGGCGGTGGCTACACGCTCGACGACCTGATTGCGCTAACCCCGGATTTCAGGTCGTGACCTCAATCTGATCTGCCTGCCGAACCGCGCTCGCGACATGTAGCTTCGGCCTGTGCCCGAGCGCTGGTGCGATGCCTACGGCTCATATTCTCTTTGGAACTTTGTGAACTTCTTTCCGTTCTGGAAAGGTACGCAATAACCAATGGAGATCAGGCATGGCCGAAACCCCAGGCAAGAAACCGACCTTGACGGAAACCGACCTCGCTCAGGACAAAATGGGCGACAATGACCTGCAGGGAAACGATCAGGCCAATGTGCGCAACCAGCGCCATGCGGTTCCCGACGTCAAGCAGAAAGCCGATGACGGCGTCAAGGAAAGCCTCAGGAAGATGGACAAGGATATCCGTGCCAGGGAAGAACTCGGCAAGGGTGCGCGCAAGCAGGATTGAAGTTGGTAAGCCCCGCTCGTCATGCGCCCCGCTCCGTGAGCCGCAGGCAACTGCTTTACGCGGCCGGGTAGCCGGTTTGATTGGATGAAGCGCAATGCGGGCAAAAAAAAACAAGGCAAAAGCCTTGTTGTTCAGGTGTCGCGTGATCTGTTTCCCGGTTGCCCGGGGGCTGCGAACAAAGCGCGCCTGAGATCCTATCCTCCCAAGACTTTGACCGCGAATCGGGCATTTCCTCAAAGGAATGCCTCATTTGTGTGCTTTATTTAACGCAATCCAAAGCGCTTGTCACGCGCTTTTTGGGTGGTTTGTAACATGAAGTGATCGGTTCGGACGAAGTGCCGCTCGAAGGGGCAAGGTGGCGGTTCTACGGGTTTTCTTTGCACCGCGAAGCGGATAAGAACGCAGTGCGTAACTACCCTTATTTTGCCCGATTCTGCCTTCATGGCTCAAGACCAAACCGGATCATCCCATGCGCTTGTCGAAGTACTTCCTGCCCATCCTCAAGGAAAACCCCAAGGATGCGGAAATTGTTTCCCACCGGCTGATGGCGCGGGCGGGCATGATCAAGCAGCAATCTGCCGGGATCTACTCCTGGCTGCCGCTGGGCAAGCGGGTGCTCGACAAGGTTTGCAACATCGTCCGTGAGGAACAGAACCGGGCAGGCGCCATCGAGATCCTGATGCCCACCGTGCAGCCTGCTGACCTGTGGAAGGAAAGCGGCCGCTATGATGATTACGGTCAGGAGATGCTGCGCATCAAGGATCGCAACGACCGCGAGATGCTGTACGGCCCGACCAACGAGGAAATGGTCACCGACATTTTCCGCTCCTACGTCAAGTCCTACAAGGACCTGCCGCTCAATCTCTATCATATCCAGTGGAAGTTCCGCGATGAGCGCCGGCCCCGTTTTGGTGTCATGCGCGGCCGCGAATTCCTGATGAAGGATGCCTATTCCTTCGATCTCGACTATGAGGCGTCGCAAGCCGCCTATAACCGGATGTTCGTGTCCTATCTTCGCACATTCGAACGCTGCGGACTCAAGTCGATCCCGATGCGTGCGGACACCGGACCAATTGGCGGCAGCCTGAGTCATGAATTCATCGTCCTGGCTGAAACCGGCGAAAGCCAGGTCTTCTGCCATCGTGATTTTGAAGATTTTGCGGTGCCCGGCGCCGACATGAATTATGACGATGCCGCCGCCGTTGCCGCCATTGTCGACAAGTGGACGACGCCGTTCGCCGCAACTGACGAAATCATGGAGGCGGAAGACTGGGCGCGCGAGGCCTGGGAGGGGCTCAGCGAAGATACCCGCGTCTCTGCCCGTGGCATCGAAGTCGGCCACATCTTCCATTTTGGCACGAAATATTCCGAGCCGATGAACGCTTCCGTTCAGGGGGCAGACGGCAAGCAGCACTTCGTTTCGATGGGCTCTTACGGCATCGGTCCGTCGCGCCTGCTTGGCGCCATCATCGAGGCATCGCATGATGAAAACGGCATTATCTGGCCAAAAGGCGTGGCGCCGTTCGATGTCGGGCTGATCAACATGAAGCCAGGCGATGCGGGTTGCGATGCTGCCTGCGAGCAGATTGAGACAGCACTGGAGAATGCCGGGCTTGAGGTGCTTTACGATGACACTGATGAGCGCGCCGGTGGCAAGTTCGCCAGGGCCGATCTGATCGGTTTGCCGCTGCAGGTCATCGCTGGACCGCGGTCCGTCGCCGACGGCAATGTCGAAATCAAGGTTCGGGCAACGGGCGAGCGCGAGACGCTGTCGATCGAAGCCGCCATCAACCGCCTCGCGCAAGCCCGCTAGGCCAAGGTTTGTCCAAAGGATAGCCACATGACCGATCCGGACGTCGCCACAGCAAGCAGTTCTCATCCAGTAGTCCCTGCGGGCCATGCAGATGCGCCGTCGGCCAAGCCGTTTTCGGCGTTTGAACGGATGGTGGCCTGGCGTTATCTGCGGGCACGGCGCAAAGAGGCCTTCATTTCGGTGATCGCCGGATTTTCCTTTGTCGGCATCACTCTGGGTGTGGCAACGCTGATCATCGTCATGGCGGTGATGAACGGTTTTCGTGGCGAACTGATCACGCGAATCCTGGGCATCAACGGTCATATGGTGGTGCAACCGATCGACCGACCGCTTGATGATTATGTTGCTCTGGCGGAACGGTTGAAGGCAGTCGACGGCGTGATTACCGCGATCCCGCTGGTGGAAGGCCAGACGCTCGCTTCAGGAGTAGGTGGCGCGGGAACCGGCGCGCTGGTGCGTGGGATCAGTCCTGAAGATCTGCAATCGATGAAGATTGTCGCGGAGAATATCAGGTCCGGCGATCTGGTCGGCTTCACGGCAGGCGAGGGCGTGGCGATCGGGTCTCGCATGGCTCAGTCGCTGGGGCTGGTCGCGGGCGATTTGATCACGCTGGTGGCGCCGGAGGGCGATGTCACGCCATTCGGCATGACGCCGCGGGTCAAGGCCTATGCGGTGTCGGCGATTTTCGAAGTCGGCATGTCGGAATATGATTCCTCGATCATCTACATGCCGCTCGAGGAGGCACAACTCTACTTCAACTCCGAAGGGCTGGTGCAATCGATCGAGATCTTTGTCAAGAATCCCGACAATATCGACGAGATGCGGCCGCTGATCGAGGCTGCGGCGAACCGGCAGATCTTCATTACCGATTGGCGGCAACGCAACCAGACCTTCTTCTCGGCATTGCAGGTCGAGCGCAACGTGATGTTCATGATCCTGACGCTGATCATTCTGGTGGCGGCGCTGAACATCATTTCGGGGCTGATCATGCTGGTCAAGGACAAGGGCCACGACATCGCCATTTTGCGCACCATGGGGGCGACCTCAGGCGCGGTGATGCGGATCTTCTTCATGACCGGTGCTGCAATCGGCGTGACCGGGACCTTTGCCGGTTTTCTGCTCGGCGTCGTGGTCTGTCTCAATGTCGAGAGAATCCGTCAGTTCTTCTCCTGGATTTCGGGGACATCCCTGTTCAATCCGGAACTCTATTTCCTCAGCCAATTGCCGGCCGATATGGATTCGGGCGAGACCGTGGTTGTGCTGGTCGTGGCATTGGTTCTGTCTTTCATCGCCACGTTGATTCCCTCGTGGCGGGCCTCCAAGCTCGATCCGGTACAGGCGTTGCGATATGAATGACACGGCCCCTGGTGGCGTCCGCCCCGTTCTTGAACTGGTCAATGTCGGGCGTCATTTCGTCCAGGGAACAAACCAGATCTCGATTCTCGATGGCGCGAATTTTACGCTGCAGCCCGGCGAAACCGTGGCGCTGGTGGCGCCATCGGGCACCGGCAAGTCAACGCTGTTGCATCTTGCTGGCCTGCTCGAGCGGCCTGATGAAGGCGATGTGATCATTGATGGCGAGGCATGCGGCCAGCTTTCCGACGACCGCCGCACCGCGATCCGGCGCTCCGAGATCGGTTTTGTCTATCAGTTTCACCATTTGCTGCCCGAATTTACGGCGCTTGAAAACATCATGATGCCGCAGTTGATTTCGGGGCTGCCGAAGGCCGATGCGAAGGAACGCGCCGCGCAATTGCTCGATTACATGCGGATCGGCCATCGCGGCGAACACTTGCCTTCGGAATTGTCAGGCGGCGAACAACAGCGGGTGGCGATTGCCCGGGCCGTGGCCAACGCGCCGTTGATCCTGATGGCGGACGAGCCCACCGGCAATCTCGATCCCGAGACCGCTGGTTATGTATTTGAAGCACTTGATGCGCTGGTTCGGCAATCGGGATTGTCTGCCGTGATTGCCACCCATAACCACGATCTGGCCAGCCTGCTCGATCGCCGGGTGACGCTTCAGGACGGCATGGTTGTCGAACTGGAATGATGCCAATTTGGTGCTGGCCTGAGTAGACCCAGCCATTTAGATCGTGTTTTCTGCTCCTACGCCGTCGCCAGCAATGCGACACCGACCAGAATCAGCATGGCCCATTTCATGCGCCGCGCAAGATCACCTTCGCCGAGTAACAGGCTCCCCATCAGCACTGTCAGCAAGACACTGATCTCGCGGGTTGGCGCAACATAGACAACTGGTGTGAAGGTGAGTGCATACAAAACAAGGACATAGGCCAACGAACTGAATACCGCGACTGCCACCACATCTAGCCTGTGTTCCCGCCAATAATATTTCACGCGCTCTTTGCGTTTCAAGGCGATTGGCGTGAGAAGTATGGTGCGCCCGATATTTGAAACGAAGTCGAGAAGAATTGGCGAGACCAGCACGACAGAAACGGCGTATGCGTCCCAGATGGTGTAGCTCCCAATCAGCACGCCCGCACCGACGCCAAATCCGATCGACGTGGTCAGGTTCTTTGCGCGGCTTTTAATCCCGCCTGTCAGGCCAACCACGCCAATAATCACAGCGCCCGCCCCAACCGCAACCTGTGCGGTCATGTTCTCGCCAAGAAACAAAACGGCAAATGTTGTCGACAGAAAAGGCCCCGTGGCGCGTGCCGTCGGATAGACCAGCGACAGGTCGCCTTTACGGTATCCGGTTTGCAAGAGCAGGAAATAACCGAGGTGGAGCGGTATACTGCCAGCCACGAACAGAATTTCCCAAAACCCGAAATGGGGCTTCTCGGTCAGGATGATGTAAGCGGCAATCGGAATGTAGATCAGCACCGAAACAGCTGAAAAAAGCCAGACAAGTTCTGGCCCGCCATTGATGCGTTTGACGAGAAAGTTCCAGGTTGCGTGGCAAAAGGCAGCGGCGAGTACGAGCGTGAATCCAAAGACAGTCATGATGTTCCTCAAGGGTCGCAGTCAGACGTGTTTCATCACGCCCTTACCGCTCCCTCCGGCTTTCTCGTTCTCGGGTGTCGGCTTTGCGAGGTTCACGACGGCATTCGGCCCGGCTTGTAATATTTTAGCGGCACCATAGCCGCACTTTGACGGGCAGATCCGGCCTATCAGCTTTTCGGAAACAATCAAGATCGCTCGACTGGGCTGCTGAGCCTTGCGAAGATGGCGACGGAATCGCCAGCCTGATAGTCAACAGGAACGCCGAATGGTCGTCGTTGCCCATTTGCTCCCGAGCCCGTGGGGTTTACCGATAGTCGGTCTTTAAACGAAAAAGGCATGGCGGGTGTCGCCATGCCTTCGCATTCGTATTGAGTGTGGCGTGTCAGCGCAGGCGCTTGGCGGCCGTTGCCGGGACCAGTTCACCGGCCAGACGACGGTCGAGATAATCCTCGCACTGGCCGATCAGTTCGTCGACCTTGCCGGTGAAGAAGTGGTTGGCGCCGGGCATGGTCTTCTGGGTGATCAGAATGCCCTTCTGCAGCTTGAGCTTTTCGACCAGGCCGTTGACGTCCTTTTCCGGCGCAACCCGGTCGGCGTCGCCGTGAATGATCAGGCCGGACGAGGGGCAGGGTGCCAGGAACGAGAAGTCATAGGTGTTGGGCTGCGGTGCGATCGAGAAGAAACCCTCGATTTCCGGCCGTCGCATCAGCAATTGCATGCCGATCCAGGCGCCAAAGGAGTAGCCTGCGACCCAGCAGCTCTTGGAATCAGGGTGCAGGCTCTGAACCCAGTCGAGCGCACCGGCGGCATCGGACAATTCTCCGGCGCCATGGTCGAATTCGCCCTGGCTGCGGCCGATGCTGCGGAAGTTGAAACGAAGCGTGGTAAAGCCGCGCTGCTGGAACATGTAGAACAACTGGTAGACAATCTGGTTGTTCATCGTGCCGCCGAATTGAGGATGCGGGTGCAGCACGATGGCGATTGGTGCGTTCTTTTCCTTGCCCGGCTGGTAGCGGCCTTCGAGACGGCCGGCGGGTCCGTTGAAAATGACTTCAGGCATTCGTACTCCATACGTGGGCTGGGTTCGCTTGCCTGCGGTGCGTCAACTTGGACGTGGACCGGCAGGGGGATATCGCGTCCGCGCTCTTGACGGCGGCGGGGCGGCTCCCTAGAACCTAGTTTAGAACCATTCGAAACTGCAGCGGGTTGCTGAAAGTGTGTGTGTCTTACGGCATCGGACACTGAAAATTCAAGAAAAATGCGCCTGCTGCCTTTATGCAGGCCTTGCAACAGGTGAAGGACACCATGGCGAACCGGCGCCTCTACCTCGATCACAACGCAACTGCACCGCTTTTACCAGCGGCGAAGGAAGCTATGATCGATGCGATGGCGCTGCCGGGCAACCCTTCCTCCGTGCATGCCGAAGGCCGCAAGGCGCGCGCTTTGATGGCCCGGGCCCGCGATGCCGTTGCACAGCTTGCAGGTGTTCCTGCTGCTCATGTTAGCTTTACATCGGGCGCCACCGAGGCAGCCAACCACGTTCTGACCCCGGATTTCAGGATGGGGCGGGCGCCAATCAAACTGTCGCGGCTGTTTGTCTCGGCAGTCGAGCATCCGGCGATCCTGGCCGGTGGACGGTTTGCGCCCGAGCAGGTGACTATCGTGCCGGTCGACGCCAATGGGCGGGTCGATTTGTACGCGCTTGAAGACGCACTTGCTGCCCAAGATCCATCTGACGGACAGATCATGCTGGCGCTGCAAATCGCCAACAACGAGACCGGGGTGATCCAGCCGGTTCGGCAAGCAGCCGACCTGGTCAAGGCCCATCAGGGGCTGGTAGTGGTGGATGCCGTTCAGGGCGCTGGGCGCATGCCTTTGTCGATCGAGGAACTGGGAGCTGATTTCCTGATTCTCTCGGGGCACAAGATCGGCGCCGCCAAGGGAATTGGCGCCTTGATCAGTGCCGGCGAAACACTGATGCCTGCGCCGCTGCTGGTTGGCGGCGGCCAGGAAAAGGGCCACCGCGGTGGCACCGAAAACCTCATCGGGATTGCCGGCTTTGGCGCTGCAGCGGAAGCTGCTGTTGACGCACTTGGCAATGTGGCCCAGATTTTGGCGCTACGTGACCAGATGGAAGCGGGGATGCGGGAAATTGCGCCGGACGTTATCATCCATGGCGGGGATGCTGAGCGGTTGGTCAATACCAGTTTCTTTGCGCTGCCCGGCCTCAAGGCGGAGACCGCGCAGATCGCCTTTGACATGGAAGGTGCTGCCGTATCAGCCGGGTCTGCCTGTTCGTCGGGCAAGATCGGTCCAAGCCACGTGCTTGCGGCGATGGGGGCTGATACCGAACTCGGAGCAATCCGGATCAGTCTGGGCCGTGACCACAACCAAGAGGATGTTGAACAATTTCTGGATGTGTTTAAACGCATCAATGCCCGGCGGCTTGCCCGCCAGGGAGCACAAGCCGCGGCCTGACGCTGCGCAAGAAGTTCCATTCGCGGAGCCCAATTTTTTCGCGAATGACATGGCGTAGACAATCGTCTCGCCCTACATAGTGGTCGGCCCTGAAGGGCTTATCACACGACGTTAACAAGCTGCCGGCCTTGACCCGGCGAGATTGGAGAGCGCCATGGGTGCCGTGCAGGAGACCATTGATCAGGTCCGCCAGATCGATGTGGACCAGTATAAGTATGGTTTCGAAACGGAAATCGAAAGCGATACCGCGCCGAAGGGTCTTACCGAAGACACCATTCGGATGATTTCGGCCAAAAAGAGCGAGCCGGAATGGATGCTCGAATGGCGTCTCGACGCCTTCAGGCGCTGGCTCACGATGGAGGAGCCGACCTGGGCGCGGGTCGACTATCCGAAGATAGATTTCCAGGACATCCACTATTATTCCGCGCCCAAGAGCACATCGGGACCGAAGTCGCTTGACGAGGTCGATCCGGAATTGCTTCGGGTTTACGAGAAACTTGGCATTCCGCTCGGCGAACAGGAAATTCTGGCCGGGGTGGAAAAGCCCAAGATCGCTGTCGATGCGGTGTTCGATTCGGTTTCGGTGGTCACCACCTTCAAGGCAGAATTGTTGAAGGTCGGCGTGATCTTCATGTCCATCTCGGAAGCGATGCGCGAGCATCCGGAACTGGTGCAGAAATATCTCGGCACCGTGGTGCCTGTGACCGACAATTATTACGCTACGCTCAATTCGGCGGTGTTTACCGACGGCTCGTTCGTGTTCGTGCCCAAGGGCGTGCGTTGCCCGATGGAGTTGTCGACCTATTTCCGCATCAACGAGAAGAATACCGGTCAGTTCGAGCGCACCTTGATCATCGCCGAGGAGGGAGCTCATGTCTCCTATCTCGAGGGATGCACAGCGCCGCAGCGCGACGAAAATCAGTTGCACGCGGCCGTGGTTGAACTGGTCGCGCTCGACGATGCCGAGATCAAGTACTCGACCGTGCAGAACTGGTATCCGGGCGACAAGGACGGCAAGGGCGGGATCTACAATTTCGTGACCAAGCGCGGCGATTGCCGTGGCAAGAACTCGAAAATTTCCTGGACCCAAGTCGAGACCGGTTCGGCGATCACCTGGAAATACCCTTCCTGCATCCTGCGTGGCGATGGTTCGCGCGGCGAGTTCTACTCGATTGCCGTGTCGAATGGCCATCAGCAGATCGATTCCGGTACCAAGATGATCCACCTGGGCAAAAATACCTCAAGTCGGGTCATTTCCAAGGGGATTTCGGCGGGCAACTCCAACAACACCTATCGCGGTCAGATTTCGGCCCACCGCAAGGCGTCCAATGCGCGCAACTTTACCCAGTGCGACAGTCTTTTGATCGGTAACCAGTGCGGCGCTCATACGGTGCCGTATATCGAGGCCAAGAACTCAACCGCACAGTTCGAGCACGAGGCAACCACGTCCAAGATTTCCGAGGACCAGTTGTTCTACTGCCTGGCCCGCGGCATTCCCGAGGAAGAGGCGATCGCGCTGATCGTCAACGGCTTCGTCAAGGACGTGATCCAGGAACTGCCGATGGAATTTGCCGTCGAAGCACAGAAACTCATCGGCATCAGCCTTGAGGGAAGCGTGGGATGAAGCTGGAACCAGAAACCAAGGTCGAAATCGACAAGCTCAAGGGCCGCTACAAGGACCTGGGCGGCTCTATCGATGATCTTCTGGAAGCGATCTCCCGGGGATCGACCGGGACAAGCGAGAAGATGCTGAGTTCCGAGTTGCATCGCGCGCGCATGGAGCTCGCGTCCATCGCGCGCCGCTTGCAGGGATTGCAGAACGATGACGACTGAGACGCCGGGGCAGATCGGGAACCAGACATGAGCGTCGATATGACTGCCGTGGCCTGGTATGCCGTGATCTGCGGTGGCTTGTCAGCATTGGCGCCAAGTTTCGGCGGGCGCGGTCTGCGGATCGTTGTCGGCGGGGTTGTCGGCATCATTGCCGCCACGCTGCTGCCAGCGGTCAGATCGACCATCGGACTGTAGAACGACACGTCGGCGAGGCCCGGACCAAAGCCTGACCTGCCGATACGCGAGCCGACAGCGCGGATGGTTTCGGCCCGTTTTCTGAACGGGTATCGCACCTGCGCCGCGGCCAAGAGATAAACGTGAATTCGATTTGGGAAATAACGACATGCTAGAGATCAAGAACCTTCACGCCCGCATCGCCGAAGACGGCACGGAAATCATTCGCGGCCTCAACCTGACGGTCAAGGCCGGCGAAGTGGCAGCCATCATGGGGCCGAACGGCTCGGGCAAATCCACACTGGCTTACATTCTGGCGGGCCGCAGCGATTACGAAGTGACCGAGGGCGACATCCTGTACAATGGCGAGAGCATTCTCGACCTCGACCCGTCGGAACGTTCGGCCAAGGGTATCTTCCTTGCGTTTCAGTACCCGATGGAAATCCCCGGCGTCGCCACCATGCAGTTCCTCAAGGTAGCCATGAATGAACAACGCAAGGCCCGCGGTGAGGATGAACTGAAGACCCCGGATTTCATCCGCCTGGTCAAGGAGGCGGCCGCCGGTCTGCAAATCGACATGGCCATGCTCAAGCGTCCACTCAATGTCGGATTCTCCGGTGGCGAGAAGAAGCGCGCGGAAATCCTGCAGATGAAACTGCTGGCGCCCAAGCTTTGCGTGCTTGATGAAACCGACTCAGGCCTCGACATCGACGCTTTGAGGATCGTTGCCGACGGCGTCAACGAACTGCGTTCGCCTGACCGCGCCGTGATCGTGATCACCCACTACCAGCGGTTGCTCGAGTACATCGTGCCTGACAGCGTGCATGTGCTTTACAAGGGCCAGGTAATCAAGACCGGCGACAAGGACCTTGCGCTCGATCTGGAAGCCAATGGTTATGCCGGGATTATTGAAGCAGCTGCCTGAATGGCGCTGATGGACGGGCCGGAAAGCCGGTCAGGAGAGACAGCATGAATTTGCAAACAAAACCGCCCCGGACCGCCGCAGAACAGGCGATCATGGATAGTTTCAATGAAATGATGGGCAATTTGCCAGGCGATGCGCCCGTGACCTTGGCACGCGACAAGCTGCTTCACGGAATATCTCAGGCCGGACTGCCGACCCGACGTGTTGAGAGTTGGCATTATACCGACCTGCGCAATCTGTTGCGTGGTGCAGCCGACCCGGAGAGCGGGGCTGCCAAACAGGTCGATCCGCTGGTTCGCGGCAGTCTGGTGTTGCCGGTGGTGCAAGGCCGCAGCGCAGAGCTTGACGCGCCCAAAGGCCTGAACCTCGAGCCGTTCATGGATCTGCTGGTGTCAGGCGAAGCTGCCAAAATGCTCGCCGAACGCGGTGCCGATGATCTGATCGGGCGCTACAATGGCGCATTTGTCGGCGACGGATACCGCTTGAGCGTTGCCGCCGATACAGAGCTCGAAGAGCTTGTCGAACTCCAGTCGGTGCAATCGGGCGGGCAGGTTCACAACCGGTTCGTCGCCAACTTCGAAAGCAAATCGAAGGCAACCATCATCGAGCGCCATCTCGGAGACGCGGGCCAGACCGGCCTGTCGACTTCGATCAGCACGCTTGACGTGGCCGATGGCGCCGAGGCGACTTGGATCATCCTGCAGGGGCGCGGCGATCAGGATCAGCATCTCTCCCAGCTCAACGCGCGGCTTGGCACCGACGCGCTGCTTAAGGTGTATATCGTCAACATCGGTGGCAAGCTGGTGCGGCAGGAGTTGCATATCGACGTTGCGGGCGAGGGCGCCCATTTTGATTTGCGCTGCGTCAATCTGCTTGCCGGCGATACCCATACCGACGTGACGCTGACACTGGGGCATGATGTTCCCAACACCACCTCATCGGAGATCGTCCGCAATGTCGTGCTGGACCGCGCCAGTGGGGTATTCCAGGGGCAGATTCGAGTGGCCAGTGTAGCGCAGAAGACCGACGCGCAGATGGCCTGCAATACGTTGCTTCTGTCCGATGACGGCGAGTTTGCCGCCAAGCCGGAACTGGAGATTTTTGCCGATGACGTGATTTGCGCACACGGTGCAACCGTGATCGATCTCGACAGCAATCATCTGTTCTACCTGATGGCGCGCGGTATCACCGAGAAATCGGCGCGCACGCTTCTGGTCAACGGCTTCGTCGACGAACTGATCGACGAACTCGAGAACGAAGATCTGGTTGAGGCGTTGGAAACCCTTATCGAACAATGGCTTGCAGAACATGCCTGAGATCTTGAATCATGATTATGATGTCATGGCGATACGAAAGGATTTTCCGATCCTGTCGCGCATGGTGCATGGCAAGCCGCTGGTCTATCTCGACAACGGTGCCTCGGCGCAGAAGCCGCAGGTGGTGATCGACGCGGTCAGCCACGCCTATTCCAACGAATATGCCAATGTGCACCGCGGCCTGCATTTTCTGTCCAATGCAGCCACCGACGCTTATGAGAACGCCCGCGAGATCGTGCGGCGGTTTCTCAATGCGCCATCGGTCGACAATGTGGTGTTTACCAAATCGAGCACCGAGGCGATCAACACGGTAGCCTATGGCTATGGCATGCCGAATATCGGCGAAGGTGACGAAATCGTCATCTCTGTGATGGAGCACCACTCCAACATCGTGCCTTGGCACTTCCTTCGTGAACGTCAGGGTGCCAAGATCGTCTGGGTTGGCGTTGATGACGAGGGCAGGCTCGATCCGGATGATTTCCGCAAGGCGCTGACCAATCGAACCAAACTGGTGGCGGTGACACAGATGTCGAACGTGCTCGGCACCGTGGTCGACGTCAAGGAGATCTGCCGGATCGCCCATGAGCGCGGTGTGCCGGTGCTGGTCGATGGCAGCCAGTCGGCTGTGCATCTGGCCGTCGACGTGCAGGATATTGACTGCGACTGGTTCGTGATGACCGGTCACAAGCTCTACGGCCCTTCGGGCATCGGCGTGTTGTATGGCAAGACAGAGGCGCTGAAGGCGATGCAACCTTTCATGGGCGGCGGCGAGATGATCGTTGACGTGTCGGAAGAGAGCGTCACCTACAATGATCCGCCGCATCGATTTGAGGCGGGAACGCCACCGATCGTACAGGCGATCGGGCTCGGTGTGGCACTCGACTACATGGACGGGATCGGCCGGGAGCGGATAGCAGCCCACGAGGCGGATCTGGCTTCCTATGCAGCGGAGAAACTGTCGGCGGTCAATGCGCTCAGGATGATCGGCACGGCACCAGGCAAGGGCGCGATCTTCGCCTTCGAGATCGAGGGCATCCACGCCCACGACGTCTCGATGCTGATCGACCGGTCCGGGGTGGCGGTGCGGGCAGGGACGCATTGCGCGCAACCGCTGCTCAAGCGGTTCGGGGTGACATCGACTTGCCGGGCCTCATTTGGACTGTACAATACCCGCGCGGAAGTAGACGTGCTGGTCGAGGCGCTTGACAAAGCGCGATCTTTTTTCGCTTGAAGGAGCAAAGCCGATGAGCGACGCATCCACAGATGACACCAATGAAGCTGGCAATGCAGTAACGGAATCAGCCATCCCGCGCGATGAACTGGCGCGGTTGAGCGACGATATCATTTCGGCGCTGAAGACGGTTTATGATCCGGAAATTCCCTCCGACATCTACGAGCTCGGCCTGATCTACAAGATCGACATCGAGGATGACCGGATGGTCAAAATCGAGATGACGCTGACTGCGCCGGGCTGTCCGGTGGCTGGCGAAATGCCGGGCTGGGTAGAAAATGCTGTCAACACGGTCGAAGGTATCTCGGGCGTTGAAGTATCGATGACATTCGACCCGCCCTGGTCGCCTGACCGGATGAGCGAAGAAGCGCAAGTGGCAGTCGGCTGGTATTGAACACCGGGCCCATGCATGTCAGCTTCTTGTTAAGTGGACTGGTCCACACTACATTCATGGGACGAAGCAGCGGGCCTTGAACCCGTCTGGCTGAAGGAGACCGTTATGGGTTTTGCCGTGATGAGTTTGACGCAGGCTGCGGCCGATCGCGTCAAGACACTACTAAAGGCGGCGTCGGGTGCCGAGGGCATCCGCGTGAGCATCAAGAAGGGTGGCTGCGCCGGGATGGAATATGCCATTGACTTGGCCACCGAGGTCAATCCCAAGGATGACCGGATTGAGCGCGACGGTGCGGTTGTGTTCGTGGCGCCGGAGGCGGTGCTTTATCTGCTCGGTACCGAGATGGATTACGAAGTGACCAAGCTGCGCTCGGGCTTCACCTTCAACAACCCCAACCAGACATCTTCATGTGGCTGCGGTGAGTCTGTCGAGCTCAAGCCTGCCGATCTTGCCAAGCTGGCGACCGAGGGCAACCCGGTCGTGCGGGCCGGTTGATCCGGTCAATATCTCACGCAGGTTGAGTGAAGATGTTTGCAAGTTGAGTCCTGAAATGCCCGCAAGTCTCTGGCTTTGCGGGTTTTTTCTTGGGCTTGGAGTGGTGTGTATGCCAGTGCCAGATTGTGGCGGAGATTTCGTTTCACCGTCGTGCCGGACTTGATCCGGCACCCAGCAGGCCAGCGTTCGCGAGACGAGAGGTCAAATCTGTTCGATAAACGATAGAGTCTCTCACCGTGCTCACGCGCGGTGGCTGGATCCCGGATCAAGTCCGGGGTGACGGAAGCCGGAGATACCCAGACCTTCTCAAAATTCCCGCTGTGTCGTGCGATTTGGCTGCCCCTAGCTCCGCATCTTTTCGCCCAACGGATCGAATGGTGCTTCCAACGCAATCCGGGCCGGGCGACGGATTCCCAGGATCTCGATCTCGAAAATGCCAGCATCACCGTTGCTCGCCAAGTCTGCTGGGATGTAACCCTGCGCCATCGAACTGCCAATGGTGTGGGCATAGCCGCCCGACGTGATCCAGCCGACCACGCGCCAGTCACCATCGCGCAATGTGCCACCTTCCGGCTTGGCGATCTCTGTGCCATCCGAATCAAAGCGAGGCGCGCCATAGCCATGCGGTGGTTCCACCGTGCCGTAATCTGTATCGCCGACCTTGGTCCAGACCGGCTCGTCGCCCATCACGTCGGCGTCGAGCGCATCAACCAGAAATGAGGTCCGCATCAGTTTCGGGCCGTCGGCATGTTCCTTGGCGGCGGCTTCGCGGCCGATGAAATCGTTTTTCGTGAGTTTGATGAAGCGATCCATGGCGGCTTCATAAGGGCCGTAGATGGGTCTGAGTTCACGGAACCAGGTGGGGAAGTTCTTCTCGAGCCGCATCGACAGCAGTGCCCGCATGCCGAAATCGGCGATGCCGAATTCCTCGCCTGCCGCCTTGATGGCGCGGTAGACAGCCAATTCGTAGCAGGGTTCCATCCATATCTCGTAGCCGAGGTCGCCGGTGTAGGTGACGCGGTTGACCATGCAGGGCGCGCCTCCGACATCCATCTGGCGGAAATCCATGAACCGGAAGGCGGCATTGGAGACGTCGGCATCGGTGAGTTTGGCGAGCAGATTGCGCGCCTGCGGTCCGGCGATCGACAGTCCGACCAGGGCAAGGTCATAGCGGTGAATGCGGATCGATCCGTCGGCGGGCAGGTGGGTGTTGAACCAGCGCATGTGATAGCGTTGCGCCGCCGACGAGCCCCAGACCATGAAGTCCTCGTCGTCCACCTTGGCGATGGTGAAGTCGCCGATCAGCTTGCCGAACTCGTTGAGCATCGGGGTCAGCACGATGCGGCCGAGCTTGGGCATGGTGTTTGTCATCAGATGCGACAACCAGGCCTCCGCGCCCGGGCCGCTGACACGGTATTTGGCGAAGTTGGCGATCTCGGTGACGCCGACGCGTTCGCGCACCGCACGGACTTCATTGCCGATGTGTTTGAAATCGTTGGAGCGGTGGAAAGACAGCACGTCATGAGCTTCTTTCGCTGACGGTGCGAACCACAGCGGTGTCTCCAGTCCCCAGCTGTCGCCCATCACCGCGTGGTTGTCTCGGGTCATGATGTCGTAGAGCGGGGTGGTCTGCTGCGGCCGGGCGGCAGGCAGTTCCTCGTTGGGAAACGAGATCGAGAAGCGGCGGGAGTAGTTCTCGCGCACCTTGGCGTTGGTGTAGCGCAGCGTTGCCCATTCGCCGTAACGCGATACATCCATGCCCCAGATGTCGGCACCCGGATCGCCGTGGACCATCCAGTTCGACAGCGCGAGTCCAACGCCGCCGCCCTGGCTGAAGCCGGCCATCACGGCGCAGGCTGTCCAGTAGTTTGTAAGGCCCGGCACCGGCCCCACAAGCGGATTGCCGTCAGGGGCGAAGGTGAAGGGGCCGTTGATGACCTGTTTGATGCCGGCGTTTTCCATTGCCGGGAAATGCCTGAACCCGACTTCAAGCGATGGCGCGATGCGGTCGAGATCCGGCGCCAGCAGTTCGTGGCCGAAATCCCACGGCGTATCGATTGGCGACCAGGGTTTGCAGGCCTTCTCATAGGTGCCGAGCAGGATGCCGGAGCGTTCCTGGCGGGTGTAGATCTCACCCTTGAAGTCAATGACGCCAACCAGTTCGCGGCCGGTCTTGGCGTTGAACTCAAGCACTTCGGGCATTTCCTCGGTGAGCAGATACATGTGCTCCATGGCCAGCAGCGGCAATTCGAGACCAACCATGCGGCCGACTTCGCGCGCCCACAGCCCGCCAGCATTGACCACGTGATCGGCTTTCACCGTGCCTTGCTCGGTAATCACGTTCCAGGTGCCGTCGGCCTCCTGAGTCAGCTCGATGACCCGGTTGCGCAATACGATCTCCGCGCCAAGCTTCTGGGCAGCCTTGGCGTAGGCATGGGTAGTGCCGGAGGGGTCGAGATGGCCTTCGACAGGATCCCACAGCGCGCCGACGAAATTGCTCTCGTCCATCAGCGGGAACATGGCCTTGGCTTCAGACGGGGTGATCAGTTCGGTTTCCATGCCGAGATAGCGCCCCTTGGCATGGACCAGGCGGAGGAAATCCATCCGCTCGGGGCTGTCTGCCATCATCACGCCGCCGGTCAGGTGCAGGCCGCAGGACTGGCCAGAGAGTTCTTCAAGCTCCTCATAGAGGCTGACCGTGTAGGCCTGCAGCTTGGCGACGTTGGGGTCGCCATTGAGCGTGTGAAAGCCGCCAGCTGCATGCCAGGAGGAACCGGAGGTCAGCTCCGAGCGCTCGATCAGCATGACATCGCTCCATCCGGCCTTGGCCAGATGGTAAAGCACGGAACATCCGACAACGCCGCCCCCGATTACGACTGCTCTGACATGCGATTTCATGGTCCACCCCCGACTTGATTTTGGCGGCAGATTGCGAAATAGCACTGGGCCGCACAAGGGGTAATTGCGACATCGCCGCTAAAACCGCGCAGCGCAGGCTTGCCATTGTTGAGGATGGCTATAGTTTTTTCACAACACCCTTATTTAAACCGGCTTTTTTGGGCTACATAGATTCAGAGCCTGTTCACCAAGGCGCTGTAGATTGGAACGGATGACACACGCGCGGACCATAGATTGCCGAGCGCGCGGTCCCTTGTGGCCGCGAAGGCTGCCGCATGTCTTGTGTTTGGCCATGGCACTCGCGATCCCGTCCACGGCTGGCCAGGCGCTGGAAATCTTTGGGCTGAAACTGTTCGAAGACGAGCAGACTGACACCGTCGCAGTTGTCGATCCATTGTCCTACTCCGTCTCGCTGGAGGTCAGCGGCGCCGACCCTGACGGTGCCTTGCGCACCGAACTGGAAGCGGCCTCGCAACTGGTCCAGGGTTCGAAACGCCCGGTTTCCGGCTCGATCGGGCTGATTCAGCGGGCCAACAGTGATTTCGAGCAATTGGTGGCGGCGCTTTATGAAAACGCCCGTTATGGCGGACAGGTGCAAATCCTGATTGCTGGCAAGCGTCTGGCCGATCTGCCGCCAGACGCCGATTTGCGAAGCACCGGACCGGTTCCGGTGCGGATCGTGGTCGTACCAGGGCAGCAATTCCGTTTTGGCAACGTAAACATCCGCGATGTTGACGGCCGCGCCTATACCGCCGATGCGCAGGGACTGACCCCGGGAAGCCTGGCAAAATCGACAGTGATTCTCGATGCCGAGAAAGCGCTGGTGAAAGAACTTGAAAAGACCGGACACCCGCTGGCGCGGATTTCCGGCCGCGATGTGGTGGCTGATCACGCTACCGGTGTGATCAATGTGTCGCTGACGCTTGAAGCCGGGCCGGTGGCGCCGTTCGGGCAGACCGCTGTTGATGGCGCCCAGTCGGTGGATTCGGATTTCATTGCCATGATGGCCGGCATTCCCGAAGGCGAACAATATGATCCGGCAGCCCTGATGGCTGCTGCCAAGCGGCTGAGAGCGCTGGAGGTGTTTTCCAGCGTCACCGTGCGTGGCGGCGAAAACCTGACAGAGGCCGGCGCGGTTCCGGTCGAGGTCAATGTGTCGGAACGCAAGCACCGTTTTCTCGGCCTTGGTGCAACCTATTCGTCCACCGACGGCGGTGGTGCGGAGGCCTATTGGGGGCATCGCAACCTGTTCGGCCGTGCCGAGAAGCTGCGGATTGAAGGCTCGGTCAGCGGGCTTGGCAGCACCAGCGAGGCCGAGGACATGACCTGGCACGGCGCGGTGTTGTTTGAAAAGCCCGGTGTGCTGGGGCCGGCCTCGAAATTCACCTCGCGGCTTGAGTTGGAGCAGGAAAATCCCGACGCCTATCGCCGTTTCTCGGTCGTGGGCGCCGTGGGTGTTTCCTATGAGCTGACGGAAAAACAGACGGTTTCCGCCGGTGTCGAGGTGGAATACGCCACGCTGACCGACAGCTTCAATATCGATCAGCAGACTATCACGGTTGCGCTGCCGCTCGAATATGTGCGCGACACCCGTGACAACCGACTCAACCCGGCTACCGGGACACGCCTCTCGCTGCTGGTTGAGCCGGCCCACGAGATCAACAATGGCGCGACTTTTGTGAAGCTGCGCGCCGAAGGTTCGGCCTACCGGGCGCTGGACGCGGAGAAGCGTTTTGTGTTGGCCGGACGGGTTGCTGCCGGTGCGATCTATGGTGCCGGGCTGTCAGATGTTCCGGCCAATCGACGGTTTTATGCCGGTGGCGGCGGCTCGGTCCGCGGCTACGGCTATCAGGATATTGGTCCGGTGGATGCCACCGGCACGCCGACTGGCGGTCTGGCGATGATCGAGACTTCGGCCGAATTGCGCATCGGCATCACCGACACGATTGGCATTGTCCCGTTCGTTGATGCTGGCATGGTCAGCGCCGGCAACAGTTTTTCCGGCGCGGAGTTCAAAGTTGGCGCCGGTGTCGGTTTGCGTTACGCCACCCCGTTCGGGCCGTTGCGGGTTGATGTGGCTCTGCCACTCAACAAGGGCCCGACCGATCCGGATTACGGAATTTACGCCGGGATAGGGCAGGCCTTCTGAGATGACAGCCGCAACAACGAGCAAACGGCGCCCTGGATTGTTCTGGCGCGTGGCGCGGTGGTTCATCATCCTCATTCTTGTCATCGTCGCCTTTGTGATCCTGCTGGTTTCGACCGCGCCGGGGGGGCGGCTGATTGCGCTGACACTGAACCGGCTCGGGTCAGGGGCGGATCAGAGTGTCGAGATTGACCGGATCGACGGGCTGCTGTCGGGCTCGACGTCGATCGGCCATGTTCTGGTCAAGGATGCCGCTGGCGAGCCATGGTTGCTGATCAAGGGCATCAAGATCGACTGGTCGCCGCTGGCGCTGCTGAGTTCCGGGTTGGCGATCGATGACCTGTCCATCGAGCGGGTGGAACTGGCGCGTCTGCCAGAACCCGCAGAGAAGCAATCAGAGTCCAGCAGCGAACTGGTGTTGCCACTGGCGCTGGATATCAAACGGCTGTCGGCACCCGACATTTTGCTTGGTGAACCGGTTGCCGGCCGCGTGGCTCGGCTCGAGGCGAAGGGTAGTCTTCAGGTCGATGCGAGCGTTTCCACTGCGCTGGCCGATCTGGTGGTCAAGCGGATCGATGGGGTTGGCGGCGAACTTGTCGTCGATGCGGATTACCGCAAGGGCGAGGATCTGCTCAATGTGTCTGCCAAGCTGTCGGAACCGCCGGGCGGGGTGCTGGCGCATTTGCTGCAACTGGCGCCGCAGGATGCCATCAGCGTCAGCGCAACATCGCAAGGCACACTTGCCGACTGGCAACTCAATGTCGCCGGTACGATCAATGATGAAATTGTTGCCGAAGCGCATTTGCAGTTGATCGCCGGTGACGCGGGCGAAGCGGTTTCGCTGCAGGCTGAAGGCGCGTTCGAGCAATTCCTGCCACCCGCGCTGAGCCAGATTGTTGCCGGGCGCAGCGCCCTGAGTCTCGAAGGGGTGATTGAGCCGGATCGCAGCGGTGCGGTGATCGACATTTTCACCTTTGCCTCGGCGCGGCTGTCGGCAGAGGGCCGGGGCCGTGTGGCGTTAAAGGGCGAAGTCGATCTTACTGCGTCGATCTCGCCGCAACCGGGTGCCGGGATGCTGAGTTTCGGCGCGGATGGCGCGCATGTCAGCCTGTCGGTTCCTGAAGCGGAAATGCGGGTGTCGGGCAATGCCGAGGAGGCGAGCATCCATCTGGTGGTCTCGACCGCGCGCATCGAGGGTGCCGATTTCAGTGCCGACGAGGTGTCGGCGGTGGTTGATTTCGGGCAATTTTCGATGGCCACGCGCAGCGGCGAGGGATCTCTAAACATTGATATCGACGCGGTTGGATCGGCCAACGAGATCGTCGCCCGTGCGGTTGCGGGCGGCGTTAATGTTTCGGGGGCGGTTTCTCTGGACGAGGACGGGTCGATAAGCAGCGACAAGATCATGCTTAAATCGGGTGTCACCAATGTTGTGCTGGAAGACATCACCGTCGGGACTGCCGGTGACCTTGCTGCCCGCCTTTCAGGGGCTGTGCGCAGCGCGGTGCTGTCGGACCAGGCCGTGGGCGTGCTCGGCGAGGAGCTCAAATTTGTAGCCGAGGTGGTTCGCGACGACGTCGGTTCGGTTTCGGTGCGTGACTTTCAGCTTTCTTCCCAATTCGCCACCGCATCAGGTGGCGTGGCGCTCGACAGCGAGGGCCAGATTGCCGGTGATGTCGAGGCCGAGCTGAGCAATCTGGCGGGCATGAACGCGGCGGTCAGCGGCGGGCTGAAACTCTCGGCGATGCTCTCGGGACAGAGCACAGCGCCGGCGTTTGTTGCAAAACTGTCGGGCAATGAGCTGGCTGTTCAGGGGCGTGACCTATCCGGGCTGCTGCTTGAAGCCAGTGGGGTGGCCGATACCGCGGCGCCGCAGGCTGATATCGAGCTGAGCGGAACCCTTGATGGGCAACCGATTGCCGGAACAGCCAGGCTGGCGCAATCCGGTGGCGTGGTGCAGATCGACCCGTTGCGGCTGCAGGTTGCCGACAACCTGATCTTCGGAACGCTGGTTCTTGACGAGGCCTACCGTCCCAAGGGCACAATCGAACTCGATCTGAAAGACATAGGCCCATTGGCGGCGCTGGCCTTGCAGAACATTAGCGGCAATGGTGACGGCACGGTCAAATTTGACGTGCGCGACAGCCGTTCTCTGGCTGATATAGCACTGGATTTTCCGACATTGAGCGGTGAGGGCTATGCGGTGCGCGATGCGCGTATCGCCCTGAGCGTGGATGATCTTATGGGCACGCCAAGCCCTGTGGGCACGCTGGATGTTGCCTCAGTGAAGGCTGGGGAGACGGATGTATCGGGGCTGCGGGTCGAATTTTCGCAGGCACAGGGGTGGACGGTGTTTGACGGCAAGGCGCAAGCCGCCGGGTTTCCGGTTGCGCTCAAGGGACGGGTTCGTCCGGGTGAGGCGGGCACCGAACTGGAACTTGAAAGCGGGCGCACGGCCTACCAGGGGCTGGCCATAACGCTGAGTGACCCGGCGCGGGTGGTGATCCGTGACGGGGTGGCCAACATAGAACGGTTGGCGATTTCGCCCGGCGGTGGACGGGTTGCTGTGTCGGGCACAGCCGGCGAGAAACTCGATATTGTCGCAGACCTGTCGGGGCTGCCGCTTGCATCGGCCAACGCGGTCGCGCCGGGCGCGGGGCTGTCTGGAACGCTGTCGGGGCAGGTCAAGATCGGCGGCACGGGTGCGGCACCGGTGGTCAGTTATGATCTCAATGTCAGCAATCTGCGGGCAGCCGCGGCCTCCTCTGTCGCTGACGTGCCACTGGCGGTGACGGCGACCGGCGGTCTGCAAGGCGGCAGGCTCAGCTTCAACGCTCGCGCGGAAGGCAGTGGCTTGTTGTTTACTGCGACCGGTGGTCTCGATACAGCCGGTGCAAAGCAATTGTCTGCCAATATCAACGGCAAGGTGCCGTTCTCTCTGCTTTCGCGGCAACTGGCCGCGCAGGGGTTGGCGCTCAGCGGGACGGCCAATGCCGACATCTCGATTTCCGGAACGGCTGCGGCGCCGCAGATCGCCGGGACGATATCGACATCGGATGCGCGGCTTGTCGATGGCCGGTCGGGGCTGGCAATTGACAAGCTGTCGGCCGAAGTGGGGCTGACGCCAGGCCAGGCCTCAATCCGGTCGCTTTCCGGAACATTGTCTTCTGGTGGCCAGATCAGCGGTTCGGGAACCATCGGTATTGAACCTGGATCAGGTTACCCGGCTGATTTGAAACTGAAGGTGGCGCGCGGACGTTATGCCGACGGACAGATGGTGGCGACACGTTTTGATGCCGATTTGGCGCTTTCG
Source organism: Hoeflea sp. Naph1 (assembly GCF_046837775.1). GTDB lineage: Bacteria > Pseudomonadota > Alphaproteobacteria > Rhizobiales > Rhizobiaceae > Hoeflea. Next base: position 3,105,168 of record NZ_CP177286.1, on the reverse strand, counting down.
GGGGCACTGATCGAACGGCCGACGCTTAGTGGTACAGTGCAGCTCGACGAGACGACGATTACCGTGCCCGATAGTCTGCCGGCCTCGATTTCACAGCTTGATGTTACCCACAAGAACGCATCAGCAGCTGTGGAAGCGCAATCCGAGCGGTTGTCGGCGGATGCTGGCGGCGGCGGTTCGGGCGGGCTTGGGCTTGATCTGACCGTCCGTGCAACCCGGATCTTTGTTCGCGGCCGCGGCATGGATGTGGAACTTGGCGGGTCTGTGCGGTTGTCGGGCAGTTCGAATGCGCCCTCAGCGTCGGGCGGCTTCGAACTTCAGCGGGGTCGTTTGAACATTTTGGGCAAGCGGCTCGATTTTGACAGGGGCAAGATCGGGTTCGCGGGATCGACAGTACCGATCCTGGATTTTGCGGCATCGAACCGGGCTGGCAGCACCACGGTAACGGTTCTGGTGACAGGACCTGCCAACCGGCCGGAATTCAGCTTCACCTCGAGCCCGGAACTGCCCGAAGATGAAGTGCTGGCGCTGCTGATCTTCGGCCGCTCGCTCAACGATCTCTCGGCGATCCAGATTGCCCAACTGGCCGAAGCAGCAGGTCAATTGACCGGCGTGGTCAAGGGCGGCGGATTGGTGGAGAAACTACGCCGGGCCACTGGCGTTGACGATATCGACGTGCGTACCGACGAGGATACCGGCGAAACCTCGCTGGGAGTCGGCAAATATCTCAATGACCGTACCTATTTGGGACTGGAGAGCGGCACCGGTGCCGGATCCAGCAAGGCCCGGATTGATCTCGATATCGGTCGCGGCATCAAGTTGCGTGGCGAAGCCGGTGCGGACGGCGAAACCAAGGGCGGCATTTTCTTCGAACGCGAATATTGAGCCGCTTTTGGTCGCGTTCACCGCAAGTTGAACGGTTCCAGGCACTCGGGGCTGCGGCGCGCGGTCGCCGGTGATTGAAAAACTTCCCACAGAGGCCCATTTTAGGGCCTGATGCCATCTACCTTCCTGGAGGGAGCGAAGCCATGACCAGAGCCTTCTCAAAGACCGACGATGCAATTGCCAGCCTGACGCCGGAACAATTCCGGGTAACCCAACAAAGCGGCACCGAGCGGCCGTTTACGGGCGAATACAATGACAACAAGGCTGCCGGTATCTATGTCGACATCGTTTCGGGTGAACCGCTGTTTGCCTCATCTGACAAATTCGAAAGCGGTTGTGGCTGGCCGAGCTTCACAAAACCGATCGAGCCTGCCCATGTCACCGAGGTTCGTGATGGCAGCCTTGGCATGGTCCGTATTGAAGTGCGCTCCAAACATGGCGACAGCCATCTCGGCCATGTGTTTCCCGACGGCCCACAGGACCGGGGTGGGCTTCGCTATTGCATCAATTCAGCCTCGTTGCGCTTCATTGCCAAGGAGGACATGGAAGCGGAAGGGTATGGCGATTACATCGATCAAGTGGAGGATATCTAGATGACGGAACGCGCAGTACTGGCCGGTGGGTGTTTCTGGGGCATGCAGGATCTGATCCGCAGGCTGCCGGGCGTGGAAAGTACCCGTGTCGGCTACACCGGTGGTGACGTGAAAAACGCCACTTATCGCGATCACGGCACCCATGCCGAGGGCATCGAGATCAGCTTTGATCCAAACCGGATCAGCTATCGTGAGTTATTGGAATTCTTCTTCCAGATCCACGATCCGTCGACCCCGAACAGGCAGGGCAATGACCACGGCATGTCCTATCGCTCGGCCATCTACTACACCGATGAGCAGCAGCGCCAGACCGCACGCGATACCATCGCGGATGTCGATGCTTCCGGATTGTGGCCCGGCAAGGCGGTGACCGAGGTTGAACCGGTGGGGGATTTCTGGGAGGCCGAGCCCGAGCATCAGGATTATCTCGAGCGAATTCCCAACGGCTACACCTGCCATTTTCCCAGGCCCGACTGGGTGCTGCCCAAGCGGGATGCGGCCGAATAGGTCGAACTCGTTATCTTGACGATAAGCCAGTGGCGACAACCGATGTTGCCACTGGTACCGGCTTCACTGGCTGCCGGGGCCCATGCAAGCCTTCGGAAAGGACATCCCATGCAATTTGGTTCTTTACATCGCTCTGCGCCGGAACTCAGGGTGCGCGAATGGATCGACGGTGAAGGGCAAGCGCGGGGGCCGGTGACCTTGTCCGAGCTTGGCGATGGGCTGAAGATCCTGTTCTGCTTTCAGCATGCCTGCCCGGGTTGCCATTCACGCGGGTTTCCGGTGCTGCGCTACCTGCATCACCACCTCGCCGGCCAGGGCGTCGGCTTTGCGGTGATCCAGACGGTGTTCGAGGATTTCAAGGACAACACCGTCGACAAGCTCAGCATCAACCAGCAACGCTATGAACTTCCCATTCCGTTCGGCCATGACCTGGCGCGGGAAGATGAGACCTATCCGAGTTTCATGCAGGATTATCGCTCGGCGGGCACGCCGTGGTTTACCATCATCGATCAGAACAACCAAGTGATCTATGCCGATTTCGGTCTCGACCCGCGTCGCTTCCTGGAAGCGCTGGGATTTGAGAGCCTGGAATTCGAGATCGATTGAGTGGGCGCCGGCGCTGGTATCGGCGTGCGACGCAACAGGGAACGAAGCCAATGAGCATTGCAGGACTGAAATTCGACAACAGCTACGCGCGCGACCTCGAAGGGTTTTACGTACCATGGAAGGGCGCCGAGGTGCCTGCACCGAAACTGGTCCGCTTCAATCGAGAACTGGCGGTGGAGCTGGGGCTTGATGCCGATGCGCTCGACAGCGCCGAGGGTGCAGCCATTCTTTCGGGCCATACCGCGCCGGAGGGAGCTACGCCGCTGGCGATGGCCTATGCCGGGCACCAGTTCGGCGGTTTTTCACCGCAGCTCGGTGATGGCCGGGCGCTGCTTCTGGGAGAGGTAATCGACAGCCACGACGAGCGCCGCGACCTCCACCTCAAAGGGTCCGGCCGGACGCCGTTCTCACGTGGTGGCGATGGCAAGGCTGTGCTCGGGCCGGTGCTGCGCGAATATATCATCGGCGAGGCGATGCATGCGCTGGGTGTGCCGACCACACGGGCGCTGGCGGCAGTAATGACCGGCGAAAGCATCATGCGCCAGGCCGGCGCCGAGCAAGGTGCTGTGCTGGCGCGGGTGGCGTCGAGCCATTTGCGGGTGGGCACGTTCCAGTTCTTTGCGGCGCGCGGCGAAACCGACCGTTTGCGGCAACTCGCCGACTATGCCATCGCCCGGCACTACCCGGCGCTCGCAGGCAAGCCCGACCGCTATCTGCAACTGCTTGTGCAGGTGCGCGACCGGCAGGCGGCGCTGATTGCCAAATGGATGCTGATTGGCTTCGTGCACGGGGTGATGAACACCGACAACATGACGATTTCCGGTGAGACCATCGATTACGGCCCCTGCGCCTTCCTCGATGTCTACGACCCGAAGATGGTGTTCTCGTCTATCGACCAGAACGGGCGTTACGCCTATGGCAACCAGCCGCAAATTGCCCAGTGGAACCTGGCGCGGCTGGCTGAAACCCTGCTCGACCTTATCAACCCCGATGACAGCGATGCGGCGGTGCGGATGGCGAGCGAGGTAATCAACGATTTTCCGGAAGCCTATCAGGACGCATGGCTTGAAGGCATGCGCCAAAAACTTGGCGTTGAGCGCGAGGAAGATACTGACATGGAACTTGCCACCGACCTGTTTTCGGTGATGGAAGGCCAGAATGTTGATTTCACGCAGCTGTTCCGCAGCCTCTCCGATGTCGCCGCGGGCCAAGCTGAAGCCGCACGGGCCTTGTTTGACGATCCTGCCGTCTTCGATGGCTGGCTTGCAGCCTATCGGGAGCGGTTGCTGCGTGAGCCGGGCACGGCCCAAGAGCGTGCTGCGGCGATGAACCGCGTCAATCCGGTCTATATCCCGCGCAACCACATGGTGGAAGCAGCCCTTGAGTCCGCCGGCAAGAGTGACCTCGCACCCTTCGAACGGCTGGTCGAAGTGCTTGCCAGACCATTCGAGGCGCGCACAGGTCTGGAAGTCTATGCGCTGGGCGCGCCCTCCGGATTTGGCGCCTACACCACTTATTGCGGCACCTGACGGCCCCGATCATCCGGACGCTCACGGTCCAGCCTACAGCTTTGATTGATCAATTGCCCGGTTGGAGGTGGCCATGCACATTGCCGCGCGCCATAGTCGTCCGGCAACCGGATTCGTGAACGGAAAGGACGCGGCATGGGCGTCGACTTTGACTGGGTGATCCTGGGCATATTGGCGGCCTTCATTGCCTATTCGCTGTTGACGAAAGCGGTCGATCGTTCGCTGCTGACGCTGCCGATCATCTTCATGGGCGTGGGGTATCTGGTCTCCGACCCGTTGCGTGCCGCCGCGCCGCCGGAAATTCTGAGCGAGGGCAAGCGGCTGCTGGCGGAATTCACGCTGGTGCTGGTGCTGTTCGCCGATGCCTCGCATGTGAGGTTTTCCCAGCTCAAGCAGAATTGGCAGTTGCCGGGCCGGATGCTTTTGATCGGCCTGCCGCTGTCGCTTATTTTTGGAACGCTGGCGGTTTACCTGATCAGCCCCGAGGGCGGGATCGCGATGGCGTTGCTGACGGCGGCGCTGCTTTCGCCCACCGATGCGGCGCTCGGACAAGCCGTGGTTTCGAGCCCCGATGTGCCGGAGCGGCTGAGTGAAACAATCAATGTCGAAAGCGGGCTCAATGATGGGCTGGTGCTGCCGGTGGTGCTGCTGGGCGCGATCCTGGCCTCGGCGGGGGTGTCGGACGCCAATACCGACGGGCTTGCCATCGCCGCCCTGATCCAGATCGTGCTCGGGCCGCTGGCGGGCATTGCGGTCGGCTGGAGCGTGGCGCGGCTGCTCGATCTGGCGCAAACCCGGCAATTGATTGCAGAATCCGCCGAGGGCGTGGTGTTTGTGGCAACCGCCTTTGCTGCATATGTGTTTGCCGAGGTGATTGGTGGCAATGGTTTTATCGCCGCCTTTGTCGGCGGCATGGTGTTTGGCAATACCTATCGGCACCATATCCGTTTCATCCGCGAATTCATGGATGGCGCCGGGCAATTGCTGACGATGACGTCGTTTCTGGTGTTTGGCGCGCTGTTGCTGCCCGACGGCATCGAGCATGCCACGGCAAGTGCTGTGATCATTGCCGTGCTGTTTCTCACCGTGGTGCGGATGGCGGCGATCTGGCTGTCGCTGTTGGGCACCGGGCTCAAGATCAGGGAGAAGCTGTTTTTAGGCTGGTTCGGGCCGCGCGGGTTGGCCTCGATCCTGTTCACGCTGATCATCATGGACGAATACGTGTTTGCCAACGCGGACGAGCTGCTGGCCTGCGTTTCGATGACGGTGGCGTTTTCGATCCTTGCCCACGGCCTGAGTTCGACACCGCTGGCAAGGCGTATTGGCAAAACCTGACGCCGGAGGCGTGGGAGGCATCCCCGGAGCACGCCCGGGGATGATGCCGATAAGGGCTGAGTGCCCTCAGGCCTTTTTCAAAAACTCGGTGCGCAACACCAGGCCCTTGATCTTTTCGACCCGGCATTCGACCTCGTCGGGATTGCCGGTCAACCGGATGCCCTTGACCATGGTGCCGCGCTTGACGGTCGATGAAGTGCCCTTGACCTTGAGGTCCTTGATCACGGTGACATTGTCGCCATCGTTCAATACCGTGCCGTTCGAATCCCGAGTTTCGTCGCTCATCTCGTTCGCCTTTGTGTTCGAGTTCGCAGAGGTTTAGCCCGTGGAGACGGGAAATGAAAAGGGGTGGGCGCCGGATTGTCCGGAAAAAACGTCAGCAGCAGTCGAGCGGCTGTGCCTGGCGTACGGTGATCTGCCCGTCATGGACGCTGGTGGTCAGGAACCGGGGTGCCGTGGCGCCGTTAAGAATCACACAGGTGAGGTGGCCGGAATAATAGGCTCCGGTGTCGATGGCGATGCGATTCGGGTGAATTTCCGGCAGGCTGGATTCCGTCGGCGTGTGGCCGTGAACGATGGTCTTGGGCAATGGCCCGGCGAAGCTGAGGAATTTCTCGCGGATCCAGCGGGTGGTGCGGGGTTCCTGGGCCGCGAGCCCGAGATGCGGATCGATGCCTCCATGGACGAGGGCATGGTGCTCGCTTTCGACCATCCAGCTGGCTGCGCGAAGTGTCTCGACATGGCCGGGAAATCCGCGGGCGAACGTTGTGGCGAGGCTGTCGATCGGATCACGCGCATCCAGTCCATAGGACTGCAGGGTGGCGATGCCGCCATTGGGATACCAAACCCGCACCACGTCCTGGTGATCCTCATCAGGAGTGATGAAGCGCAGCAGGAATTCCTCGTGATTGCCCAGCACCAGCTGCGAATCGGGGTATTGGGCGAGCGCTCCGATCACCAGATCGAGACAGCCGCGGCTGTCGGGCCCGCGGTCGATGACATCGCCAAGAAAAACGATCCGCGCCGCACGACCGGCCATGTCCTCGCCGATCGCCTCCAGCAGCGCCGCCAGCAGGTCGCTGCGGCCATGAACATCGCCGATGGCATAGGTGAGGGGCATTTTCACTCCGGGCTCAAAGATTCGGTTTTCCATATTGGCAGAAGTCTAACCGGGAAATTGGATGGGTGCGGGGCGGCGTGGAGAATTTTTCCGGACGAATTTGTGCAGGCGTCGGGCGCCTAGTTGCACCAGGACTGTTTGTAGCCGCGCCAACGATGCGCCAGACCCTCGTCAATCAGCGTATCTCCGAGCGAGCGGCCGTTGCGGTAGATGCTTCTGAGCTTGCGGCCGTAGACATCGCGGTCACGGGTTTCGGTTCGCCGCAATTCCGCCGGGCCGGCATTGAGCAATTGCACCAGCCGGATCTGGGCCTGGTTTGCCAATGTGCGTTCGCGATGACAGGCGGGGCGGGAGATTTCCGGTGTGTTGATATCGGCGATCCTGATTTTCTCGCCGTCAAGGTAGATCGTGTCGCCGTCGATGACGCAGTTTATCCGGGCGCTGCCGCTGCAAACGGAAAAAGAGTGATGAAATTGCGCCGCGTCCCTGACGCTTCCGAGCGATGGCAAGGCGAGCGACGGCTGGAGCAGGTTGTAACTGATGAGCGCCAGCAGCAGGCCGGCCAGCAAAAATGGAACGGATCGTCGCGGCAGGGACTGCGGGAGGGTTTGGAATGTTTGCGGGCGGGGCGGTCGGCGCCGGCGAGCGCAAACTGGCCACTGGCGAATCGTCGTCTTGGCTTGAACCGGTAAACCTTGCCCATCGCGCCTCTCCTTGCGCCATGTTGGCAACAACAGGTTGAGAAATGGTTCCGTCAGGCCAATGCTGGAGCCAGAGAAGGCGGTGCGCTGCAAAATGTTCCTGTCAAAATGGCCCCAAATGGGTGTACAAGCGCGGTTGGAACACCAAATACATTGAGAGCGCCTGGTTTGGGCGCCTTTGCCATATCGGCTCCATTTCCAACCAAGGACGAATTTCGTTTGAAAAACCAAGTACGTACGACCTTCACCGACCGCCGCCAGGATGCCATGGAGGCCAAAAAGAAGCTGCTGGAAAAAATGAAGGCAGCGCCGAAGGCTGATGACCCGGAGGTTGTCGCCAGGCGCGCCGAGCGCGAAGCGGTGGCAAAGGCGCGCGAAATTCGCCACGCCGAACGCGCGCGGCTGAAGCTCGAAGAAGAAGCACGCAAGGCAGCGCAGGAAGCAGCTGACGCGGAAGCGGCCTACGCAGCTGAACATGCCGAACGTCTGGCCCGCGAGGAAGAAGAAAAGGCCCGCGCCGAACGCGCGGTTGCCGATATGGCCGCCATGAAGGAAAAGCGCGACAAGCGCTATGCTGCCCGCAAGGCCAGGTAATACCGAGGCTTGGGCCGGGTTCACCCCGGCCGATCCCACCCCTCACCAACAATATCTGCGACTTAGCTACGCTAAGGTCGCGATTTTGTATCCTCTCGCACAAGGGGCGAGGAGAGGGTGACGTGTGTTTGCCAAATTTGGCTCTGCCCATTGTGGGTGAGGAAGCAATTTCACCGCCTTAGCCGCAGGCCAAGTGCTAGAAATTGCACGTGAGGCGATTGCACCGTCCTTGTCCGGCTTCCACCGCTCCGTCGCCGTTCTCAGTCCCCGTCGCTGTACGGGTTCACACTCTCCGTCGTCATCCTCGGCCATCGAGCCGAGGATCCATTCCGTGATGTTGCAACTTGCGGTATCTTTTGCCGATGACGGGGTATGTCTACATGCTCGCCAGCCGGAAGGGCGGGACCATCTATATCGGCGTGACCAATGATCTGGGCCGTCGCGTGCCTGAACATGTGGCTGGAGCCGGATCGCGCTTCACCAGCCGTTACGGCGTGCGGCGACTGGTCTGGTATGAGGAGCATTTCGATATCCGCGATGCCATCCAGCGTGAGAAGTCGCTCAAGCGCTGGCCGCGGCAGTGGAAGATCGAACTGATCGAAAAGACCAATCCGGACTGGTTTGAATTGTTTCGCGGTACCGGTTGGTGATGACCAGTGCGATTAAAGCTGTGTCCGACGATGGGGCTTGCCATGTTGTGGGATTACGGAATGGATCCTAGGGTCGGAGCCCTAGGATGACGAAGCCCGGGGGAATCGTCTTGACACCATATAACTATCGTCCCGACTCATTTTCACCGTCGTCATCCTCGGCCACCGAGCCGAGGATCCATTCCGTGATGTTGCGTGAGAAATTGAGCTGCCTGTATGCCGCGTTCTCGTGTGAGAGGTGGGGCGAGCGCTGGCCGTAACAACGGACGGACAATCTCATAGAGAAGTCCAATCCGGATTGGTTTGAATTGTTTAGCGGCACCGGGTGGTGATGGGCCAATGTAATCGGACCCTTGCCCTGCGATGGGTCTTGCCGTGCTGCGGGATCACGGAATGGATCCTAGGGTCGGGGCCCTACGATGACGAAGTGTGGGGGGAATCGTCTTGGCATCATCTGACCGTCGTCCTGGCTCATTCTCCCCGTCGTCATCCTCGGCCTCCGAGCCGAGGATCCATCCCGTGCTGTTGCGTGAGAAATTGAGCTGCCTGTATGCCGCGTTCTAGTGTCAGAGGTGGGGCGAGCGCTGGCCGTAACAACGGACGGTTAATCTCGTAGAGAAGACCAATCCGGACTGGTTTGAACTGTTTCGCGGCACTGGGTGGTGATGGGGCGAGTGCGATCGGACCCGTTCCCTGCGATGGGGCTTGCCGTGTTGTGGGATTGCGGAATGGATCCTAGGGTCGGGGCCCTAGGATGACGAAGTCCGGGGGAATCGTCTTGACACCATATAACTATCGTCCCGGCTCATTTTCACCGTCGTCATCCTCGGCCACCGAGCCGAGGATCCATTCCGTGATGTGGGGGTGTGGACGAATCGTCTCTGACCGCGCCGACGCGCGGTGGCTGGATCCCGGATCAAGTCCGGGATGACGAAGGTGTGTGTTGCGTGGCCCCTCACCAACAAAATCTGCGACTTAGCTTGCGCTAAGCGCGCGATTTTGTGTCCTCTCCTACCAAGGGAGAGGTAGGACGCGACCGTTTGCCCATGTACCGTTGCCAGTATAAAATAATCCGTTTGTGTATGAGCTCAGCGTGCCTCATCAAATGTAGCGATCGCTCAATAAAGCTCAGTTTTTAACAATCTGAAATGCAATCTGACCCAATATAGAAAAGATGATAATTGACCAGTATGAACGGACTGCCAGATTTTTTGAGATATGTAGGTATTTTGATTTTGAGAAATTTGTGAAAATGTATTGTGTGTATACTTGATCTATTTCCTTCGCAGTAATGTTTACTATTTCGTCAATTTTTAGGTAAGAAGTGTCTGAGTGTCGGTCCGGAAAGAAGTTGAATGATATGAATCGTTTGTGATTCCATGCCGTTGATTTGTTTGACGATGGGATGGAGGCTATGTGGACGAAAGCGAACCGTGGGAAATACAATCGGGATGGTCTGCGCTATCCCAGCGATCTGACGGATGCGGAATGGGCGCTGGTCGAGCCTTTGATACCTCCTGCCAAGCGGGGTGGCCGCAGGCGTGAGGTCAATGTGCGCGAGGTTCTTAACGGCCTGCTTTATGTTCTCAGCACCGGCTGCCAATGGCGGGCTGTTCCGAAGGACTTGCCGCCGAAGAGCACCCTGTTCAGCTATTTCGACCTTTGGAACTGGGACGGCACACTCGGCCGTATTCATCAGGAGCTTTATGTGAAATGCCGCGAGGCGATGGGACGCGAGGCTAGCCCGACAGCGGCGGTCATCGACAGCCAGAGCGTCAAAGGCGCGGAAAAAGGGGGGCTTGTATCGACCCGAGCGGGTATGATGCGGGGAAGAAGGTCAAGGGTAAGAAGCGGCATATCCTTGTCGACACGGTAGGTCTGCTGCTGCATGCGCTGGTTCATCCAGCCGACATCCAGGACCGCGACGGCGGCCTGCTGGTCATCAAGACGTTGTTCGGGCGCTATCCGTTTTTGAAGAAACTCTTTGCGGACGGTGGCTATCAGGGACCTGTCTTCGCCAAGGGTCAGAAGAAGGCCATGCCCGGGCTGGCGATCAAGATCATCAAGCGATCCGACATCGTCAAGGGTTTTGAGGTTCTGCCGAGACGCTGGGTGGTCGAACGGACTTTCGCGTGGCTTGGGCGATGCCGCAGGCTGGCAAAGGACTTCGAGAACCTTTCGCGCAACGCGCTCGCCTTTCTCAAACTCGCGTCTATCCGCCTCATGCTGCGAAGGCTCTGTTCAAAATGAACAACTTTCCGGACCGACTCTGAGTAGTCCCAATCTGTCCATATTTTTAGCTCGACCGTTGAGTTTGGCAAAAGTGAATCTAGGCGAAAACTTTTACCGAAAACGCTTCCTTTTTCCGTTCCGTCGATTTTAGTGTCGACAATTATGTCTGAATTATTCCGGATATGATGTCTTATTCCGCTAATTTCACGCTTGCTTTTGTTTTTTAATGAGATGCGTAAGTATCCACGACGTGAGTCGATTTGACGAAGTTTATCTACGACGTCAGCCGTCGGCTTTATGTTGGCACGAATATTCCATCTCTGTTCAGAATACTCGGTAATAGATTCGGATAAATACTGCGGCATATCAAATGAGAAAATCTGAACACTCGCGGATAGTTTCGTTTTTTGACCTATGGCTAGTGTCCATAATGGCTGAATGAAAGCAGAGACGAGGGAGCCGATTACAGCGCCCCCGACGGTATATATCGCCGCTACAGCGGTTTCAGACAGCATCTATAAATTCAATCCTCAGCTGCAGCCGCTCGTTGCCCCGCAGGTGTCGCACTTCTCGCAGGTGCCGTTGCGCACCATGGTGAAGTTCTGGCATTCGGTGCACATGTTGCCGGTGTAGCCCTGGGCGAGGGACCGGGCGCGGCGGGCGGCGGCCTTGGCCTTGGCGTCGCGGGCCTCGGATTCGGCGATATCGGAGAACAGCTCTTCCGCCTCGTTTTCGACCAGCGCGATTTCGGCGGCCAGTTCCTCGGCGCGCTCTTCATAATCGCGCCTGAAGGCGATGGCGCCGTCGGTCTCGATCTCCTCGGGCTGGGACTTGACCGCCAGATTGGCTGATCCCTTGGCCGAGCCAGAGCTCTTGGAGGCGAACGATCCGGTGATCACCGAGGCGCCGGAGGAGGGGGCGTTGGCGGCCTGGCCCTTGGGCTCGGAGTTTGCGCCGATGCCATGGCCGGTAACAACCTTGAGCGAGGCGCCGCGGGTCAGACCCTTGGAGAACGGGCTTGCCTTGCCCTCGGAAATCCCCTTGCCCATCGTGGTGTTGGAGAAGTCCGACATGTCGACATGGGCGAGATCGTTGCGACCGAGATAGGAGACGGCCAGTTCCCGGAACACATAGTCGAGGATCGATGTGGCGTTCTTGATGGCGTCGTTGCCCTGAACCATGCCAGCGGGTTCAAACCGGGTGAAGGTGAACGCCTCGACATATTCCTCAAGCGGCACGCCGTATTGCAGGCCAATCGAGATCGAGATGGCAAAATTGTTCATCATCGCCCGGAAGGCAGCGCCTTCCTTGTGCATGTCGATGAAGATCTCGCCCAGCCGGCCGTCGTGATATTCGCCGGTGTGGACATAGACCTTGTGGCCGCCGATCACCGCCTTCTGGGTGTAGCCCTTGCGCCGGTTGGGCATTCTTTCGCGATCGTGCACCAGTTTCTCGACCACCCGCTCGACGATCTTTTCGGTGACCGTGACAGCCTGGGCTGCTTGTGGCTGGGCAGCCAGCGCTTCGATTGCGTCGTCCTCGTCCTCATCATCCTCGATCAAGGAGGAATTGAGCGGCTGGCTGAGCTTTGAGCCATCGCGGTAGAGCGCGTTGGCCTTCAGTGCCAGCTTCCAGGACAGCATGTAGGCGTTCTTGCAATCATCGACGGTGGCGTCATTGGCCATGTTGATGGTTTTCGAGATCGCGCCGGAGATGAACGGCTGGGCGGCTGCCATCATGCGGATGTGGCTGTCGACCGACAGATAGCGCTTGCCGACCTTGCCGCAAGGGTTGGCGCAATCAAACACCGGATAGTGCTCTTCCTTGAGGTGCGGTGCGCCTTCCAGCGTCATCGCCCCGCAGACATGGATGTTGGCGGCTTCGATGTCCTTCTTGGCGAACCCGATGGCAGACAGCATGTCGAAGGAAAAATCGTTCATCTGCTCGTCGGTGAGGCCGAGCACATCCTTGCAGAAGTCTTCGCCCAGCGTCCACTTGTTGAACACGAACTTGATGTCGAAGGCGGCCTTGGTGGCGCCGTTGATGGCTTCGATCTTCTCGTCGGTGAAGCCCTTGCCTTTCAGCGAACCGGGATTGATGGCCGGCGCCTGGTTGATGTTGCCGTGACCGACCGCATAGGCCTCGATCTCGGCCAGCTGGGCTTCGGAATAGCCGAGCGTGCGCAGCGCTTCGGGCACCGCGTTGTTGATGATCTTGAAGTAGCCGCCACCGGCGAGCTTCTTGAACTTGACCAGCGCGAAATCGGGCTCGATGCCGGTGGTGTCGCAATCCATCACCAGGCCGATGGTGCCGGTTGGTGCCACAACCGAAACCTGGGCGTTGCGGTAGCCGTGTTTTTCACCGAGCTCGAGCGCCTTGTCCCAGGCAGCTGTTGCGTGGGCGATAAGGTCCGGATCGGGGCAGTCCTGATGGATCAGCGCCACCGGATCGACCGACAGCTCCTCGTAGCCGCCGGTTTCGCCATGGGCGGCGCGGCGGTGGTTGCGGATGACCCGCAGCATGTTCTTCTTGTTTTCCTTGAAACCGGCGAAGGGGCCGATCTCGCCGGCCATTTCAGCCGATGTGGCGTAGGAAACGCCGGTCATGATCGCCGACAGGGCGCCGCAGATGGCGCGGCCTTCCTTGGAATCATAGGGAATGCCGGTGGTCATCAGCAAGCCGCCGATATTGGCAAAGCCCAGACCCAAGGTGCGGTATTTGTAGGACTGCTCGGCAATCTGGCGCGAAGGGAACTGGGCCATCATTACCGAGACCTCGAGCACGATGGTCCAGAGCCGGACGGCGTGTTCGTAATCGGCGATGTCGATCTGCTTGGTGCCGGCGTCCTTGAACTGCAAGAGGTTGAGCGAGGCCAGGTTGCAGGCGGTGTCGTCAAGGAACATGTATTCCGAGCACGGATTGGAGGCGCGGATCGGGCCTTCTGCCGGGCAGGTGTGCCAGTCGTTCATGGTGGTGTTGAAGTGCAGGCCCGGATCAGCCGAGGCCCAGGCGGCATGGCCGATCTGTTCCCACAGGTCGCGCGCCTTCAGCGTCTTCATGATCTTGCCGTCCTTGCGGGCGGTCAGATGCCATTCGCCGTCGGTTTCGACAGCGCGCAGGAAGTCGTCCTTGATCGAGACCGAGTTGTTGGAGTTCTGGCCTGAAACCGTGAGGTAGGCTTCCGAATCCCAATCGGTGTCGTAGGTCTTGAATTCGATGTCGGTGTAGCCCTGCTTGGCAAACTGGATGACGCGCTTGACGTAGTTTTCAGGCACCTGGTTCTTCTTGGCGGCCTTGATCTCGCGCTTCAGCGCCGGGTTCTGCTTGGGGTCGAAGCAGGCGTCGTTGTCGGCCTCGCAGTTGAGGCAAGCCTTCATGATCGCCTTGAGGTGCATGGCCACGATCTTCGAACCGGTGACGAGGGCTGCAACCTTCTGCTCTTCCTTGACCTTCCAGTTGATGTAGGCCTCGATATCGGGGTGATCGATGTCGACCACCACCATCTTGGCAGCGCGGCGGGTGGTTCCGCCCGACTTGATGGCGCCGGCGGCGCGGTCGCCGATCTTGAGGAAGCTCATCAGGCCTGACGACTTGCCGCCGCCCGAGAGCTTTTCGCCTTCGCCGCGCAGATGCGAGAAGTTGGAGCCGGTGCCGGAGCCGTATTTGAACAGCCGCGCTTCACGCACCCACAGATCCATGATGCCGTTGTCGTTGACGAGATCGTCCTCGACCGACTGGATGAAGCAGGCATGCGGCTGCGGGTGCTCGTAGGAGGATTCGGACTTCTTCAGCTTGCCGGTGAACGGGTCGACATAGAAATGGCCCTGGCCGGGGCCGTCGATGCCGTAAGCCCAATGCAGGCCGGTGTTGAACCACTGTGGCGAATTGGGCGCAACGCGCTGGGTGGCGAGCATGTAGGCAAGCTCGTCCATGAACGCGCGGGCGTCGTCCTCAGTGGTGAAATAGCCGCCCTTCCAGCCCCAATAGGTCCAGGTGCCGGCGAGCCGGTCAAACACCTGACGGGCATCGGTTTCGGAACCGTAGCGCTCGTCTTCGGGAAGCTTTTCGAGGGCCTTTTCATCAGCGACCGAGCGCCACAGCCAGGACGGCACCGAATTTTCCTCGACCTTCTTGAGGCGGGCCGGGACACCGGCCTTGCGGAAATACTTCTGCGCCAGAATGTCGGCTGCAACCTGGCTGAACTGCACCGGCACATCAATGTCGGCCAGACGGAAGACGATGGAGCCGTCAGGATTCCTGATCTCGCTCGTGGCCTTGCGGAATTCGATTTCTGCGTAGGCGGACTGGCCGTCTTTGGTGAACCGTCGGTCGATGCGCATTGTAGTCCTCTTTAATAGCCCCAGCCGAGCGCAGTCCTTGCGTCACGACAAAATCTTCCTCGCAGGCAGCGTAGTCATTGCGCAGCCCATCTCAACTCGGTTACATGGTGTGGTTCCCGTTGGGGATCCTCTATATTGTGGTTAGGCTGGTTGCAAACACTAAATATAGTATTAACAGAAGGTTTTTTCCAGCCCCATTCGCATTCCGCGGTGCCAATTTCGGACAAAAAGATACACCCCTCCGACCGCCGTGCAACACGCACGAAGTCAGATTTATGGACCCGAAAATGACAGGATTTGACTGGCCTCAAAACATTCCAGCCACGCCGCCGCCGCAACGTTTGACCTATAAGCAGCGACTCGGGTGGATGCGTCAAGGGGTAGTTTATGTCTGATTAATGAACACCAGATGTTGTGAGTTGGTGTTGTGGAAAACGAGGACAAACAGGAAAATGCGGTCAATGGGGCTATGCGCGGGGGAAAAAATCCGGGGCAGGTTATGCCTGCCTGCAACCGGACAGACTTGCTGGTGTGGGGGGAACCGTCCTGAAACCGCCGTCATGCAGCCTTGTGGAACTGCAGGGCGTCGCGAATCACGTCCTTGAGCTCGATCTCGCTGACCAGGCTGATTGCGGCGGCGACCGGAAACCACTTGCGCCGGCGCTGGCCCTTTTCAGGCCACTGATCTTTTTGCTCGATCATTCGGACCAGATAGACCTCGACCTCGCACAGCGCGTTGCCGCGGCGCGGGCGATGCTTGACATAGCGATAATAGCCCACCGGGACGTCTGAAAAGACTTCGCCGATCAGGCCCGCTTCTTCCCAGGTTTCCCTCAGCGCCGCCTCTGCGCCGTCCTCGCCGTGTTCGACCCAGCCCTTGGGCACAATCCAGCGGCCAGTGTCGCGGCTGGTAATCAGCAGCATTTCCAGGTTATCGCCGGTCCCTCGGACCACGACGGCTGCGACCTGGCGTTTTGGCTTGCTTCCGCCGCCGACAGGGTGGCGGAACAGATCAAGCAGATTTTTCAGGCGATCGAATGCGGTCATCGTGTGCGAATCGGCTCCATGTCTGATTTTGGCACGGTTTTTGATCTTGGCACGGAATTGTGACTGATTTGAACCGCTGGAAGCGGTCATCACAGCCGCCGATGCCGGTTTGGCATTCAATTCGATGCCGGTTTTTGGTACTCAACCCCGAGGGGGGCGGGTGAGCCTGGAAAATCTGCAACTAAAAAAGGGACACAGCGCTAACTGTGCCCCTGATATAGTGTTTGAAGCAGTCAGTCCAAGATCTCAGTGGCCTGAATCCCGACTGCCGCCAGTCGGGAGATCAGAATTCGTCCCATTCCTGGGCAACAGCGGCTGCTGCTGCACCACGGCCGCCTGAATGGCGCACTGCCCTAGGTGTCTGTGTCGCCGGGTTCTGCGTGGCGACTGCGGGTTTCGCAGAGCTGGATGGCCGCGTTGTGGCCGATTCACTGACGCTGAAAACAGCCAGTTTTGCCACCAATCTATCGGCATCGGTGGCAAGGCCACGTATCGATTTGGTGGTATCAGAGACGAGGGCGGCGTTTTGCTGGGTCGTCTGGTCCATGCTGACCACTGCCGAGTTGATTTCGGAGATGTCGGTAGCCTGTTCACGTGCGGTGTCGACAATCTTGGCGATGTACTCGTTGATGTGCTTAACCTGATCGCCGATCGAGCGAAGCGCTTCACCGGTCTGATTGACCAGGGTTACACCACTGCTGACGTGGGTTGTTGAAGTTTCAATCAGGGCGTTTATTTCCTTGGCGGCGCTTGCCGAGCGTTGTGCCAGTTCGCGCACTTCCTGAGCCACCACCGCAAAGCCTCTGCCTGCTTCTCCGGCGCGGGCTGCTTCCACCCCGGCATTGAGAGCCAGCAGATTGGTCTGGAAGGCAATTTCGTCGATAACGGTGATGATCTGTCCGATTTGACGCGAAGATCCTTCGATCTCGGTCATGGCGCTGACGGCCCGGGAGACAATCTCTTCGGAGACGGAAGCATCTTTCGTCGCCTCGTCGACCAGACGACCAGCTTCCCCGGCACGCTTTGAGGCTGTCTGGACATTTTCGGTGATGCGCCCGATCGCTGCGGCGGTTTCCTCGAGTGAAACGGCCTGTTGTTCGGTGCGCTGGGAAATTCGCTCGGCATCATCGCATACGCCGTTGGAGCCTTCGCTCATCTGGCGGGCGGAGCCGCCGAGTTCAGCGACCAGCTGTTCGAGGGATTGCATGGATGAGTTGAAATCGCCTCTGAGAACCTCAAGCGTATCGTCAAAACGGTCGGTAATGCGGAAACGAAGATCTCCATCGGCCAATTGACGAAGCCCGCGGCCAAGCGATTCCATGGCAAACTGCAGGCGCTCGGTGTCTACGGCACGTTCGGCTTCGCGACGCTTGGAATCCTCGAGATTCTGTTGCTGGGCCTGTTCGGCCTTCTGCGACATCTGATTGGCCTGTTCATTGGCGATTTTGGTGTTGTTCATCGCTTCATCGTTCTGAGCGAAGGCACTGGCAAGCGAATGGACCAAAGCCAGCAAGGCGCCTGCTTCCAGAATGAGAATGACCGCATGCAGGATGACGCGGCTGATATCGGTGTCACCTGGAAATACGGCTGCAGGAATAACGAAGAACAGCACGAGATGGTGCACAGCCGTCAGACCCGCGAATGCGAGGATTGGCCGCCAGTCGACCCAGGATGCGCAGATCGCCAGGCTGGCGAAGAAATACATGTGCATGTCGATCTGGAGTGGCGATCCGGAAAACGCGTAGACCAGCAAGGCAACGCTTGCGGCGTGTGCGAGCGCTGTCGAAATCTGTGTTGCGGTGCCGGTTCGGTCACGCCACCAGGTCAACGTCGCAACACCGGCGATCGCGATGCCGCCGCCCAGGACAACAACCGGATCGGCGTCCATGCCCCACAAATAGCGAAGGGCCATCATGCCGACGTTGATCCATAACAGCGATACGATTGCAATGGCTGCGCGGGTGCGGAGCGAGGTCATGTAACTCATAGCGAAGGTGTACTCCTGCAAAAAAAGGCGAGACTGCCGTCGAGAACCAGCATTGCGCCGGATTTAAACAAGCGGAAAGCGAAGCCGGGTTCGTCGGAATGGGCTATTGCGGCGTAGGGCGCGCCGGTGCCGTTCATGACCGATCCACCGGCGTCAGCAATGACATTGAGGACCCGACCGGGTTCGCTCCAGGGAGGAACAATCACCAATGCCTGGCCGTTGCGTGGAACGATGGCGGCCGCCGACAACACAACAAGGATGACGGCAAGGTTGATGCCGACAATACGGTATTGCCTGAGTATGTTTTGGGACGGTAGCGTGGATTGCTGCATGAATGTGAATGATATGCCAGTAGGCCGCGATGCATGCCCCGTATGAGGCTTTAACAAGCTGATATCATTCCAGCTGGGTGATTATCTCTAATCGACCCATATTGATATAAATCCATATAAATATTGGTTAAAAGTAGCCCCTCAAATGAACCGGGTTTGTTGACTGTTCGAGATGGGCTGACGCTGTCATACACCAAGCCGGAGATGCCGCGGTGACGCCCCCGGACGCGTGAGACCCGAGAGTTATGCGGCCTGGTGATGATCATCGGTGCGACAAACGCATCGGAACTATTAATTGCGGCTGTTGATCAGCCTGGAACACCCAGTTCCTGAAGAAGCCGCCGGTTCAGCCGCGGGTATCCTTGGCGATCGGCTCGACATAGGCAAAACCCATGTCCCAGGGGAAATAGATCCAGGTATCCTGGCTGACCTCGGTGACGAAGGTGTCAACCAGCGGCCGGCCCTTGGGCTTGGCGTAGACCGTGGCAAAATGGGCCTTGGGCAGCATGGCCCGGACAATCGCCGCCGTCTTGCCGGTGTCGGTGAGATCATCGATGATCAGGACTCCGTCTCCCTCGGTATCAAGAATATCGACATTGATTTCCTTGAGAACCTGCATGTCGCCCTGGTTGACGTAGTCATGGTAGGAAGCCACCGAAACCGTGTCGATGCGGCGAATGTTGAGTTCGCGTGAAATGATAGCTGCCGGAACCAACCCGCCGCGGGTGATGCAGACGATGGTGTTCCAGGCCTGGCCGGAGCCGCTGAGCCGCCAGGCGAGCGCGCGCGCATCACGGTGGAACTGGTCCCATGAGACCGGAAACGCTTTATCTGGAAGAGACATGACGTGCACCCTCGCATTGGCAAGCGCCAGATCGCGCTTGCGTTTGAGCTCAATCGCCGCAAATAGCCGGAATTCAGGCGTGAGCGCAAGGGAGAGGCGGCGGCAATGAATATTGTCCCGGCTGAAATCGGGTGGCGACGGAACAAACGGAGGGCGAAACTGAGGCAACGCAATCCGGAGACATTTTCAATGACCGCCCTGGTCCTGTCGCTTGTGTTGTTTTTGTTTCCACTTGCCTATTGCCCGGGGCCTGGCAACATGTTTTTTGTGGCCCTTGGCTCACGTCACGGGTTTGCCTCAACAATCCCCCCGAATTTGGGCTATCATCTGGCTACCCTGATTTCGACGTTCCTGATTGGGCTGGGGCTGGTGAGTGTAATCGATCCAGGCTCGATGGTGTTTGAGCTGATGAAGGCGGCGGGATCGCTCTATGTATTATGGTTGGCCTACAAGATGCTGCGGGCTGGCGCTGATGCCAACGAGGCGGGCAAGGGATACGGGGCGGGTTTCAGGGATGGCGCGCTGCTTCTGATGCTCAATCCCAACGTCTATGTGATCATCCTGTTGATGTTAACTCAATTCGCGGGTGCCGGCCCCTTCGACCTATTGGGTCAGGTGGCGCTGGTCACAGCGGTGTTCACAATAAACAATTTTCTGGCGTTTGTGCTTTGGACGCTGGCCGGAGACCGTCTTGGAAGTCTGTTTCGCGGAAAATCCAGCGCACACATGCTCAATGCCAGCTTTGCCGCCGTGCTTGCCGGTGTGGCGCTATGGATGCATTTGAACTGATCCACCACGCGTCCTGATGCGCGGTCCGTGACGGACCGCGCAAGTATCGCACCTAGGTCTAGCGCGACATCAGAACCGCAACCGGGGTTCGGTCGAGGAATGCCCTTGTGACGCCGCCAAACAGCCACTCGCGCAGCCGCTGGTGGGTGTAGGCACCCATGATAACCAGATCGGCGTTGCTGGCAGTGACTTGCGCGGCGATGGCCTCGGCAGTTGAGCCCGAGCCCTTGGAGATCGTGGTCACATTGGCGTGGATGCCGTGGCGCGAAAGACTGGTGGCGATATCGGTTCCGGCCAGCGGCGCGTCGATATCGGGCAGTTTTTCGGCATCGACGATGACGATGTCGACGGACTTGGCCGCTTTGAGCAAGGGCAGGGCGTCGTGGGTGGCGCGGGCGGATTCGCGGGAACCGTCCCAGGCAATCAGGATTCGCTCGATCGGCGCCGCAAGTTCGCCGCTTGGCGGCAGAAACAGCACAGGACGTCCACCTTCAAACAGCAGTGCATCAATATTGGTCGCCATGTCTTCATCGGCATCGCGGTCGGGCTGACGCACCATCACCAGATCGCAGGAGCGTGAGGTGGTCAGCGCCGATACTGCGCTGTCGCCACCGGGCGAGCGGACCGGGCGCCATTCGTGCGACAGGCCGGCGGTGCTGCAGGCGGCCTTAAATGCGTCGCCGACTTCACGCATGCGCTGGTCGGCCTGCTCGTAAAGAGCTGCGATGGTGGCGGCGTCGGGCACGTCAATGGGGGCGGACAACACGACAAACTGCGAGGGTTCGCCATGGCAGCCGATCACATGGACGTTGTCGCTGGCCGCGAGCCCGGCAATGGCGGAGGTGACCGGCGCGACATCGGCCACGGTCGAAAGAACGGCAAGGATCGTATGAAAACCCATGGAAATAACTCCTCGAGAAGAATGCGGCGAAATTCAGGGACCCGACACCGGCCAGATCTCGTCCTGAAACCATGCGTCCGGTATCATGGATGTGCATTGATCCTTGTCAAACGGTAGAGGCCGTCTTGCGTGAGGCGATATCTGATACCATCGCCTCGACATCGGTCTTGGCGCTGGCAATGGCTTGCGGGTCACGACCCCGGATGACGATTTCGGTGGAGAAACTCTGTGCAGAATAGCGCGGATAAGAGCCGATATTGACGTCAGGATGAGCCTTGGCGATGACGGCCAAAGCGTCGCCGACCTCGCCCTCTCCGTACGGGCAATCCACCTTGTCGGACAGAATCTTGATCCCGGTCTGCAGCGTTGGCAGGACATTGTCGAGCATCGCCTGGAAGACCGCAGGAACCCCTGCCATTACATAGACGTTGCCGATAACAAAGCCCGGTGCGCCGCTGACCGGGTTGTCGATGTGGCGGCTGCCCACCGGCATCCGCGCCATGCGCCGCCGGGCTTCGGTGAATTCCATGCCGCGTTCGGCATACATCGCGCCCAGCAGGGCGATTGCCTCGGCATCATGGACGCAGGCGACGCCGAAGGCCGCGGCGATCGCGTCTGCGGTGATATCGTCGTGGGTCGGTCCGATGCCGCCCGAGGTAAAGACATAGGTATAACGCGCCCGCAGCGCATTGAGCGCCTCGACGATGCGCTGCTGATCGTCCGGCACGATCCGGACTTCCTCGAGCTCAATGCCGGCGGCAGTCAGCAATTCCGCCAGATGGCCGATATTCTTGTCCTTGGTTCGACCGGACAGGAGCTCGTCGCCAATTGCCAACGCGGCGGCTGTCACGTTCGCGGTTTCGCTCATGATCTTACTCCTGTGAAAAAGGCATTTCGGCCAATGGCCAATCATTCTGGATAGACCCGTTGCCCGCCAACTTGCAAGTCATGTCCGGCCGGATACGGGAATGAAAACTGGTGAACAATCTGTCGTGCGTTCTCGGGGTTTCGGTGAACGATATAGTCGCTATCTCGTTAGCCATGAACCGCCGCGGGCGGAAACCATGCGAAGGAGAATGAGATGACAAAAGTTCTGGTGCTTTACTATTCGAGCTGGGGTCACATGGAAGCGATGGCAAAGGCTGCCGCCAAGGGCGCCGCATCTGCCGGTGCGGAGGTGACGATCAAGAGGGTTGCCGAACTGGTTCCGGAAGAAGTGGCCAAGGCCGCCCATTACAAGCTCGATCAGGAAGCCGAAATCGCTCAGCCCTTGGAATTGGTCGATTACGACGCGATCATCTTCGGGGTTTCCACACGCTACGGCATGATGGCGTCGCAATTGAAGAATTTCCTCGACCAGACAGGCCCGCTGTGGGCCGAAGGCAAGCTGATCAACAAGGTGGCTTCGGTGATGGTATCGACCGCCACCCAGCATGGCGGCGCCGAGATGGCGATCATTTCCACGCAAGCAGCCCTGCAGCACCACGGCATGATCATCGTGCCACTGTCCTATGCCTACCAGGATCAGATGGGCAATGACGTTGTGCGTGGCGGTTCACCCTACGGCATGACCACCACCAGCAATGGCGATGGTTCGCGGATGCCGTCCGAACAGGAACTCGAAGGCGCGGAATTCCAGGGCAAGCGGGTTGCAGAAATATCCGCCAAGCTGGTCGCCTGACACCATCCAGACGTTATTTTGATCCGCCAGGCGGATGACTGAACGCCCCGCATCTTGTGCGGGGCGTTTCCGATTTGTCGTCTAAACCGCGTGGAGACACTTGCTTGCTGGTGAATGGTCGTTTACCGACTAGAACACGTGCGGACGTGGCGAAACTGGTAGACGCAAGGGACTTAAAATCCCTCGGCCGCGAGGCTGTACGGGTTCGATTCCCGTCGTCCGCACCAGATTTTCCGACGTGGTCCTGTATCATCCAGATCATCCCTGAAAATGTGGTTTCAAACGGGTCGGCGCCACCTTTGCAATGGCAGCGGGCCGGGCATCAGCTGTTGTATTCGCCGAGCCGTGGTGCGCCTCTTGGCGAGGTGAGTGTGCGACCGTCGATGCGGATCGGGCAGCGGGT
Source organism: Hoeflea sp. Naph1 (assembly GCF_046837775.1). Taxonomy (GTDB): domain Bacteria; phylum Pseudomonadota; class Alphaproteobacteria; order Rhizobiales; family Rhizobiaceae; genus Hoeflea. The sequence goes on along the minus strand of NZ_CP177286.1, from coordinate 3,082,092 downwards.
GGTGGTCATGGTGGCACCGTCCTCGGAGGTCACCTGCTGCAGTGGATCGAGTGCTGCAAAGCCTTCTGTTTGAGACAGTCGCGGCCAGTCGAGTACTTCAGCACACCAGATGTCGGCGGGTTCAAGGCGGTCGAGCCAGGCTTGGGTCGTTCCGGTCTTGAGGAATTCTGCGAGAGCCGCCTTGATCTCGTCACGCTTGCTGAACGCGATGGCCGGGTCGCGGTAGGGCGCAAGCGCCTGACATTCCAGTAGATCGGCGAGCGTGGCAATCGGCGCCATGGCAATCGCCAGATAGCCGTCGGCGGTCTGGTAGATGCCATAGGGGGCGGCGCCATGGACGCTGGCATTGGCAATGGCGCTGCGCGGCGGTTGCTTTTTGTCGCCGTTGAAAAACGAGGTGAGCTGTTCGAACTGGGCATCGATCGCCGAACTCATCAGGTCGACTTCGACGAGACCGCCGCGACCGGTAACGCCACGGCGGACGAGGGCAGCGAGAATGCCCTGGACCAGATGGTTGCCGGTGGCCATGTCGAGAACCGCAAACGAGACCGGAACCGGGCCGTCGTCGCGGTTCCCCGAAAGCCATGTCAGGCCCGACAGCGACTGGACCAGCAGGTCCTGGCCGGGCTTGTCGCGCCACGGGCCGGAGTTGCCATAGCCGGTGACGGTGCCATAGACGATGCGCGGGTTGATCGCCGCAACGCTGGCATGATCGAGCCCGATGCGCTCCATCACGCCGGGGCGGAAATTGTGGATCATCACATCGGCGGAAGCGATCAGCGCCCGCACTGTATCAAGATCTTCGGGGTTCTTGAGGTCGGCTGCCATGCTGCGCTTGTTGCGGTTGATGGTGTGGAACAGCAGGCTGTCATCGCCAAACATCTGATCGGCTACCACCAGCTTGCGGCACAGGTCTCCGCCTTGCGGGCGCTCGACCTTGATCACCTCGGCGCCGAGATCGGCCAGGCGCAACGCCGCCATCGGGCCTGCCAGAAACTGCGCGAAGTCGAGAACCCGAAGTCCTTCCAGTGGCAGGGCAGGGGCCAGCGGCAGGGCAGGAGCGGGCTTTGTGTCAGTCATCGGCGCATCCTCTATTGTTTGTATGCGAAAACTAGTTTTATATAAGAATAACGTCAAGCGCTTCGAGGAGGTCAGACACCATGGCAGACGGTTACTACAGTGAAAAACGCGACATCCCTTTGTACAATGTCGAAACCTGGATGTACGAGGAGTTCGAGGTCGGCCAAAAAGTCCGCTCGATCCGCAGGACCATTTCGGAAGGCGAGGCGATGAGCTTCAATTGCCTGGTGATGGACAATCATCCCTATGTTGCCGACGAGATTTTTGCCCGTGAGGATGGAATGTTCAAGCGACGGCTGGTGGCCGGCGCGATGGTGTTCTCCTACGGGTTGGGCCTGATGGCCAACAACAACATCAATGCCTTCAGTTACGGCTATGACCGGCTCAGATTCATTGCGCCGGTGTTCATTGGCGACACCATCCACACGGTGCGTACCAATCTCGAGAAAACGCCGCGCACCGATGAACTCGGCAATGTGCGGGTGAGCTACGAGGTGTTCAAGGGCGAGGACGAACTGGTGCTCTACTGCGAGCATCTGCAAACGGTGAAATACCGTTACGGACGGCCTACCGAGGTCGCCTGATTCGGGATTTTCGAAAGATGTGGCTGCGGGCGGTCAGTCCGCCAGCCACAGTTTCTCGGCATTTTCATGGGTCAGCAACGCCCGCTCCCGAGCCGAGCAGTCCGCGATCAACGCCTGGGTTGCAGCCACCCATGTCTCGATACTGCCGCCCAGGGTTACGACCGGGCTGTCGCTGCCCCATACCAGCCGTTCGAATCCGAAGGCGTCGATCACCGTTTCGACATAGGGGCGCAGATCATTGAGCGTCCAGCGGTCGGGATCGGCATAGGCGATGAAGCCGGAAACCTTGGCAATCACATTGGGGCGCTTTGCCAATGCGCGCAGATCCCGGGCCCAGTTGGCATGGTCGCCGCCGCGAATATCGGGCACGCCGCCGTGATCGAGTACGAAGGTTACATCGGGGCAGGCGTCGGCCAGTTCCGCAGCAATTGGTAATTGCCGGGCGAGAAAACACATATCGAAGGTCAGGCGGGTGGTTGCGAGCCGGTTGAGGTTGGCGCGAAACAGAGGCTGGCGGGAAACTTCGTCGGGCACCACATGCAAAACCCGGCGCAGACCCCTTACGGCAGGGCGTTGCAATACTTTCTCCAGGTAAGCCGGAAACTCCTCGTTTTCCGGCCGGCAGGATGCGATGGCGCCGCAGATCAGGCTGTCGGGCAGAGCCATCAGTTCCTCCACCATTTCGGTTTCGGCCATCTGCTGGGCCGGTGCGACATCGACTTCCATGTGCAATGTACGGGTGATGCCGACCCGGCGGGCAGTGCGGGAGTAGTCCTCGTAAGATGCATTGGCGCGCAGGGCCGGTGCTTCATCAAGCCAAGGATATTCGAGCCTGTCCATGTCGATCAGATGCAGATGGGTATCAAAAAACATCGCCGGTACGCCTTTCGTCGAGGTAGATTTGCCTTGACCATATTTGAAAGTTACGTTTACATACAAAAATCTCTAGCGAATTGGAAGCGCTTGTTGTGACGCCGCGCCAGAGGATTTGAATCGGGAGGACATTATGAAACGTTCGCATTTGCACCTTACGCTTGCCGCGTTGTTGCTGAGCACAGCCTCAGCCGGCGCAGGCCAGTTTGATGGAATAACGCTCGAAGCCAAACTGATTGGCGGCGAGCAGTACGAAAAACTCTACAGCCGTATCGCCGAGTGGGAAAAAGAGACCGGCGCCACGGTGCAGATCATCTCGAAGAAGAATCATTTCGAGCTGGACAAGGAATTCAAATCCGATCTCGCTGCCGGCACCACCGGCTGGTGTGTCGGCTCCAACCACTCGTCATTCGCCTCGCAGTACCCGGCGCTTTACACGGATTTGTCCGCGCTGATTCCGGCCGATACAGTGGCCGAATTTGTGCCTGCCAACATTGCTGCGGCGACGCTGGATGGCAAGCTGGTGATGCTGCCGCGTGCGCAGTTCGATGTTTCGGCGCTGTATTACCAGAAGAGCCTCTATGAGGACGCCGACAAGGCTGCGGCGTTCAAGGAAAAATACGGCTATGATCTGGCCCCGCCTGAAACCTGGGACCAGTTCCGTGAACAGGCTATGTTCTTTGCCGATCCGCCGAATTTCTATGGCACGCAATATGCGGGCAAGGATGAAGCGATCAATGGCCGATTCTATGAGCTGATCGTCGCCAATGGCGGCAAGATGCTCAACGATGACTTCTCGCCTGCGTTCAACTCGGATGCCGGCAAGGAAGCGTTGCAGTGGTTCGTTGATCTCTACAAGGCAGGCGCGGTTCCTCCGGGCACGACCAACTATCTGTGGGACGATCTTGGCAACGGCTTTGCGTCGGGCACGATTGCGCTGAATCTGGATTGGCCGGGATGGTCGGGCTTTTTCAACGATCCGTCGGCGTCCAAGGTGGCGGGCAATGTTGGCGTGGCGCCGGCACCCAAGGGGTCGGCCGGCGTGCGGACCGGTTGGTCCGGCTTCCATGGCTTCTCGGTCACCGAGGCTTGCGCCGACAAGGAAGCAGCCGCTTCGCTGGTGGATTTCCTGACCAATGAGGACAGCCAGAAGCTCGAATCAAGCGCAGGTCCGCTGCCGACACGATCGGCTGTGTGGGACTACGTGATCGAGCAGGCCAAGGATGATGCCTACAAGAACGAAGTTCTGCAGGCTTTCCAGGAAACCGCCAAGACAGCGTTTCCGGTTCCGCCGACACCATACTGGATCGAAGCGGGCAACCTGATCTTCCCGGAACTGCAGGCAGCTATCCTCGGTGACAAGACCGTCGATCAGGCTCTGGCAGATGCATCGGAAGCGGTTGACGAGATGATGCAGGATAACGGCGTCTACTAGGGTCTCCCAAGACCTCGCGAAGCCGGGCACATGGTGGCCGGCTTCGCCTTTTTCCTCATGCGATACGGGACGTGATGATGCGACGGCTCAAACTGCCGCCCTGGCTTAGTCTATTATTGCCGGCTCTTATAATCCTGGCTGCAGTCGTGCTGGTGCCGCTGGTGTTATCTTTCTATTCGAGCTTCACAGCCTACCGGCTGACGAGGCCTGAGAGCATCTTCACCTGGATCGGGCTGCGCAATTACGTGCGGCTGTTCGGTGACGCGGGATTCTGGTGGGCCTTTGGCCGCACGGTTTTTCTGCTGACAGTGGCGCTCAATGTGGAGATGTTGCTGGGGCTCGGACTGGCGCTTCTGGTCAACAAGGTGACATGGGGTCAGCGCGGCCTGCGCACCATCATGATGTTTCCAATGATGTTTTCGCCGATCCTGGTCGGTTTCCAGTTCAAGTTCATCTTCAACGACAATATCGGGTTGATGAACAATGCGCTGCAGTCGCTCGGGCTGACCGAGGCCGCTATTCCCTGGCTGGTCGATGGCAAGCTGGCGATGTTCGCGATCATTTTTGCCGAAGTCTGGATGTCGACCTCGGTCTTTGCCATCCTCATCCTTGCCGGGTTGTTTGCGGTCCCGCGTGATCCGCTGGAAGCGGCCAAAGTCGATGGCTGCACCTCATGGCAGACATTCCGGCACATCACGCTGCCGTTCATCATGCCGTTCATCAACATTGCTCTCGCCATCCGCAGCCTCGATGTGGCGCGAGCCTATGACATCGTCAAGATCATGACCAATGGCGGGCCTGCGCATCGTACCGAGCTGATTTGGACGATGCTGGCGCGGACCGGCTATGTCGATGCCAAGATGGGCCTGGCCAACGCCATGGGCTATATCTCGATCGTCCTGGCGATCTTCTTCACCATCTTCTTCTTCCGCAAGCTCAGTGCGTCGCGGCAGGTTGTCGGAATGGGGGACTGATCAGATGGAACTCAACGCCAAACACCGTTTCAATCGTCGTGCATTGAAGCTCGCCCATTTCGTGGCGCTGTTTATCGCGATGTCGATCATCTGCCTGCCCGGGCTCTGGGTGGTGCTGAACTCGTTTCGGCCAACCGTCGAGATCATGGCAAAACCGCCGGTCTGGATCCCCAACGAGCTCAATCTCGACCACTACCGCGCCATGTTCGGTGCTGCGGGCGAGGGCGGCATTCCGGTGATCCGCTATTTCACCAATTCGTTGATCATCTCGGTGACCTCTACTGTCATTGCCATTCTGGTCGGCATGGCCGGTGGCTATGCGTTCGCGCGCTACCGGTTCCGCGGTAAGGCGGCGATCTTTGTGGGCATGATGCTGACCCGCGCAGTGCCCGGTATTGCCTTGTCGCTGCCGCTGTTCATCGTTTTTGCCAGGCTCGGCATCATCGATACCCATTTCGGGCTGATCTTGGCCTATGTCGCCATGAACGTGCCGTTCACGATCTGGCTGATCGACGGGTTCTTCCGGCAGGTGCCGCGGGAACTGGCTGAAGCCGCTGAGATCGATGGCTGCACCCGCTGGCAGGCGTTCTGGAAGGTCGAGTTTCCAGTAGCCAAGGCCGGGGTTGCCTCGGCCGGCATCTTCGCCTTTCTGACATCATGGAACGAATATGCGCTGGCCAGCCAACTCACCCGGTCGGTCAATTCCAAGACCATGCCGGTTGGCCTGCTCGATTTCACTTCGGAATTCACGTTGAACTGGGGCGGGATGTCGGCGCTTGCGGTGGTGATGATCATCCCGGCGCTGATCCTCACCTTCCTCGTCCAGAAACACCTCATTGCTGGCCTCACATTCGGAGGCGTCAAGGGATAGTCATGGCTCAGGTCCACCTTAAAAACGTTGAAAAGAAATATGGTTCGCTGCGCGTCGTGCATGGCATCGACCTCGACATCGCCCATGGAGAATTTGTGGTTCTGGTCGGTCCCTCCGGTTGCGGCAAGTCGACCACGCTGCGGATGATTGCCGGACTGGAGGATATCTCTGGCGGCGAGGTCTATATCGGTGACGCGCTGGTCAACGATCTGCCGCCGCGGGCGCGCAACATCTCGATGGTGTTTCAGAATTATGCGCTCTACCCGCATATGACCGTGCGTGAAAATCTTGGTTTCACGTTGAAGATCGCCAAGAAAACACAGGAAGAGATCGATGCAGCCGTGCATGCGGCGGCAACCATCCTGAGCCTCAACGAGTATCTCGACCGTCGGCCCTCCGAACTATCCGGTGGCCAGCGCCAGCGCGTCGCCATGGGGCGCGCCATCGTGCGCCATCCCGACGTGTTCCTGTTTGACGAACCGCTGTCCAATCTCGACGCCAAGTTGCGTGCGCAGATGCGGGTCGAAATCAAGAAACTGCACCACAAGGTGAAGACCACCATCATCTATGTGACCCACGATCAGGTCGAAGCGATGACGCTGGCCGATCGTATCGTCATCATGCGCGATGGCATTATCGAACAGCAGGGCACACCGCTCGAAGTGTTCGAGAACCCGGTCAACACCTTCGTCGCCACCTTCATCGGATCACCGCCGATGAACCTGATTTCGGCCACGATTGCTGCGGGTGGTGACACGCTTGAGATGGCGGAAGGCGTGCAACTGCCGCTGCCGTCAGCCTTCAAGGGGCTGAAGCCCGGGCGCAAGGTCACGCTCGGTTTCCGCGCTGACAATCTGATGCCGATCGGCCATGCCCTGCCGCAGGGCAGCGAGAGCGCCGAGATCGACATGACGATGTCGTTGACCGAACCGCTTGGCGCGGAAACGCTGCTCTTTGGCGAAATCGCCGGAGAGCAGGTTCAGGCCAAGATGCTCAACCCGCGTCCTGTCACCATTGGCGAGACGCTGCGTTTCCAGCTCGATCTGGCCAAGTGCCATCTGTTTGATGCTGAAACCGAACAATCGCTGAGGTAGTCATGGCCATTATCGAACGCGTCGAAGTTTTCATGGTCGATCTCAAGCCGAAAGTCTTGCGGACCGACGCCATCCAGTCGTTTGAAAGCCAGGAAACGCCGATCCTGCGGATCACCGATGCTGATGGCGCCACCGGCACCGGTTACAGCTACACCATCGGGCAGGGCGGACCGGCGATTATGTCGCTGTTGCGCGACACGCTGGCACCGCGGCTATTGGGGCAGGATGCGGAGAACATCGAGCGGATCTGGCGAGGGCTCTTGTTTTCAACCCACGCAACCGCGGTTGGCGCGATCACTTCGTTGGCGCTGGCTGCCGTTGACACTGCGCTGTGGGATCTGCGCTGCCGCCGCGCCAAGCTGCCGCTTTACAAGATGGCCGGTGGCGCCAAGGACAGCGTGCCGATGTACACCACCGAAGGCGGCTGGCTTCATATCGAAATCCAGGCGCTGGTAGATGATGCGCTTGCGGCACAGGCCCAAGGCTTTTCCGGCTCCAAGATCAAGATCGGTCGTCCGCATCTGAGCGAAGATGACGCGCGCCTTCGTGCCGTGCGCGAGGCGGTCGGCCCGGGCTACGAGATCATGACCGATGCCAACCAGGCATTTTCGCGGGCTGAAGCCACACGTCGCGCGAAGGTGCTTGAGCGGCATGATATTGCCTGGTTCGAGGAGCCCATGCCCGCCGACGATGTGATGGAGCATGTGCGGCTTGCGGCCTCGACCAGTGTGCCGATAGCGGTTGGCGAGAGCATGTATTCGATCAGCCAGTTCAAGGATTACCTGACGCTGGGCGGCGCCTCGATCGTCCAGGTCGATGTGGCCCGCATCGGCGGCATTACGCCATGGCTCAAGGTGGCCCACATGGCCGAGGCGCAGAATGTGCCGGTATGTCCGCATTTCCTGATGGAACTGCATGTGAGCCTGGTCTGCGCGATCCCCAATGCGCCGTGGCTGGAATACATTCCGCAGCTTGATTCACTCACCACCGAAGGCATGGAAATGAAGGACGGGCGGGCGATCCCCTCGGCTGAACCGGGCCTTGGCATCGCCTGGGACTGGGACGCCATCGCCGCTGCCAGGATCGATGGCATGTCGATCGATATCTCGGCTTAGGAGCAATATCATGCAGCGAATGGGAATGGTGATCGGGCTGAATCCCGAAAAGATTGCGGAGTACAAGAAGCTCCATGCTGACGTCTGGCCCGGCGTGCTGGCCAAGATCAGCGAATGCAATATCCGCAACTACACGATCTTCCTGCGCGAGCCGGAAAACCTGCTGTTTGGCTATTGGGAATACCACGGCGAGGATTTTGCCGCTGACGCCGCGAAGATGGCGGCTGATCCGGAAACCCAGCGCTGGTGGGATGTCTGCATGCCCGCTCAGGTGCCGCTGGAAAGCCGCGCCGAAGGCGAGTGGTGGGCAATGATGGAGGACGTGTTTCACCATGACTGACAAAACATCCTTGCCCGCACTCAAGCAAAGCTGGCCGCGTCCGGCGCAGGCAATGCCGATCGTCATTTTCGGCGCCGGCTCGATTGTTACAGACGCGCATCTGCCGGCCTATCGCAATGGTGGTTTTCCGGTGGCCGGCATCTACGATCCTGATTTCGAAAAGGCACGGGTGCTGGCCGAAAAGTGGGGCGTTAGCGCTTACGAGACGGCTGAGGCCGCGGCTGCACAGCAAGGTGTGGTGTTTGATCTGGCGACCCCGCCCGACGTCCATGCCGGCATTCTGCGGCAATTGCCTGAAGGTTCTCCGGTGCTGCTGCAAAAACCGATGGGCAGCGATCTCGCCGGTGCCACGGAGATCCTGGAGATCTGCCGCGAGCGCAAATTGCGTGCGGCTGTCAATTTCCAGCTGCGGTTTTCGCCGATGATGCTGGCGCTGCGCGATGCCATCGATAAGGGCCTGCTCGGTGAAGTGGTGGATTTCGATGCCTGGCTGGCGCTCGATACGCCTTGGCATCTGTGGAAATTTCTGGAAACCGCGCCGCGGGTCGAGATCTCGTTGCACTCGATCCACTATCTCGATTTCGTCCGCAGTATCCTCGGCAACCCCGAAGGCGTGCATGCCAAGAGCCTGGGCCATCCTTCCTCCAAGATCGCACAGACCCGAACCGCCGCAATTCTCGATTATGGCGCGCGCACGCGTTGCGCGCTTTCGATCAACCACAACCACGCTTTCGGGCGCAAGTTCCAGGCCTGCGAATTTCGCATCTGTGGGCTTGAGGGTGCTGCCTATGTCAAGCTCGGGGTCAATCTCGATTACCCGCGCGGCGAGCCCGATGAATTGTGGCTCAATACCGGTGGCGAATGGCAGCAGGTTCCGCTCGAGGGCGCCTGGTTTCCTGACGCCTTTACCCACCGGATGGCTCAGCTGCAACGCTTTGCCGCCGGCGAGGAGGACGAACTGGTCTCTGGGGTGGAGGATGCCTGGTACACCATGGCAGTGGTCGCGGCCGCCTATCAGAGCAGCGCATCGCCGGCGACGCCGCTGGCCACCAAGGATTGAGATATGCATACCGAGAAGATCTATTATGAAGACTACGAGCTTGGTGCATCGCGCGAAACGGTGGGACGCACAATTACAGAGACGGACTTCGTGGTTCATGCCGGTCATACCGGCGATTTCTTTCCCCATCACCTTGATGCCGAGTTCTGCAAGACGTTGCCGTTCGGTCAGCGCATCGCCCATGGCACGATGGTGTTTTCAATCGGCATCGGGCTCACCGCCAGCGTCATCAACCCGGTCGCGTTTTCCTATGGCTACGACCGGCTGCGCTTTATCCGGCCGGTTTTCATCGGGGACACGATCCACACGAGAGTGACGATTTCCGACAAGAAACCGGATCCCAAAAGGCCCGGCAAGGGACAGGTGATCGAGCGTTGTGAAATCATCAACCAGAAGGATGAAACGGTTCTGGCGACTGATCACATTCTACTGGTCGACATGAAGGATGCTGCATGATGGATTCTTTTCTGCGACTTCACCCTGAAGACAATGTGCTGGTGGCGTTGAAAATGGTGGAGGCCGGCACTCCGATCTCCATTGGTGGCCACGATGTGGTGCTGACCGACAACATCGCCCGGGCTCACAAGATCGCCGCATCTCCGATTTCAGCCGGTGATGTCATCGTCAAATACGGAATGCCGATCGGCCGTGCGACCGCCGACATCGCGGTCGGGCGGCATGTGCATGTTCACAATATCCGTAGCGACTATACGCCGACCTATTCGCTGCGCGACACCGACGGCGTGGAAAGGAAATCATCATGACCGGCAGCATCATGGGGTACCAGCGCAAGGACGGCCGGAAGGGTATCCGCAACACGATTGTGGTCGCCTATCTGGTCGAATGCGCACATTTTGTCGCCACCGAAATCGCCCAGGAATTTCGTGATCAGGATGTTCAGGTCATCGGCTTTCCCGGCTGTTTTCCCAATGAGTACGCGCAGGTAATGATGGAGCGGCTGTGCACCCACCCCAATGTCGCCGGCGCGCTGCTGGTTTCACTGGGATGCGAGAGCTTCAACAAGCCGAGGTTGCACAATGCCGTTGAAGCCTCGGGACGACCGGTCAATACGCTGGTGATCCAGATGAACAAGGGCACGGCCAAATCGATTGCCGCGGGTCGGGCCTGGGTCAAGGACGCACTCGATCAGGTTGCCGATGTACCGCGTGCGCCGATGGCGATGAGCGAACTGGTAGTTGGCACCATCTGCGGCGGCTCGGACGGCACCAGCGGTATTAGCGGAAACCCCGCAGCAGGCAAGGCGTTCGACCTGCTGGTAGAGCAGGGCGCTGCCTGCATCTTCGAGGAAACCGGCGAACTTATCGGTTGCGAAGAAGTGATGGCGGCGCGCGCCGAAACGCCGGAGCTCGGCGACGAGCTGCGCGCTGCCGTGGCCAAGGCCGCGCATTATTACGATACGCTGGGCTATGGCAGCTTCGCCGCCGGCAACGCCACCGGCGGATTATCGACAATCGAGGAAAAATCGCTCGGCGCCTATGTCAAATCCGGTGACTCGCCGATTTCCGGCCTGATCAAGCCGGGCGACGTGCCGCCGCGCGGCGGGCTTTATCTGATGGATGTGGTACCCGATGGCGAAGTGCGCTTCGGGTTTCCCAATATTTCCGATAACGCCGAAATCGTCGAGATGATTGCGAGCGGCGCGCATCTGACGCTATTTGTTACCGGGCGCGGCTCGGTGGTGGGATCGGCAATCTCGCCGGTCATCAAGATTTGCGCCAACCCCGACACCTGGAACGCGATGAGCGACGACATGGATGTCAATGCCGGCGCGATCATCGAAGGCCAGGCCACCCTTGATCAGGTCGGGCGCGAGATCTATGACACTGTCGTCAATGTGGCGTCGGGTCAGCCCACAAAATCAGAAGCCCTGGGACACCGGGAATTCATTCTGACGTATAAATCCTTCGACCCAATCGGACCCGCCTGCCTTCCGGCTGCGTAGGTCAAGTTTCTGGAGAAACAAATGCAAAGACTGAAAGGCAAGACCGTTCTTGCAACGGCAAGCGCTCAGGGTATCGGCAAGGCCACGGCGCTGCGCATGGGACAGGAAGGCGCCCGTGTGATTGCAACCGATGTAAACGAGAAGGCGCTCGCCGCGCTGCAAGGCGAGCCGGGAATTGAAACCCGCAAGCTCGACGCCACCGACAAGGCGGCGATCGCAGCGCTGGTGGCCGAGATTGGCCAGATAGACGTGCTGTTTAACTGCGCAGGATTCGTTCATGCCGGCTCGATTCTCGACGCGACCGAGGAAGAATGGGATTTCGCGTTCAACCTCAACGTCAAATCGATGTTTCACATGATCCGAGCTGTTCTGCCGGGCATGCTCGCCGCCGGTGGCGGCTCGATCGTCAATATCTCGTCGGTGGCCGGTGCGGTGACCGGACCGCCAAACCGGTTTACCTACAGCGCCACCAAGGCGGCGGTTGCGGGGCTGACAAAGTCGGTCGCGGCCGATTTCATCAAGCAGGGTGTCCGGTGCAATGCGATCTGTCCGGGGACGGTCGAAAGCCCATCGCTGGAAGATCGGATGCGCGCCCAGGGTGATTATGAAACCGCCCGCAAGGCGTTTCTTGATCGCCAACCGATGGGCCGACTCGGCAAGCCTGAAGAGATTGCAGCGCTTGCCACCTATCTGGCCAGTGACGAGGCTGGCTTCACGACCGGCCAGTTGCATGTGATCGACGGCGGTTGGACCACCTAGCGATCTCGGCCGGATGTTTGCATTCGGCCCTGGCCAACCTGGACATCGACTTTTTGCGGGTAGCGGAACAGATTCCGTACCTGCAAAAAGCGAAGGAATGTGTATTTTGCCCGTGGGAGTCGGCGTTCGGATAATGCTGCGCGCGCGGGCAACACCATGGAGGGCCTGCTGTCAGAGCTGACGGCAGGGTCTGTGTTTCAACAGGAGAATGGTATGAAATTCGTGCGTTTTGGTGAGGCGGGTCAGGAAAAGCCCGGCGTTCTGGACAAAAATGGCAATATCCGGGACCTTTCCGGCAAGGTTTCGGACTTGTCGGGTGCCGCGCTGAGCGATCTCGACGCGCTCAAATCCGTCGACATCGAGAGCCTGCCGCTGGTCGAGGGATCGCCGCGGTTTGGCGCCTGTGTCGCCGGAACCGGCAAGTTCATCTGCATCGGCCTGAACTATTCCGACCACGCTGCCGAAACCGGTATGCAAGTGCCACCGGAGCCTGTGATCTTCATGAAGGCCACCAGCTCCATTTGCGGCCCCAATGATCCGATCATCGTGCCGCGCGGTGCGGAAAAGACCGACTGGGAAGTCGAACTCGGCGTGGTCATCGGCAAGCCTGGAAAATACCTCTCCGAAGCCGACGCGCTGAACCATGTTGCCGGCTATTGCGTCATCAACGACGTTTCCGAACGCGCCTTCCAGGCCGAGCGGGCCGGGCAGTGGACCAAGGGCAAGTCGTGCGACAATTTCGGCCAGATCGGCCCCTGGCTGGTGACGCCGGACGAAGTGGCTGATCCCCAGAACCTGGGCATGTGGCTCGATGTCAATGGCAAGCGGATGCAGGACGGCTCGTCGAAGACCATGGTCTACGGCGTTGCTCACCTGATCAGCTATCTCAGTCAATTCTTCACACTGCATCCCGGCGATATCATTTCCACCGGTACACCTCCGGGCGTCGGCATGGGCATGAAGCCGCAGCAATATCTCAAGCCTGGCGATGTTGTCGAACTTGGCATTGAAGGTCTTGGCGCGCAGCGTCAGGACGTGGTCGCGGACGCCTAAGCCGACAAGCGGGAAGGGACAGGTTCATGCAGATTGAGCTCGCCTACGGCCAAAGCGGCATGATGCTGGATGTTCCCGCTGGTATCGAGACGACAATTATCCGCAAGAAACCATTGCCCGTGCCGGACGATCCGGCGCGGGTGATCGAGATGGTGTTGGCGAACCCGATTTCCGCCGCACCGCTGAGCGAAGCCGGTCGGGGTGCCAAGACTGCCTGTATCCTGATCTGCGACATTACACGGCCGGTGCCCAACCGGCTGTTCCTGCGTCCTGTGATCGAACAGCTGACGGCGGCCGGCGTGCCGCTCTCGGGCATCACCGTGCTGGTGGCAACCGGGCTGCACCGGCCAAATCTCGGCGATGAGCTGGCAGAGCTTGTCGGCGACCGTTGGGTTTTGGAAAACGTGGCCTGCGTCAATCACTATGCCCGCGAGGACGCCGATCATGTGATGCTGGGCACGACGCCGGGACGCGGGGTGCCGGTGGGGATCGACAAGCGTTTCGTCGAGGCCGATATCCGTATTGCCACCGGGCTGGTGGAGCCGCATTTCATGGCCGGCTATTCCGGTGGCCGCAAGGTGATTGCCCCGGGCGTGGCCCATCATTCTACCATCCGTACCTTTCATTCGGCGCGGTTCATGGAAGATCCGGCGGCCTCGAGCTGCAATCTTGATAACAACCCTTTGCACGAGGAGCAGCTTGAGATCGTGCGCATGCTGGGCGGCACCATCTATGGGCTCAACACGGTGCTCGATGAGCATCGTAACCTGATTTTTGCGAGCTTTGGCGAGATCATCGAAAGTCATATGGCAGCGGTCGATTTCGTGCGCGATTCGATCGAGGTGAAGGTGCCGCGCAAGTTTGGCATGGTTGTCACCAGTGCCGCCGGTTATCCGCTCGACCGCACCTATTATCAGACGGTCAAGGGCATGGTGACGCCGATCGATATTCTGGCCGAGGGCGGCACGCTGATGATCGTTTCCGAATGCGGCGAGGGTATCGGCTCGGACGAATTCCGCGCAGCTCAGCAACGGCTGGTCACGCTGGGGCCGGATGCGTTTTTGAAAACGCTGCTCAAGAAGGATTTTGCCGATATCGACGAGTGGCAGACCGAGATGCAGCTAAAGCCGATGCGGCTGGGCACCATCGTGCTGGTTGCGCCGGAACTGAGCGAGCAGGACCGCGCCGTTACCGGGGTCGAGTGTCACGATGACCTCAATACCGCTGTCCGGCTGGTTCTGGCGCGCACCGGGTTGCGTGAACTGGCGGTGGTGCCGGAAGGGCCCTATGTGGTGCCATTTCACGAGGCCGCCGAGTGAGTAAAATGCGGCACCTTCACCTCGATCCGGTGGGGGGAATAGCCGGCGACATGTTTGCCGCCGCATTGCTGGACCTGATGCCCGAACTGGAACCGGCGGCGCTCGATATCGCCGCGGCTCTTCTGGGCTCCGAGGCTGACGTCAGCCTTGACCGCAACCCGGTCGGAGGGTTTGCCGGTGCCCGGCTGATGGTGCGCTGCAGACCAGGCACCCACGCCCGCCATTTGCCGGACATTCTGGCGATGCTCGAAGGCTGTGATGTTCTGCCCGAGGCCGCCTGTTCGATCGCCTGCGAAATCTTCACCCGGTTGGCCCAGGCGGAAGCCGAGGTGCATGGCAAATCGATCGTCGCCATTCATTTCCATGAGGTCGGCGCGGCGGATTCGATCCTCGATATCGCGCTCGCCGGCTACCTGATCGATGCGTCGGGGGCTCACAGCTGGTCGGTTGGCGCGTTGCCGCTGGGCGGTGGAACTGTCAACACCGAACATGGTGTGATGCCGGTTCCGGCGCCGGCCACGGCGCGTCTGCTCAAGGGGTTTGTGATGTGCGACGACGGGGTGAGCGGCGAACGGGTGACGCCCACCGGAGCAGCCATCCTCGCACATCTGCGCACGATGATGCCGGCCGGATCCGGCGCCCCTGCGGGCAACCGGGTGATGAGCCGCACCGGCACCGGGTTTGGCTTCCGCACCTTGCCCGATCGCCCGAATGCCTTGCGGGTGATCGAGCTGCTTGGCGCTGACCAAACTGGCGAGGAGCAGATGCTGCTTCTGGCTTGTGAGATCGACGACCAGACCGGTGAAGACCTGGCCCATGGCGTCGAAATCATCAGGGCTACGCCGGGCGTGCGCGATGTCACGCAGATCCCCTGTCTCGGCAAGAAAGGCCGGATGGTGGTATCGCTGCAGGTGCTCGCCGAACCCTATGCGCGGGATACCATCTGCGCGGCGATTTTTGCGCAGACCACAACGCTGGGTATTCGCGAGCAGACGGTGCAGCGTCATGTATTGCCGCGCGAGCAGACCGAGCGTGAGGGTGTGCGGGTCAAGCTCGCGCAGCGCGGCGACACTGTGACGCGCAAGGCCGAATTTGACGATATCGCCCGCAACAGTGAGGATCACGCCGGACGTGAGGCGTTGCGTCGGAAGGCGGAAGACAATGAGTGAAGTGTATTCGGATCAATTGGCCAAGATCATCCTGTCAATGCCGCACCCGGTGATTGCCGTCAGTGGCGGGGTCGACAGCCTGACGCTGGCCGCTTTTGCGGCCAATTTGCACCAATCAGCGGAAATGATCCATGCTGTCTCCCCGGCGGTACCGCAGGCGGCAACGGCGCGGGTAAGGCAGATGGCGGCAGAGCGGGGATGGTCGCTGCAACTGATCGATGCCGGCGAATTTTCAAATCCCGGTTATCTGGCCAATCCGGCCAATCGCTGCTTCTTCTGCAAATCCAGTCTTTACGGCACGATGAGCGAAGTCACCGATGGGCAATTGCTGTCGGGCACCAACCAGGACGATCTGTCTGACTGGCGTCCCGGTCTGGAGGCAGCAAAAGACCACGATGTCCGGCATCCCTTCGTCGAAGCAGGCATGACCAAGGATGCGGTGCGGGCGCTGGCGAAAAATCTCGGACTCGCGGAGGCCGCACAATTACCGGCCTCTCCGTGCCTGTCGAGCCGGGTGGAAACCGGATTGCCGATCACTGCCGAGGAATTGCTGCTGATCGACCGGATCGAGCAGCATGTACGCCTGCGTTATCCGGTGGCCACGGTAAGGTGCCGGATCCGGGCCGAAGGCATAGGCATAGAGATTGACCGGGAAGCGCTCGGGGGACTGGACGAGCAACGCCGCGCCCAGTTCGAGGCTGAGGTTTCCGAACTGGCCGGGCGCAGCGTCAAACTCGGCGCCTACCGGATGGGAAGCGCGTTTTTGCGCGCGGCGTCGTGAGCGGCCGATGAACGATGAAATCGAGTTTGACTGGGGCCGCACCGCACGTATCGGCATTGGCGAGGCTGTGTTGTGTGCAGGCAAGAGCGAAGCCCAGATCAGGGCCATCGTCGAGCAGGTGCAGGCGCGGGGCGCCCGCTGCCTGCTTACCCGGCTCGAACCGGAACTGGCTGCCTCCCTGCCGATGCTTGACTACCATGCGGTGTCGCGGACCGGTTTTGTCGGGGAGAATGTAGCTTGCCTGGACGCGGCGGAGATCTGCATCGTTACCGCAGGAACTTCTGACGCTGGTGTGGCGCATGAGGCGGCGCGAACGCTGGCGTTCCATGGCGCTGCCAGCACCATGATTTTCGATGTTGGCGTTGCCGGCTTGCACCGGCTTATTGCTCGGCTGCCCGAGATTTCCGCCCATCGAGTGGTGATTCTGGTGGCTGGCATGGATGCGGCGCTGGCAAGCGTGGTGGCCGGGCAGGTGTCATCGGTGGTGATCGGGGTGCCGACCTCGACCGGCTATGGGGCTGCCAGGGGCGGCGAGACGGCGCTCAGCGCGATGCTTGCCAGTTGTGCGGCGGGATTGAGCGTCGTCAATATCGACAACGGCTTTGGCGCGGCCTGCGTGGCGCTCAGGCATCTTCAGCGTTTCAAGGACTGATAGACGCGCCGGAGCTGGGTTTCAGCTCCAGCCGGTATCGAGCAGCGCGTTGGCGGTGCCCAGTTGTGGTGCTGCCAATGTTGATTTCGGCCGTGTGCCGTCAATCCGCATCGGGATCGCGGTGGTATGCAGCGGTCCGTTCTTGAGCGCCACCGAATGCAGCATGTCGAGATCCTGCAGTACGCCCGACGCCAGCGTCTCGTCCCAGCTTAGCACCGGCGCCGCCCAGAAATCCTGCGCCATGGCAATTCTCATCCAGTGATCGGTTGTCTGCTTGGCCAAGGCTGCCCCGAGTGCGGCGGAGATGGTGTCGCGGTCGACGAACGGGTCAAGCCCGGCAAGCGGTCCCTCAACGCCGAAATGGGTCCATAATTCGGCGAGATCGTTCATGCCCAGTGCAATGTGTCCGTCGGCGGTCCGGTAGACGCCATAGGGGGCGGCCAGATAGGCGTGTGCGGGGTTTTCGCGTTGCCGTTCGGGCTTGCGGCCCCCATCATTGAGATGGGTGGTCAATAGTTCGAATTGCAGATCGGTGATGGCTTCAAGCAGGCTGGTTTCGATCAGACCACCCTTGCCGGTGCGTTCGCGGCGGAACAGGAGCGCCAGAATGCCTTGCGCGAGTGCCGCGCCTGCGAGCATATCGGCCACCGGCAGGCCGATGGCGACGGGGCCGTCGTCGGCGCCGCCGCTGAGCCACATTACGCCGGACCGTGCCTGGGTGAGAAGATCTTGCCCGGGCAACTCTTTCCAGGCGGTGTCGGCGCCATAGCCGCTGATCGATCCATAGATGATTTTCGGGTTGAGCGCCTTGACGGCCTCATAGCCAAAGCCCAGCCGTTCGATGACGCCGGGGCGGAAATTCTGGATGATGATATCGGCGCCGGCGACAAGATCTTGCAAGCTGGCCCGGTCCCTGTCGGTCTTGAGGTCGATCTCGAGCGAGCGCTTGCCGCGGTTGATGGCGTGGAAAATCGTGCTTTCGCCCTCAACCGAGACATTGGACACATAAAGATAGCGCGACAGGTCACCCTTGCCGGCGCGTTCGACCTTGACCACGTCGGCGCCGAGATCGGCGAGCCTCAGCGAGGCATAGGGACCGGCGAGGAACTGGCTGAAATCGAGAATGCGCACGCCTTCAAGCGGCAGATCGGACGTTGCCATATCAGTTGCTCTCCCGGTTGAAACTGGCGCGAAAGCGCTCGTTGAGGCGCGTTACCGCCTGATCCGGCTCCAGCTTGCCGCGCAGGGCGTCGGCAACAATTTCAGAGCCTTCTTCCTGGAACCGCATATAGCCGTCGTGGCGCGGTCTCAGCCATGCAGTCTCGTGGGTCAGCCTTGTGTTGAAATAGGCGTCGAGCGTTTCGGCGTTGACGGCCGGGTCGCTCCAGGCGAGCGCATTGCCGGGTTGGCCGTTGGCTTTGACATAGAGGCCGCGTTGACACTCGGCGCCGGCAACCCAGAGCGCGAATTCCGTGCATAATTGCGGGTGCGCGGTCTTGGCTGAAACAGCCATGCCTGTACCGCCCAGTGCCGATCCGAGAGGCCCGTTGCGACCCAGTACCGGCATGTCGGTGAAATGGATCCGGTGCTTTCGGTAGCCGTCGTTGGCATAGCCCTTGTAGAGGTAGACAAGCGGCGAAAGGTGATAGCGATCCGATGATGAAAGCTCATCAAGGACCGCGATCGGATCCATCGCGTAGAAGGCATCATCCATGTGCTTGGCGACGGCGCGCAGCTGTTCGAGCACCTGGCGGCCGGTTTCCGGATCGATCAGGTCGCCATAGCTCGTCGCACATGGATGGCCGACATTGGCAGCGAGCGTATAGAGGTTCATCAGCACGTGCGGGGAACGCAACGGCCAGATGACATGTCCGTCCTCGGCCTTGCGGATGACATCGCTCCAGTTTTGAACCCGTGGCGACAGATCGGCCCGGTGGGCCTGCACCTGAGTTGCCGCATCAATCGGCAGCGCCCATTGATGGCCATGCAGGAAGTAGCTCTGGAAACTGCGGCCGACGGAGTGATTGGCCAGTTCGGCCAGGGCATCTTCGCTGGCGAATTTTTCAAACGGCAGCAGGCAGCCGCGGTCGGCGACGGAGCCGACATGGGGATGGTCGATCACCATCAGATCATAACGGGCGGCGAGTTCGTCTACCGGGGTGGATTCAAACCCCTGCAATGAGCGTTTGTCCCACTCGATCGAAACGCCTGGATGGGTTTCGGCAAATGCGCTCGCCGCTGCCACAACCGGATCATATCCGCGCGGGTCCGACCAGGTCATGCCCTTCAATACAACAGAATCAGTCATTTAGTCCTCCACAGAGCTGGAGGCAGTCTAGCGCAAAGCTTTCATCTGCGAAAGTATATTTTATATATCATTTATTGTCGTGATCGCCAGCGAAGGTGTTGCTGCCCAGCAGCGCTGAAACCTCGCGGCCGGCATCGATCAGCAATGCCCTGGTTTCCTCGAGCGAGACGAAATGCTGGGTGCGCAAGCGGTTGACGAACGGGATCGTCAAGGCGGCGATGATAGCGCCGGAATAATCACGCAGTGGCACCGAGATGTTGATTACACCCTCGATCACAGCAGATGGGCTTTGGCAGTAACCCCGTTTCCGAAAGGCATCGAAGTGTACCAGGAAGGAGTCGACAATGCTGGCTTCGCGATCCTTGGCGCGCTGCAGGAATTTTTTCTGCTCATTCTCCGTCAGGGCGCTGAACAGGATGGCGCCGGATGCAGTCTCTTCCATGGGCACACGCGCGCCCAGCCGAACACTGGTGACATTGTTGCCGGGTGCATCAACCTGGGCGATGATGAGAATGTCGTCGCCATGCTGAATTGCCAGATGGATCGACTGGTTGACCTCGAGCGCCAGCTTGCGCATGGTTTCGATCGCCACCGAAGATAGCCGCCGGATCGGCGGGTGTCGGTGGGCGATTTCGAATAGTTTGGTTGTCAGCGCGTAGCGCTCGGTTGATGGTTCAAATGACACGTAGCCGCGCTCGGTGAGCACCGCCAGCATCCGGAAAATCTCGCTGATCGAGCGGTCGAGCGCCTTGGCGATATCGCTCTTGCGCATGCCGTCGGCATCGGACGCCAGCAGTTCCAGAATGTCGAGCCCTTTGGACAGAGCAGGAGCTGTGTATTTGCCGCTCTTCATGTCAACTGTATCCGAAGTGTCGGTCATGGCGTCCTCGTCCGATCAAACCTGACCAAGCCTTTGCCCGATAATGGCGGGCATTGCAAATTGCAGGGTTGTTGGTGACGCAGACCGACTTATTCATCAAGTTATGTTCCCCGCGGGACAAAGCCGACGCAGGTCGGGGTCCCAATCTCGAGGTGGAAATCAAGAGCTTGCAGGGCGTCATCGGCGGCGATCGCCAGAAAGTTTACGCGGTCGCTGTCCTGGTTGGCGACTGCCAGCAACTGGCCATCGGGATCGGAAGCGAAATGGCGCGGGGTTTTGCCGCCGCTGGCCACATGATCGACCAGGTCCGGTGTGCCTGTGACCGGATCGATGGCGATGCGGGCGATCGAATCGTGGCCGCGGTTGGCGACATAGAGATGCTGGCCCGAGGGCGCCAGTGCCAGTTCCGATGTGTGGTTGAGATCGGTCCAGTCGGCCGGGATCGTGCGACACCGTCCGATGATCTCCAAAGCGCCCGAGGCCTGATCGACCCGCAGGCTGGTCACCGAGGAATCGAGTTCGCCGCAGACATGCAAAAACGCGCCGTCATGGGAGAACGCCATATGGCGCGGGCCGGTGCCGGGGGTGAGTGCTACCGTATGCGCCAGCGCAATCGCGCCGGTCTCGACCTCAAAACGGTAGACCATCAGGGCATCGGCACCGAGATCTGAAACGACGATATGGCGGTTATCTGCTGTCGCCAGTGCTGCATGGGGATGCGAGCGGCCCTGACGCGGCAATTGCAGGCCTGTGCCGGTCTGTTTGGCGCTGGCGACGATATCGCCGACGCCGGTTTGCGCATCGACGGCTACAAGCGCCAGCGCCTGATCGCGGCCACCGAGATCCTCATCCCAGCCATGATTGCTGATCAGCACGTAACGCCCAGTGCGATCCAGGCTGAGATGGGCCGTGATCGAACCGGCTGAAGACTGGCGCCCCAATCTGGTGATGGTGCGGTGATCGGGGGAGAGCGCAAACCCGGTGAGGGCACCTTCGGCCCACAATGGCATTTCGCTGCTCGCATAAAGCCGATCTCCCGCCGGGCTGGCGATCATGAAGGTCGGGTTCTCGATCTCCTCGAAGCGGGACAGCAGTTCAGCCGATTTCTGAGCCACATCAATCCGAAAGATCGAGATGCCCGGCGAGTTCGAGGTGGCGAAATAGCCGGTCGGGTGATTGCAGCCGCTGACGAAAAGATCGGAAATGGTCATGGTCAAATATCCTGTGCCACTGAACGCTCACGGCCATAGAGACTGACGAGAACGAGAATGCCAAGCCCGAGGCCTGCCTGGACCGCGGATGGATTGAAGCCCAGGCCGATGAGCAAGGTGTTGACCTCGATCAGCACCGCGGCGCCGATTGCAGTGCCGACATAGGAGCCGGAGCCACCGACCAGCGCGGTGCCGCCAATCACCACCGCAGCGATGGTCTGGAACAGGTAGGGCTCGCCGACCCCGGCATAGGCCGAACCGGAAAAACCAAGCAGCAGGATGCCGGCGAGACCCGAGAAGAAGCCGCTGATGGCAAATGTCACGGTCCAGGTGAAGACCGGACGGATGAGCGCATAGCGCGCAGCACTCGGGTTGCTGCCAAGTGCGTAGAGCTGGCGGCCAAAGGTGGTGCGCCTGAGCACCAGAACCACCAGCGCAATCAGCACGAACACGGCGGGCACCAGGCCGGGGAACGGCAAGGGGCCGAGTGTGCCGCCGATGGAGACGAAATCGGAGATGAACTGCGGTGCGCTGCCAGATGGAAAGCCGCCGGTCCATTGCTGAACTGCGCCGAGCGATACGGTGCCGACTCCGAGCGTAACAATCAGCGGATGAACGCCGAGGCCTGCTGAAATCAGCCCGTTGATGGCGCCGATGCCCATCGCCAGCAGCGAGACAATGACAAACACCAGCACAAAGTCCATGCCGTCGCCATAAAGCTGGGCGGCCACGACATTGGCGACGCCGACCACAAACGGAATCGACAGATCAATGCCGCCAAGAATGATGACAAGCGTCTGGCCGACGGAAGCAACGGCGAGCAGCGCGCTGAGTACCAGCATCGACCGCAATGTGAAGATCGAGCCGTAGCCATCGATCAGGGCGATGCCGATCAGGTGCAGGATGACCACCATTACCAGTGCGCCATAGAGCCGGTTGCGTTTGAATTCGGCGCCAATCCTGGTGATCATGACCGACCTCCTCGTGAAAACAGCCACCGTTCAATCTGGGTTGCGGAGACGGCGATCACCAGAATGGTGCCGTAGGCCATCTGCAGGATGAAGGTGGAAACATTGAAATAGACCAGCAGGCTCTGCAGCAGGAAGATTGCCGCTGCGCCGGTTACGGCATTGACCGGACCGCCGCGCCCACCGGCGAGACTGATGCCGCCGAGCGCCACCGCGGAAATTGCCAGCAGCGTGTAATTGGCGCCGATATTTGGGTCGGCCGAACCGATCAGTGCGGTCAGCGAAAGTGCGGCGAAACCTGCAAACAGGCCACCGAGCACATAGGCGAGAAACCGCACCAGCGTGACATTGACGCCGGACGTGTAGGCGGCGCGGTCGTCACTGCCGCAGGCCATCAGCAGGCCAATATAGGGAAGCCGGGAGAGTGCCAGCCAGATGGCGCCGATGGCGACGAGCGGCAGGATCGACCAGCCGACCGACATGGTCCTGAGCCAGTCGGGAATGGTGCCGCTGGGCGAGGGCACCAGGGTTGTGGTCAATCCGCCGAGAATGAGGAAGGTGCCAAGCGTGGCGACAATTGGCTGTATCCGCAGGATGGTGACCAGAAAGCCGTTGAAGGCGCCAAAGGCAATGCCGATTGCCATGCTGGCGGCAATCACCGGAACCGGTCCGCTCAAACCCGCCTTGCCAATCACGAAGACGACGATGATGACATTGATGAAGCCCATCAGCGGTCCGATGGAAATGTCGAGCCCGCCGCGGCCCGACAGGATCGACGGACTGGAGGCAAGTGCTGCGCCGATCAGCGGTGCGGCGAGACCAATCACGGTGCCCCAGGCCGCGGGTGCAAACCGCTGAGGGTTGAACCAGATGTTGAGGATCAGCAGGATGATCAGGATGGTACCGCCGAAACCGATACGGCCGATCAGGGTCCGCAATGTCAGCGGCTGACGGCCGGAGGCTGCGGAATCGGTAAGTGGGGTGCTGGTTGAAACGCTCATGCGGCCTCTCCGAACATGCCCGCAAGCACGCGTGCATTGGTCTTGTGCTCGCCGGACAATTCCACCGAGATGTCCTGATCGCGGAAAACGATCACCCGGTCGGCGAGATTGATGGCTTCCTCGATTTCGGTCGAGACGATCACCAGGGTCATGCCCTTGGCGGCGAGATCGCGAAACAGCCGGTAGAGCATTGTGCGGGTAGCCACATCGACGCCACGGGTCGGATCGTTGAGCAACAACACGCGGGGTTCGCCTGCCAGAAGCCGGGCGACCAGCACTTTTTGCTGGTTGCCACCCGACAGCGAGGTGATCGGATTGCGGGGATCATCGGCAACAATCCCCAGCAATTGCTGATAGTGGGCAAAACGGCGATTGCGCTTGCGCGGACTAATCAGACCGAACAGCGTATCGCGTCCGGTCGAGCTGATGGCGAAATTGTCGAGGATGGACTGGGTCGGGAAAATGCCATTCTCGCGCCGGTCGCGCGGCAGAAAGGCAACGCCCAGTCGATTGGCGTGACGGCCGCCACGCAGCTTTTCGCGGGCGGTTTGACCGGGCGTGAAAACGCCGCCCGAGACCGGCCGGTTCCAGCCTGCCAGGGTTTCCAGAAATCGTTCCTGGCCGTGGCCATCAAGGCCGGCCAGGCAGATGATCTGTCCGGCCGGAAAATTCAGTGTCACCGGTGACGCGCCTTTTGTATGGACCAGGTCGACGGTTTCGAGCGATGCGGTGGTTTGGTTCATTGTGCCGTGCCTTCTTCAACAAGACCTCGGGCTGGTGGGGCCATCTTTGCGAGCAGGTCGGCGGCCGTGAAGCTGCCTCGCGCAAAAGAGCCTGCATGCATGCCGCTGCGCAGGATCGATACATCGTCGGACAAGCGCATGACTTCCTCCATGCGGTGGGAAATGAAGATCACCAGTTTGCCGTCAGCAGCCATGCGCTCCATCATCTGGAACACGGCTTCGCGGTCGCCATGGTCGAGCGCAGCAGTGGCCTCGTCGAGAATGAGAACTTTCGGATCGCGGGCAAGCGCGCGGGCGATAACGACGATTTGTTGCGAGGCAAGCGGCAGTTTGCCGGCCTCGATGTCGAGCGGCAACTGACGGGCGCCCAGCGTATCGAGAACCTTTTCGATCAACTGCTTCCGCTCGACCTTGCTGATGCGGCGATGAAACGGGCCGTCGAGACCGAGCAGGATGTTATCGGCGACACTGCGGTCAGGTGCGATCAGCACTTCCTGGAACACGGTGGCAAAACCAAGATCGATCAGGTCGCGCAATCTGCCGAAGGGCAGCGGCTTGCCGTCGAACCGGATCGAGCCGCTGTCAGGCGTGACAATGCCGGACAGGATCTTGACCAGCGTGCTTTTGCCGGAACCGTTTTCGCCGAGCACGCAATGCACGGTGCCGGATTTGAAATCGATCGAAACATCGCTGAGCGCGACGGTTTCGCCATAGGTCTTGGAGAGACCTTCAACAATCATCATGAGCTGTATTCCCGAACACCGGTCCGGCCTGTTGGGCCGGACCGGATTATGGAGGTGGTTAGTTGCAAGCCTTGGGGGACTTTGCATAGTCCCAACCCGGCACGGGGGCAGGGTTCTTGAAGTAACCGTCCATTTCGGCGGCCGGCAGCGGATCGCTGGCGGGAACCGGGAACACTGAAACCGAATCCGGTGTCATGCAGCTTTCATAGAGACCATCGAGATCGGCATTGGAGATCACCGGCAGCGGCACCATCAGCGTGTTGAGCTTCGGAGCCTGGCCCTGAAGCACCCGCACGGCAGCGCGGAACAAGGTCTGGGCTGTCATGTGCGGCAGCACGCCATGGCCTTCGAAACGGTAGGTGTCCTGGTTTTCTTTCCAGTAGCCGAGCGCGTCGCCGGTCATCGAGCCGGTGATCAACGGTGCGTCGCGTCCGGCCTGCTTGAAGGCTTCGGCGACGGTGCGCGATTCTGAACCCGTGGTCCAGACAGCATCGACCTTGCCCGGATAGGTGGCCAGTGCCTGCAGCAGTACGCTCTTGGTCACATTGGCCGTCCAGTTGCCGTTGACAGTACGGGCAACCTTGATGCCGGGATGTTCGGCGAGAGCGGCGTCGGCGCCTGCCTTTTCCTGCAGCACGATCGGGTGACCGGCAAGACCTTCGACCATCATGATGGTGGCGTCTTCGCCAACAGTCTTGGCAATCGCGTTGATCATGTCATAGCCCCAACGATAGTAGTTGGAATCGACATTGATTGCATAGGGGCTGGTGACCGAACCGGCCGCGGTGATGAACGGAATGCCCGCGTCGTAGGCTGCCTTGATGGCATCATTGAGCGCCGTCGAGGAACTGACAATGGAGGTGATGACGGTGCACTTGCGGTCGATGAAGGTGCGGATCTGGTTGATCTGCTGGCCGACGTCGCCGTTCGAATCGGAAATTTCGAACGTGGCGTTGATGCCGGAATCATTGAGACCCTCGACCAGACGCTTGAGCTCGTTGGTGACGGTCACGCGCCAGGGGTTGCCCTGGTAGGATTCCGAATGGCACCACTTCCAGTCACCATCGGCGACCTTGAAATCATCATAGGCCGACGGGAACATTTCTGATGATGCGCCGATATAAAGGCCGGGAAGATCGCCCGGCAGATCCTTGTAAAGTGCCTCATCGGCGAAAGCTGTGCTGCTTGTCAGCAGCAGGGCCGGCAACAGGTATTTCAAACTGGTCATGGTGTTTCCTCCTGATCATACGATTGGTCCTGCTTCGTTGCCGTCTTGCGGTGAACGGGCAGGTCGAAATTCATCTGCTGTGATTGATTGGCTGCGTCTTTTCGCGAACCGCTTGTCGACGCTGGAGAGCCTCCCTCTTCCGCTTCGTGTATTTCGTATATGATAGTTATTTTCATATGCAGATTAGTTTGGCAAGTCTAGAACTTTGGGATAATGAACGCGGCAATCGGTTCTTATCGGTAATTTCGGTATGCCCGCGATGCGCCGGCAAACCGGAATGGCTTGTTAAAGCATGTGCATTGTCGGTATAGCCGGGATCGCTGCTGCAGGCTTGGGAGGCGGGCGCATAAGTGCCGGTCGCGATCAAAAGAGGGCATATCAATTGGAACACGGGTCTGATCACAAGCCGTTCTTTACGGCGCTTTTTGAAGCTGCCATTGCGGCGGCCGATCCGGCGCTGTCGATCCGCAAGTATCTTCCGGAAAAGCCCAAGGGCCGCACCGTGGTGGTCGGCGCTGGCAAGGGAGTGGCGCAAATGGCGGCCGCGCTGGAAGCCAGCTGGGACGCGCCGCTCGAAGGCGTGGTGGTGACCCGCTATGGGTATAGCGCACCAACCGAGAAAATTACCGTGCTGGAGGCCTCGCACCCGGTTCCTGACGAAGCTGGCCTTGCCGCAGCGCGTCGGCTGCTTGAAACGGTTGAAGGGTTGACCGAGGATGATCTCGTCATTGCGCTGGTGTGTGGCGGCGGCTCGGCGCTGTTGCCCGCGCCCGCTGGCAAGTTGACGCTCGCCGACGAGATCGCCGTCAACGAGGCGCTGCTCGCCTCTGGTGCGCCGATTTCGGCGATGAATGTCGTGCGCAAGCATATTTCTTCAATCAAGGGCGGTCGGCTTGCCGCGGCGGCACATCCCGCGCGGGTTGTCTCGCTGATTGTCTCGGATATTCCCGGTGATGATCCGGCGCTGGTTTCTTCCGGCCCCACGGTTCCCAATTCAGCCAACAGCGACGATGCGCTTGCGGCGATTGCGGCCTATGGCATCAAGCTGCCTGACGCGGTGATGCAGCATCTGCGGTCAGAAGATGCGGCAGCGCCCGGGCCTAAGGACGCACGGTTTGCAGGCCATGAAGTTCACGTCATCGCCTCTGCCGCTCAATCTCTTGAGGCGGCTGCACAGGCTGCCGAGCAGCAAGGGGTTGCTGCGGTCATCCTGTCCGACGCCATGGAGGGCGAAGCGCGCGAGGTGGGACGGCTGCACGCGGCGATTGCCCGCGAAATCGTGCTCAAGGACCGGCCGTTCAGGAAACCGGTCGTAGTGCTCTCAGGCGGCGAAACCACCGTGACGATCCGCGACAAGGGCGGACGCGGTGGTCGCAACAGCGAATTCCTGCTGGCTCTTGCCGTCGAAATCGAGGGGATGGACGGCATCTGCGCGTTTGCCGCAGATACCGACGGCATTGACGGGTCCGAGAATAATGCAGGCGCATTTGCCGATTCAACCAGTGTGACGCGGTTGCGCGCGGCGGGGATAGACGCCAAGGCCTGTCTGGCCGGGCATGATGCGTGGTCGGCGTTTGATGCGCTCGGAGATCTGTTCGTTCCCGGACCGACCGGAACCAACGTCAATGATCTGCGCGCCATTCTGGTCCGCTAAAGTCTGCTGATAAATATGCTTGTGCCAGTGCGTCTGGCCCGGGCAAAAGCACCGTCAGTCGAGCCAGAATCCCGGCACCAGCAGCACCAGCACAGCGAGAATTTCGAGCCGTCCCAGAAGCATCAGGAAGACAAGGATCATCTTGGCCGGATCGCCGAGGGAGGCAAAATTGCCTGCCGGCCCGATCACTGGGCCTATGCCTGGGCCGACATTGGCGAGCGCGGTAATTGATCCTGATATGGCGGTTTCGATATCGAGCCCGGTGGCGGCCAGTGCCACCGAACCCAGCGCCCAGACGCCGAAATAGGCGCAGACGAACAGGAATACGGTGCGCTGCATGTCCGGTTCGACAACAATATTGCCGTAGCGGACCGGGCGAACCGAGTTGGGATAGATCAGCCGCAACAGGCCGGAGCGGATCGAACTGGCGATGATGACCAGCCGGTAGGCCTTGATACCGCCGGCAGTGGAGCCGGAACAGCCACCCAGGAATGTGGCCATGAAGAACAGCGCCACCGGCAGTGGCCCCCACAGTGTGTAATCGGAACTGGCAAAACCGGTCGTTGTGACGATCGAGACAACGTTGAAGGCGGCGTGGGTCAGCGCCATGCCGAAGCCTTCGCCCTGACCAAGCCGCAGGCTGAGTGCGATGGTGATGGAGAGCACCAGCAGAATTCCCGCATAGGCCAAAATCTGTGGATCGCGCAGTGCGTCGAGCCGGCCACGCACGGCAAACAGGATCATCACCGAGAACGGAAGCCCGGCCACGGCCATGAAAAAGGTCGCTGTCCAGATCAGGGCAGGCGACTGGAACGCACCGAAAGACGCGTCATGGGTTGAAAAGCCGCCGGTGGCAATTGTCGTCATGGCGTGGTTGAGGGCATCAAGCTGGCTCATGCCGAGCAGGCTGTAAAGCACCGTGCAGGCTACCGTCAGGCCAATGTAAATGGCAAAGAACGCCTGGATAAACGCTGCAAAGCGGGCGAGCGGCTTTTCCGCTGTGTCAGACGATTCCATGCGGAACACGGAAAAACCGCCGACCTTGAGAAATGGCAGAACCAGCAATCCCAGCGCGACAATGCCGATGCCGCCCATCCATTGCAGAAGCGAGCGCCACAGCAACAGGCCTGGCGGGACGTTATCAAGCCCTGAGATGACGGTCGCGCCGGTGGTGGTGACGGCGGAGACCGACTCGAACAGGGCATCGGCCATGTCCAACCCGAGCGACGAGAGATAGAACGGGATGGCGCCGGTGATCGAGAGCGTGAGCCACAACAAATTGACCACGAGGAAGCCGAGCCGCTTGGAGAAGGGCGCCATGACCCCGCGGTTGGCAGCGGCAGAGGCCAGGCAGATGGAGCCAACGACAAAAGCCGATATGGCAAAGACCTGCCAGTCCGGGTTGCCAAAATAGAAATCCAGCCCGGCGGGGATCAGCATCGCCGCGGATAGATACAAACCGGCCATGGATGCAATGAACACGGCGGATCGAATCGTATGGCCGTTCACGCAGTGCCTCTTATCGAAAGCGATGGACCGGATCTGGTTGGCAACCGGCGGGTTCTCATGGCATAGACCGCTGATGTCCGAAAAACAATCACCTGACGGCTTCCGCACCCAAACCGATATGGCGCTGGCGGAAATGCGCGCGCTGTTCGAGCCGACACCGCTGCAGCTCAATGATCTTCTGTCGACACGCTATGGCGCGCGGATCTGGCTGAAGCGGGAGGATTTGTCTCCCGTCCGGTCCTACAAGATCCGTGGCGCCTTCAACTTTATCCGCAAGGCTTTGCTGGAAAACCCGGCGCTCTCGCTGTTTGTCTGCGCGTCGGCGGGGAACCATGCCCAAGGGTTTGCCTATGCCTGCCGGCATTTTGGCCGCAAGGGCGTGGTGTTCATGCCGGTGACGACGCCGCAGCAGAAGATCGACAAGACACGGATGTTTGGCGGCGAATTCATCGAAATCCGGCTGACCGGCGACTTTTTCGACGCTTGCTTGGCGGCGGCGCTGGAGTTTGCCGACACTGAAAACGCACTGATGGCGCCACCATTTGACCATGCCGACATCATCGAGGGGCAGGCCACGGTGGCAGCCGAGATCTCCGCGCAACTGCCTGCGGAGGAAACTCCGGACATGATCGTGCTGCCGGTGGGCGGCGGTGGGCTTTCGGCCGGTGTCGCACGCTATTTCGACGGCCGCGTGCCTAACGACCGCTTTGTGCTGACTGAACCTGCCGGCGCGCCAAGCCTGAAGGAGAGCCTTGCCGCGGGGCACCGGATCAAGCTGTCGAAGACCGACAATTTCGTCGATGGCGCCGCGGTGGCGCAGATCGGCGCTGTGAACTTCGATATCCTGGCCCGCTTTGACGCTGATCAGGTGCTGCTGATTCCGGAAAACGCCATCTGCCTGACCATGACCTCGATCCTCAACACAGAAGGCATCGTGCTTGAGCCTGCGGGTGCGCTGTCGCTGACGGCGCTGGAGACGTTGGGGCGGGAGAAGCTAGCGGGCAAAAGCGTGGTGGCGGTCGTTTCCGGCGGAAATTTCGATTTCGAACGGTTGCCGGACGTCAAGGAGCGGGCGATGCGCCATGCCGGCACCAAGAAATATTTTGTGCTCAGGTTGGCCCAGCGCCCAGGTGCGCTGCGGGATTTCCTGTCGCTGCTCGGCCCTGAAGACGATATCGCCCGGTTTGAATATCTGAAGAAATCGGCGCGCAATTTCGGATCGATCCTGATCGGCATCGAGACCCGCGCGCCCGAGAATTTCTTCAGCCTGATGAAAGCTTTCGACGATGCCGGGCTGGGCTACCAGGACATTACCGACAACGAGATCATTGCCAATCTGATCATCTGACGCCTGTGGTTGTCAGCCTGCTTCGGTTGGTGGGTGCGGGGCTCATAGCGCTGCTTCCGCCGCCAGCAGTTCGATCGTGACGGGCGAAAGCGCGTCGCCGGCGATCATATGGCTGTTGGGAACGTTGCTGTCGGTGACTTCCACGGATTTGGCCGGCCACCGCACTTTTCCGTCTTCGACTTGAGCAGGCCTGGCCGGATGACGCGATCGAGCGGCAAATGGATGAGCAGCGACGGCACCGTGATGCGGGTCGAATTGACATTGCCTGTGCGAGATCGGCCAGGGCCGCCATTAGCAACAATGCTTGGCTCGGATGTCGTGGGCCCAAAATCGGACATGGCTTCAATTGCGTGGTTCGAACGTGAAGGCGCTATGCGGGCTGATGGTTGTCCCGGAACATCCGGTAGTAGCTCTCGACCTTGGCTCGGTTGTTGGATGTGAGCACCAACTCGGCACCGATCCGCGCTCCCCGAATCCATCGAATGGTGCCGATCAGAAGCCCCATCTCTTCTGTTTCCACCGTAATCTTGTCACCAATCGCGACCGGGATGTCGAGTGACAGATTCAGGCAGATGCCGTGCTGCGAGAGATCGAGCACCCAGCCAGCGGTTTTTTGGCCCATGCAGTCGATCTTGGTTCGAAGACGTGTTCTGTCGCGCTGGATCGCACGCCCTTTAAATCCCTTCATGTCGGCTCTCTTCCCTGGCTCATTGCTCCGGGATTGTCGCAAGATGCCGTAATAAAATTGCTAATGGTGCTCGCAAACAGAGGACTCGGTTAAGACTGGGTGAATACCGGCACTATGGCGCAGTCGCCTGTGTCGGCGGGATCGAAGTGTGACGCGAATTCGATTGAATTAGCGGCAAAATGGGGTTGGATTGATCCCGCTCAGTCGGTACCGCTGTTCTTGTTGCGTTTGAAATAACTCTCCACCTTGGCTTCGGTGTTGGATGATGTGTCCAGTTCGATACCGACGCGGGATTGGCGGGCCCAGCGCACGACACCGGTCAGATGGCCCATTTCATTGGTATTGAAAGTGATCGTGCTTCCATAGGCGACCGGAATGTCGGTGGAGAGATAAAGGCAGGCTCCGAGCTTGGACAGATCAAGTACTGCGCCAGGCATTTCGCGCCCCTTGTAGTCGATTGTCGCGCGCATTCTTGTTTTATCGCGGCGCGCCGCGCGGCCAACAAAACCCTTCATGTCCGTTCGCCTCCAATAGTTCTGTGAGCATTAAATATCGCAGATACTCGTAATTAAAGGCCTAAAGAATTTTGCAAGAATTCGCTTGTCAATATTGGGGGCGCTGCGATGAATTTACTGGTTAAACTAAGTGGTTTTATCAGAGATGCTTTACATCTCTGCAGCAAAACCCCGACGCGTGTCGCGTCGGGATTGTGACTTGTCTGGGCTGCTTAAAGCTTGATGCGGTAAAGCGCGAAACCGTCGGCGCCTTCACCGGCCGGTTCGATCGATACACCTTCGATGTCGTTGACGAACTCCTTTCCCCTGGGGCCGGTGGAGAACAGCACGGTGGTGTCCTTGACCGGCGCAAAGCGCCAGTTGGCGTCCGCCGTCGGGTTGATCGTGCCTTGCTCGACGATATAGCGCACGATCACGTCACGGTTGGTATCCGGTGCCTGGAAGATCACCTTGTCGGGACCGATGTCGGGGAAATTGCCACCGCCGCCGCCGCGGTAGTTGTTGGTGGCGACCACGAATATCTGTTCCGGATCAATGGCCTGACCCTTGTAGCTGAGGTTTTGAATCCGGTTGGTATCGGGGTTGAGCGGGTCGCCCTTGGAAGAATATTTGGGTGGCTGGGTGAGATCGATCTGATAGGTGACGCCGTCGATGACGTCGAAATTGTAGGACGGGAAATCGCCATTGATCAGTTCGGCATCCTGCGCGCCGGCCTTGATCTGGTTGAAAATGCCGGCTGACATTTCGAGCCAGGCCTTAACCTGTGCGCCGTTGATGAGAACGGCCTGCACCGTGTTGGGGTAAAGATAGAGATCGGCCACATTCTTGATGGCAATATCGCCGGAGGGTACGTCGGTGTAGTAATCGGCGCCACCGCGCCCGCCTGCCTTGAAGGGGGCGGCGGCCGAAAGAACCGGCAGATCCTTCCACTCGGTCTGCGACAGCATGTCGGTTATGTACCAAGTCTGCGCCTGGCTGACGATCTGCACCGACGGGTCATCGGCGACCAGCGCGAAATAGGAATGCAGCGGCGCCGATGTCTTGCCCACCGCCGTGCGCACATAAGCAAGCGTTGCATCGTGGTCGGCCTGGGCGGCGGCAAGCACTTCGGGCTTGTCGGGCACCAATGCTACGACCTTGCGGTCCACCCGTTCATAGATCGGCCGGGCTTCGGAACTGTGGCCCGTCACCTTCCAGGAGGTTCCGTCGCGTTCGAGCATCAGATCGATCAGACCCAGATGCGAGCCCCAGAACCCACCCATGACGCCGGGCTTGCCGGAGATTGTGCCCTTGGCGTTGTCGACACCGGCCATGTCGGCAAATTTCGGGCCGGGGAAATCAAGATGGCTGTGGCCGGTGACAATGGCGTCGATTCCATCAACGGCAGCCAGTGGAATGGCGGCGTTTTCAAGGTTTTCGGCCCAGGCCTGCTGGCCCATGCCCGAATGCGACAGGGCGATGACCAGATCGGCGCCTTCCTCGCGCATTTGCGGCACCCAGGCTTCCGCGGTCTTGACGATATCGCGCGTGGCAGCCTTGCCGGTTAGATGACGCGCATCCCAGGTCATGATCTGCGGCGGCACGAAGCCGATCAAGCCGATCCTGATCGGATGCTCGGCGCCGGCGCCATCGGTGATGGTGCGCTCGAGGATGATGTAGGGTTTCAAGAACAGATCATCGTCGCGCGGATTGGTGGCAAGCGACCCCTGGGTGACGTTGGCGCAGACCATCGGGAAATTTGCGCCGGCCATGACCTTGAACATGTAGTCGAGGCCATAGTTGAACTCGTGATTGCCCAGCGTGCCGCAATCATAGCCCAGCACGTTCATGGCAGCGATGATCGGATGCAGGTCGCCATCCTTCATGCCGCGCTCATAGGCGACATAGTCGCCCATCGGGTTTCCCTGCAGAAAATCGCCATTGTCTATCAGGATCGAATTGCGCGCTTCGGCACGGTTCTGGTCGATGATCGACGCCGTGCGGGCCAGGCCCATCGTGTCGTTGGGTTTGTCGCCATAATAATCATAGGGGAAGACGTGAACATGCAGGTCGGTGGTTTCCATGATCCGCAAATGCGCCTGGTTGGCAGCAGCCCGCGCGGTGAACGGATGAACCATGACAAGGGCGCCGGTTGCCGCAATACCGCTGAGCAGTGAGCGCCGCGATATCGGGTGCAGCATGTCGAGAATACGTTGGTCTTTCATGGACTTTCTCCTCACCTTTGATCTAGAAAGGGTGCCTTGTGATCCGCGTGGGGCATTGAGGCACGTCAACATGACATCCGTTTCGGCCGCTTCGCCGAGAGGGCACAGTCTGAGAGTGTGATCCCGACATGACGGTTGCGCAACCGAATAAAGACAGCCGTGACGGCAAGCAGGAGTGGCGGACCGCAGCCGCGACACAGCAGAACCAGTTCGAGGAGTGAGAGATGGCCGGAATTCTTGACAGCATCCGCAACATGTTTGGCAGCGGTTCCGCGCCAGCCACGCCGGAAGCGGCCAACGAGCCCGAGGTCTACAAGGATTTTCGAATCTATGCAGAGCCGATGGCCGAGGGTGGGCAATGGCGTCTTGCCGGCCGCATCGTCATGGGCGAGGGAGATGAGGCAAGAGAGCACAAGTTTGTTCGCGCTGATGTGTTTTCCAGCCGCGATGATGTTGTGCCGATCACGATCCGCAAGGCACGCCAGATCATAGATGAGCAGGGTGCGGCGCTGTTTCCGTAACCCGTGACAAATTCCGGCAGCGCCTGAAGACCGATGGCCCTAGTCTTCGGGCGCGTGCTCAGGCAGATGCTTTCGTAAAGTCGAGGCCATCTCGTCGATTTCTTTCTCGCTCATGCTGTCAAATATCTACCGTGATGTGCCCTTGAGCTCGGAGAAATCCGTCTCTCCGCGCTTGCCACGGCCGGGTCAACCCAATGAGGTGGCCCCTTTCTACCTGTTTCTGGCCTGCACAGATTCGAGCTACATCACCGGGCAGGTGCTGCATCCCAATGGCGGCGAACCGGTTTCGAGCTGATTTCTGCATACAGGAAGCGCAGTCGTGATGCGGCACGATCAGCCCCGAATTGCGGCAGTAACGGGGCGCGCTCGCCGCGAAAAAATCTCAATAGAATTTGGAACGGGCGCGAGTCGAAAGCGTTGTTCAGGCACGGCTTTCCCCGCTGGCTCCGCCAGTCGGAAATGCCGGTCCAACGACCCAACAGCCTGCCGCGCTGTTGATCAACGCATTCCAGACAGAGCGCCGTCCGGCGTCTCCCAACCGAAAGGATTACGAGATGACGAGCATCACAAAGGAAAATGTCTCCCTGATCGGCAGCGACAAGGTTGCCGGAACCGAAGTCTATGATCGCACCGGGGAGCATATCGGCTCCATCGAGAAAGTCATGATTGGAAAGCTCGACGGCAAAGTGTCCTATGCCGTACTCAGCTTCGGTGGCTTCTTTGGCATCGGCGACGATCACTATCCGCTGCCATGGGAGAAACTGCGCTATGATGAGAAGCTTGGCGGATATCGCGCAGATATTACCAAGGAGCAGGTCGAAGGCGCGCCGAAGTATAACCGCGATTCCGACTATGACTGGTCACATTCCACCCAGGAACGGCTCTATGCCCACTATGGCCAGCCGCCTTACTGGATGTAAGTGCACAGGTCTTGGTGCTGCCGCGTTTTCAGATCCATGCATGAAACGCCGAGCATCATAACCTGATAATGATCGGCCGCCGAATGGTTCGGCGGTCGATCTTGTCTGTGCCAATCGATTATTCATGCCATCGCGGTTGCATCCTCGCGCTTGGCGATCTTGTGGGAGTCTTCGTTGCTGCCGTTTTTCCAGTAGCTTGAAATATATAGATTGCCTGAATCGAGGCCGCGCTCAGTGCGGAAATAGTCTCGCAACTGCCGCATGGCGGAAAATTCGCACGCCGCCCAGACAGACGGCTCGCCTTCCGGCCAATCAAGGGTCTTGACCCGTTCCACCAACCCCTCGCTGGCTTCGCCAGGGTGAGGGTTGATTAGCCACTCGATGCGAAAACCACTTGGTTTTGCGATCGTCTGGATATCTGCGTGCTCCACGACTTCGATCACGGCCATGCCCTTGGCTGCTTTTGGCAGCAATTCAATGTTGCCGGATATCGCCGGCAGCGCGGTCATGTCCCCGACCAGCAGGTACCAATCGGCATCAGGGTGAACCAGTTTGCGCGGTCCCGGTCCGCCAACCATGATGCTGTCACCGATTTTGCTGTTGAGAGCCCACAGGGTTGCCGGGCCGCAATCTTCATGCAACGCGAAATCCACGTCGATCTCACCCGCACGCTGGCTGCGCACAGTATAGGTGCGGACAGCATCCCTGCCGGTCCCGGGATCAGGTAACCGCAGCTTGATATAGGCGCTGGCCTGCTCCTCGGGGAAACCGGCAAATCCGGGCCCGCCAAGGGTAATGC
This sequence comes from Hoeflea sp. Naph1, assembly GCF_046837775.1. Classification (GTDB taxonomy): domain Bacteria; phylum Pseudomonadota; class Alphaproteobacteria; order Rhizobiales; family Rhizobiaceae; genus Hoeflea. The sequence continues at coordinate 3,045,730 of NZ_CP177286.1, read as the reverse complement.
GCAGCATGTTGGAGGTTACCTGCGTCTTGCCGACAACTTCAAGTTTGCGAGGTTCGGGTCGTGCCATGATCTGGTTCCTGATTTTCCAAGTGTGGAGCGTCTCTATCAGATCATGCGAATAATAACATGATTAAAATACTCATGTATTCAATTCAACCCGACATTCGGGCGGTCGATAACCTCGCGCAGGGCAAAGCTGGAATTGATCTTGACCACATGGGGCAGGGCCGAGAGCCAGTCGCGGTGGATCCTTTCGTAATCCTCGAGGTCGTGGGCGGCGATCCGAAGGACATAGTCATATTCCCCGCTCATCAGATAGCAGACCAGCACATTGGGGCAGAGTTTAACCGCGGCCTCGAACTCCGCCAGGGTCTTGGCGAACTGGCCGGAGAGCGAAATATGGACGATGGCAATCATCCGGTAATCGAGTGCCTTGTGCGACACGCGGGCATGGTAGCCCTTGATGACACCGGTCCGTTCGAGAATGTCGAGCCGCCGGGAACAGGCGGATGCCGACAGGCCAACACGTTCGGCAAGGGCCGAATTTGAGATACGTCCCTCTGCTTGAAGTGCACTCAAAATGGCAATATCAATGGCATCCAGGTCGATCATTCGTAGAATATACGATATTTGTGCAATTTTACGCAAGAATATTCTAGATGCGTGCTCTGCTCAGGCGAAACTTGCAAGGACATCTCGGCCGGGAAATGATTGAATAGGCTGCATTGAAACTTCCGCCGGCGTCCAAATTGCCGGTCAATCTCCCGGAGGAGACGTCAATGCGTGTAGGTTGCCCCAAGGAAATCAAGAATCATGAATATCGTGTCGGCCTGACACCTGGTGCCGTGCGTGAATACGTGGCGCATGGTCATGAGGTGATCATTGAGAGCATGGCAGGCATCGGCATCGGCGCGGATGACGCGGCTTACCAGGCAGCTGGTGCCAAAGTCGTCGACAGCGCCAAGGATGTGTTCGCGCGCGCCGACATGATCGTGAAGGTCAAGGAGCCGCAGCCTTCCGAATGGGCGCAGCTGCGCGACGGTCAACTGCTCTACACCTACCTGCATCTGGCGCCCGACCCCGAACAGACCAAGGGTCTTCTGGCTTCGGGCTGCACGGCGGTGGCCTATGAAACGGTGACTGATGATCGTGGCGGCCTGCCGCTGTTGGCGCCGATGTCGGAAGTGGCCGGGCGGCTGGCAATTCAGGCCGGTGCGACATCGTTGCAGAAGGCCAATGGCGGGCGCGGTATCCTGTTGGGCGGGGTTCCGGGGGTGCTTCCGGCTAAAATCACGATAATCGGCGGCGGGGTGGTAGGTCACAATTCGGCCAGGATGGCCGTCGGCCTAGGCGCGGATGTGAGTATTCTTGATCGGTCGCTGCCGCGCCTGCGTCAGCTCGATGATATGTTCAATGGGCGGGTGCATACTCGATATTCGACCATCGATGCGCTTGAGGAGGAAGTGTTCTCGGCTGACATGGTGGTTGGCGCCGTACTGATCCCGGGGGCCGCTGCTCCCAAACTGGTCACCCGCGATATGCTGTCGGGCATGAAGAGGGGCGCTGTGATTGTCGATGTTGCCATCGACCAAGGTGGCTGTTTCGAGACATCGCACGCCACAACCCATGCCGATCCAACCTTCGAGGTTGATGGCGTGATCCATTACTGCGTCGCAAATATGCCGGGCGCGGTGCCAATCACGTCGACGCATGCGCTCAACAATGCGACGCTGCATTACGGGCTGATGCTGGCTGACAACGGGCTGAAGGCGATTGCGGAAGACCGTCATCTGCGCGCCGGGCTGAACGTACACAAGGGCCGCATCACCAGCCGTCCCGTCGCCGATGCACTAGGCTACGCGCTGGCTGATCCCGATCAGGCGCTCAGGGTCGCCTGAGGCGATATTTGTTGCGGCAGAGTTTCAACCATTGGAAGCCTGCGGGAGAGCCAATCCTGCAGGTCTTTTCATCAGACGCGCTCGATGCGGCACTGATAGCAGTTCATTTTGGATGAGCGCATATGGACGTAGGCCACATCGTTGCGGGAGAGCAGCCGCCGGGCGGTTTCTGTCAGCTTCTCCGGCGTTACCACTTCGGCAGCGTCATAATTGATCCAGTGGTTTTGGCTGTATCCCCTGAGAATGTACGAGCCGCCTAGTTGAAACATCGGCGCCGGCTTGCCGGAAGCGATTGCGCGGCTGCATTCTTTGGCATGGAGGAAGATCGGGCCTGTTTCAGCAAAAGGCTGAGCCTCGGGAAACGGTCGGTGGGCCAGAATAAGGTAATCTTCGCCCTTGCCCACGGGGGGTGAGACAGTGGCGGCAGGGAATGGTGCCACCATCTGATGTGGCGCGTTGCGGGATCTGGCCATTGGCGTCTTTGCCGCCGCGTTGCAGATCGCGTGCGAGGGTGGTGTTAAGGGCTACAAAGCGAATGTTCATGACGGCGCTCCGTAAATTGTCGCGCAGTCACCAGTAATTGCCCCCTGATTTTACCTCCACCCGATTTCAGCCTTCAGGTTGATCGCTTCCCTTCACAATGGCGAGAATTTCAGCATCGGCGAGCGGGCGTATGATGGCCTCATTCTGGCTCACCGGCTCAAAACCCAGCTTCTGATAAAGCGGCAAGGCGGCAGGATGATCAAGCGTGTTGGTTGACACGATCACGCGGGCGGGGGTGGACGACCATGCCGTCAACAGCGCCTGTCCCAACATCCATTCGCCGAGCCCACGCCTGCGGACGTGGTCCATCAGTCCGAAATAAACAAGCTCCACCGTCGCATCAAAAATGTCGGATAGCTCGAAGAACCCGGCTGGTGCGCCATCCACGCTGAGCACGTAGATCCGGGTGGTCTTGGCGTGAACGATCTTGTCCAATTGCGCGTTGCTCATCCGCAGACGGCTGACCCAATGCCATTCACGGCCGACTTGCCAATGCAGGTAGCGATAAAAATGGAGCGGTATGTCTGTCGCCCGTATCAAGGTGGCGTGCAGATTGACCGGCAGCGGCAGCGTCATGCGCGGCCGCCTTGTCATTTCCAGATGGGTGACTGTGGCCTTGAGCGAACGCGGTTTCGCGGCTTTTGCCATCTCACGCGTCTCCCGTGACAATGGCGGTGTCGTCGCGGCCGCCCCATTCGGACCAGGATCCGTCATAAAGCATGTTGTCGCGGTGGCCGACCGATTGCAGCGCCAGGGTGATGACGGCGGCGGTAACGCCGGAGCCGCAGGTGGTGACGACTGGTTGATCGAGGTCGAGACCCGTTGATTCAAGAATTTCGCGCAACTCGCTGAGCGGCTTCAGCTTTCCACCATTGGACAGGATCGTGAACGGGACGTTGCGGGCGCCCGGCATGTGACCGGAACGCATGCCTGCGCGGGGTTCGGCTTCCACACCGGTGAAGCGGCCGGGACCACGGGCATCGGCGATCTGCAGCGACTGGTCGTCGACGATCGTACGCATGGCTTCAAAACCCGTGACCGCCTGCGCGTTGAATGACGCAACAAACTGACCCGGCTCTGGTGAGGCCGCCGCGCCGGTTTCGACCGGTCGCCCTTCCGTCTTCCAGGCATCGAAACCGCCATCAAGCACATAGACCTTGTCAGCGCCGAAGAGGCGCAACATCCACCAGACCCGAGGCGCTGAGAACATGCCGGGGCCGTCATAGACGACGATGGTATCGGTTTGTGACAGTCCCAGCGAAGTTGCGACGTGGGCGAAATCATCGGTGCTGGGTAAGGTGTGCGGCAGGCTGGAACCCGGTTTGACGACCGCGTCCTGATCGAAAAATACCGCGCCTGGAATGCGACCGACTGCAAATTCAGCCCGGGGATCGCGGTTTTGCGCCGGCAGGTACCAGGAGGCATCGACAATCTTGAGCCCGGGCGAGCCGAGGCGTTGTTCAAGCCAGTCGAAGGAAACGACGAAGGGGCTGGTCTCGGCAGCAGCAGTCATGGAAAGGTCCTCATTTGCGGGCGGGCAGTTGGGTGCAGATGCGGGCGCCGCGGCGCATGGTATGCGATGAGCGTGGCGCACGGCAATGCGGAGGAACGTGTTTCAAAAGGAGATTGTCCGGAAACTAGACCGGGTTTTGTTCGGCTCGGCTCGGACCGTGTCAGTAAAGCGACGAGGGCTGATAGGTCTGGGCGTCGTCAAACAGGATCGAGATGATCTGTGATGTCGTGTCCTCAACCGAATCGCTGTCTTCTTCTTCGGTTTCGTCCGTTTCAGTTTCATCCGTTTCCAGCAACAACAGCGCAGTTTCGCTTTCGTCCACTGCCTGGCTTCCGCCAGCAGATGCGCCATCGGGGCGAGGTCCGCCACCGGGTGGTGGTGGCGGTGGGCGATTGGCGCGGCCTGCGTCGGTTTTCTCGGTCTGTTCGGTTGCCAGGAATGCGCCGACGCGATCTGATACGGTAAGTCTGGCGTCGGAGGACGTGATCCCGCCAAGTTTAGCCGTCGTGCTCTTGGTGTTGTTGTCGTTTGATGCGTTGTTTTCCGTGCGCGGTGGCACAAGGGTGGGCACCAATACAGAGACGGGATAGGCACTGGCTTGAATGGAAGGCATCAGCTCGCTCTGCAATGTTTGCTGCATGCCTCGTTGGCATGCATGTGTGCCGCCAAAGGTAATCGCAAAACGCGCGCCGCCATTGGCCAACACCCAACCGTTACGCTCCGGGTGTTAAGACCGGGTTAAAGGAGCGATTTACCGGCACCGAACTGCAACGCAGCGAGCTCCCGGTCAGGCAGGCGCCGGGCCGAAACGGATTCGGAAGCGGCGGTTTTCCTTGCCCTTTTTCTCGATCTTCCCGATGTGGATTTCGCCCACTTCGGCGGTCTCGCCAACATGGGTGCCGCCACAGGGCTGGCTGTCGATGCTGGAATCCTCGCCGATACAAACCAACCGGATCTGGCCCTGGCCACGCGGCGGCCGGACGTTCTTGGACTTGATCAGTGACGGGTTGGCATCAAGATCAGCTTCGGCGATCCAGCGGGTGAAGATCGGATGGTTGGCGTTGACCAGTTCCATCAATCTGGCGGTGACTTCGGCCTTGTCGATGGTGTCGGACATGTCGAAATCGACGCGGCTGTCGGTCTCGCTGACGGAAGCACCGGTGATCGGGTAGGGGCAGATGACCGAGAGCAGGTGGCAGGCCGTGTGCATCTGCATCAGCCTGTAGCGCCGATCCCAGTCGATATGCATCACCAGTTTTTCGTCAATCTCTGGCACTGCCTGGTCGGGCGCCGGAATGTGGATGATCTCGGCCTTGGTCTCGCTGGTAACGGTACCGGCGATGACAATCTTGTCGCCGTTTTCACGCTCGAGAAAACCGGTGTCTCCGGGTTGACCACCTGACGTTGCGTAAAAGCAGGTCTGGTCAAGCACGATCCCGCCATCCTCGCGAATGCCGGCCACCTCCGCTTCGGCTGTGGACAGATAGGCATCTTCGAGAAAAAGCGGTTTCATGGTGGTCATTCACTTATGAAGGGGATCGAAAAATTGCTCTTGCGGGACATCCATTCAGGAACCGGCAGATCCTTGGAAGTCAGGAATTCGGGATTGAACAGCTTCGACTGGTAGCGGTTGCCGTAGTCGCAAAGTACGGTGACGATGGTGTGGCCTGGCCCCATGTCGCGGGCCATGCGGATGGCGCCGGCGATGTTTATGCCGGATGAGCCGCCGAGGCAGAGGCCTTCGTGTGCGAGCAGGTCGAAGACCAGCGGAATGGCTTCGGAATCGGGAATATTGTAGGAATAATCGGGCTTGAAGCCTTCCAGGTTGGCGGTAATCCGCCCCTGGCCGATGCCTTCGGTGATCGACCCGCCTGCGGATTTGAGCTCGCCTGTGGTGTAGAAACTGTGCAGCGCCGCGCCATCGGGATCGGCAAGCCCGATCTTGATATCGGCCGAGAAGCCGCGCAGGCCTTCGGCAACGCCGGCGAGCGTGCCGCCGGAACCGACAGCGCAGATAAAGCCATCAACCTTGCCATTCGTATCATTCCAGATTTCCGGCGCCGTGGTTTTGACGTGGGCCTGACGGTTGGCGACATTGTCGAACTGGTTGGCCCATATCGCGCCGTTGGGATCGGATTTGGCAATCTGCTCGGCCAGCCGTCCAGACAACCGGACATAATTGTTGGGGTTGCGGTAGGGCGCCGCGGGCACCTCGACCAGTTCTGCGCCAAGCAGACGCAGCGCGTCCTTCTTTTCCTGGCTCTGGGTTTCGGGAATGACGATGACGGTATTGTAGCCAAGTGCGCGCGCGACCAGCGCCAGTCCGATGCCGGTATTGCCGGCGGTTCCCTCGACAATGGTGCCGCCGGGCCGCAGTTGTCCCTTCGATTCGGCGTCGCGGATGATCTCCAGCGCTGCCCGATCCTTGACCGATTGACCCGGATTGAGGAATTCTGCCTTGCCCAGAATGGTGCAGCCGGTGGCTTCCGAGGCTGCTTTGAGCCGGATAAGCGGAGTGTTGCCGATGGCGTCGAGAACAGAATCAAGCGGGGGCATGGTAATTCCTGTCATTTGTGTGTCACCCAGACATATGCATCACCCGGGCGGTCGAAGGTTAAGCAGCCTGTTCTGGCTCCTCAAGGGCCTTGTTGCAAGAAAACAGCCGCTGTGCGCGCATGCCACAAGGGATTATTTGCCTCAAACCCGCAAAAATGGGAAATCATATGTTCCAGTGATCCGGAATGCAGGGTCACGCGTAGAAAGTGACACTTGGATTTGACAGCCTGGGCTGATTGCGCCGAAGGGTGGATGACAATCTCCTGAACCGACAGGAAGCTGACGACGCATGGTGCGTGAACACATTGATACGATCGATTCGCTGCTGGCGCGCTATGTCGCCGGTACGCTTCCGGCACCGGCGCGGGTGCTGGTTGAAGCGCATCTTGTACTCAAACCTGAAAACCGGGTCAGGGTCGCCAATCTCGAGGCGATGGCGGGGCAGGCGCTGATGGAGATCGATCCCGCCGCGCTGTCGGACCGCGACGCGATGCTTGCCGCGATCATAGAATCACAGGCGTCGGAGACCGTTGCCGCTGCGCCGAAACCCGATGCAATGGTGTTTCCGCAGGTGTTGCGCGATTTCATCGGCTTTGACGCTGGTGATGTGCCGTGGCGGACACGCTTGCCGGGTTACCGCGAATATGATCTTGGCGACATCGACGGCTGTCACGTCAATCTGTTCTGGATCAAGCCGGGCCGTACCGTGCCGGCGCATACCCATGAGGGCAGCGAATTGTCTCTGGTGCTCGACGGCGCATTTTCAGATTCACGCGGTCACTATGGCCGCGGTGATATTTCGGTGGCCGACGATTCGGTTGATCATCGCCCTTGCGCTGACCCCGAGCGGCCCTGCATCGGGCTTGCGGTAATGGATGCGCCCCTGAAGCTGACTGGCTCGTTCCGGCAGATGATCGGTGATCTTATCGGCTAAGCCCGGCGGTATTTTGCAAACCTCCTGAACCGGGCCGCCGCCTGCAACGTATCAAGGTGCAGATTGCCCGCTTGGAGAAACGTATGACCCAATACATCGCCAAACCAGCAGACGGAGCTGTCTGGATTACCGGCGCCTCAAGCGGCATCGGTCGATCGCTGGCGCTCACATTGGCGAGCGAGGGGTTTGTGGTGTTTGCCACCGCGCGCAGCGTCGACCAACTGGCTGAACTCGAGCGCGATGCCAGCGGGCTCAAGGGACGGGTTATTGCCGCGCCGGGCGATGTGACCCGCGCCAACGAGATGGCTGCGATCGTTGAACGGATCGACGCGCATCGAGGCGGTCTTGCGCTCGCCGTGTTCAATGCCGGTGTCTACCTGCCGGTTTACGGCGAACAGTTGAAGGTCGCGGATTTCGACACGAGCTTCGCGGTCAATCTGTCCGGCGTCGTCAATGGCCTGGTGCCTGCTCTCGCACGCATGAAAACGCGGCGGCGCGGGCAACTGGCGATTGTTTCCTCCGTTACCGGCTATGGCGGTATGCCGACCAGTGCAGCTTATGGCGCGACCAAGGCGGCGCTGATCAACATGGCCGAAAGCCTGAAATTCGATCTCGACAAGCTCGGCGTCCATATCCAGGTGATCAATCCGGGCTTTGTCGACACACCTGCCACCGAAGACAACGCCTTTGCCATGCCTGCGCTCTTGCAGCCTGAAGAGGCGGCCAACCGGATTGCCCGGGGGCTGAAATCCAGCGCCTTCGAGATCACCTTTCCGCGCCGCTTCACCTTCGTTCTCAAGGCGCTGCAATTTCTGCCCTATCCCGCCTATTTCTGGCTGATGAATGCGGCGACTGGCTGGAAGAAGCGGCCGTTGCAGACGGCCTGATCAAGTGGTCTCAATGCGGTTTCTAAGTTCTATTTGGGCGGCCTCGTCGAGCGGGAAATTCCACATCAAGGCGATGGCGGCGAGCTTGGCGGCGATCGGCGCCCAGGCATAGGCGATGGCCAAGGCGGTCAGGCCTTGCACTGATCCAACATTGGACGATGGATCGAAGCCAAATCCGGCAAGCAACGGAAAGACAATGCCGACGCCGCCGGCAAGCGAAAGTTTGGTGGCGAGACTCCAGGCCGCGAAATAGGCGCCGGAGCGCTGTTCGCCGGAGTCCGCCGTATCGACGTCGATGACATCGGCCTGGATTGCCGGCGGCAGTACCAGATCAAACCCCAGCAGCAAGCCGGTGACAACACAGATCAGCGCGAAGCCCAGGAGGTTTCCTTCGCCAAGTAGCGGCGCCGGTGCGAAGGCCAGGCACGCGGCGAGCATGGCGTAGCACCAGGCGCGGTGCTTGCCAAAACGGCGCGCAGCCCAAGTGGCGAAGGGCACACCGGCGATGGCGCAGAGGAAATAGAGAAACAGCAGCGGTCCGCGCGCGTCGGGCAGGCCGAGCCGTTCTGAGACGAAATATAAAAACAGCGTGGCGGGAATGCCATTGGCGAGGCCATTGAGGAAAAAGGCAGCGATCAGCCGAACAAACGGCTGGTTGCGGGCCAGATGTGCGAGGCTGGTGCGAAGGTCAAGCCGGGTGCGCGAGTGTTCGGACGGTTCGGGTGTGAAGATTACCGCGATTGCGCCCAGCAGTGGCAGCGCTGCGAACACGACAATGCCGAGTACCGCGAGACCGTGCAGTCCACCGGGCTGGGCGTTGGCGGTCTGGTCAAAGCCGATGGCAAAGGGCAGGGCAATGGCGACCAGCGTGCCGACCAGCGTCAGCGCCTCGCGCCAGCCGGCAATGCGGGCGCGGCCATGGTAATCGGTGGCCAGTTCCGCCCCCCAGGCTGAAAACGGGATCAGCGCCGCGGTATAGCCGAGCGACAGCATTAGCCCCCATGCGACGAGCCAGGCGGTCGTGACGCCGGCGGGTGGCCAGAACAGCATCAGTGTTGAAACGGCCGTCAACGGCAGGCTCAGTGCAAACAGCGTGCGGCGGCGACCGAAACGGGGCCGGAACCGGTCCGCAGCCCAGCCAATCAAAGGATCGTTGACTGCATCGAAAAGGCGCACCAGCAAAAGCGCAAAGCCGACCGAAGCGAGCGATAGGCCAAGGGTTTCGGTGTAGAAAGTCGGAACCAGCACATAAAGTGGCAGCGTCAGCGCCGCCAGCGGAATGGCGGGCAGGGCGTAGGCGATGATCTGGCCGCGTGCCAGTACTGGCGGGCGGCGCGACGAGTCCGGCAGTCTGGTATCCACAGGTTCACCTGATTGTTGGTCAATGCCAGGGTTAGGCCAGGGTTGAGCCGGGGTTGGCCTGACGCCTCGGTGCCTGTGTTTACGGGGGCAGCGTGCAGATGGTTCACCCGCACTCGGCGATTACATGCTGGTGCGGGTGAAGTGTGTGGGTGTTTCTAGCTGTAGACCACCTGGCGCACATTGATGTGGCCAGAGCGGAAGCCGGCTTCGCAGTAATACATGTAGAATTCCCAGAGCCGCTTGAAGCGGGTATCGAACCCAAGTGGCTGGATTTCTTCCCAGGCATCCCAGAACCGTTGCCGCCATTCAGCCAGCGTGCGCCCATAATCGGGGCCGAAGGCGCGGTGGTCGATCATGTCGAGACCGGCAGCCTGGCCAAGCGAGGTCAGGTGGGTCTCAGTTGGCAGCATGCCGCCCGGAAACACATAGCGCTGGATGAAATCGGGATTGGCGCGGTAGGTCTGGTAAGCCTCGGGCTTGATGGTGATGATCTGCAATCCGGCGCGACCGCCGGGTTTGAGGCATTGCCGTACCTTGGCGAAATAGCCAGGCCAGTATTTCTCGCCCACGGCCTCGAACATTTCAATCGAGACCACCGCATCATAGGAACCGGTTTCGTCGCGGTAGTCCTGAAACCGCAGGTCGACCTTGTCGGCCAATCCGGCCTTGTCGATGCGTTTGCGGGCAAAGGCCAGTTGCTCGTTGGAAATGGTCAGCCCGGAGACGCGGCAGCCAATCTCGCGTGCAGCGAATTCTGCGAATCCACCCCAGCCACAGCCAATTTCAAGCACATGATCACCAGCCTTGAGCCCGACCGCTTCAGCCAGTGCGCGGTATTTCGCTGTCTGGGCCGAAGCAAGGTCATTGGCGCCGGTACAGTAGAGCGCCGACGAGTAGGTCATCGTCTCGTCGAGCCATTTGCTGTAAAATTCATTTCCCAGATCGTAGTGGGCCGAGATGTTCTTCTTGGCCTGAGTGCGGGTGTTGGAGCGCAGCCAGTGGCGAACCATCTCAACCAGCCGGGCAAGACCACGGGCGCCGCCGGCGAGCGTGTCGCCGACTTCGACATTGACCAGAAACAACTCTAGAAAAGCGGTGACGTCGGGGCTTTCCCAATCGCCATCGATGTAAGATTCGGCAACGCCGATGGTGCCGCCGGTCAGCGCCCTGTGCGCCAGATTCCAGTTGTGCAGGATCAGCGCGGCTTCGGGCCCCGCTGTGTGGCCCTCGATCAGCACCCAGCGTCCATCCGGCATGCGGATCGACAGACGGCCATGGCCCATGTGCAAGAGGCCGCGCAAAGCCATCTTGGCTTTTGCCGGCAACCCGCGCAGGTAGGCGGACAGGTTTTCCGTTGACAGCCGTTCGGCCTGTTCAAACTCGTTCCAAGTGGCTTCGTTGTTCATGCGCAGAGCCTCCTCAGTTCTGCCATCAGTTGCTCCGTCACGGCTTGGCCACCGGATGATCGAGCTTTCCCTGATCGCGAAAGCTCGCCATGGGAGGCGGCGCCGGGCGCGGCACGGTACGCATTCCCTTGAGCCACAATTTGAGCGCTTCGAAGTGAATGCCGCCGACAATCTTCCACGGCAGAAGCGGAATCTGCAATAGGCAAGCGACAATAGATCGGTTCGAGAGGTCTCTGCGTGTGCCATTATAGGTCGCCGCAAGCAACGGCCCAGACTGGTCTGTCTCCAGAATGCGCCATTTGAGCTGTTCTGCCGGCCTGTTCATGCGGAAGTTGTAGCGCATCTCAAGCTCGATGAAGGGCGAGACATAGAAGTTCTTTGCCCGGCTCTGGCGGATGCCGGCCGGTGTCAATTCTCCATCCTCGACAAGACACACATAGGTGTGGCTCTCGCCGAAAGTGTTGCGCACTTCATAGATCATCGCAACGGGTTCATCGGCACTGTCATAGGCATAGTAAACCGACAGCGGATTGAAGACGTGGCCGAAGATCCGCGGGTAGCAGGCGAGTTCGATGCGGGCGGCGGGTTGGTCGAGACCGGCGGCATGCAACAGCGCGTCGACATGGATGCGAAGTGATTTTGCCCGGGACCCGCGCAGATGATCTGATTCGTGAAACGACATCAGGTTGGCGCGGTTGACCGAAAACAGCTTCGACAGACGATCGGCCTGGTCAAGCTGGTCGAGATCGATCAGCAGCGAGTAGACCTTGTAGCGGAAGCGATGGCCGACCGGCTTCATGCGCTGGTGCATGACATCACCAGCATATAGCGAGGCCGGGCGCCGTTGGTCCATGGCAGGGGTCGCAAGGGCGGGAATGTTCATGCTCAAGCAGCCAATTCCAGCGGGGTTGCTGCGGGCTGGCGCCAGGGCAGGGTGGCGCCCAGCGCCTCTGCTGCATTGATGCCAGAGGTAAGCCCGTCCTCGTGAAACCCGTAACCGGTCCAGGCGCCGGCGAAATAGGTATGATTGTCGCCCTGGATCTGCTTCAGACGCGCTTGCACCTGCATGGCGTCATTGCCGAATTGCGGGTGGTCGTAGCTGTATTCGCCAAACACCAGGTCCGGCCTTGGCTCGCGATCGGGGTTGAGTGTTACGAACAACGGTTTGGCCGGATCGATTCCTTGCAGGCGGTTCATCCAGTAGGAAACCGCCACATTGGAGTCACTCTGGGGATCGGAAGAGCGCATGTAGTTCCATGAGGCCCAGACTTTCTTGCGGGTCGGCATCAAGCGCTTGTCGCGATGCAGAATCACCCTGTTGGGACTGTAGGGTATGGCGGTGAGAGCGGCTGTTTCGGCTGCTGTCGGGTTATCCAGGATCCGCAATGCCTGATCGGTGTGGCAGGCAAAGATCACCCGGTCGTAGCTTTCAAGGTGGCCGGTGGTGTCGAGAATATCGACGCCCGCCCCGCCGCGGCGAACCGAGACGGCGCCGGTATTGAGCCGAACCCGGTTGCCGAGCGGCGCCAGCAGTTTGTCGAGATAATTGCGGCTGCCACCGGTGACAGTGCGCCAGGTCGGTCGTTCCGAATAGATCAGCCGGTGGTTTTCAAAGAAATTGACGAAATAGGTGGCCGGAAATTCCAACAAGCGTTTGGCGGGCGTTGACCAGATGGCGGCAGCCATCGGCACCAGGTAATTGTTCATGAAGCCCGGCGAAAAGCCGCGCCAGTTGAGATAATCGCCGATCGAACGGGCGGTAAGATGGCCGGCGGCGCGGTCCTGCAGGCAGATCTTGTTGAAGCGCAGGATTTCGCGCAGCATTAGCAGGAAGGACGGGCGCAGCAGGTTTCGCTTCTGGGCAAACAGCGTCGATAGATTGTCGCCGCCCCATTCGAGCTTGCCGTGATCGAGCGAGAGCGCAAAGCTCATGTCGCTGTCGTGGGTATCGACACCGAGATGGGCGAACAATGCGGTCAGGTTGGGATAATTGAGCTCGTTGTAAACAATGAAGCCGGTGTCGACCGAGATCGCCGCGCCATCATAATCAATATCCACGGTGGCGGTGTGGCCGCCGGCACGCGAGGCTGATTCGTAGACTGTGACGTCGTGCAAATCGCTCATGGCCCAAGCTGCCGACGCGCCGGAGATGCCGGAGCCGATAACGGCAACGCGCAGACGCTGACGGCCGGTGGAGGTGGCGAATGGCTTGAGATGAACGTTCATGCGGCATCCTTGATCTGCTGATAGGCGGCAAGCGCGCGGTTGCGCGCCGTCTGATGGTCGACAACGGGTTCGGGATAGGTTTCGCCCAGCCGAACACCGGCTTTTGCCAGCACGTGGTCAGGTGCGGCCCAGGGCTTGTGGAGGTAGCGGTTGGGCATCTGCGCCAGTTCCGGCACGAACTGGCGGACGTAATCGCCTTCGGGGTCAAATTTTTCGCCCTGAAGCACCGGGTTGAAAATGCGGAAATAGGGGGCCGCGTCAGCGCCCGATCCGGCCACCCATTGCCAGCTTGCGGCGTTGGATGCGGGATCGGCGTCGACCAGCGTGTCCCAGAACCAGCTTTCGCCCTGGCGCCAGTCGATCATCAGGTGCTTGGTCAGGAAAGAGGCAGTGACCATGCGCACGCGGTTGTGCATCCAGCCTGTCTGCCAGAGCTGGCGCATGCCGGCGTCGACAATCGGGTAACCGGTCATGCCTTTGCGCCATGCCGAAAGCGCCTGGTCTGGCGGGGCAATCCAGGGGAAATCATCAAATTTGCTGCTGTAATTGGAATTCGCGAGGTCTGGTCGGTTGGCCAGCAGGTGCCAGGAAAACTCGCGCCAGCCAATTTCCTTGCGAAAAACCGTACGGTCGGCGGCTGATGCTTCGGTGTCGCTGTGTTTGAGTGCTTCGAGGATTTGCGCCGGTGTGATCTCGCCATGGGCCAGATGCGGCGATAATCCGGAAGTGGCGGCAACACCGGGAACATCGCGACGTTCGGCGTAATCGGGCAGGCGTTCATTGAGAAATTCCGCAAGCCGCTCCTTGGCGCCTTCTTCGCCGGGAAGCCATGCCCGGGCGAGACCGCCGGCCCAATCCGGTCCGGTCGGCAACAATTTCCAGTCATCAAGACTTTCGGACGCCGGAGCAGGGACAAGCGGCGCCAGTGTTTGTGGTGCAGGAACGGGAGGCCGATTATCGAGATCTGGTTCAATTGCGCGCCAGAACGGGCTGTAGACCTTGTAAAATCCGCCACTGCCGGTGCGCAGCCGCGTCGGCTCATGCAGCAACTGGCCGGCAAAGCTCTCGGCGACGATGCCGTCTGATTGGAGTTGATGCTTGAGCGCGGTGTCAGCGTCCTGAAAAGCCGGGTCGTAACGCCGGTTCCAGTAAACTGCCGAGGCACCGGTCGATTGGACCAGGCCGGTAATTAGTTCTTCCGGGTCGCCAGTCAGCAGCAGCAGCGGTGCGCCTAGGTGTTCAAGTTGTTCGCCCAGCCGTGCAAGCGAGTGATGCAGCCACCAGTTTCGTGCGCCACCCAGCGTGCGGGCAGGGGAGACGGGCTGGTGGATGAACACCGGCACAACCGCGCGATGCCGGCTTGCCGCCAGCAGTGCTGCATTGTCGCCGGTGCGCAAATCGTTGCGGTACCAGACAATGGCGGTATCGCTGAGGATGCTGTCGTCGTGGGGCATGTTTGAAAATCAGATTCCGTTGGGGCTAAATCGCCGGGCCTTTGACTGCGTCATACGGCTCTACGGAAAAGACGGATCAGAAGTTTCAGGAAATAAACTTGGGCGTACGCCAATTTAACGGACGGTGCGTCGGTAAAAAAAGAAAAGGCCGCAACCTTAAAAGGTGCGACCTTTCCTGAATCTGGCTCCCCGGGCCGGATTCGAACCAGCGACCGATCGATTAACAGTCGATTGCTCTACCACTGAGCTACCGGGGATCACCGCCTTGAGCAGTGTGTGGGGCCTATAACAAATGCCTCTCCGATTTGCCAAGCTGTTTTTCAAGAAAAAGCACCTATATTGCCAAACGAGGCAAGAAAACCCATCTGGTGGGTAGGGCCAACAGCCGAATTTCTCGGCAGGTGCGGGTTTGAATGGCGAAAATGAAGGCTTTCAGTTTCAACGCTGCCCGCGGCGAAATCCGGGTTGGGCGGAGGGTAATTTGCCTGCCTGCACGCGCGCCGGTTCGGGTGACGTTGGGTTCAGGCCTGATTATCGGTGGTTTTCTGGGGTTTTTACCGATTCTCGGCTTCTGGATGGTGCCGCTCGGTTTTTTGATTCTGTCGCAGGATCTGCCGATGGTGCGGCGCTGGCGACGTTCGCTTGTGGTCAAGCTCGAACGGCGCAAACCTGCACGGTCGAAGCGGCGAGCGCCGCCCAAGTCCACAGACGATGAGATGTGATTGATTTTGGAGGCCTCGCCCGGAATCGAACCGGGGTGCAAGGATTTGCAGTCCTCTGCGTAACCACTCCGCCACGAGGCCTCATGCCGGTCTGGTACCGGACGGCTGGCAAATAGACGGAGAATCATGCCGATGCAAGGGGCTGGAGCTATCGACAATGAGATTATCAACATCTGCCGAGCTCAAAACAGTGAATATTCCCGCTGCGCCCGTGGTACAGCTTGAAACTGTTGATGTGGCGCTTTATTGAAGCGCGAACCAGATGCATCGGAGAGACCGGATGGGCACCGACTATCAAGACGCCCGCCAGAAAATGGTGGACAATCAGATACGCACGACGGATGTGACGTCGCATTCGGTCCTGAAGGCATTTCTGACAGTGGCGCGCGAAGATTTTCTGCCGACGCCGCTCAAGCCGCTGGCCTATATCGATACCGACCTTCAGATCACCTCCGGTGGTGAGGAAGGCGTTGTCCGTTATGTGATGGAACCATCGCCGCTGGCCAAGCTGTTGCAACTGGCGCAGATCACGCCCGATCAGGTTGTTCTCCAGATTGGCTGCGGAGTGGGCTATTCGGCGGCACTGTTGTCGATGCTGGCCGGGTCTGTTGTTGCGGTCGAGAGCGATGGCGCGCTGGCCGAGGCGGCGAGCGCCAAACTCAGCGATACCGGTTATGACAACGTCGCCGTCGTCACCGGTGATCTGGAAAAGGGCTACGCTGCCGAAGGGCCCTATGATGTGATTTTCTTCAATGGTGCGGTCGAGGTCGTGCCCGAGGCGCTTTTTGACCAATTGCGTGAAGGCGGTCGGTTGATTGCGCCGATCGGAACGGGAGCTGCGGCTCAGGCATATGTATACGTCAAGGATGGCGGCGTGGTATCCGGCAGGCCGGCTTTTAACGTGTCGGTCAAGCCGCTGCCCGGCTTTCGGAAATCGCGCGAATTCGTATTCTAGGCACGGACGATGTGCTGCAGGCGCTGAAGTTGCGAAATGTCGTGCTGTTGCGCGAAGGTCACTTTGCCGGGTTTAGTACATGTATTTTCCGGCTGTAACATTGCGTAGAGTGCCGCCGGTTATATAAGTAGTAGCTCAGATGTTTTGGTGATTCACCAAAATCGTATCCTGTGCTGTTTCGGGTCGTGCCCGATTGTGCGCATGCTGGAGTGATTGCTCGTGTCATTAATAAAAAAGTCGCTCGCTTGTGCTGCGGTCCTTTCCATGGTGGCGATATCTCCGCAGTCGGCATTTGCTGAGACATTGTATCAGGCGATGGCCAAGGCCTATGAAAACAATCCGGACCTGAACGCGGCGCGGGCAGGGTTGCGCGCCACGGATGAAGGGGTTGCCTTGGCGAAATCAGGCTACCGGCCGATCATTGCCGCCGAAGCAGTTGCCTCATCGACCAGCGTAGACGGCTTCGAGACCAATACCGCCAACGTCGGAATATCGATCAACCAGATGCTGTTTGACGGGTTTCAGACCCGTAACAATGTGCGCGCTGCAGAGGCGCAGGTATTTGCCGGCCGGGAAAATCTGCGCGGCACCGAGATCGATATCCTGCTCGCCACCGTTCAGGCCTATGTCAATGTTAATCGCGACAACCAGATTGTCGTTTACCGGAAACAGAATATCGCGTTTTTGCAGGAGCAGTTTTCGGCTGCCAAAGCCCGCTTTGATGTCGGCGAAAGCACCCGCACCGATGTCAGCCTAGCCGAGGCGCAACTGGCAGGCGCCCGAGCCAGCCTGACGGCGGCGATTGCCCAGGCTAAATCGAGCGCCGCCGTTTATGCGCAGATTGTCGGCACCATGCCCAAGGATCTGAAGGCCGTACCGCTGCCGCGCAAATTGCTGCCACCGAGCCTCGACAGTGCGGTCTCGCAAGGTGTGACCGAGCATCCGGTGGTTTTGGCGTCGCTCTATGGGGTTGATGCTGCCGGCTACAACGTCAAATCCCAGGAGGGAACCTTCCTGCCTGGCGTGAGGTTGAGCGGTTCGGTCTCCGAGGCCGATGCAGGTGTAAGCACGGCGCGGGTTGAGGCACGGGTCACCGTGCCGATTTATCAAGGTGGTGCGGCGTCGGCACGGGTTCGCCAGGCCAAAGAGCAACTGGGTCAGCAGCGCATACTGGTCGACAAGGCCCGGCGTTCGATCCAGCAGTCCGTCGTTACGTCCTGGACCCAGATGGAAGCGGCTCAGGCAACCATCGAGGCCAACCGCGCGCAGCTATCCGCAGCCAATCTGGCGCTTAACGGGGTTGTCGAAGAACGCCGCGTGGGACAGCGGACCACACTCGACGTGCTCAATGCGCAGCAGACCGTGCTCGATGCCAAGGAAGCGATTTCCCAATCCGAGCGCAATGCCATCCTGGCGAGCTTTTCTGTGCTTGCCTCCACTGGCAAATTGACTGTTGACCGGCTTGGGCTGCGTGTTGCCAACTATCGTGCCGAAGAACACTACGAGGCAACCAAAGACCGCTGGTATGGCCTGCGTACCGTCGACGGACGCTAAGGGTTTCTTTTCCGACCGATATTTCTGTGCATGATCCGGGATCCGCCCACAAGCGTGATTCTCAATGCTTCGACAATGCCCTACAGTTGAAGGGTGATTCGCCGGTGGTCATGAGCCGAGCGACGAGAGTAACGGAGCGTAATCATGGGACAGGCCGGCGCACAGCGCGAACCGTCGATGGAAGAAATTCTGGCGTCCATCCGCAGGATCATCGAGAACAATGAGCCCGCAGGTGAAAACGAGCACGGCAACGCCTTTGACGGTGCCCACGACGATTATGCAGACGAATCAAACTCAGATCTTGAAAACTCGGTGCGCGACGAGGCCCGTAGCAATGGCTTCTTCAACGACGAGGTCACCGAGGATGAAGTGGGCGAGCACTCGGTAGAGCCGGAAGCTCCACGGCGCTCGGAGCCTGTCTCGCTGGCCGATGTGGCGGCGCGTGTGCGTTTGTCCCCGGAAGCGGTGGCTGCAGTCGCCGCCGACCGGCAAGCAGACACCGACGCCGCCATCGACGACGCCGTGGCGGAAGAACTCCGGCAGGCGCTGGTCTCCAATGAACCGGTAGTGTCGATTGTCCCCAAGGTGGAAACTTCTGTGCCGACGGATCCCGCCGAGCCTGCAAAGCAGGTGGATACGGCAATGAGCGCGGGAGCTGAGCCCGATGTGGCAAACGCCGACAAACCGGAGGTGAGCGGAAGCCAGTTGGTTTCCCTGCATACCGGAGAGAAGGTCGCCGCAGCGTTTGAGGAACTAAGCTCAGCAATCGCCGCAGGACAGACCAGGTCATTTGACGAAATCGCCGAGGAAATGCTCAAGCCGATGCTCAGCCAGTGGCTCGATGACAACCTGCCAACGCTTGTCGAGCGGCTGGTTCGCGAAGAAATCGAGCGAGTGTCGCGCGGCAACAGAAGTTAGTTGCGAGCCGCGTTAGCGTCGTCTAGACCGGAGCGGCCGATGATGGCGGCGACGCTATTGGTGTTTTATCTGCTCCGGATTGCCAGCATGCGGGCATTTGCTGCACGGTTGTTGATCCGCTGATCCGCCTTGTTGTTGACTTCGCCCGGCCGTTCCGGTTTATCCGAGCCTTGTCCCACATGATGCAGGCGGTTACCCGAACATGCTTGAAAAAACCTATGACGCTGCGACCGTAGAGCCGAAAATTGCGACACGCTGGGCGGACGCCAACGCGTTTGCCGCCGGCGCCGGCGCGAAACCCGGGGCGGAGCCCTATTGCATTGTCATTCCGCCGCCCAATGTCACCGGGTCGCTGCATATGGGGCATGCGCTCAACAACACGCTGCAGGACATTCTTGTCCGGTTCCAGCGGATGCAGGGTCGTGATGTGTTGTGGCAGCCAGGCATGGATCATGCCGGTATCGCCACGCAGATGGTCGTCGAGCGGCAACTGGCCGAGCGCAAGGAACCCAACCGGCACGAAATCGGGCGCGAGAAATTTATCGAGCGGGTGTGGAACTGGAAGGAAGAATCCGGTGGGATCATCTTCAACCAGCTCAAGCGGCTCGGGGCATCCTGTGACTGGTCGCGCGAGCGCTTCACCATGGATGAAGGCCTTTCGCGCGCGGTTCTCGAGGTGTTTGTCAGCCTTTACAAGGAAGGCCTGATCTACAAGGACAAGCGGCTGGTCAACTGGGACCCGGAACTGCTTACGGCGATTTCCGACCTTGAGGTCGAGCCGGTGGAAATCAAGGGCAATCTCTGGCATTTCCGCTATCCGCTGGCCGATGGCGTGACCTATGAGCATCCAGTCTCCTACGACGAGGAGAGCGACACCTACCAGTATGAAACGCGTGATTACATCATTGTCGCCACGACCCGGCCTGAAACGATGCTTGGCGACACGGCGGTTGCGGTCAATCCCGAGGATGCCCGCTACAAGGATCTGATCGGCAAGCAGGTGATCCTGCCGCTTGTCGGTCGACGCATTGACATTGTCGGTGACGATTATGCTGACCAGACAGCCGGATCGGGGGTCGTGAAAATTACACCGGCCCATGATTTCAACGATTTCGAGGTTGGCAAGCGCCACCATCTCAAGGCCATCAACATCCTGACGACCGACGCCCGCGTCACCCTCAAGGACAACGAGGATTTCCTCGAAGGTATTAAGGTCGAGGGCAAGCTGATCGAGGTGATCGAAGAACTCGATGGCATGGACCGGTTTGCCGCTCGCAAGGAAATTGTCATCAAGATGGAAGAGCTCGGGCTGCTCGATCAGGTCGAGCCGCACACCCATATGGTGCCGCATGGCGACCGTGGCGGCGTGCCGATCGAGCCATTCCTGACCGACCAGTGGTATGTGAACGCCGCCGAAATGGCCAAGCCGGCGATCGAAAGCGTGCGCGAGGGGCGGACCAATTTCGTTCCGAAGAACTGGGAAAAGACTTATTTCGACTGGATGGAGAACATCCAGCCCTGGTGCATCTCCCGGCAGTTGTGGTGGGGACACCAGATCCCGGCCTGGTACGGGCCCGACGGGCAGGTTTTCGTCGAAAAGGACGAGGAAGCAGCACTTGAGGCTGCGATCCAGCACTATCTGGCCCATGAGGGACCGTGGAAGGCCTGGGTCGAGGAGAAGCTTGAAAACTTCAAGCCTGGCGAAATCCTGACCCGCGACGAAGATGTGCTCGACACCTGGTTCTCGTCGGCGCTGTGGCCGTTTTCAACGCTGGGCTGGCCAGACAAGACGCCGGAGTTGGCGCGCTACTACCAGACCGATGTGCTGGTGACCGGCTTTGACATCATTTTCTTCTGGGTTGCCCGGATGATGATGATGGGGCTGCATTTCATGGATGAAGAACCGTTTCACACGGTCTATGTCCATGCTCTGGTGCGCGACAAGCACGGCGCAAAGATGTCCAAATCCAAGGGCAATGTGATCGATCCGCTGGAACTGATCGACGAATATGGCGCTGACGCGTTGCGCTTTACGTTGGCGATCATGGCCGCACAGGGCCGCGACGTGAAGCTCGACCCGTCGCGGATTGCCGGCTACCGCAATTTTGGCACCAAGCTGTGGAATGCCACGCGCTTTGCCGACATGAATGGTGCTGCGCTGGACCCGAATTTCGATCCGGCCTTCGTCAAGCTGACAATCAACCGTTGGATTCTGACCGAGCTCACCCGCACGGCGGCTGAAGTCAAGGTGGCGATCGAAGCGTACAAGTTCAACGAAGCCTCTGGGGCATTGTACCGGTTTGTATGGCACCAGGTGTGCGACTGGTACCTTGAATTGCTCAAGCCGGTATTCATGGGCGAAGATGAGGCCGCAAAGGCAGAATCCAGGGCTTGCGCGGCGCATGTTCTGGCGGAAGCGGTCAAGCTGTTGCATCCATTCATGCCGTTCATGACCGAAGAGCTGTGGACGCATCTTGCGGGTGAGGGGGCAGGGCTTGCCTGTCACGCGGCCTGGCCAGAGCCTGAGTTCGAAGACAATGCCGCTGCTGCCGAAATCAACTGGCTGATCGATCTTGTGTCCGGTCTGCGCTCGGTGCGGGCAGAAATGAATGTGCCGCCGTCGGCCAAGGCGCCGCTGGTGATGGTGGGCACCAACGCTGAAACCGGCGAACGACTGGTTCGCCACGAGCCGGCTATCATGCGGCTGGCGCGGGTCAGCGACATACTGCTGGAAACCGCGGCGCCACGTGGATCGGCACAGATTGTGGTCGGCGAGGCGACTGCCTGCCTGCCGCTCGGCGATCTGATCGATCTGGACGCCGAGAAAGCACGCTTGCAAAAGGCTTTGGGCAAGGTGGCCGACGATATCGACAAGATCGAGCGCAAGCTTAGCAACGACAAGTTCGTGGCCAACGCCAAGCCCGAGATTGTTGCTGCCGAACGCGAAAAGCTCGCCGACCTGATCGGCCAGAGGGACAAGCTATCAATGGCCATCGAGCGTCTCGGCCAAACTGGCTGATATTGAGACTGGCAGTATGTGATTCTGTACCGGTGGCCCCGAATTTCGGGGCCACCGGTACTTTTGAGGGCCACTGGGCGGTTTCGCCGCGGGACTGTTTTTGCATCCTGGCAAAATCATGGCAAATGTGACGAAATTGCAACAAATCCTTGCTCTGAGGCGCGTTTACCCCGGTTTTGGGGCAGATTTGCTCACGAACTGCCCTGTTTTACTCGGTTTGGGTAGGTTTTGGCGGATTTTTGCAGCGAACGATGCTGCTGCAGGAAGGCGTTGCTGCGAGGCGAGAGCGCGTGCGGTTTACAAAGTTACAGAAAACTTTACCTAATTACGTCATTCGTAAGCTTTTACGCCCTGGAGGGGATTCATGATTAGCGGTAATTTGAAAACACTCGTCGCGGTGTTCGCGGCAAGCGCAGCGATGGTTTCCGGGGTGCAGGCCAACGGGTTTTCGCGCGGTAACGCCGATACGGATATAATCTACGAAGATGGACGTTTTGATGCCCGTCTTGGGGTCGTTTACACCACCCCCAACCGCGGATACGAAACAATCAACGGCGCCGCCGTTACCGATAGCGATTATTCCGATTCGTATGCTGTTCCAACAGCCGCAGCCAAATTCAATATCACCGAAGATCTACGTTGTGCGGGTACCTATACGCAGCCATTCGGTGCTGATGTCAGTTACGGTCCCCAGGCAATAGTTGCCGGATTGACTGCAGACAGGAAGGGCACGGCTTCGATGGATTTCGTCGCCAACGAGCTTGGTCTGACCTGTGGGTACAAATTCAAGGCTGGCCCTGGCAATCTCTGGCTACTCGGTGGTGCTTTTGTTGAAGATATTTCTTATCATGAAGGTACTTTTGTTGGCGGTATTTCGGTTGCAAACAACTTCACGACTCTGGAACTGAAGGAAAACTACCAGCCTGGTTACCGTTTGGGCGCTGCCTATGACGTGCCGGAGATCGCACTGCGCGTTCAGGCTATGTATCGTTCCGAAGTTGTTCACAACCTTGACGGCACGTTTTATGCGCCCGCTGCACTTGCGGCTGGTAGCATCTTCAGCAATCCGAGTGCGGTTGGTAGTGCGACGTTGCCGCAGAGCTTCGAGATCAAGGCGCAGACTGGTGTTGCGCCTGGCTGGCTTGTGTTTGGTTCTGTCAAATGGACAAATTGGGCTGCTTTCGACGTCCTTACCTACACCTCAGCACTTGGTGCTCCGGCGAACAGAAAAGAGTTCTACTTCAAGGACGGGTGGACCTATTCACTTGGTGTTGGCCACAAGTTCAACGACAAGCTTTCCGGTTCGCTGTCACTGACATACGACCAGGGCGTAAGCACCACGGAAGATGTCCACGGTGATACAATAACGCTCGCTTCTGGTGTTCAGTTCAATCTCAATGAAATGACCAAGATCAGTGTTGGTGGTGCCATCAGCCATCTGCAAGGTGGTAGCGTTGCGCTGAGCACCGGCGCCGGCGGCATTGGTCCCGGTCACAAGTTTGCCTACACCGTTGGTGATGACTGGGCCTACACGGTCGGAGCAAACATCCTGGTTAAATTCTGACGCCAATTTAAAATTAAGCTGACAAAGCCTCGCCGGATTAACTGCCCCCCGAAAGTTGCACATCAACTTAGGGGGCAATTGAGCCGGCGGGGTTTTTTCGCATTCCGGGTGCGCTCCAACTTCGAAAGGGCGCCGGCTGGTTTGGCTTATAGTCAGCAGTTGTCGATTTGCCGGGCCGCGGTGAAATTTTGTTGCGGCAGCGGCCTCTGTGTTGTTCGTGATCACGCATTGTGACGATTTCGCAACACTTTTTTGGGAATGCATCTGCTATGAAACGGGTGGGCGCTATGTGCCCATTTCCCGCCACAAACGAGGCGCAGGCCGGACCTCTAGTTCGGCACCGCGGCTTGGTTTTATGGCCAGACGCGTCTGAGGATCCCATGACAACCGCACCATTCGATAAGTCCAAACTTCCAAGCCGTTACACCACCGTTGGCCCCGCGCGGGCGCCACACCGGTCGTATCTGTATGCGATGGGACTTTCGAGTGAGGAGATTGCCCAGCCACTGGTGGGTGTTGCGTCATGCTGGAACGAAGCCGCTCCGTGCAATATCTCGCTGATGCGCCAGGCGCAGGTGGTCAAAAAGGGCGTCGCGTCGGCCAAGGGCACGCCGCGTGAATTCTGCACCATTACCGTCACCGATGGCATTGCCATGGGCCATCAGGGCATGAAGGCCTCACTGGCCAGCCGGGACGTGATCGCTGATTCGGTGGAACTGACGATGCGTGGTCACTGCTACGACGCGATTGTCGGGCTTGCTGGCTGCGACAAATCCCTGCCGGGCATGATGATGTCGATGGTTCGGCTTAACGTGCCGTCGATCTTCATTTATGGCGGATCGATCCTTCCGGGCAACTTCCGCGGCCGCCAGATAACCGTTCAGGACGTGTTCGAAGCCGTTGGCCAGCATTCGGTCGGGGCGATGTCGGATGAGGATCTGTACGAAATCGAGCAGGTGGCCTGTCCGTCTGCCGGTTCCTGCGGCGCGCAGTTTACCGCCAACACCATGGCGACAGTGGCCGAGGCCATTGGCCTGGCATTGCCCTATTCTTGTGGCGCTCCCGCGCCTTACGAAATGCGCGACCGGTTCTGCTATGCCGCCGGCGAAAAGGTGATGGAACTGATCGCCAAGCAGATCCGCCCCCGCGATATCGTTACCCTCAAGGCGCTGGAAAACGCTGCTGCCGTCGTGGCGGCCTCTGGTGGTTCAACCAATGCGGCCCTGCATCTGCCGGCGATTGCCCATGAATGCGGCATCGAATTCGATCTGTTCGACGTGGCCGAGATATTCAAGAAGACGCCCTATATCGCCGACTTGAAACCAGGTGGGAAATACGTTGCCAAGGACATGTTCGAGGCTGGCGGCATTCCCTTACTGATGAAGACATTGCTCGAATACGGCTATCTGCATGGCGATGTGATGACTGTTACCGGGAGGACAATGGCCGAGAACATGGAAAAGGTCTCCTGGAACCCGGATCAGGACGTGGTCCGCCCGGCCAACAACCCCATTACCGTGACCGGTGGCGTTGTCGGTCTGAAGGGAAATCTTGCCGCTGACGGCGCAATCGTCAAGGTTGCAGGCATGTCGCGGCTGAAATTCACAGGACCGGCGCGCTGTTTCGATTCAGAAGAAGAGTGCTTCAATGCCGTCACAAATCGCGATTATAAGGAAGGCGAAGTGCTGGTTATCCGCTATGAGGGGCCGAAGGGTGGCCCCGGCATGCGGGAAATGTTGTCGACCACAGCCGCGCTTTACGGCCAGGGCATGGGCGACAAGGTGGCGCTGATCACCGATGGCCGGTTCTCCGGCGCAACCCGCGGCTTCTGCATCGGCCATGTCGGACCGGAAGCTGCCGAAGGCGGGCCGATCGGCCTGCTCGTAGACGGCGACATCATCGAGATAGATGCTGTCGAAGGTGTTTTGAATGTGCAGTTGTCTGATCAGGAACTGGCTGCACGCAGGGAAAAATGGACGGCGCGCGAAACCGATTACACATCCGGCGTGCTGTGGAAATACGCCCAGACGGTGGGATCAGCGCGCTATGGCGCGGTGACTCATCCGGGCGGAGCGAAAGAAAAGCACTGCTATGCGGATATTTAGTCTTACCCGGACCAGCCTGTTTTACGCCATGCTCGCCGCCGCTATTGGCGCGAGCGGGCCGGCGCGGGCGTTTGATCCGAACAGCGGTGTTTCCCCCGAGTCGGGTCCGTTCGATCTCTTCAAGTTCGGCTTTTCGGCCTACAAGAAGGGCCACAAGGACGAGGCCGTCGAGGCCTATAAATATGCTGCGGAAAAAGGCCATCCGGGTGCCCGCTGGGCACTGGCCAACATGTATGCCTATGGCGATGGCGTGGTTGAAAACGATTACGAAGCGTTCAAGATCTATGATGACATTGCGCGTCAGGGCGTAGAGCCGGGATCGCAGGATACCGGTTATTTCGTCAACGCGCTGTTGTCGCTGGCGATCTATTATCAAAAAGGCATTCCCGGCAGCCCGATCAAGGCCAATCTGGGCGCCGCGCGCCAGCTTTATTTCCAGGCAGCATCGGCTTTTGGGGTGCCCGAGGCACAGTACCGTTTGGGCCGGATGATTCTGGAAGGTCAGGGCGGCGCCAACGATATCCAGCAGGCCAAGAAATGGCTTAACCGGGCTCGCGTCAGCGGCCATCCGGCGGCGTCCGCGGTGCTTGGTAATGTGGTGTTCGAAGAAGGCCAGGTCGTGCGCGGGCTTGCTTTCATGACCACGGCGCTTGAGCGTTCGGCGCCAGCCGACAAGCCCTGGATTCAGGGCTTGCAGGAACGGGCGTTTTCGCTCGCCGGCGAAGCTGATCGCCGCACGGCGGTGGCGCTGGCCCAGGACATGCTGGCCAAGGGCCTGAACTGATCAGGCATCCAATATCCCGCTGTTAAGTCTGACGTTAAGCGCGGCAGCTTCGGTGATTCTGTGTTTGGGTTTCAGCCGGGTGGGGGAGCGGCGCCGGCCCAAGGCGATATTTGCGCCACCGGACAGCCGTCGGATAGTTTCTTCCAACTGGTGTTGTTGAGATTGCGCTCGCAGCGCGCCAAGTAGCGCGTGGATGAGCCAATCTGCAGGCAGACAATTTTGCCTTCCTTGATCCTTTTGCCGTTGCCAAGACATTCGCAATCCTGGCCAGCAAAGGCCTGTGGCGCGACGAAGCCCAGCACGGTCA
This sequence comes from Hoeflea sp. Naph1, assembly GCF_046837775.1. Classification (GTDB taxonomy): domain Bacteria; phylum Pseudomonadota; class Alphaproteobacteria; order Rhizobiales; family Rhizobiaceae; genus Hoeflea. The sequence continues at coordinate 3,019,023 of NZ_CP177286.1, read as the reverse complement.
GAAGACCTATGCCTGTCAGCAATTGCCGGTATAGCGCGCGTCTCATGGCGAAATGATGCGCCCGAAGCGGCTTTTTGGCAAGTTTGCAAGGCGCAGGCCCTTCTACTCACGGCAGGGTCCGGGCAGCACATGACCCACCGTTTTGACGCACGGGAGGGCCCTCAGCTCCCCCTCAAATTCATGGAATCTGGTTGGTCACTGTCAGGCGGCGCCCGGTCTTGTGCAGATCGCGTGGCTTCTCAGACGCTCAGCGAGCGAGATTGCCACCGGAACGTGGTCGGAAGGTTTTTCCCAGCCGCGGACGTGTTTTTCGACATTGGCCGATTGCAACAGCACGGCGGCTTCCGGCGAAAGCATCAGGTGATCGATGCGGATTCCTTTGTTTTTTGGCCATGCGCCGGCCTGGTAATCCCAAAAGGTGTAGGTTTCCGGCTGGTCGTTGACGGCGCGCAAGGCGTCGGTAAAGCCGAGATTTTCAAGCCTGCGGAAGGCGCTGCGGCTTTCGGGCCGGAACAGGGCATCGCCTTCCCACACCTTCGGATCGTAGCAATCAACAGGCTCGGGGATGACGTTGTAATCGCCGGCGAGCACCAATGGTTCCTCAAGGGCCAGTCGGTCGGCGGCAAACGCATGAAGCCGCTCCATCCAGCCCAGCTTGTAGGGAAATTTTGGCGTGTCGACCGGGTTGCCGTTGGGCAGGTAGAGCGAGACCACGCGGAGGACGCCGTTCTTGGTCGAAAATACCGCTTCGATGAACCGCGCCTGCACATCTTCGTCATCGCCGGGTAGCCCGCGATTGACCTCGTCGGGACTTTGCTTGGAGAGGATCGCCACTCCGTTAAAGCCCTTCTGGCCGTGGGTTTCAACGTGATAGCCCAATGCCTCGATCTCCAGCCGGGGGAAGCCCTCATCGACGGACTTGACCTCCTGCAGGCAGGCGATGTCGGGATCGCTTTCGCGAAGCCAGGCCTGCAGGTTTTCGAGCCGCGCCTTGACGCCATTGATGTTCCAGGTGGCGATTTTCAAGACGCGGGTCCTTTAACTGCGGCCAATGATGGCAGGTCGGTATCTAGACCGAAAAACTGGTGCCGCAGCCGCACGAGGCAACAGCGTTGGGATTTTTGATCTGGAATGCCTGGCCCATCAGATCATCGACAAAATCGATCTCCGATCCGGCCATGTAAACCAGCGAAACCTGGTCGATGAGCACCCGTGCGTCGTCGCGTTCAAGCACAACGTCATCTTCGCCAGGCTGGTCGTCGAGGTCGAACTTGTAGGAAAAGCCGGAGCAGCCTCCGCCTTCGACCGAAACGCGGAGCGCGGATTTTCCTTTTTCGGCGGAGACGATTTGCTTGATGCGGTTTGCCGCCGACTGCGACAGTGTTACCGATATGGTGTCAGTCATATAACCTCCTTGCCGGGGTCAAGGTCCGGAAGAGACGTGTTTCAAATCACTTGCTCTATAGGTATGAAGGCCGTGGCCCGACGTCAATGCTTGGACACGGCGAGTCGGGGCTAATCATGTCAGGTTTGGCCTGCAATGCCGCAGGGCGGAGCCTGGTGACGGGGTAGGCATGGAATACGACAGAACACAGCTTGGTTTTGGGACCGGCGCGCGTGCGCCCTGGGCGGCCGATCCATGGGCAAGCCGCGGACGGCTGTTTTCCGAACCGGTAAGCCCGACGCGATCCGAATTCCAGCGCGACCGCGACCGCATAGTCCATACTACCGCGTTCAGACGGCTCAAGCACAAGACCCAGGTGTTCGTTGCCCATGAGGGCGATCACTACCGCACGCGGCTCACCCACACGATAGAAGTGGCGCAGATCGCCAGGGCGTTGGCGAGAGCGCTCAAGCTTGACGAGGACCTGGCCGAGGGCGTGGCGCTGGTGCATGATTTTGGCCACACACCGTTCGGTCATACCGGCGAAGAGGCACTGGCCGAATTGCTCAGCGGGGCAGGTGGGTTTGATCACAATGCCCAGTCGCTCAGGATCGTCACTGCGCTGGAGCGGCGGTATGCCGATTTTGACGGCCTCAACCTGACCTGGGAGACGCTTGAGGGACTGGTCAAGCACAACGGGCCTCTGATGGGGCCAGATGCGGCGCCGGTTCCCGAGCCGATACTGACCTACAATGCGTCGCATGATCTGTGGCTCGGATCGCACTCCGGCCTCGAAGCACAGGCGGCAGCCATTGCCGATGACATTGCCTATAATACCCATGATATTGACGACGGGCTGCGCTCGGGCCTGATCACGCTCGAAATGCTTGAGGAATTGCCGTTGATCGCGCGGCTGTTGTCGGAGGTTCGCGGGCGTTATCCCGATCTCGAGGAACCGCGGCTGATCAACGAGGTCATGCGCAGGCAGATCACCGCCATGGTCGAAGACGTAATCGTCGTAACCCAGGCCAACATTGCCCGGATCAAGCCGGAATCGGCTGATGATGTCCGCCATGCGGGTCAGACAATGGCGCATTTTTCCGAGGAATTCGCTGCCGCCGACCGCGAGACCAAGGCATTTCTCTATGCCCATCTCTACCGGCATCCGGAAGTGATGCGGGTTCGCGAAAGCGCTACCCGGATCGTCAACGATCTGTTTTCGGCCTTCATTGCCAATCCCGGCGCGATGGGCGACAAATACAGCCATGCTGGATTTGAGGATCTGTCGCCGGCGTTGCGCATGCAACGGGTGAGCGATTACCTGTCGGGCATGACCGACACCTATGCAATTGCCGCACACCGGCGTTTGTTTGACCATACCCCTGAATTGCGATAGGCAGCGGTCAATTGCCCGCCAGCCCTCGCGCGTCCCTTTCCCGCCCTATCCGGACTAATGTCATGAATGTGTTCAAGGACTTCGAACAGAGAATCAAACAGGCCGTTGAAGCGCTTGATGTCGTTAAGGAAAAGGGCGTGGCCCTGGACTTTTCCCGGCTCGCCGTCGAACCGCCGCGCGATCCTGCCCACGGCGATATCTCGACAAACGCGGCGATGGTGCTGGCCAAGCCGCTGGGGATGAATCCGCGGGTTCTGGCGGAAATGATCGCTGCCCGATTTGCCGATGACGGTGATGTTGCCGAGACGGCGGTGGCCGGACCGGGTTTTTTGAATTTCCGGCTGACCGCGCGGTTCTGGCAGGGATTGGTCGTCACGGTGCTTGGTGACGGCGTCGATTTCGGGCGCTCTAATCTCGGTGCGGGAACCAAGGTCAATGTCGAATATGTTTCGGCCAATCCGACCGGACCGATGCATGTGGGCCATTGCCGCGGCGCGGTTGTCGGTGATGCGCTGGCCAATCTGATGAGTTTTGCTGGTTACGACGTAACCAAGGAATACTACATCAACGACGCCGGTTCGCAGATCGATGTGCTCGCCAAGTCAGTCTATCTGAGATACCGCGAAGCGCTCGGCGAGACGATCGGCGAGATCCCGGCGGGGCTTTATCCGGGTGATTACCTGGTGCCGGTGGGGCAGGCGCTGGCGGATGAGTTTGGTGCATCTTTGACCAAGATGCCCGAAGACGAATTGATGGCGCTGATCCGTCCTCGGACCATCGACGCGATGATGGCGATGATCCGCGCTGACCTGAAGGCACTCAATGTCGAACATGACGTGTTCTTTTCCGAGCGCAGTCTGCATGCCAATGGCGCCGAGAAAATTCGCCACGCAATCAATGATCTTACCTTCAAGGGGCATGTCTACAAGGGCAAGCTGCCGCCTCCGAAGGGGCAGTTGCCGGAAGAATGGGAAGATCGGGAACAGACGCTGTTCCGCTCGACCGATGTTGGTGACGATATCGACCGTCCGCTGATCAAGTCCGACGGCAGCTACACTTATTTCGCAGCCGATGTGGCCTATTTCCGCGATAAGTTCGAACGTGGCTTCAAAGAGATGATCTATGTGCTTGGCGCCGATCACGGCGGCTACATCAAGCGGCTGGAGGCGGTCGCCAAGGCGGTTTCGGCGGGAGAAGCCAAGCTGACGGTGCTGTTGTGCCAGTTGGTCAAGATCTACCGTAACGGCGAACCGGTGCGGATGTCGAAGCGCTCAGGCGATTTCGTCACCCTGCGGGACGTGGTCGATGAAGTCGGCGTCGATTCGGTGCGCTTCATGATGCTGTACCGGAAGAGTTCGGAAACGCTGGATTTCGATTTTGCCAAGGTGACCGAGCAATCGAGAGATAACCCGGTCTTCTACGTTCAATATGCCCATGCTCGCTGCGCATCGGTGATGCGGCAGGCCCGGGAAGTGTTTCCCGATATCGATCTGTCACCGGCGACACTGGCTGCGGCCGATCTTTCCGATCTGAACCATGAAAGTGAACTGGCGCTGATTGCCAAGCTTGGCGAATATCCCAGAATGATCGAGGCAGCCGCTGCCGGTCAGGAGCCGCACAGGGTGGCGTTTTACCTCTATGACCTTGCAAGTCTGCTGCATGGTCACTGGAACAAGGGCCGTGATGAGCCAGGTTTGCGGTTTGTTAATGATAAAAACCGACAATCCACAATTGCCAGAATGGGTTTGGTGTACGCAGTTGCTTCGGTGTTGAAGTCAGGTCTCATGATTACGGGAACTGATGCCCCTGAGGAAATGCGTTAATCGTCACCTTTTACCCACAATACTCTGGCAGTGAATTACGCAAGAGTATGTGAGTGACGCATGGTAGATCAATTGGATAGCAACACCCGGACTCAAGAGCCGGATGTCGAAGTCGACGATCCGCTGGCGGAACTCGCCCGGATTATCGGCTATGAGCGGCCTGTCGAAAAGACTGTGCCGGTCGCCGCCGATAACGAACCGGTGCCTAGCGCCTTCGACCTCGAAGCAGAATTGATGCGCGAGCTTGACGTGTTGCCGGCTGACGAGGCTGATGAACAGGCCGAAGGTGTGCGCCAGTCGGAAGGTGACGAGAGCCTGGTCCCCGAAGAGGTCGCGAATGACGGCGTTGACGCTATTCTCCCTGTCTTTTCCGCAGAAGATCAAGCTGATCCATTTGACGATGATTCCGTGCTGGCCGACGCTTGGCTTGGCAACAAGCCCGACGCAGTAGTTGATCATGATGACGGGGCCGGTATCGAGCTGCAGCAGGACGTTGCCGACGAGATAGATCTCGAAACTGAGCTTTTGTCGGATCTTGACGGTGCGGACGGAGTTGCCGAAACAGTCGATGCTACTGATGAGGCCGTTTTTGGTGTCTGGGAAGCACCTGAACTGGATGCGGACTGGCAAAGAAGCGAACCGGACGAGACGTACCCCCATGACACGACCGTTGCGGCACACACGGATGTTGATGCTGCGGGTCAGGCTGAAGCAGGCACCGACGAACTGGGGCAGATCATTTCCCGTGATTTCGGTCCAGCCCCCGCGGTGTCTACTTCTGATGTTGATGATGATGCGGTTCTGGCCGACATGTACCGGTTTGAATTGCCGGCGCATTCCGCGAGCAGCAGCGATAATCAGCCGGTTCCGGCCGATGTGCCCGAATCGATGGATTCTCAAGTCTTTGAAGACGACGACCTTGGCCCGGAACTGGCTGCAGCGTTTGACCATGACGCAGAACTGCCCGTCGACGACGCCGACGCGGTCGACTTTGCCGATAACCAGCCGATAGAGGATGTCACTTCGGCGACGGGGGGCGCCGAGCAGGACCGCGGTGGGCTTGAGGCGCCAACATACTATACGAGTGACACGCAAGCTGACCCGGCCACGCCATCAGAGCCGGCTATTGACGCCGATATGGATGACGGCGCGGTCGATTTTGAGGATTATCTCTCGGCTGAACTTGACGTGTTCGAGCATCAGGTTGCCCTGTCGGATGTGCCCGATGCGGACGAAGCTCCGCAGCCGATTGCCGGGGATACCCCTGAGCCTGCGATTCAAGCGGGCGAGGTTGCAACTTGGGATGAGCGCGCACCGGACGACAACGATTTTGTGTTCGATGAGGCCGCTGAAGAACTGCTCGCCGATATTGCCGATGACGCTGGGGTGCCCGAGCCAATTGCGGATTCTGGCTGGAACGAAAGCGCTATCGAGGCCAGCGTTTCGGAAGAACTGGACGAGGAACTCGAGGACATGTTCGGACTGGCAACGCCGGTCGACGAGTCTCCCGCAGCATTCGACGAGTCCGACGATCTTGAATTCGATCTCGATCAGATTCTGGCCGAGACAGTGGTCGAGGCCGAGATTGATCCTGAACAGACGTTTGAGCCTGACGCGCTCGCGCCTGAGACGGTGGAACCGTTTGTTATGGACGACGCGATTGCCGGTGATGGGGGCCCGTTTGCAGAGCCCGAACCCGACGCGTTGCAAGAGCCGCAGCCAGGTGTGGGACGCGACGAGATTGAGGAAGCATTTCTGGGGCTGGCCAGCGTTGACGAACATGATGCCGCGAGTTCAGATTCGGCTGCCGAATATGAAATGGCGGGCGGCGTAACGCCTGTCGAGGCTGATTATCCGACGGAAACACCAACGAATTATGCCGTTGGAGCAAACAACGGCGAATCTGTACAAGACGACTGGGCCGAGCCCGCGCAAGATGACTGGCTGGCCGGGTTCGAGACCAGTGACCAGACAAGCCAACCGGCCGAACCGGAGGGTGAGGGGTTCTTTTTCGACGCCGAGATGATTTCCGAGCCGGAAGACAGTGTCGAAGCGGTGGCAGATTTCGGTGTACCCGATCTCGCGCATGACGAACCGGCGCCGGTTGGTCCGGACTTTGACGACGAGATTGACCGCGAATTTGCCGACATAATCGATGGGCCCGAAGAGGGCATTGCGCCTGCCTCGGTTGTTGCCGGCGGCATTGGTGCTGCCACCGGTATGGCTCACGACTGGAGCCGTGAAGCGGGCGCCGGCCGTGGCTACGAGAGCTCTGACGACTATATTGCGCTCGAGCGCGAGTTGGGCGGCGATGATGTCCATGTCGCGCCGCCCTATGATGAGGTTGATGGCGACGAACACGAACCCTCACCCCTGGATGGCGAGTTTGCCACCGGCATGGTTGGAGAACCAGCCCCCAGAAATGATTCTCGCGGGCCTTTTCTGGCGCTTGTCGTACTCGGCGTGGCTGTGCTGGCCGGAGCTGGTGCCTTTGGCTGGAGCATGATGTCGACGGGTGACGGGTCTGTGGATGGCGGCCCCCGCATCATCCGGGCTGACAAGGAGCCGGTGAAGGTGGTGCCCGAGAACCCTGGCGGGGTCACAGTGCCCAATCAGGACAAAGCGGTGTACGACCGGGTCGCCGGCGGTAACGCTGCGCAGCCCGGGCAACCGGCACTGATAAATTCGGCGGAAGAACCTGTGGATGTGGTTCAGCGTACGCTCGATCCTGATGTGCTGCCACTGGAGGGCCGCGGCAACTTCGCGGAAAAATCGGAAGAACGCCTGACGGCAGACGGCGCATCTGACGCGAACACTGGACCAGGTGCGCCAGCCGCACCGGTGGTGTCGCCGCGCAAGGTGCGCACCATGATCGTCAAGCCCGATGGTTCGATTGTTGCGCGCGAGGATCCGACCCCGGAACCGGTAACCCAGCCTGTGACAACTGCTGCAGAACAGGCCGAACCGATTGCGGCGCCGTTGCAGGTAGCAAATCAGCAGTCCCCCGCGACTGAAACGGCAGCGCCAGATGGGGCTGCAGCACCGGTTGGAACCGCCGCGGCACCGGCTGACGGCGAAATAACCCTTGCCGAAGAGCCTGATGCGGGCACTACTGCACCAGTGCGTGTTGTCACGACCCAGCAAATCCGCGCGCCGGTTCCTCAGGGCCGACCTGCCGACCAGCCCGTCAATGTGGTGGGCACGGTTACACAGGGCGGCGAGGTCGCTGCGGCACCAGCTGCGCCTGCAGCAACGCCGGCTCAAACCACAGAGGTTGCTTCGGCACCAGCTGCGGCCGCGCCTGTGGCCAATCCGGGTGGCTACTATGTCCAGATCGCATCGCAACCGACTGTCGAAGGCGCACAAGCTTCGTGGCGCACGCTCTCCAGTCGCTACAGCAGCGTGCTGGGCGGGCGTGATGTCGACATCCAGCGGGCCGACATCCCCGGCAAGGGCGTGTTCCATCGGGTCAGGGTTGTGGCCGGAACGCGGGATCAGGCGAACGCGCTATGTAGTCGTTACAAGGCTGCCGGCGGCAGTTGCTTCGTATCGCGCTGATCCGTAATCAGCCTGCAGACCGGGAAGTGAATCTGGGCCGCGCCATTTGTGCGCGGCCTTTGCCATTTTATTCTGCGTTCTGATGGGAACCTGCAGGCATCATTTCAGGACTTCGAGTGCCCTTTACGCCGCCAACGGGATGCGCGGTGCTGAAACTGTCAATTGGCTGCGGATCGATTAACATTGGCCGATGAGCGAATCAAAAGCAGTCATCTTCGGTTGTTCCGGCCCTCAACTCAGTGTCGAGGAGCGCGCGTTCTTTGCCGAGCACCGGCCCTGGGGCTTTATCCTTTTTGGCCGCAACATTGTCAGCCTGGAACAGGTCACGGAGCTGTGTGCCGACCTGCGTGAGAGCATTTCACTCGCCGATGCGCCGATCCTGATTGATCAGGAAGGCGGGCGCGTGCAGCGTTTCAAGCCACCATTGGTGCCGCAATATCCCTCAGGTGCGGAACTTGGCGCTTTGTATCTTGCCAACCCCGAGGCGGGGCTGCGTGCGGCCTGGATCATGTCACGGCTGCATGCGTTCGATCTGCTGCCACTCGGTATCACGGTCGATTGCCTGCCGGTGCTGGATATCCCCGCGCCAGGCGGCCACGAGGTGATCGGCAGCCGTGCCTATGGCTTTACGCCGGAGGTGGTGACGGCAATGGGTGCGGCAGCATCAGCGGGCCTGAAGGCCGGTGGCATGCTTCCGGTGATCAAACACATTCCCGGTCACGGTCGGGCAGGTGCCGATACGCACCACGAATTGCCAAGGGTCGATGCAGCACGGGCGGAACTCTCGGCGCGCGACTTCGCGCCGTTCAAGGCGCTGGCAGGCGAAGCGATGGCGATGTCGGCGCATGTTGTCTTTACCGACATTGACCCGGATCATCCCGCCACAACGTCGCGCAAGGTGATTGACGAGGTAATCCGCGATGAAATCGGGTTTGACGGGCTTTTGATGTCGGATGATGTATCGATGAACGCGCTTTCTGGGGATTTCGTGGCAAGGGCAGGTGCAATTTTTGCCGGAGGGTGCGATGTCATCTTGCACTGCAATGGCGTACCCGCGGAAATGGAAGCGGTGATTTCGGTCACACCAGTCCTGTCGGGTGAGGCGCTGTGGCGCACGCAAGCGGCAATGGCGGCATTCAAGCCCGCTGACGACAGCAACGAAGCCGCGTTGCGGGACGAATTCGAAGTGTTGATGGCGACGTCCTGACAGCTGAGAGGCAATGTGAGTGAGCAACGGCAACCGGCAGCAAAGCAGCAGTGAAGCCGGCAAGGCGTCCGCGGTGACAACGCCGATGGATGCCGTGTGGGACACGGCCGCTGCCGACCGGGCCACCGGCGATCCTTTCCTGGTGATCGATGTTGACGGATTTGAAGGCCCGCTTGACCTGCTGTTGCATCTGGCGCGCACTCAAAAGGTCGATCTGGCCAAGATCTCGGTGCTGGCGCTGGCCGAGCAATATCTGCAATTTGTCGAAAAAGCGCGGACGTTGCGGCTTGAGCTTGCCGCCGATTACCTGGTGATGGCGGCGTGGCTCGCCTATCTCAAGTCGCGTCTGCTGATACCTCAGGGACCGAAGGGCGACGAGCCGAGCGGTGAGGAAATGGCGGCGCAACTGGCGTTCCGGCTCAAGCGGCTGGAGGCAATGCGGGAGGCGGCAACGCGGCTCGTCAATCGTCACCGGCTTGGACGCGACGTGTTTGCGCGCGGCGCGCCGGAGCCGCTGGTCATCGACCTTAATTCGAGCTTCGACGCAACGCTCTATGACCTGCTGACGGCCTATGCGTCGCAGCGGCAGCGGCAGATGGTAACCCAGGTGACGATCGCCCGACGTAGGGTCTGGTCGCTCAGCGATGCACGCGTCATACTGACGCGGCTGATCGGCGAGCTCAAGGACTGGACAGCGCTGGACCAGTATCTGGCGCGCTACCTTTCTGACCCCGAGGAGCGGGTGACGGCCATTGCCAGCTCGTTTGCGGCCAGTCTGGAACTGGTGCGGGAAGGGCGGATGGAAATCCGGCAGGACGGCGCCTTCCAGCCCATCTTCATGCGACGTCCGTCCGGCGCCGGTCTTAATGCGGGGAGCAGATCATGACAATGGATCCCGGTTACGGTGAAGCGATGGCCTATGGCGGCGATATGGATCAGGCTCAGAATGAGGAAACCGGTGCGGATGCTCTTGACGCACTCAAGAACCGCGCGCTTCGCGAAGCCGAGCGGATTGCCGAGGCGCTGGTGTTTGCATCGAGCGAGCCGGTCGCCGCAAAACTGATCGCGACGAAACTGCCCGATGACGTGGCTGTCGATGCGGTAATGACGCAATTGGCGCGCCGTTATGCTGATCGCGGCGTCAATCTGGTGCGGGTCGGTGATGCCTGGGCGTTTCGCACTGCGCCGGATCTGGGCTTTCTGATCCGCCAGGAAGAAACCGAAATCAAGAAGCTGTCGCGCGCTGGGCTCGAGGTTCTGTCGACCATTGCCTATCACCAGCCGGTAACACGGGCCGAAATTGAAGACGTCCGCGGCGTGGCCACCTCCAAGGGCACGCTGGATGTGTTGATGGAAACAGGCTGGGTGCGGATGCGTGGTCGCCGCCGGACGCCGGGCCGGCCGGTAACCTACGGCACCACAGCGGCGTTTCTCGACCATTTTGGTCTTGAGGACCTGCGTGATCTGCCGGGTATGGACGAACTCAAGGGGGCGGGGTTGTTGTCGGGCAAGGTGCCGTCGAACTTCCAGCCACCGATTTTGTCAGCCAGTGATGACCTCACTGAAGATGAAGATCCGATCACGCAAATGGATCTGGAAGAACTTGGACTCTTGACACCGATGGGTGAAGCGGAGGACTAAGCACGCGGGCTCGGTTATGAACCGGGTGGAGTGTTGCTGACGACAAGGGTCCCGACCATCGTGAACCAGCATATAAGGACGGCGATCGCGCGCAGGACGGCAGGTGTAACCTTTGCCGCGCGCTTGGCGTTTGAGGATATCCATCATGCTTACGGTGAGCAGCAGACGCTGCATGGGGTGACGCTGGCTGCCGAACCCGGCGAAGTTCTGTGTCTGCTTGGGCCTTCTGGATCGGGCAAGACAACATTGCTCAGGATCGCGGCCGGAATCGAGCGCATGAGCCGTGGTCGGCTTTTTCTCAATGACCGCGAAATTGCCGGGCCGGAAATCAACCTACCGCCGGAACGTCGCGGCATCGGCCTGATGTTTCAGGATTTTGCGTTGTTTCCGCATCTGACCATTCTCGATAATGTCCGCTTCGGCCTGACGGCGCTGTCATCGGCTGACGCCAAGCGCGAGGCGATGGCTGCGCTGGACCGGGTCGGAATGGTTCATTACGCCGACAATTACCCGCATGCGCTGTCGGGCGGCGAGCAGCAGCGGGTGGCGCTGGCGCGGGCGCTGGCACCGCGACCTGCGGTGCTGTTGATGGATGAGCCCTTCTCGGGGCTTGATTCGCGGCTCAAGGACAGTGTGCGCGCCGAAACACTGGCGATTTTGCGGGAAGCGCGGGCCACGGCCGTCGTCGTTACCCATGATGCGGAAGAAGCCATGCGGATGGGCGACCGGATTGCCCTGCTCAGGGATGGCGCGCTGGTGCAGGTGGGAACGGCGGAGGATCTTTACCACCGTCCCGCAAGCCTGTTCGCCGCGGGGTTCTTTTCCGAGATCAATGTGTTTGACGGAATCGTCGAGGGCGGAATCGCGCAAACCCCGGTTGGACCGGTCAAGGCGCCCGGGCATTCTGATGGCACGGAAGTCGCCATTGCCGTGCGATTGCCGGGCCTCGAGGTGACAGAGACACCATGCGGTGTACCGGCGCGAGTGGTAGCGCGCCGGTTTCTTGGCGTTGAAGAGTTGGTGACATTGGTGGTTGCAGGCGGTGAAAACCCAATCGATGCGCGCATCAGGGCAGGCCAGTTGCGTCCTGGCGCGCGGGATGTTTCTGTGTCCGTTAACGAGAGAGACATTTTGGTGTTTGAAAGAAACGGATAAACACTTTAAATCAATGTAGAATCCTTAGAGGAGAGTTTCATGGGTAGTTTCAGTATTTGGCATTGGCTTATCGTTCTGGTCGTCGTTCTTCTGCTTTTCGGTCGCGGCAAGATCCCGGAACTGATGGGCGATGTTGCCAAGGGTATCAAAAGCTTCAAGAAGGGCATGGGTGACGATGATTCCACACCCGATGCCAAATCGGTTGAGGCCAAGTCGGTCGAAAACAAGGCCGAAGAAGCCAAGGATCGCGGCTAATCCGCTCATTTCCAATGCCCTGAGGGGTGCGGAGAAGCCTGAATGTTCGATATCGGTTGGCCAGAACTTCTGGTCGTCGCCATTGTGCTGATAATCGTGGTCGGTCCTAAAGACCTGCCACCGATGCTGCGCGCCTTCGGGCGGACCACCAAGAAACTCAGATCTATGGCATCTGAGTTTCGGGGTCAGTTCGATGAGGCGTTGCGGGAAGCGGATCTTGACGATGTCAAGAAGACGTTTGACAGCGCACGCAAACTCAACCCGATGCAGAGCATTCGTGACGCGGTCAATCCGTTAAAGGATACTGCCAAGGAAATCCGTTCGGACCTGGAAAAATCCGTGAAGACGCCGTCAACGGCTGCGGACAAACCGGTCCCGGATGTGGCGGTACCAACACCGGCGATGAAGCTTGCGGATGGTCCACCGGACATCAAGGCCGACGCGCCGGCTCCGACGGGTAAAGCCGGTGACAAGACCACGTCGAAATCCGTGTCGCCATCGGGCGCCGCGGCAAAAGCAAAAACCTCGGCCAGGGCAAAGACGCCGGCCAAGCCAGCGGTAAAGACGGAGTTGGCTGCCAAGCCCACGACAAAGTCTCAGCCGGTAGTTAAGCCTGTTGCCCGAAAAACTGCAGCGAAGGCATCGGCAGCGAGCAAGCCATCGTCGTCGAATGCTCCGGCTGCCACGACCAAGGCCGCAGCCAAGCCATCGGGCGGGGCCAAGGCCCCTGCGCGTGCCAGAAAACCGAAACAAGGTGAGGGCTCGGCTTGACCGAAGATATTGATGACAAGCCGCAGCCGCTGCTTGAGCATTTGATGGAACTGCGCAATCGCCTGATGTGGGCGATCGGTGCCTTCTTCATTGCTTTTCTTGTCTGTTTCGCGTTCGCCAAACCGCTGTTCAACATGCTGGTGCAACCTTTCACCTGGGCGGTGGACTGGGCCGGGATGACTGATCGCAAGATCGAATTGATCTACACGGCGCCGCAGGAATTTTTCTTTACCCAGATCAAGATCGGCATGTTCGGGGGCGTGGTGCTGGCCTTTCCGATGATCGCGGCACAGGTCTACAAGTTCGTAGCACCGGGGCTTTACAAGAATGAGCGCTCGGCATTTCTGCCGTTTCTGGTGGCGTCGCCGGTATTGTTCCTGCTCGGCGCGGCGCTGGTCTACTTCTTTTTCACGCCGATGGTGATGTGGTTCTTCCTGGCGATGGAACAGACCGGAGGCCACGGCGAGGCGTCGATCGTGCTGTTGCCGAAGGTTTCGGAATATCTCGGGCTAATCATGACGCTTATCTTCGCCTTCGGCCTGGTATTCCAGTTGCCGGTGGTGACCACGTTGCTGGCGCGGGCAGGGCTTGCCACCTCTGTCGGCCTCGCAGCAAAGCGCAAATATGCCATCGTCGCCGCGTTTGTCGCAGCTGCGGTGCTAACGCCGCCCGATCCGGTCTCCCAGATCGGGCTTGCGCTGCCCACCATCATTCTTTACGAGATTGCCATCTATTGCGCCCGTCTCGTGGAGCGCCAGCGCGCCGCGGCAAAGGCCACGGCGGCAGCAGATGATCCCGAATCATCGGCTGACTCTGATCCCCAAGGGGACGACTGAGTTCTGGAGGTTCGTCACGCCGTCTGACATGGCGGCGAGATTACGGGGCTGGCGCGGAAATTCGAATTCCGGAACCAGCCATGCTTGACATCAAATGGATACGAGAAAACCCTGCAGCGCTTGACGCGGCGCTCGCCAAACGTGGCGCTGACCCGCAAGCCGATCGGTTGGTGGCGCTTGACGAAGCGCGCCGCAGCCATGTCGGCGCGGTTCAAGCCCTGCAGGAACGCCGCAATGCTGCTTCCAAGGAAATAGGCAAGGCGATGGCCGCCAAGGATCAGGCTGCTGCAGACGCGCTGAAGACCGAAGTTGCCAAGCTCAAGGACGAATTGCAGGCTGGCGAAGCCAAAGAGCGGGAGCTTGACGAAGTGCTCAAGCATGCGCTTTCGGTTCTGCCGAATATCCCGCTCGACGAAGTGCCGGTCGGTGCCGATGAAGGGGACAATGTCGAAATTCGTTTGGGCGGTGAAAAGCCTGATCTCGGGTTTGAGCCCAAGGAGCATTTCGAACTTGGCGAAGCGCTCGGAATGATGGACTTCGAGCGGGCGGCGAAAATGTCTGGCGCACGGTTTACCATCCTGTCTGGACCGCTGGCGCGGCTTGAACGGGCGCTGGGCCAGTTCATGCTGGATTTGCACACGGGCGAGCATGGCTATCGCGAGGTAAACCCGCCGCTGCTGGTCAACGATGCCGCCGCCTACGGTACCGACAAGTTGCCGAAGTTTGGCGATGATCTGTTTCGCACCACCGACGGTCGTTGGCTGATTCCGACGGCGGAAGTGCCGCTGACCTATATGGCAGCCGGCGAAATTCTCGATGAGCAGCAATTGCCGCTGCGCTATACCGCGCTGACGGCGTGTTTTCGCTCCGAGGCCGGATCGGCCGGCCGTGACACCCGCGGCATGCTCCGGCAGCATCAGTTCAACAAGGTCGAGATGGTTTCGGTGACCACACCGGAAACCTCGCTTGAAGAACATGAGCGGATGACCGCGAGCGCAGAAGCGGTGCTCAACCGGTTAGGGCTGCACTATCGCACTGTGGTGCTGTGCACCGGCGATATGGGTTTTGGCGCCCAGAAAACCTACGATATCGAGGTATGGCTCCCGGGCCAGAAGGCCTACCGGGAAATTTCGTCCTGTTCGGTCTGTGGTGATTTTCAGGCGCGGCGCATGAATGCGCGTTGCCGCAAGCCGGGCGACAAGGCCACCCGCTTTGTCCATACGCTCAATGGTTCGGGTGTTGCCGTCGGCCGGGCGTTGATCGCTGTGATGGAAAACTACCAGAACGAAGACGGGTCGATCACCGTCCCCGACGCGCTGCGCATGTATATGGGTGGCCTTACCCGCATCGAAAGTGCAAGTTGACTGCCGCTGCAAGGATCACATGATGCGCATACTCATCACCAATGACGACGGTATTCACGCCGAGGGGCTTGAGGTGCTCGAGCGCATCGCCAGGACACTCTCCGACGATGTCTGGGTGGTTGCGCCGGAAACCGACCAGAGCGGGCTTGCCCATTCATTGACGCTTTCCGAACCGCTGCGATTGCGCAAGGTGAAAGACAAGACCTATGCGCTGCGCGGCACGCCCACCGATTGCGTGATCATGGCGATCCGCAAACTGATGGATCAGGCGCCTGACCTGGTGCTGTCGGGCGTCAATGCCGGACAGAATGTCGCTGATGACGTGACCTATTCCGGCACCGTCGCAGGCGCCATGGAAGGAACACTTCTGGGGGTGCGGTCGATTGCCATCAGCCAGGCCTACAGGCTGCAGGAGGGCAGGGTGCATCCGTGGGATGTAGTCGAGACGTTGGCGCCGGATTTGCTGCGCAAGCTGGTCGCACTCAGCCTGCCGAAAACAACCCTGCTCAATGTCAACTTCCCCAATTGTGCCGTGGAAGACGTCAAGGGTGTGGTCGTGACTGATCAGGGGGTGATGACCCATGCGCTGTCGATCGACGAGCGGCTTGACGGGCGAGGGTTTCCGTATTTCTGGTTGAAGTTCGGTCGACGGGATTTTGAGCCGAATGGCAACAGTGACATCAAGGCGATCTCGAACGGTTATGTTTCGGTGACGCCGCTGCAAATGGATCTGACCCACCACGCGGTTCAGGATCAAATCGCTAAAGCGCTGAAGGACTGACAGTGAATGTGAGGCTATTGGAAAAAGAGGGGTTTGCCGGCCTGTTCCTGAGGCTGCGCGCCGAAGGTATTGCCGACAAGGAACTGTTGACGGCATTTGAGCAAACGCCGCGCACACTTTTCGTTTCGGCCGCCTATTCCGATGCCGCCTATCACGACCGTCTGATGCCAATTGATTGCGGTGGTTTCGCCGAGAGTGCCCGCCTGGTAGCACAATGCCTGGCCGCGCTGGCGATCGAGCCCGGCCAGCGGGTGCTCGATATTGGTACGGGAAGCGGATTTCTGGCCGCCGTCGCCGCGCGCATGGCCGAGCGGGTGGTTACCATTGACCGCTACAAGACCCTGATTCAGCTTGCACAACAGCGGTTTGAGCATCTCGGACTGGGTAATGTGATCGCCCGCCAGGCAGACGGCCTTAAAGGCGTAAGCGGCGAGGGCAGTTTTGATCGCATCATTGCAACCTGTGCCTTTGACGCAATGCCCCGCCAGTTCGTTGATCAGCTTGCCTCCGGCGGGGTCATGCTGGCGCCGATTATCTCGGAAGATGGCCAGACAACGCGGATGGCACGTTTGACCAAGATAGGCAGCCGCTTTGAGCGGGTGGACCTTTTTGATGTGCCTTACCGGCCGTTCATTCCCGGAATTTCAGCGACGTTGTAGCCCGGTTGTCAGCTTAAAATACACGGAATTTGGCAACTTTAACCGATGAGTAACACTAACGCGCTTTAATCATGTCAGTTGGTATTGCGTTGATTGGGTGGTGTTATGCGTCTCAGAAAGACAGTTGTTTCCGGTGCTTCGGTGACCCGAATGCTCGGTGTCGCGCTTCTGGCAAGCTCCGCCGCGGCTTGCAGTTCGGATGCTCACCGTTTCGCCTATAAGAACGTGGATCAGTTGTACACCGCCTCGGTGCCGCAAGCGTCCTCGGCTTCGCTGGCCTCGGTGGGGGCTCCCGTCCCGCCTGATGCCGTTAACAGCGGAACCTATTCCCAGGCACCAGCAGCAGTTTCTCAAGCTTTTCCGGGTGATTACCGGGCTCCGGCCCAGGCGAGTTATGATCCGACCGCGACAGGCTCGGTTACCGGGTCCGTGGTTCGCCGGACGACATCGCCTTCGAGCCTCGTCGGTAACGCGGTTCAGCGAACTTCGGATATGGCGCGCTCGGTGCTGCCACGACGGCAGCCCGAGGTTCTGCCGGCTTTGGCAGCACCCACCCACACGGCCTCGGTTGCCGCCCCGGCAGCTTCAGCGCAACCGTTCCCGGAACGCCCGTCGCAGTTGAGCGCGTCTGTGCAGCCTAGCTCGACCTACAGCACCAATGCAGATCCGGTGATGGCGCCGGATCCGATGGTCACCGGCACCGCGCGGAGTGACGCCGGCTGGACGACCACTGGCGCTACCCGCATCACGATGGGGCCGGGCGAAACCATTTACAACCTGTCCAAGCGCTATGGCGTTCCAGCCAGCGAAATCATCAAGGCCAACGGCATCACCGATGCTTCGCGGGTTTCTACCAGTCAGCAAATTCTGATCCCGGTCTATGTCTACTCGCGTCAGGCGCCGGTTTCTGCACCTGACAGCAATCCCAAGACGCGCGCCTCCAAATCCGGAGTTGGTCTGCATGGCGAGGCGAGCCAGGATCGGGTTCCGCTGCCTATTCGGGCGCCGCGACGCGATGTTGCCGTGCTGCCGTCAGCACCATCACTGCGTGACCCGCAGAATGCCGAATCCCAGTCCGCGTCACAGCCGACCACCGAAAATGCTACCGCGTCGAGCAGCGGTTCGTCGTCTGGTGGTGTCTATGCCGTCACAATTGGAGACACGCTGTCGAAAATCGCTCGCAATCATGGGGTAAGCGTCGACGCCTTGAAATCTGCCAACGGCCTTTCGGGATCAAATATCCGAATCGGCCAGACGCTGACGATTCCCGGTGGCGGAACTGCTGTTGCTACGTCGACGGCTTCTGTGGAACAGGGGGCGGCGCCAAAGGCCTACACGCCGCCGACCCAAAAGGCGCAGGATGGTGTCGCCGCCAAGACCAATGCAGATGTCGCCTCGATAGCGCCTGCGGCCACCGGCATTGACAAGTTCCGCTGGCCGGCACGCGGCCAGGTTATCACCGGCTACGCCAAGAACGAAAACGGCAAGCGTAACGACGGCATCGACATTTCCATGCCGACGGGAACGCCGATCAAGGCCGCTGAAAACGGGGTGGTGATCTATTCCGGCGATGGCCTGAAGGAATACGGCAAGACCGTGCTCATCCGCCATGATGACGGGCTGGTGACGGTTTACGCGCACGCCAACACGCTTAATGTCAGTCGTGGCGACAAGGTCGGGCGCGGCCAGGTGATCGCAAGTTCCGGGATGACCGGCGTGGCAAAGACCCCGCGGCTGCATTTCGAAGTTCGCAAGAACGCGTCACCGGTCGATCCGATGGGCTATCTCGAATAACTGCCCCTCCAGGCAAAAATGCAAAAAAGGCCAGCGTTGATAACGCTGGCCTTTTTTCGTTGCGGGTCTGCAGATTGTCTCAGAGTGTTTGTCCCAGACGTCCGGCAAGATCCTGAATGAACTGCCAGGCGACGCGGCCTGACCGGGCGCCGCGTGTAGTCGACCATTCCAGCGCTTCGGCGCGCAGCTCGTCCGGTTTGATCTTCAGGTCATAATGGGTCGCATAACCGGTGATCATGTCGAGATACTCATCCTGACTGCATTTGTGGAAGCCGAGCCAGAGACCGAATCGATCCGACAGTGATACCTTTTCCTCGACAGCCTCATGCGGGTTGATTGCCGTTGAGCGCTCATTGTCCATCATGTCACGCGGCAGCAGATGCCGGCGGTTGGAGGTGGCATATAACAGAACATTGTCGGGTCGGCCTTCGATTCCGCCGTCAAGTGCTGCCTTGAGCGATTTGTAGGCGGTGTCATCATGGTCGAAGGACAGGTCATCGCAAAACAGGATGAAGCGACCAGTTGCGGGCCGGAGCACCGACATCAGGGTGGGCAGCGAATTGATGTCCTCGCGGTGGATTTCCACCAGCTTGAGCGGTGCCGGCAGGCCTTGCTGGGATGCGAGCTTTGCGTGGACGGACTTGACCAGCGACGATTTGCCCATGCCGCGCGCGCCCCAGAGCAGGACATTGTTGGCCGGCAGGCCGCTGGCGAAGCGCTGGGTGTTGTCGACGAGGATGTCGCGGACGTGATCGACGCCCTTGATCAGATCAATTTCGATCCGGTTGGGTTTGGCCACTGGCGCAAGGTATTCAGCCTCCGCGTTCCAGATGAAACAGTCCGCGGCCTGAAAATCACTTGTTGCGGGTTTGGGCCCGGCAAGTGATTCCACAGCGCGGGTGAGGCGGGCGAGCTCGGTGAGGATTTGCCGTGCGGTTTCGTCTTGCATGTTGATGTCCGGGGTCTGGTTTGACTGCTGGGTGGGGTATTGCGAGCGCGTAGCACGCGGTGTCGTTGCGGAAAAGTGGTTTCCAGCGGGGATTTCACGCTACCATCTGCCATGTTTGCGTTGCAATCGGCCATGTTGCCACTATATTCCGCTCGACTGTTGGAAGGCCCGTTGGGGCGCCCATATTATTCTTCAAGGAGTATTTCATGTTTGTGACCCCGGCCTATGCCCAATCCGCCCTGGGTGGCGGCGGCAGCGAGATGCTGATGTCGATCCTGCCGTTCCTGCTTATCTTCGTGATCATGTATTTCCTGATCATTCGGCCGCAGCGGACCCAGGCGAAGAAGCGCGAGGAAATGCTCAAGAATGTGCGCCGCGGCGATCAGGTCGTCACCGGCGGCGGCATGATCGCCAAGGTCACCAAGGTTGTTGATGATGCTGAGCTGGAAGTCGAGATTTCCGATGGCGTCAAGGTCCGGCTTCTTCGTAGCCTGATTGCGGATGTTCGCAGCAAGAGCGAACCCGTCAAGGAATAGCCATAAATAAGCGGGTAGGAGTGTTCCTACCCGTTTCGCTTCAGGCCAATCTGAACCTTTTTCGTCCCCTAGGATGAACCGAGAGCAATATGCTTTATTTTTCCCGTTGGAAAACAACTCTGATCTGGCTTGCCGTTCTCGCCGGCGTGGTGTTTGCCTTCCCAAATCTGCTGACATCGCAACAAGCCGAAAGCCTGCCTGAATGGGTGCCGTCCAAGCAATTGACGCTTGGGCTCGACCTGCAAGGCGGCTCCTACATGCTGTTGCAGGTGGAACGCCAGGACATCGTCAAGGACCGGTTGACCACCACGGTGGATGATGTGCGCCGGTTGCTGCGTGAGGCCGGGATCGGTTACACCGGGTTGTCGGGCACGGGACAGATGGTTCAGGTGCGGATTCGCGACCAGGCGCGCATCGAGGAAGCCAAGACGGTTCTCGCCGAACTGGCAGAGCCGATCAATTCGGGTCTGTTTGGCGGCGGTACGGTGGGTGAAGCAACCATCGAGGAAGAAAGCCAGCCGGGCTTGTTGCGTATTACCCTGACCGACGACGGGATTGATTACCGGGTGTCGTCAGCTGTGGCGCAGTCGATCGAGGTGGTGCGCAAGCGCATCGACGAACTCGGCACCACCGAGCCGGTGATCCAGCGCCAGGGCGCCGACCGGATCCTGGTTCAGGTGCCCGGGCTGGAAGACCCCGAACGGCTCAAGAACCTGCTTAACCAGACTGCCAAACTGGCATTCAGGATGGTCGACAGCTCGATGTCGGTGCAGGAGGCAATGGAAGGCCGTCCGCCGGCAACCTCGGAAGTGCTCTTTTCCACCGATGACCCGCCGATTCCCTACCTGATCCAGAAATCGGTTCTGGTCTCGGGTGAAAACCTAGTCGATGCGCAAGCAAGTTTCGACCAGCGGACCAACGAACCTGTCGTCACGTTCCGGTTCGATTCCAAGGGCGGTCAGCGTTTCGGCCAGGCCACGACCCAGAATGTCGGTTTGCCGTTCGCCATCGTGCTTGATGAACAGGTGATTTCGGCGCCAGTGATCCGCGAGCCGATCCTGGGTGGTACCGGACAGATTTCGGGCAGTTTCGACGCCCAGAGCGCCAATGACCTGGCCATCCTTTTGCGTGCCGGCGCGCTGCCGGCAACGCTTACCGTGATTGAAGAGCGTACAGTCGGACCTGGCCTGGGGGCGGATTCGGTTGCTGCCGGTGAAATCGCCGGCATAATCGGTGCGTTGCTGGTGCTGGCGTTCATGTTCGTTGCCTACGGCACGCTCGGCTTCATTGCCAATCTGGCGCTGATTGCCAACGTCTGCATGATCATTGCGCTGCTTACCGTTCTGGGGGCAACGCTGACGCTTCCGGGTATTGCAGGCATCGTGCTGACCGTCGGTATGGCAGTGGATTCCAACGTGCTGATCTATGAACGTATCCGTGAGGAACATCGCGGCGGGCGTTCGCTTATTCAGGCAATTGATGCGGGTTTCAGCAAAGCCTTCGCCACCATCCTCGACGCCAACGTGACCACGTTGATTGCGGCTGTCATCCTGTTCTATCTCGGTACAGGCCCGGTGCGCGGTTTTGCCATCACGCTTGCTATCGGTATTGTCACGACCGTGTTTACCGCTTTCACTCTGACCCGGTGGCTGGCTGCTGAATGGGTCAGGCGCAGACGCCCGAAGGCCATGCCCAAAGGCGCGCTCGACCTGTTTATTCGGGATTTCAGTTTCCGTTTCATGTCGGTTCGCCGGTATTCCTTCATTGCCTCGGCCGCGGCCTCGCTTTTGGCTCTGGGACTGTTTGCGACAGTCAACATGAATTACGGCATCGACTTCATGGGTGGGTCGATGATCGAGGTCCAGTCCAAGCAAGGCAACGCCGATGTCGGCGACATCCGCGCGCGGCTTTCCGAGCTCAATCTGGGTGATATCCAGGCGCAGGAATTCGGGACGCCACGTGAAGTGCTGATCCGGGTTCAGGCCCAGGGCGGCGGCGAAAATGCCGAGCAGACGGTCATCACCCTGGTGCGGGCCGAACTCGAGGGGGATTACGATATCCGTCGTGTCGAAGTGGTCGGACCGACAGTCTCCGGCGAACTGGCCCAAGCCGGCACGATTGCCGTGATCGTCTCGTTGATGGCGATTCTGGTCTATATCTGGTTCCGATTCGAGTGGCAGTTCGCGCTTGGCGCGGTGATTGCCACGATCCATGATGTGGTGCTGACCATCGGCATTTTCGTGATCACCGGGATTGAATTCAACCTGTCGAGTATTGCGGCGGTGCTGACAATTGTTGGCTACTCTCTCAATGACACGGTGGTGGTTTATGACCGGGTGCGCGAGAATCTGCGACGATACAAGAAGATGCCTCTGCCGGCTCTGCTTGATCGGTCGATCAACGAGATGCTGCCACGCACGATCCTGACTTCGGTGACAACGTTGCTGGCGTTGTCGGCGCTGTACATCTTCGGCGGCGAAGTGATCCAGTCGTTCACCTTTGCGATGATCTTCGGTGTGGTTGTCGGCACCTATTCGTCGAACTATATCGCTGCGCCGGTGCTCATCCTGTTCAAGCTGCGTGCGGATAATTTCCGTGTCGGACTGGATGTGGAAGAGCCCAGCGAGGTTGAAACAACTGACAAGAGCACGGCCTGAGCCATGGCCCGGGGCATCGAGATTCGCGAAGCGCATTTCCCGGGCCGGGCGCAGATTGATGCCTATGGCAATGGCGGTTTCCGCTTTGCCGACATGTCGCATCGCGGCTCCATCCTTTGCCTGCCATCGGGAATCCATGGATGGCAGGTGGAGCCGGATCAGCCGTTAGATATGGCCCTGTTCGAGCGGGTGTTGGCGGAAGCCGGCGATATCGAATTCCTGCTGGTGGGAACCGGCATGTCGATCCGGCCAATCCCAGCGGAGCTAAGATCTGTATTGCGGGCAGCCAACATATCGTCGGACCCGATGAGCACCGGCGCTGCGGTGCGTACCTACAATGTGATGCTTGCCGAATCGCGCGCAGTGGCGGCTGCGCTGATCGCCGTTTGAGCGATGGCAAACTCCGTTTCCTCTACTGCACCGAGCTCGCCGCTCCCCGATCAGACCACGCTTGAGGCGCTGCGCGCCGCCGATATCGATCGCTATCTAGCACTACTGTTGATGCCGCGTCCGGCGCAGGCCGATCTTGCCGCGCTGATGCTGTTTAACGCCGAAATTGCCGCGATCCGTGACCGAATTCGCGAACCGCTGCCGGGAGAGATTCGGCTGCAATGGTGGCGCGATGTCTTGTCGGGCGAACGTGCCGGAGAAGCCGAAGCTCATCCGGTCGCCTGCAAACTCATGGCGATGATTGCCCGACGTGGCCTGCCACTCGCACCGCTGATGGCGATATGTGATGCTCGCCTGTTCGATCTTTACGATGATCCCATGCTGGACCGGACCAGCTATGAAGGTTATGCCGGGGAAACCGCCTCGGCATTGTTGCAGATGTCTGCATTTCTGATTGACGCCGAAGCATCCGCCGACACTGCCACGGCGAGCGGGCATGCCGGCGTAGCCCAAGCTGTTGCCGGACACCTGATGATGCTGCCGCTAACACGTGCGCGCGGGCAGGTGTTCGTGCCAGGCGATCTGCTTGCCGCCACGGGGCTTGACCGTGAGAGTTTTCTGGCGGGTGACAATGAGGCTGCGGTTTCGGCTGCGGTGCGGGCTTTTGCCGGCTTTGGCCGGGATCATTTGCGGCTGGCGCGCGCGGCGATATCGGACAGCCCGTCAGTGGTGCGGGCCGCCTATCTTCCGGCGGCTCTGGTCGAGCCTGTGCTGGTCCGGGCTGAAAAACTTGGATCGGATTGCCTAAAGTTGGCGCCACAGCCACCGCAATGGCGGCGGCAATGGCGGCTCTGGCGTGCGGCGCGTAGCGGCCTGATCTGAAATTCAGGCCCGAGCACCATGGTGGAAACCCGGGTGGACGGTTCGAGAATCTGCCGTTGATCCGGGACGGCTTGCACGGCGTCATAGGGCGCGGCATAGTCGGATGCGATTGACGCAGGCTTGGGTCGCGACACGCGGAGGAGAATCATGAGTCTTGGCGCCTTGATCGTTGTGGTTGCCTTTGGTGTGATGCTGGTCGTCGGCGTCGTGCATTATACCGGCAGCGCGCGCCGGAAGGATTCGCGCGATCATGGCGAGGTGATCCTCGAATTCGCGCGGGCCTATCCTGGAGAGGCGATACGGTCGGTGGTCATGACCGGGGATGGTGTTGGCAGCTTCCTGCGGCTGGCGGGGGGCAAGACCGGGTTTCTGCAACTGATGGGCCGGCACTATGTGGCGCGGCTGATCGAGCCTGGCGACGTGTCGGTCGAGGCAATCGAAGGCCGGCCGGGTCTTTCCATCAAATTTCACGATTCGAGCCTTCGCGGCGGCGATTATGTATTCGATTCGGCCGAAGACGCAGCGGAGGTGTCGTTGTGGCTGTGCGGCGGATTTTCCTCAGCAAACGCCGTGCTTGAAGGGCCGGATGAGGGACAGAACGTCTGATCTGAAGGATTTTTCGAGTGTGACGCGATTGGCGATTCCGTTCTGTATCCGCCGCTCTGTTGGAGCCATGACGGGTCGCGCAAAAGGTCGATGACGCTAAAAACGTGCTACGTGGCGCAGTATCCCAGGGCGCGGGGCCGTGTGGTGCTTAGACTACCGGGTAATGAGCAAAATACACGCGGCCCTGTAGTGCCAGCGGAATAGCTGATACGCAACATCTGACCCATCCAAGCGTACCGGGCGCAGCCACTGTGCTGGGCGGGGCTGGGCTCCCAATCTACTCGGCGGCCACCTTGGCTTGGTCGACACCCAGCCATTTGGCGCAATCGGTCAGTGCGCGACGTGCCATCGCCTGTTTTTTGGCCTTGGCTTTATCCTTGCCCCGGAAGCGGCCGCCACCTTCTGGACGGACTATCGCGCCCGGATCGAGCGGCGGAAACAGGCCGAAATTGACGTTCATTGGCTGGAACGACCGCTTGCCGGGTTCATCGTTGCTGACCAGATGCCCGCCAGTGATGTGATTGAGCAGCGCCCCGAAGGCCGATGTCAGCGGCGGTGGCGGCAAGCTCTCGCCCAGGCGTTCGGCGGCGGCGAAGCGACCGGCGATGAGGCCGATCGCGGCACTCTCGACATAGCCCTCGCAGCCGGTAATCTGCCCGGCAAAACGCAATCCCGGACGGGTCTTGAGCTGAAGTGTGCCATCAAGCAGCAGAGGCGAATTGAGATAGGTGTTGCGGTGAAGCCCGCCAAGCCGGGCGAATTCCGCGTTCTGCAGGCCGGGAATCATCCGGAAAATGTCAGCCTGGGCGCCGTATTTCAATTTGGTCTGGAAACCAACCATGTTGTAAAGCGTACCCAGCGCGTTGTCCTGACGCAATTGCACGACCGCGTAGGCTTTGATGTCGGGCTGATGGGTGTTGGTCAGCCCCATCGGCTTCATCGGACCGTGGCGCAGGGTTTCGCGCCCGCGCTCGGCCATGATCTCGATGGGCAGGCAGCCGTCGAAATAGGGCGTGCCTTCCCATTCCTTGAAGCCCGTGGTGTCGCCGGCAATAAGCGCATCGACAAAGGCTTCATACTGGTCCTTGTCCATCGGGCAGTTGATGTAATCGCTGCCGGTGCCGCCGGGGCCGACCTTGTCGTAGCGTGACTGGAACCAGCACACCGACATGTCGATTGATTCGGTGTGAATGATCGGAGCGATGGCGTCGAAGAAGGCGAGTGCATCCTGGCCGGTCTCGGCACGGATGGATTCGGCCAGACCCGGCGCAGTCAGCGGACCGGTGGCAATGATTGCCTGGTCCCACTCGGCCGGCGGCAGCCCCGAAACTTCTTCGCGGGCAATGGTGATCAGCGGTTCGGCTTCAATCTTCTCGGTGACGGCTCTTGCAAAGCCCTCCCGGTCGACAGCCAGTGCCCCGCCGGCGGGCACCTGATTGGCATCGGCGCAGGCCATGATCAGCGATGAGGCCATGCGCATTTCGGCGTGGATGACGCCGACAGCGTTGTTTTCCGCGTCATCAGAACGGAAAGAATTGGAACAGACCAATTCGGCCAAGCTGTCGGTCTTGTGGGCCTCGGTGCCGCGTACCGGCCGCATCTCGTGCAGGATCACCGGCAGGCCACGACGGGCGATCTGCCAGGCGGCTTCGGAACCGGCGAGGCCGCCGCCGATGACATGGATGGGCGAATGGGAAGTGTCTGTCTTGGTCATGGCGTCCGTTTAACACGGGTCTGAGCCCGGCTCAAAGATGATTCGACACGCGCGCACACAAACGAAAACGGCGCCCCCGAGGGACGCCGTTGGAAACGGATACAGACTGGATTAGCGGCGCTGGCCGCGTGCCGCGCTGTTGATGTCGAAGCGGGTCAGGCCGATATCGGCCAGCGCGTCGTTGGATAGGTTGGAAAGCTGCTGAGCGGTCTGGCGGGTTTTCATCCAGCGGCGGGCTTTGAAAAGAATGTTCATGTCGGTCTCCTCGGGAAAGGCCCGTGCAGGGCCGTCAATCTGATGCCCTCCATATAGGCATTTGCATCTCATTTGTGCAGCGCAATATTGGCAAGTCAGGTATGCAATACCAAGGTGGCTGGTTAACGGGGAAACTGCTTGCGGTGATTGCCCTTGAATTAGGCAAATAGTGTTTGCCGGGAAAGGGGCGTAAATGCGGCCGGATATTCTTGAGCGCCCGCTTGGTCATGACCCGTAGCCCGATACAGAAACAGCGCCCTGTCTCCAGGGCGCCGTTTGAAATGGCCGGTCGTAACCGGGCATATAAGCTGCTTGCTGTTAGTTGCCCGGACGGCGTGCAACGAACGGAATGTCACCGCGGGAGATGCCGAGGTCGTTGAGTTCGCGTTCAGACATGCGCGACAGTTCATTGACAGTGTTGCGGTAGTCGCGCCAGTTTTTGTAAGCGTTACGAATGTTCATTTTGGTCTTCCTTCTTCAATTCGCGCCAGTCATCCCGGCGCCGCGTTTCATGACCCTCATATAGGATGGCCTAACCGGATTGTGCAGTGCAATATTATGCATAGGCGCCATGCATCTGTTGCAACTCAGGTTAACAACATGCTGTTCCGGTTTACATAATCTGAATCTGGATAATTTCGGCAATGGTGCGGACAAGTCCGCCGACGGCGACCGCAGAGGCAATCAGACAGATGCTGGCAGAGAGGATGAGAGCGTTGCCAAAAAAATAACGCCCACCGGGGGAGGAGGATCCGGTGGGCGTCATTTGGAGAGACTGACGCTCGGGAGGAGGATGAACGTCAGTCACATCGAAGCGGCTATATTGGGAGGAGGAGGGCGCCGCTCCGAATTCCTAATTCTGTTATACGGCGCGGCGTGCGACGAATGGGATATCGCCGCGGGCCATGCCGATGTCGTTCAACTCGCGTTCGGACAGCTTGTTCAGCTCGACGCAGGTTTCACGATACTTCCGCCAGCTGGCGTAGGAGCGGATCAAATTCATGGAATCTCTCCTTCTTTCCCGCTGTTTTCCGGCCCGCCACCTCGGCGTTCCGTTGATCCTGATATAGGTGGATTCAATCGATTTGTGCAGTGCAATAAAAGCATAGAGACTATGCGCACAATGCATGGCTGGAGTGTGTTTTAGCAGATGCTGTTGCGGCGCCCTGCAAAAGAATCGTCGGTAAGGCTGGAGCGACGTCCTTCACGCTGCCAGGCCGCATTGTACGACGCAGGGGTTGGTGTAACCTGTGAACAACGAAAACAAGACAGGATGCAGCTGTGTTGCGCAGATATCTGGCTCGGGAGATCGAGCAATGGACGACAGCGGGTTTATTGACACCTGGCAAGGGTGCGGTGCTGCTAGCCGATCATGACCGACGTCACACCGGCTTCAGCCTTGCAGCCGTTCTCGCGGTGCTGGCGGCAATCCTGCTGGGTGCCGCTGTGATCGCTCTGGTGGCGGCCAACTGGGAGTTGATCGGCCGGCCGATGCGGGTCGTGCTGCTGGCGGTGCTGATTTGCGGCGGACTGACAGCCGCGGTGGTGGCGTTGCGTAAGGACGCAAGATGGATTTGCGAAGCGGCGTTGGTTTTCTCGGTGCTGTGTTTTGGCTCAGGTATCGCGCTTGTCGGGCAAATGTATCACCTCAGTGGCGACAACGCGGCCTTCATGCTGTTGTGGACCCTAGGGGCGATCATCGTGTCGCTCAGTTTTTCCTCGAGCATCGCTGCGATCTTCGCCGGACTGTTGGGGCTTGGATATTTAGCCGCTCAATCCGGCGCGGTCGATTTCAGAGCTGGCGACGTCAACAATCTGGCGGGCTACCTGGGAGCTCTGGCGGTTGGCTTGACGATTGCGGCTACAGCTTGGCGCGCGCGTTCGGCGGCGACCGGGCACCTGGTCGTGCTGTTCATGATCTGCTGGATGACTTGGCTCACCCTTGATCTGTTTGACATTAACCCGGGCTATGTTCTCGCGGCAATTGGTGTCGTCGCATTCGCTGTCGGTTCGCGTGTGCCGCAGGCATTGACCGGATTTGCGTCTCGGCATGGCGCCATTTCGGCCTATGGCGCGGTTTTGCTGTTGTGCGGGTTCGGGCTGCTGCAGATCGAACACGAGGGCGACCGAATCGCGGTGCAGCTTTTGCTGGCGGCGTTGGTTCTGGCGGCTTGTGTCGCCGTGCTTGCCGTTGCCGGCGGGCGCAACCGGTTCATCCGCCGCTTCGCCTATGCCGTGTTTGCCGCCGAGACCATCTACGTGGTGAGCGAAACCCTGGGGAGCCTGCTTGGCAGTTCGGGCTTTCTGTTTGTGGGCGGAGTCGTGCTGGCGGTCATCGCCGTGGTGGTGATGAAGATCGAAAAACGGTTTCAGGCTGGGAGGGATCGGTCATGACTGGCTCTGCTTCAATTCTACGCAAACCGCTCAATACGGTGATCGCCGGCATTTTGTGTGCGGTCTTCATGATCGGTTCGCTGGCGATGATGATCCAGAGTCGGGCCTCGATCCTCAGGAATGGAGCCGAAATCATTCTCAAGACCGAACCGATCGACCCGCGTGACCTGATGCGCGGGGATTATGTGCGGCTGCAGTTTGATGAGATCTCGCGACCTGACCGGGCGCTGTTTTCTGGCGAGTGGCCGCAGCAGGACCGCTATGCGCCTATGTGGCTGACACTGTCGGTTGGCGAAGACCGCGCTGCCACCGTGACAGCCATCAGTCTCGAGAAACCGCTCAATGCAGGCGAAGGGACGGTTTTGCTTAAAAGTGAACCGGTGATGTTGTCTGCGGATGCTGGCGATCAGATCAGCCAAGGCCAGTTTGCGCTCAAATTCGGAATCGAGCGTTATTACGTTCCGGAAGGCGAGGGGCTCGAGATCGAGAGCGCGCGTAACGCCGGTCGGACCACCGCCGCGATCCGTGTCTCCAAGGCTGGCGCGGCGCAAATTGCCCGTCTGATGATCGATGGCGAGACGCTGTATCAGGAGCCATTATATTGATAAGGTGCCGGGCGGTCAGGCTCCGCATGGTCCGTTGGGGCAAAAACCCTTGCGGGAAAGGCGATTTTCCCTTTGATCGCCGCCAATCGGGTGATATAGAGCGACCGCGTTCAGGGTCGCCCTCGCGCGAGCGTGGTTTTGCGGCCTTCTGAGCGGGTATGGTGAAATTGGTAGACACGCCAGATTTAGGTTCTGGTGCCGTAAGGCGTGGGAGTTCAAGTCTCTCTACCCGCACCAATTAAAGTCCGGTCTGGCCGCCCGAAGATGGCGCGTGACGACAGGGCTAGTGCAAAGTGGCATTCAGCCGGCCCTGCCGGCCCGGAGCCAAGGACGAATAATGCCACAAGCGACGCCGGAAAACCGGCCCAGTCGCGGGGCCAACCCGAACGGTCGCAGTCGCGAGGAAATGAAGGTTTGAACATGCAGGTTACCGAAACGCTTGCCGAAGGGCTGAAGCGCGAATTGAAGGTAGTTGTCCCGGTCAAGGACATGGAAGCGCAGCTCAACGAAAAGCTCGCCGAAGCCAAGGGCAAGATGAAGATCAACGGCTTCCGGCCGGGCAAGGTGCCGATCTCGCATCTCAAGAAGGTCTATGGCCGTTCGATCATGGCGCAGCTGGTCAATGAGATGATCCAGGAAAAGCCGTCTTCGATTCTGGCCGAGCGTGGCGAAAAGGCTGCAACGCAGCCGGAAATTTCCATGACCGAAGACGAGAAGGAAGCCGAAGAGATCCTCAAGGGTGCGGCCGACTTCGAATTTACCATCGCCTATGAAGTGATCCCCGCGTTTGACCTTGCCGATATTTCGGGCTTCAAGATCGTGCGCGAAGTGGTTGATGTTCCGGCCGAGGAAGTCGAGGAGCAGGTGCTTCGGGTTGCTGAAAACAGCCGCACCTACGAGCCCAAGAAGGGCAAGGCTGCCGATGGCGACAAGGTGACGATCGATTACCTTGGCAAGGTCGACGGCGAACCTTTCGAAGGCGGCGCCGATCAGGACGCGGAACTTGTAATCGGTTCGAACCGGTTCATCCCGGGCTTTGAAGAGCAGCTGATTGGCCTCAAGGAAGGCGACGAGAAGGTGATCACGGTCACGTTCCCGGCCGAATACCAGGCCGCGCACCTTGCCGGCAAGGAAGCCACCTTCGACATCAAGGTCAAGGCAATTGCCGCACCGGGCGAGTTGGAAATCAACGACGAACTGGCCAAGACGCTGGGTCTTGATTCGGCTGACAAGCTGCGCGAGATCGTTCGTTCGCAGATCGAAAGCCAGTATGGCGAAGTTACCCGCCAGAAGCTCAAGCGGCAGATTCTCGATCAGCTTGACGAGACCCACAAGTTCGATTCACCGTCGAAACTGGTCGACGCCGAGTTCGAAAGCATCTGGCGTCAGATCAACCAGGAACTGAGCGACAACGGCAAGACCTTCGAAGACGAGGACACGACGGAAGAAGCTGCGCGGGAAGAATACCGCAAGCTCGCCGAACGCCGCGTTCGTCTCGGCCTGGTTCTGTCGAAGATCGGCGAAGAAGCCAATATTCAGGTCAGTGACGAGGAACTGCAGCGCTCGCTGTTCGAGCAGGTCCGCAAGTTCCCCGGCCAGGAAAAGGAAATCTACGAATATTTCCAGAAGACTCCTGGCGCTGTCGCTTCGCTGCGGGCCCCTATCTTTGAAGAAAAGACCATTGATCACATGCTCACTGTCATCGACGTGACCGACAAGAGCGTGACCAAGGAGGAGCTGATGGCTGACGACGAGGCCGAAGCGGCCGAAAAGCCTGCTGCCAAGAAGAAGGCGCCGGCCAAGAAGAAAGCTGCAAAGAAAGACGATACAGCTGCCGAATAAGGTACTCTTCGATTGATTACAAAACGCCGGGGCCTTGCTCCGGCGTTTTTGACTCCGGTCCGCTTCGGACGCCCCTTTTGCGGTCGGGGGCAACACCGGGAGGGCATTCGCGTAACGAAGGCTCAACCCACGCCGTCCTTGTGGACTTGGAAGCTCTCGTCGGCGCTCTGTGACGCGCGCTGATCGTGCGCGCGTCTGGCTTGATCTCTGCGGACCAGTCAGGGGTTGAGAATTGGCATTGGCTGGCTGGCGATCCTGCCAAGCCAGTGTTGCTTGGTTTCCGGCTCCAGCTGCAATTGCTCGACGAATTTGCCAAGCGTGCTCGTCTTGATCTCGCGCGCTTTCATTTCAGGATCCAGGGCTGCGCGTAGCAGTCCCTCCAACAACGCTGTTGATTTGACAATGTTGCCGACATCGAATTCCACGGGCAGGATCCGAACTTCAAACGTGTGTTTTTCACGTGTTGCATGGACCATGTTGATGACATTGAAATCGACATATTTTGTGAGTTTCAACTGGCCCAGTTGAAGGCGGGCGTCATCCCAGTTCGATTCTGCAAACGCAGGAGTTTCGATCAGAGCCATCAACTGCGCGGGCCATTTGCCCAGACGTGTGCAGCGACGGTTGGTTTCCAGCAGGGCCTTTAGCTGGTCACCAAAATGATGGAAAATCAACACGAGACTGGCGAAACCAGCGGCGGAGCACAGCGGGGCCGCATCAAAATGAACATGCAGTGCTGCTTCGGCGGGGATCGTGAACCCCATATCGGCGGCCGGATTGAGCAAGGCCGCAAGGCGCTCGTGGTGGACCGAACTGATCGGCGGGGTGATGATCTCGCAGGGCCGCTCGCGTTCGCCGGGAAGGTGGGTAGCCATCGCGATCGAGGCGTGACCGTCGGCCAGGCGAACCATGCCATTGTCGAAGCGCTGAAGATCGACCCCGAAAAGCTCTGCGCTGGGCAATAAAACGGTTTCGAGCGGGTCGTTCGGATCAGAATGACGCTTGATCAGGCGCAGAAAGCGGGCGTCGTCGCCGACGATGCGATACCAGCCCGGTTTGGGCGGCGCCGACCTGTCGAGATCAGCCTGCAACGTCATGTCATCGGCGCAGCGGGCGATCCGTGAACCTGAGGCATCAAAGGCGTCGTAGCCAAGGGTCAGGTTCTCGAATACCTGAATGCTATCGGTATGGACCAGTTCCGCCTGCGGTACGAACACCGGCGCAATAGTCCCGCCACCAGCGTTTTCGGCCAGGCGCAAGGCCAAGTCTTTCCTGCTGGCCCCCCGAGGGGCCAGCAGTTCGATTTCATAGCCAACTTTCCAGTGGATGACAGACATAGTTGGCGATTGCCTTTGTGGCTGGGAGCTCTATCGAGCCTTTGCCAATTCGCTGACAACCCAGTGGTTGCCGCCGCCCTCGACGTTGAGGACGATCTTCATCTTTGCGTCGTAAGGAGTCATGCCGCCACCCCAGAAGGCTGCCAGGGCCGCAGCGTCATCATAGCTGTAAACCGGGTTGTCCATGTCTTCGAAACCGCAGGATTTGCAGTCCTGTGACCAACGACTTGCAGCATTCCTGAGCTTGTCTTTGAGATCTCTTTCCTGACGTTGCAGCAGCATTTCGCCAGCACTGATCTTGGCGCTCCATTCGTCGGTTCCCAGAAATGTGCCAGTACTTTGGCGTCGCAATAGGTATATTTCTGGCCGCGATAAAATGCATCGACCGACGCTTGATCATTTTGCGCAACCGCAGCGGATGGAAGAATTGCCGTTCCCATCACGGTGGACGCTCCAACAATTACATTGCGGCGGGAGATGTCGTTGTTCTTGCTCATACTGCTCAATATCAGGTTACCTATCTAAATAATTTCTATTTAAGATTACGAATCTCATGGGAATACTAAATTCGCAAAAATTTGTACTGACGTTAAATTGAAATATCTATTGGAATAATATTCAGTCTGCAAGTAACTGCGAGCCGAATTCACTTCCTGAACCTTACAATCGTCCAAAGGCGTGAGAATTGTAGAGCCAGCTTAAATCAACTTCAGGCCCTTGAGGCTGGCGTGGCCGTTCCTGCCGATAATGATGTGATCATGGACGGTGATGCCGAGCGGGCGGGCCGTGTCGATGATCAGCTTGGTCATCTCGATATCGGCGCGCGATGGCGTCGGATCGCCCGAAGGGTGATTGTGCACAAGGATGAGCGCAGTGGCCGAGAGTTCAAGCGCCCGCTTGACCACCTCGCGGGGATAGACGGGGGTATGATCCACGGTCCCGGTCTGCTGCACCTCATCGGCGATCAACGCGTTCTTCTTGTCTAAGAACAACACGCGGAACTGTTCGCGTTCTTCGAACGCCATCGCCGCCCGGCAATACTCGATGACCGATGACCAGGATGCCAATACCTGGCGTCCCTTGAGATCGCTCTTGAGCATGCGATGGGCGATTGCTGCGACCAGCTTGAGGTCGGCGGCGACACTGTCACCAACTCCCTTGACCTCGGTCAGCAAATGGGTCGGCGCGCCGAGAACTTCCGACAGCGATCCGAAACGAGTCAGCAACGCCTTGGCAATCGGCTTGGTGTCGCGGCGCGGGATCAGCCGGAACAGCAACAATTCGAGCAGTTCATAATCGGCCAGCGCGCGTTCGCCGCCTTCGCGAAACCGCAACCGCAGCCGATCGCGGTGGCCATGATAATGTTCTTCCGGGATTTCACGAGCAGGTGCGTCATCACCTGTGATGACGCGTCCTTTGGTCCGGGGCTGCGGGGTTTCTGCAAACCAGGCGCGTTCATCGGCAGGCGCGTCGTCTGCACCTTCGACGCTCAGGTCCTTCTCATTCAGACCAGGGCGACGCGGCGATGTCATGCGGGCAGGCCAGGCCGGTCAAATCCGCCAGGCGACAAGGTGAAGATCTCGCAGCCGGTTTCGGTGACGCCGATGGTGTGCTCGTATTGCGCCGAGAGTGAACGGTCGCGGGTGACCGCGGTCCAGCCATCGGACAGAACTTTGACGTGCGGGCGGCCAAGATTGATCATCGGCTCGATGGTAAAGAGCATGCCTGCACGCATTTCGGGACCTTCATTGGCACGACCGTAGTGCAGGATATTCGGCGCGTCATGGAACATCTGACCCAGGCCGTGGCCGCAGAAATCGCGCACCACCGAGCAGCGTTCGCCTTCCGCATAGCTCTGGATTGCCTCGCCGATCGCGCCTGTGCGGGCGCCGGGCTTGACCGCCTGAATGCCGAGCATCAGCGAATTATGGGTGATTTCCAAGAGCCGCTCGGCAGCGCGCTTGATCTGGCCGACCGGGTACATGCGGCTCGAATCACCGTGCCAGCCATCGAGCACATAGGTCACGTCGATATTGACGATCTCGCCCTCGCGCAGCGGTTTATCGTTAGGGATGCCGTGACAGACGACGTGATTGATCGAGGTGCAGCAGGATTTGGTATAGCCGCGATAGTTCAGCGTTGCCGGCAGCGCACCGTGATCCTGGCCGAATTCGAACACGAAACGGTCGATTTCATTGGTGGTGACACCGGGGGCAACGCGTGACACTAGCTCGTCAAGACAGCGCGCCGTCAACTGGCTGGCCTTGCGCATGCCCTCGAAAGCTTCCGGGCCGTAGAGCCGGATCTGGCCGGTATTTTTCATCGGGGCCGACGTCGCGTCGATATAGGTAACCATGGCAGGCTCGCTTTGTCTCATCTGCCCGGGCTGCGCCGGCAGGGGTTCATGATACGCTGTTTAATCCGGATTCCTCAACGGGGACAACAGATTCAGCGCGAATTTGCTCAGGTGTGATCTTGCACCGTATGGCGCAGGCTTCAACCCCGCGCTTCATGGCCCGGTCAAAGGCCGTGGCGTAGGTCTTATCAAGGTCGCGGCACAGCCTGAGGCGGTCCACATCCGAACGCTGTATGAGATAGACCATTATCGCGCGGTGTCCAGCCTCCGACATGTCGCCAAGTTCCTCGAGATGCTTGGCGCCGCGGCTGGTGACGCTGTCGGGAAATTCGGCGAGACCGGGTTGGCGGCAAAAATGGACGTTCTTGACCTCGACATAGGCTTTGCCGCGCAAGGGATCGTCGAGCAGCATATCGATGCGCGAATTGATCCCGTATTTCTGCTCGCGTTTAAGCTCGGCGTAATGACCGAGTGAGCCCAGCAACCCTTCCTTGATGGCCTCCTCGACCAGCCGGTTAGGCCTGCCGGTATTGATGCCGACGAGAGTGCCGTCAGCTTCGACGAGTTCCAGCGCATGGTGGTATTTGCGCGTTTTGCTGCCGGCGTGTTCGGTCAGATAGATCCGTGAGCCTGGTGTGGTCAAACCCAGCATCGAGCCGGTATTGGGGCATGATCCGGTGATCGCCTCTCCGCTGTCGAGCACGGCGTCGAACAGGAAGCGCTTGTAACGATGGACAAGCCGGGCGGGGATCAGGGGCGGGTCAAATTGCATCGCCGGGCGATAACAGGGATCGCCACCGGTGGCAAACCGGGTGCCAGCGCTGTTATGCGCGCAAACTGTGGTGGTGGAATCCGCGTCTGATCTCAGACACGGACCCGCACATAGGAACCGGGTGCATCCTCGATCGGCTTGAGCTTGGTGCCACCGGGCTTGCGCGCCGGAACCTGCTCATCTGATTGCGCGCGAATCCATGCATGCCAATGTGGCCACCAGGAACCGGGTGTCTCCTTGGCGCCTGCAACCCAGTCGTCAAATTCGGCATCCTTGGGGCCATCGCTCCAGAACTGGTATTTTCCGGCTGCGGGCGGGTTGACGACACCGGCAATGTGTCCCGACCCTGACATCACATAGGTAACGTCGCCACCAAGCAGCTTGCCGCCGATATAGGCCGAGCGGGCAGGGGCGATGTGGTCTTCCTTGGCCGCCAGATTATAGACTGGAATCTTGACCTTGGAGAGATCAAGTGTCTTCCCGGCGAGTTTCATCCGGCCTTGGGAAAGGTTGTTCTCAAGATAGCAATTGCGCAGATAAAAGGAGTGATTGGCCGCCGGCATTCGCGTTGCATCTGCGTTCCAGTAAAGCAGATCGAAGGGCATCGGATCCTTGCCCTTGAGGTAGTTGTTGACGACATAGGGCCAGATCAGATCTGAGGCACGCAGCATGTTGAAAGCTGTGGCCATTTTCGACCCGTCGAGATAGCCGCTCTTTTCCATCGCGGTTTCGATCGATGCTATCTGGTCCTCGTCGACAAACACCTTGAGGTCACCGGCATGGGTGAAATCGGTCTGGGTGGTGAAAAAGGTCGCCGTGGCGATGCGGCTGTCCTTTTCCTGGGCATGCAGCGCCAGAGTGGCGGCCAGCAAGGTGCCGCCGACACAGTAACCGATCGCGTTGACCTCGCGCTCGCCGGTGGCCTTTTCGATGGTGTCGAGCGCAAAGGAGATGCCTTCGCGCGAATAGGCCTCCCAATCCTTGTTTGCGTGACGCTCATCGGGGTTTACCCAGGAAATCACGAACACGGTGTGACCCTGCTCGGTGGCCCATTTGATGAAGGACTTTTTCGGATTGAGGTCGAGAATGTAGAACTTGTTGATCCACGGCGGCACGATCAGCAGCGGCCGCTTGAGAACGTTTTCTGTCAGGGGTGCGTACTGGATAATCTGGCAGATGTCGTCCTGGGCGACCACCTTGCCTTCCGACAGAGCGATATTTTCGCCAACGACGAACTTCGACGCATCAGATTGCCGGATCTTGAGTTCACCCTTGCCGGCGACGATATCCTCGGCAAGCATGTGCATCCCGCGAACCAGATTTTCTCCGTTGGAGGCGACGGTTTCCTTGTAGAGCTCGGGATTGGTCAGCAGAAAGTTGGCCGGTGACAGCGCGCTAGTAATCTGGCGGATGTAGAATTCCGCTTTGTGGCGGGTGTGTTCGTCCAGTCCCTCGCTCTCGGTGACCAGCTTGTTGGCCCAATCCGAGGTGATGAAATAGGCGTTCTTGATGAAGTCGAAAAACGGATTGTCTTCCCAATCGGGGTCTGAAAAACGCTTGTCAGCCGACTTTGCGCGCGGCGTCTCATCTTCACCTGACATGCGGCGGAGGGATTCGCTCCACATGCCAAAATAACTGGTGAGCAGCGACGTCTGCGCCTCGATCGCGCGCTTGGGGTCGGACAACCAGTATTCGCCGACCTTGGAGAAGGTCTTGACCATGTCGGCCATCGGTTCGGAAACGGTGTCGGATACTTCGCCCTTTTCACGCGGCTCGATCCATGCCGAAGCCGCCTTGCCGAGTTCTTCGAGCATCCGGGCGACGTTGCGTGCGAAGGCCTCGGGGTTCTTGACAACATAAGCCTCCACAGTCGACGTTTCGGGGTCGGCCTGCGTGTCACTTGTGGTGTTCTTGCCCTTATCGGCCATTCTGGTGCCTCCTATGCGGGTCCGAAACTTGATTCCGGGTCGGCTTGTGCCTTAAATCGGCTTAATTGGCGTGTTGTTAACGCGCATGGGGCTAACAACGCCAAGCATCAGTTTTTTCTTGATACGGGCTTTTTTTGTTCCTGTCATGACCGCCATAGGGTGGAGACCTTAATACACGTGAACATACCACAGAATGTCCTTCCGGCGCTGGGCACATTAATGGCGCTTCTACTAG
This sequence comes from Hoeflea sp. Naph1, assembly GCF_046837775.1. Lineage (GTDB taxonomy): Bacteria > Pseudomonadota > Alphaproteobacteria > Rhizobiales > Rhizobiaceae > Hoeflea. The sequence goes on along the minus strand of NZ_CP177286.1, from coordinate 2,980,941 downwards.
CCGGGTGTCAGACAGCCTCGCTGGAGGATGCTGCGCCGACGAGTGTGCCAAGCAATTTTGCTGCGGGCAGTGCGACGTCGGCCAACGCCGATACAACGACGACTGACGTTCAGGCTGCGGCCGCGGCACCGCAAACTGCGGCAGCGGTGGATGAGGGGGCTGCAACGCCCACGGTCATACGGCGCAACCCCGGCTTCAATTCGTTGATTCCGATCGAGAAAACAACACCTGTTGCAACCGAAGAGTTTGTTGATACCGGTGTCCGCCGAACTGGCGTGTATCCGGCGATCGGTCGCAAGCAGACGGCGGCGAACAGCCAATTGTCGGCTGCGGAGAAAAGTGCTGCCGAAGCGGAGATGGCCAAGCTGTTGCGTGAACGGGCGCAAACCCCTGATGCGCGAGCGGCCTATGAAGCGCGGCTCAAGGAACTCAGAGCGCTGGCTCAAAACCATGCTGCCGATACCCAGCGCGAAATCGAGAATTAGGGCAGAGGCCAGGCACTGTCCCGGCATCTGGTCGTTCCCGTGGGCCGTGTAAGGACGGCGTGAGGGACGTCTGCGGGCAAATAAACTTCACCACCAGATCTTGCGTTTGACCCGGTTTGGCCGCAAACCCCAAACATAAATTATCGCCAACAACCGTCATCTCCGGGGAATTCCATGGAAGAATTTCACAAAGTCCGCAGACTTCCGCCCTACGTGTTCGAAGAGGTCAATCGCCTCAAGGCCTCGGCGCGGGCGGGGGGCGCGGATATCATTGATCTGGGGATGGGCAACCCCGATCTTCCAACCCCGAAGGCCATTGTCGACAAACTGTGCGAAGCCGTTCAGGACCCTCGCACCCATCGTTATTCGACTTCGCGCGGCATTCCCGGTCTCAGGCGTGCCCAGGCGGGCTATTATGAGCGGCGGTTCGGCGTCAAACTCGATCCGGAAACCCAGGTTGTCGCCACGCTTGGCTCGAAAGAGGGGTTCGCAAACATGGCGCAGGCGATCACCGCGCCGGGCGATGTGATCCTGTGTCCGAACCCGACCTATCCGATCCATGCCTTCGGCTTCATCATGTCCGGCGGCGTGATCCGCTCGCTTGATGTGGCGCCTGATGACAGCTTTTTTGGTCCGCTGGAACGCTCGGTCCGGCATTCGATCCCCAAGCCGCTGGCGCTGATCCTGAATTATCCTTCCAACCCGACCAGCTATGTGGCGACGCTCGATTTCTACAAGGAAGTCATCGCATTTGCCAAAAAGCACGACATCATCGTGCTTTCGGATCTTGCCTATTCGGAAATCTATTTTGACGGCAACCCGCCGCCTTCGGTGCTGCAGGTGCCCGGTGCGATGGATATTTGCGTCGAGTTCACCTCGATGTCGAAGACCTTTTCGATGCCTGGCTGGAGGATGGGGTTTGCCGTTGGCAACGAGCGGCTGATTTCGGCGCTGACGCGGGTCAAATCCTATCTTGATTACGGTGCCTTCACGCCGATCCAGGTGGCGGCGACCGCGGCGCTCAACGGAGATGGTGCCGACATCAAGGAAGTCCGCTCGATCTACAAGCGTCGGCGCGATGTGCTGGTTGAAAGTTTCGGCAAGGCCGGCTGGGACGTGCCGCCGCCGCCAGCGACAATGTTTGCCTGGGCACCGATCCCCGAACCGTTCAAGCATATGGGGTCATTGGAATTTTCCAAGCTGTTGATCGAGAAGGCTGATGTTGCGGTCGCTCCGGGGATCGGCTTCGGAGAGTATGGCGACGAGCATGTGCGTATCGCGCTGGTGGAGAATGAGCACCGGATCCGGCAGGCAGCGCGCAACATCAAGCGGTTCTTGTCGAGCGCCACTGGCGGCGGCGACAATGTGGTGCCGATGACTGCCCGGCGTTGACCGCCCGCACGTGCCTCGTTAAACCGCCCTTGAAATTCTAAGGTTCGCTGCAATCGCCGGCGGAGCTTTCACACAGGTGGACAATTGATATGACTGATGCCTTGAAAATCGGCATTGCAGGGCTGGGTACTGTCGGCGCCGCGCTGTTTGGTGCGATCACCACCCGGCACAATCTGCTGACCGATATCTGCGGCCGTGAAATCCGCATCAGCGCCGTGAGCGCGCGTGACCGCAGCCGCGACCGGGGGATCAATCTCGACGGTGTCGCCTGGTTTGATGATCCTGTGACAATGGCGCGGGAAGCCGATATCGATGTCTTTGTCGAACTGATCGGTGGCGATGGCGATCCGGCCCACGCGGCGGTTGCTGCGGCGCTTGATCGGGGCCGGCACGTGGTTACCGCCAACAAGGCGCTGCTTGCTAAGCACGGTGTGGCGCTGGCCGGACTGGCCGAAAACAATGGCGTGCTGCTTAACTTCGAGGCGGCAGTGGCTGGTGGTATTCCGGTGATCAAGGCGATGCGCGAATCGCTCACCGGAAATTCGATCCAGCGGATTTACGGAATTCTCAACGGCACCTGCAATTATATCCTTACCCGGATGCAGCGCGACAATATGGGATTTTCCGAATGCCTGGCGGAAGCGCAAAGGCTCGGCTACGCCGAGGCCGATCCGGCATTTGACATTGAAGGCAACGACACCGCCCACAAGCTGTCGATCCTGACCAGCCTGGCTTTCGGGACACAGATCGCCGCGGATGAGGTCTATATCGAGGGGATAACCAACATCTCCATTGATGACATCCATGCTGCCGATGAACTGGGGTATCGCATCAAGCTGCTGGGCGTCGCTTTGCGCACTGCCACGGGCATAGAGCAACGGGTGCACCCGACCATGGTTCCCAAGGGATCGATGATTGCCCAGGTTGAGGGTGTCACCAATGCCGTGACGATTGAAGCCGATATTCTTGGCGAATTGATGCTGTCGGGACCTGGCGCGGGTGGTGACGCCACCGCATCGGCGGTGCTGGGCGATATCGCCGACATTGCCAAGAGCCGGCCAGGTCACCAGCACGCGCCGGCACTTGGGCGTCCCGTGGCCAAACTCGAACCCTATCGTCGAGCGCAGATACAAAGCCATGAAGGCGGCTACTTCATCTCGCTCAAGGTCGAAGACCGGGCGGGTGTATTCGCCTCGATTGCCACGCAGATGGCTGAGAACGATATTTCCCTTGAATCGATCGTCCAGCGGGCTCGCCCGGGTAGCGGTGAAGCCAATCCGCAGACCGTCATTCTGGTCACCCACGCCACCAACGAATCCAAGGTGCGGGCGGCGGTGGACGGAATCAAGGCCGAAGGCTATCTGACGGGAGAACCGCAGGTGATCCGTATCGAGCGCACACGCGAGAGCTGATGCTGGCAAAGCATTCCATTCCTTTGCGATGACCTTTGAAAAGTCGCGGTAAAAATACCGGGCTTAATCGATTTAGTTTTGGGTCCGTTCAAAAACCAGCGAAAACAAAGGCTTTAATGTGAGTTTCACATTGCTTTGCTGGCTTTGAAAGCGCTATGAGCGGCCATTCGACACAGCCGGGAGACAAGCGCAATGGCGGACACGCACACACAATCAAGCGGTCTGGACCGTATCCTGACGCTCGAAATCGCACGGGTAACCGAGCGCGCCGCCGTTGCCGCAGCGCGGTTGCGTGGCCGTGGCGACGAGATGGCCGCTGACCAGGTCGCCGTCGACGCGATGCGTTCGGAGCTTAACCGCTTGCCGATCGACGGCGTGGTGGTGATCGGCGAAGGTGAGCGCGACGAAGCGCCGATGCTCTATATTGGCGAAGAAGTTGGTAACCGCGAAGGCGCCAAGGTCGACATCGCGCTCGATCCGCTGGAAGGCACGACCATCTGCGCCAAGAACCTGCCGAACTCGCTGGCGGTAATCGCGATCGCGGAAAAGGGCAGCCTGCTCTACGCGCCTGACGTCTATATGGACAAGATTGCCATCGGCCCGGGTTACCCGGCCAATACGGTGGCGCTTGATGCGAGTGCGACCGACAACATCCACGCTGTGGCCCGCGCCAAGGGCGTTGCCGTAAACCAGGTGACGGCCTGCATTCTTGACCGGCCGCGGCACGCGCGGCTGATCGAAGAAGTGCGCGCCACCGGGGCGGCGATCCGCCTGATCGGTGATGGCGATGTGGCCGGCGTAATCCACACCACCGACCCGGATGAAACCGGGATCGACATCTATATCGGCATCGGCGGTGCGCCCGAAGGCGTGCTGGCAGCAGCCGCGCTGAGATGCATCGGCGGACAGATGCAGGGACGGCTGCAGCTCAACACCGATGAAAAGGTGGCTCGCGCGGCCAAGATGGGAATTTCCGATCCCAAAAAGATCTACACGATGGAAGAAATGGCCCGCGGCGATGTGCTGTTTGCCGCAACCGGTGTCACCGACGGCAATCTGCTTCATGGCGTGCGCTTTACCCGCGACGCGATCATCACCCACACCATTGTCATGCGCTCGTCCTCGCGCACGGTGCGTGAGATCAAGGCACGGCATCAGGATCTTGCCAAGTTCGACTGAAAATCATCGCAATGATGCTACGTATCTGAACGCGCGGAGAGCAATGCCTCTGCGCGTTTTGCTGTGCAAGGTCGAATGCGTTATGAGCTGATTGGACAGTGCTCCAGTCAGCCCTGCAGCAGCGTGCTGTCGCGCAGGGCGTTAGGTTTGGAGCCGGATGATGACGGATTGAGTTGGCAATGACAGCAAGCGGCGGATCGGATCGGGCATTCCTGGGTGTTGAGCAATCGCTTTCCGGCCAGAAGTGGGTCGCGCGGCTGGACCAGGCCGGGGAGAACAAGGCGATCTCGATCGCCCAGACGACCGGGCTGCCCGATGTGGTGGCACGGGTACTGGCGGGCCGGGGCGTGGCCATGGGCGATGCGCTGGCGTTTCTCGACCCGACCATCAAGACATTGATGCCCGACCCGTCGCGCCTTGCCGATTGCGACAAAGCCGCCGAACGACTGGCCGATGCGATTGCCCGTAAAGAGCGGGTGGCCGTATTTGGCGATTACGATGTGGACGGTGCCGCCTCCTCGGCGCTTATGCAGCGGTTCCTGAACCATTTCGGCGTGATCAGCGAAGTTTATATCCCGGACCGGATTTTCGAAGGCTACGGACCCAATCCCGCGGCAATCGGAGAACTGATTGATCGCGGGGCCGGACTGCTCGTCACCGTTGATTGCGGTTCGACCAGTCACGAGGCTCTGCAGGAAGCTGCCAGCCGTGGTGTCGACGTGGTGGTGATCGATCACCACCAGATGCCCAGTGAGCTGCCGGTAGCGCATGCGCTGGTCAATCCCAACCGCGAAGACGATCTCTCCGGACTTGGGCATCTGTGCGCCTGTGGGGTGGTGTTCATGGTGCTGGTGGGCACGCTGCGGCTGTTGCGCCAGCGAAATGACCCCCGTGCCGCTGGCTTCGATCTGATGGGCTGTCTGGATCTTGTCGCACTTGCCACCGTGTGTGACGTGGTGCCGCTCAAGGGGCTCAACCGGGCCATTGTGGTCAAGGGGATGCTGGTGGCGCGCGGCATGGGCAATGTCGGTCTGGCGGCGCTGGCGCAACGCGCCGGAGTCAATGGCCCGATTGCGCCCTATCATCTGGGCTATCTGATCGGACCGCGCATCAATGCCGGCGGCCGCATTGGCGATGCCGCGCTTGGCAGCCGTCTGCTGGCGCTTACCGATCCGGTCGAAGCTGAGGCAATCGCCGAGCGGCTTGAGGAACTCAACCGTGAGCGCCAGGCCATCGAGGCGGCAATGCTGGCCGAGGCCGATGCCGAGGCCGCGATGGAGATGGCAAGCGGCGACGGGCCGTCGGTGATCGTTACCGCGCGTCAGGGCTGGCATCCCGGAGTTGTCGGTCTGCTCGCTTCAAGGCTCAAGGAACGTTATCGCCGCCCGGCGTTTGCGATTGCCTTTGACGGCAACGGCAAGGGCACTGGCTCGGGGCGTTCGGTGCCGGGGCTCGATATCGGTCGGCTGGTGCGCAAGGCGGTCGAAACAGGCCTGCTGCTCAAGGGCGGCGGCCATGCGATGGCGGCCGGTCTGACGGTTGAGGAAAAGCGCCTGGGCGAATTGCGCGCCTATTTCGAGGAACAGGCGGCGGAAACCGTTGCCGGGCTCTCGGCGTCACATCGGCTCAGGATTGACGGTGCGGTGGCTGCATCGGGCGTGACGGTGGATCTGGTCGACATGATCGAGCGTGCCGGTCCCTATGGCGCGGGTCATTCCCAGCCGATATTTGCGGTTCCTTCTCATGTCCTCACAGATGCCCGGGTGGTGGGCCAGAATCACGTCAAACTGACGCTGACTGGCCCTGACGGGGGCAAGCTCAACGGCATTGCTTTCCGCGCAGCCGACACGGACATGGGGCGGGCGCTGCTGGGCGGTCGCGGTCTCGCATTCCATGTGGCAGGGACAATTGCGGTTGACCACTGGCAAGGTGCGCGACGGGTCCAGATACGGGTGATCGACGCGGTGCACGCGCGATAGGTCAAAAGTCGACCAGCCGATTGTGGCGTGGCGTAAAATGGCTCAATGATGTGTTGCGGTTGTCATGCTTGCGGATATTTTTGGCTTCGCAGGTGGCATGCGCCAAGCGTGCCGCTGACAGCTCGGCGGGTCTGGATCGCCAGCCCAGATGGGGCTGTATGAACTTCAGATTTTAGATGAGGATACCAAGCGAAGTGCTTGAAAACCGTGGTACGCCCTAGGGGAGTCGAACCCCTCTTTCCAGAATGAAAATCTGGCGTCCTAACCGATAGACGAAGGGCGCGTACGATGTGGCCGTCTTATAGTCAGCCCGCTTTCGGACCGCAAGCGGATAATTGATGTCTTTGTAAAAAAAATCCTCTGAAACTTCTTGGGTTTGCTCTCCGGCATTTCGCCGTGGTGATAACCCGGAAATAAGCGCTCTCGAATTCTACTTTTTGCGCCGGCGGCAACGCCAGTTCCAGTCGCGCGTGTTGCCTATATCGATGTGCACCGATTCTGTGTAGCAGTAGGTGCCGACGCCGCCACGATCCGGCATCGAGCGGAGGTATTTAGCCAGCTGCCATTTGGAAACGCCCTCGACCTGGATGTCGGCGGCTTCGCAGGTGGTGTGGCGCGATCCGGATGCGCCGCCAACGCGGCGATTGTGTTTCGGGCTGCGGTAGCCCGAGGTTACCACGACCGGACGGCCGTATTTGCGTTCGACGGTGCGCAGAACGCCGACTAGTTTTGGCGAGAAGCAATCGACCTTCACCTTTTCGGTCTGCAAATGCAGACCGTTGGGCGCGAGACGGGCGAGGCCAGCTGCCGAGGCCAACTGTATGTTGCCCGAATCGTTGCTTCTTGCATCGTCACTGGATGACCCACCCAGCAGTCCTGCGAGGCGTACGCCCGGCAGGGCATCTCCGCCGGCCGAAGCCATACTGGCCGTGTTTGCCCTGGATGAGGTTACCCGCTGCTTGGTGGCGCGCGAAGTCTTGTTGGTATTCTTGGCCTGAGCACCAAAAAGACGCGAAAAGAAGGTTTTCTTTTTCGGCGGCGCTACCACCGCCAATTCCTGAATCGGGGGCGCTGCGGGCTGTTCTTCAACCTGAGGAGCGGCGCTCGCCACAGCTGCTGGTTCCGCCGGTGCGGGTGCCGCGACCACTTCCACCGGGGCAGGAGCAGGAGCAGGGGGCGCACTGTAAAGATTGGCCACCGGTTGAGCCGGCTGGGCCTGAGTGATTCCGCGATTGAGTGCGTCGACTGCAGTGTCTGCCTGAACCAGCGACTGGATTGTCTCACTGTCGGTGGCTTCAGCCGCGGGTAAGGACGCAGTTTCCGAATTGGTTGCGGGCGAGGGGACGGGAACCGGCGCGTCGGAGGCCGATTCCAGGGCTGCAACGATCAAGCTGTCGCTAGAGGTGTCGGATGAGGCTGCATTGGCCATGTTGGGCGCGCCAGGTGCAAAGCCCTGGCTCGCATACATGGACGGATCATCATTGACCGATACGCATCCACTCAGGGCAATGGCAGCGCCCGCTAGTAGCCAGGCACGCGCGGACAGGCGGTATTCGGCTGATGATTTGTTGCCCCTATGCAATCTCTGCGGTCCCCGGATCGTTTGCAATTGACAGACCCGTAGGCCTTGGATGGTTCATCAGTCAGATGCGGTATCGTGTCGCCGGACAAATCCCTTGGTCCGGACAACACAAAAGACGGTCATCGCCACACGGGTGCGATGCGTCGCAAATGCGGCCAAACCATGACAATTCCGGTAACATGGCTCGCTATTGTTGCGCGAGCCTTGTGATCGGACATTTTCGTTGAAAATCATGATGTGCGCACCGGTTAGCTGCTCCCTGGATACAGTATTTACCAGAAACCGGTGTTCTTCATCGATAACCACGGTTCGGCCGGTGCCAATGATTCGCCCTTTTGCAGCAGTTCGATGGAGATGCCGTCAGGCGAGCGAACAAACGCCATACGGCCGTCGCGCGGCGGCCGGTTAATGGTCACTCCGTTGTCCATCAATGACTGGCAAAGCTCGTAGATATTGTCGACCACATAGGCGAGGTGGCCGAAATTTCGCCCGCCGGAATACTCTTCCGGGTCCCAGTTATGGGTCAGCTCTATCATCGGCGCATCGTTGGCTTCAGCGCTCTCCTTGTCTTCTGGAGCGGCAAGAAAAATCAACGTGAATCGACCGGCTTCGTTCTCGGTGCGGCGGATTTCCACCAGGCCGAGCTTGTTGCAGTAAAAATCAAGCGATGCGTCGACATCGGAAACGCGGACCATCGTGTGCAGAAAACGCATTGGCAAATCCCATGATTCTTGATTGGCAGAACGAGAGATAGGTTTATATTCAAGGCAATGGAAACAGATAGACGTGGAAGGATCAACTAGTTTTTCAAGCGGGGCTTGCACAGCCAGCTCAATACAATGTTAATGTTTTGCAACAGAATCACTTCAATTGTCATGTGGCGCGTATCGGAGAGGCATTCGGATGGGGGAACGGTCCTCAGAGAAGACCGAGGTTGATGCAGAGGCATATGCTGATCCTGTGGACCTTATTGAGATCACCGGTGTCATCAAGTGGTTCGATGTCGCCAAGGGCTTTGGTTTCATCGTCCCCGACAATGGCATGGAAGATGTGCTGCTGCATGTGACCTGCCTGCGGCGCGACGGCTACCAGACCGTTCTGGAGGGCACCCGCATCGTCTGCGAGATCCAGAAGGGTGAGCGCGGTTACCAGGCTTTCCGCATCATTTCCATGGATACCTCCACCGCCATTCATCCTTCGCAGATGCCGCCGGTGCGCACCCATGTTCAGGTCACTGCGTCGAGCGGGCTCGAGCGGGCGATCGTCAAGTGGTTCAATCGAACCAAGGGGTTCGGATTCCTGACGCGGGGCGAGGGGACCGAGGATATCTTTATCCATATGGAGACCCTGAGGCGCTACGGGTTGACTGAATTGCGACCGGGGCAAGTCGTTCTGGTTCGATTCGGCGATGGCGAAAAAGGCCTGATGGCCGCCGAAATACATCCTGATATCGATGCACCGCTTCCCAAGGCCCACTGAGGTGCTGTTTGGAACGGCAGTCCGGACTGTCAGGGTGTTTTGTGCCTGCCTGATGCTGGCAGTCGGTGCGGCGACAGTAGCGCTGGCGCTGCCAATTGATTCGGAAAAGATCGTCATCGAAACAAGTTCAGGCACGGTCGCGTTTTCCGTGGAACTGGCGCTGTCCCCGGCAGACCGATCAACCGGCCTGATGAACCGGGAAAGCATGCCGTCCGACCACGGCATGCTGTTTCGCTTTGAGCAAAGCCGACAGGTGCTGATGTGGATGAAGAACACGCCTTTGTCGCTGGATATGCTGTTTCTCGACGATCAGGGCACCGTGGCGGGCATTGCAGCCGATACGGTACCGTTTTCTGAAGCGATCATTCCGTCACCGGGACCGGTGAAATATGTGCTCGAACTGAACGCGGGTACGGCTGAACAAGATGGTATTTCAATCGGCGACAAGGTCCGGCACCGGGTTATCGGCAACTGATTGAGCGGTTTTGTCCGACAACGGAGTTTTAGAGTTGCGGGCCAGCCCATTCCGGTGTATCCGGACCACGCCTTAGGCATCGGAGCGTAGCGCAGCCTGGTAGCGCATCTGGTTTGGGACCAGAGGGTCGCAGGTTCGAATCCTGCCGCTCCGACCATTTTTTAGGCGTCCGGCGATCGGTGCGCCCATTGTGAGGCGCCGCGACTCGCCTGTTCAGGCGGTTGCCGTCATGAATAGGGAGTTGGATTTGAGCGCGAAGATTTATCGCCCCGCCAAAACGGCCATGCAGTCGGGCAAAGCCAACACCCATCATTGGGTCCTTGAATTTGATCAGGAGATTCCGCGCTCGATCGATCCGTTGATGGGCTATACGTCCTCGCGTGACATGAAAAGCCAGATCCGCATGAGCTTCGAGACGCGGGAAGAGGCGGTTGGGTATGCGATGCGCAACGGCATTGCCTTCCGGGTGATCGAGCCCAAGGAAAGCACACGGCGCCGAATTGTCTACTCCGACAATTTCAAGTTTGATCGCCGCCAACCCTGGACCCATTGATACCGGCCGGGTCTGCCGCAATACGGCACATCCGGGCGCTCTCGGCCCCTTAGCTCAGCTGGATAGAGCACCGGCCTTCTAAGCCGACGGTCGCAGGTTCGAATCCTGCAGGGGTCGCCATTTCTTGTCCGTCGCCACATACCTTCGGACAATCTCCAAGAAAATCGGACTCATCGCCACATACCTTCGGACTCAAATGTCCTTTGGATCGAAAAGGTATGGGTACCGTATAGGGCTGCAACCGGTCCTAGAGGCTTGCTGGATGCTTGTGGTGTGCGCTTCCTTGATGAGCCTACCGATTCGTCATGCTGTCAGCATGAGCTTTAATTGTTCGGTGAGTCAGCTGTGCTAGCAGACGACCGAACAACCAATAAGCGAGACCTCAATGCCTAATGTCTGTGTAATCGCGTTTGCCAACGGGAAGATCGAAACAACTGAAATCGATGAATGGCCAAATTCTAAATTCATTCAGCGAACCGTGGGCGGCCTGTTCGCTGAGGTAGGAACTTCATTCAAGATGGAGTTCGACGCGACGTGGGGAGGTGAAGCGGTTGAACAGGCAACGGTTGTCTACTGCAACGAGACGGCTATGTTGAAGGGACTGGCAATCAATAGCACTTCAATTGCAGCTGCCATCAACCGTGAACTGGGTGAGCGGGGAGTGTCATAAACTCTGTGTATCTGGCCCGGCCCATGCGGGTTTCAGATATGGTCACGCATTGAAGCGCTCGTCGAACATGATAGCGAATTGATTGCGGGCAGCAAACCATTCGCGGACATTTCTGCCGCCTTTCTCAAAGTTGCGGATGGCCAGATAGATCAGTTTTGTGGCGGCTTCTTCGGTCGGGAATGATCCGCGCGTCTTGATTGATTTTCGGATCACGCGGTTCAGGCTTTCGATGGCATTCGTTGTATAAATGATCTTGCGGATCGCCGGATCGAAGGCGAAGAACGGGATCACTTCGGCCCAGGCCCTCCGCCAGGCCGGGGCTATGGAAGCGTATTTTCCGGCCCATTTCCCCTCGAACGCGTCCAACTCGGCCGCCGCTTGGTCGGCGGTCGCAGCGCTGTAAATCCGGCGCAGATCAACGGCCACGATCTTGCGGTCCTTCCAACTGCAAAAGTTCAGGGAATGGCGCACCAAATGCACGATGCAGGTCTGCACCGTAGCTTCCGGAAAGGCTGCGGTAATAGCCTCAGGAAAGCCCTTGAGCCCGTCCACAACAGCGATCAGAATGTCCTGCACACCCCGGTTTTTCAGTTCGGTCATCACCGACAGCCAAAACTTGGCCCCTTCATTGTCAGCGATCCACAGGCCCAACACCTCACGCACACCGTCGCGTGAGACGCCCAGGGCTATGTAGACGGCTTTGTTCTTGACCATACGGCTATCAGCGTCACGGATTTTGACCCGCAATGCGTCGAAGATGACGATGGGATACATCCGCTCCAGCGCCCGTGATTGCCATTCCCGAACCTCGTTCAACACGGCGTCGGTCACGCGGCTAATCAGGTCGGGCGAGACCTGCAGGCCATAGACATCTTCGAGATGGGCGCGGATGTCTCGCACCGTCAGCCCTGCCGCGTAGAGACCAATGATCTTCTCATCCATCCCGTCGATCCGGGTCTGGCCCTTCTTCACCAACTCCGGCTCGAAACTGCCATCCCGGTCCCGCGGCACGGCAATCGGCACTTCGCCGTCTTGGCTCTTCAGGCGCTTGCTGGATGTGCCGTTGCGCCGGTTGGACTGGTCCGGCGGCGCGTCCTTGCCCTCTTCATAGCCCAGATGCGCCGTCAGCTCGGCACCCAGCATCCGCTCCATGAGCTTGATCCTGAGCTCTTTCATCAGCCCGGCATCGCCAAGCAAATCTTCAGGCCGCTCGCAGCCCTTCAGAAGTTCGTCAAGCAGTTCCTTGGAAATAGTCATCGTCCTTGCTCCTCTCAGGAAGCATGGACCAAAGCGCAGTTACACAGAAGACCGGACACTCCCGGTGAGCGGGGTCCTCTTTTGGGTGATCTATTGATCGTTTCTGGTGCCCCAGATTTCATGGCTATGCAGGATTGATGCACGTCATCATAGTTCGTCACGACACGAGTTCGGACTCCCCTGGCAACAGACTGAATCTGTGCCCTCTGAAGACGGTGTGTGACACCCACAGCCAGAATGTTCCCCAGCATTGAAGCGGCGACAACTGCCTCCAATTGAATTCAAAGGTCAACGGCGCAAAGCCGGCTCAATTGTCGTTGGGATGATGCGCCAATGACAATCGTTCCCCTTAGCCCTGTACAGTTTTGGGATACAGTTGTCATCCAGATCATTTCATCGCTCGAAACATGGCGGGCACCAACAAAAATTGAGGATCATGAGATGGCCCAGTCCGTTGTATTGGCTGTCGAAGTTATCGATCTGCCACCAAGCAATTGCCTTTGCCACCGCAAGTTCTGATCGACTTGGAGCGATGGACCCCGATCAGGGACGGTAACCTCTATCGTTTCGGTTCCGAGACTGCGAGGCTGAAACAGGTTTCATTCAGTACTCGTCGCTGGTGCCGATCTTGCGTTGCCGAAGGGGCCTACCACCGAGTCTGGTGGGATTTCGTTTGCTACGAGGTTTGCCCAAGGCACCTCGAACCCTTGGTTTCGAATACCGAATGCGGAGAGGTCATTCGGTGGCATTGGCCGTTTTTCGATCTCGGGCCAGAAGGCGGTAGTCTCGTGGCAGGGAGCAGGGCCAAGGTAGAGGCTATTGGACCCCGTCTTGAACTTTTCATTGAAGGACGGTTGCTCGGTCGCGATACCTTGGCTTTGGAGGGTGTGCCTCTCCACCATGTGATTGATGCCTGCGAATTTTTGGGGCGGTTTTTGTCGGGAGACGACCAATCCCATCAAATCGGCTTTGACGCTTTGATGCTTGCCGATGATGATCTGCGAGATCGACTTCGTTTACGACTTTTGGAAATCGTTCCCGCCGAAGAACGCCAGCGCGGGTTGTATGGCGCACTCGGCTCCATCGTCTATGGCAGGTCTGCGAACGAGGCTGGGTCTCTAAGGCCTTGGATTGAGCGGCAATTGTTGCAGGCATTCGCAGAAGTTGGTCGTATCGGTCGGAAACGGTTTCGGGATATCGAGATTGAACGGAGGGAATTCACCCTTGTCGAGGCTGCGGCCAAACTTGATGTTGCACCCAAGGCGCTCAGCCGCTTCGCCAAGCATCTTGGCATCGGCCATACTCCCTGGAAGGATGCCCATTCCTTCTCCAATGAAGATGTTATTGCGTTGCGTGATAAGCTTGCGGAAATGATCTCACTCCCTGAAACCATTGTCATCACAGGGGTCCCAGCCCACGAGTTTCGTTTTCTGGAGCGGGCAGGGCTGATCAAAGGGCACACTGGATTGGTTCGTGGTTCTAAGGGTACTCGGTATCTGCGGTCAGACGTTGTCATGCTTGTTGAACGGGTATGTGCTGCGGCCAAGGATGACGACATTGACGCCACCACATTGTTCTCATATGCGAAGCAAACGAGGCAATCACAGGGGGAGGTGATGCGCATGGTGGTCGAGGGCGAATTGGTGCCATGCCGGCTCGACCCGAAGGCTGTGGGGTTTCGGAGATTGCTTTTTTTGCGCGGCAAAGAGCCTGAAAACCGCCGCTAAGAAAGATGAGATTCGGACAGATGTGCGGAAATTTCATTAATGCTTATTGGCCATTTGCCTTGCAAAATAACTAAGAATGCTCTAGGGGCTGTTGACGTTTACCGTGTGTGAATGAGCGTTGCGGCAATTGAGATGAAGGCTTTGAAACTCTGGTCGGTTTTGCAAGAGCGCATTGCTATCCCTCTGTTTTCCTTCAGTTTGCCAAAGTAGTTTTCGATCAAATGCCGCCATTTGTAGGTTTCCTTGTCGAACTCTGCCGGGAACCTCCGGTTGGATTTTGGCGGTATGACCGGGGTTATGCCGCGATCCAGCAGGCCATTGCGCAGCCAATCCGCGTCAAAGGCCCTGTCCGCCAGCAAATATCCGGCGGACAAGCCGCTGATCAACGCATCGGTCTCGCGCAGATCATGAGCTTGCCCTGGCATCAGACAGAAATCGACGAGATTACCGAGCGCATCCGTCAGAGCCAGTATCTTTGTCGTTATGCCGCCGCGTGAGCGTCCAATGGCCTGGCAGAGAGTCCCCCTTTTGCGCCCTGACCCGAGCGATGAACCTTGACGATAGTACCGTCGATCATTGCGTATTCCAGATCGGCGTCTGAGGCTAATGCTTTGAACATACAATAGAAAGCATCCGCTTTGACCCATCTGCGGAACCGCTTGAATACAGAATTCCATTTGCCAAACTCACCCGGCAATTCGCGCCATTGCGCGCCCGTGCGGACGATCCAGAGGACTGCCTCCATGAAAAGTCGTGGGTCACGTCCGGTTTGTCCGGGATCGGTGGTTTTACCCAGGCAGTATGGTTCGATGATCGCCCATTGCGAATTGGATAGGACTCTTCGGGTCAAGGTTGCTCTCCTCCGTTTGCAACCTTGAATCAGAAGTCAGGTGATTTGGGAATCCCGAACGTCAACAGCCCCTAGGTATTAGTTATGGCAATGCCACGGGGTTAGGCTTTACGCCGACCGCCATAAGGGACCTTCGGGTCCCTTATGTGTTTTGGGGGTGGACCCATTCTTTATATGTACCATCGTAGCAGGAATATTTGACCGCGATGGTCGGATCATCGTGTTTCCAGTCAATCAGCTGTTCAGCTTCGCAGAGTTTTTTATACGCTCTGTCTGGCCGCTTTGTTGGTTGGTTGCACAAGGGAAACAACAACAAGTCAGCTATTTGGAGCATCGGATTATTCTTACCGTCAGGCCAAATTGTCAAAAGGGTCTCAGCAAGCTCGCTTTTCGATAGCGGCTCGTGCTTCTTTGAATTCTGAGTGTCAAACTCGGTGCCATTGGCGATCAGCGTTTGGAAATAGTTTTCGATTAGTCGATCTTCGACCTTGCCTGAACGCTCATAAACCACTGAAAGTTGGCGGTTTTGCGACCTTGCATATTTTACGGCTCGTTCGACTGAGATGTCGAATGCTGTACGACTCATTTGCCATCTGGAGGCGGTAGGGTGCTTTTCCAAGTATCGGTCTCGATACCCTGGCCGACATATTATGCACGCATGCGCGACTATTCGGGTATCAATAATAATAGCTTCTAATTCAGAAAAAATTTGTCTCGGGCGACTTTATTCTTTTTCAGAAACCCGAATTTCCCTTTGCCGCTCCGGATTTTACTACCATGAAGTTCTGGGACAGCCCAACGCGTACAGAATGCCAATATAGTGGCGGAAATCTCGCTAACCAATTCTGACGGAACGATAATCCCACCTAAGCCAAAACTAAATTCATTGAGAGGCAAAGGGGGATCAATCCCTACTTTACACATCGTGCGTGTACCGAAATCATCCATAAAGTAGATCAGATGTTCTTTTTCGTCCGCCAAAATCGGCCCCTGTGTTTTCTCGGCATTTGGCAATGTCATTGCCAACCTATGCGGGTGTCTACAAAGTATACGACTCACTAGATTAACACATGGTTTTGATGTTTCGAATCGTTTTGCGCTTAAGCGCCATAAGGAGGAGGTTCAAGAACGCTGTAGGTTGATCAGCTCCTGACTTTGGCTATGACGGGCTCCCTAACTCTCATCCGTCAGGCCAGTTATAACTTTTCTGCAAAAAAGTTATAACTGGCCTGACGGATGAGAAAGTGTTCGGCTGTTCCAGTTCATGAGAGTTTCGGAACGTGTCGGTTCGAGGAGTGGCGGAAATTCGATGTGCATTCCGCGGCATGCTAAAATACCGAGTCCGAAGGTATGAGGAGATTCAGCCCTTGAGTCCGAACATATGAGGCGACGAGTCCTATCTAACCTGGTTCGGCAACGGAAATTCGTTAGCAAATTCAATGAATCTGAGTCCGCACGTATGTGGCGACGCACATTTCTGTCCGTCGCCACATACCTTCGGACAATCTCCAAGAAAATCAGCCTCATCGCCAGATATGTTCGGACCCGTGTTTACGCGAGTTCGAATTGTTTTTCTGGGACGGTGGTTATTTTCCAACCAAGAACCGTTGATGGATTCTGGAAGTTCTTTCCAAAGCGTGGTGATTTTGCTTCAGCTTCTCTACCGCGGTGCTTGCAGACGCTAAACCTTCATTCGCCGTAAATACCGTGAGCTGCGCCCTGCTCAGCGATGCTCTGCATCGCTTGCCGGACAACGAATGAGCCGGTGCGGAAACTGCCAAGACAATGCGGTTGCGGTGGCTTCTACAACCTGCTCAAACGGGACCGGATACGGCGTCGAACCTATGTCGAACCTATAGGGGCGCGTCGAGGCCAAGCGTGATGTGCTAGATTAGATCGAGATGTTCTACAGCCCTGCACGTAAGCATGTCAGGAATCGGATGCTGTGGTCCATCGAGTTCGAGTTGCCGGATTGATGGTAGTGTGGCGTTCCATTTATAAGCTCAGTAGAATTTTAGCCGGTCCAGAAGGGTGACTTTAAGTTCACTTGTTGTGTTTGATCCATGGTTCGTGAGAGATTGGCACCTTGCCCTTATTCTTCGATTCGGCACCTATAGTTCGAAAGAGGCGCGATGTTAAAGCCAGAAGCCGCATTCCACCTTGGCCCCGAATTGGAACGTGCTTTGAATCGGATGGATTTTTTCCGTTTGTTCAAGGTGCTGGCGGGAAGTCATGACTACCAGTATTTTGCGCTCGCCGAAGTGCTGGGCGAAGAAGACCCGTTTGATCTGCATCTGCCGTATTCACTGCACAACATCCCCGATGTCTGGATCGATGGTGGGCGTGGCGGAATTGAGCACAAAGACCCCATGGTCGAGCACCTGAGGGGATCCACGGTGGCGTGCTCAATGGATGCACAGGACAGTTCTTCGGCGCTTTGCAGATCGGGCCGCGTGAATTCGGCGGTCGTCATTCCGCTGCAAACAGCAGCTGGAAAACGGTTCGGCTTGCTGATGCTGGGAAATGCCCAGCGCCCACGACATGATCAGCTTGCGGTCATCGCCCATGATGCGGCGGTGGTATTCCAGCGCTATTTCGAAGCAATCTTGTCGCTCGATTCGATCAGCGGCCTGAACGACCGCGAAATCCAGATTGTGCGCTGGACTTCGGAGGGCAAGACCTCGGTGGAGATCGCCATCATTCTCGGCCTGTCGGAACACACGGTGAATTCCTATATCGCCGCGATTTTGCGCAAGCTGCATGTGGTCAACCGCGCGCAAATGGTGGCTTTTGCGTTGCGCAGTGGCTTGATCAACTGAAATTGACAGGAGGGCAGTGATGAACGCCGATTCCGAAAAAAGCGAGCTTGTCGTCTTGTTGGTTGATGACGACCCGGTTGAGCATACCATCCTCAAGCGCAAGCTGGCGAGCATGGACAGGGCGTCGATCAGGCTTGAATATGTAAGCAATATCAGCGCGGCCGTGGACCGGGTCAAGCGCGCTGGGATTGATCTGGTGTTTCTCGATAACCGGTTGGCGCCAAACAACGATTTCCGGGAAACTGCGCCACAACTGCGGCATGCCGGGTTTGTCGGGCCGATCGGAATCATTTCGTCCGACATCAGCGGTGCCTATTTCCGCGAATTTCCCGAGTATGGCGTGGATTTCCGCATCGGCAAGGACGAAATTGACGGGGCAGCGATCAGCTTCATCCTTTCCGAATATACCCGCGACCAACTGTCCGAGACTTGTGCTGAAGATTTCTTGTAGGCAGGGAGAGGGGTACGCTTTTGGTTCGTGACCAGCCGCCCTTTTCTCCCGACGAACTTCTAAAGGCGCTCTACGAGACGCTGCCGGATCCGGTGCTGATCGGCGACCGGAACCGGACCATTGTCGCTGCCAATGCTGCGGCCGTGACAGCGTTCGGCTATTCCGAGGACGTTCTTCTCGGGATGAATGCGGAGCAGATCTACGCTTCGCCGGAAACGCTGCGCGATGTCGGCGACGCCTTTTATCCATTGGACGCAGGGGCCATGCGGTTGCATCGGCAGGTGGATTTTCGCCGGCGGGATGGCAGCGTTTTTCCGGCCAAACTCACATTGAACAGAATATTTGGTTCCGATGGGAAGCCCGTGGGCGTGGTCGCCCTGATTCGAGACCTGACCGACATCATGGCCGCCCAGGTGGAACAGCAGCAAGCCGAGAAGACCCTGAAACTGGCGCTGGCGGCGATTTCCGAAGGGTTTGTCATCTTTGATGCCGAGGACCGACTGTTCCTCTGCAACGATGCCTACCGAGATATGTACAAATTATCGGCGCCGGTATTGCAGATCGGGCGGAGCTTCGAATCGATTGTACGTTACGGACTTGAGCGCGGTCAGTACCCTGATGCGGGCGAAACCCCGGAAGAGCAGGAGGCCTGGCTCAATGCACGGCTTGAGAAGTGCCGCAAGCCGTCTGGGCCGATTGTCCAGCGGGTGAGCGGGGACCGCTGGATCCAGATCGACGAGCAGGTCACGCCGGAAAACTTCCGCGTCGGGTTGAGAACCGACATCAGCGCGGTCAGCCGGATCAAGTCGGAAGCGGAGCGGCTCGGGTTGATTCTGGAAAGTGTTGCTCAGGAAGTCTATGTGGTCAGCATCGAAAACGGCCATTTCATCAGTTGCAACAAATCAGCTCGCGAGAATCTGCAATACAGCAACGAGGAGATGCGTGGTCTCACGCCGGCGGACGTCAATGCCGATCTGTCAGAAGATCAATTCGCAGAACGGGTCGCGCCCTTGGTCTCGGGCGCCTGCAAATTGTTGTTCTTCGATTCAGAGCACCGGCGCAAGGATGGTTCGACTTACGCGTGCCGGATGCGGCTAGAGCGACTGGATGACGTTCCCGAGCCGGTGATCATGGCGTTTGCAGAGGATATTTCCGAGCGGCTTGAGTTCGAGCGCGTACTTGAACGCAAGCAGCATGAGTTCGAGACCCTGGTACGCAATCTTCCCGATTTCATCACCCGTTCGAAACCTGACACGACGCTGACCTATGTCAACGAGAACTATGCCCGGTTCATCGGAATGAGTGCCCAAGAATTGGTAGGGCAGCAATTCCTCCGCTTTCCCCCGATGGAGATCCGGTCGAGTATACGGGCGCATCTGCAAGCCCTTTCACCCGAGCAACCGATCAGAACCATGGAGCAGTTGATGATCAGTCATACCGGCGAACGGCGCTGGTATCTCTGGTCAAATCTGATGATCTTCAAGGGTGGCGTGCCGGAGGAACTTGTATCGGTTGGGCGCGATGTCACCGAAAGCCGCATGGCGCGCGAGCAGATCGCTGCACAGTCGCGCGAACTGGCAATGCGCAATGATGCACTGGAACAATTTGGCGGCATTGTCGCGCACGATCTGAAGGCGCCGCTGCGCCACATTCGGGTGTTTGCGGACATGATCGCTGAGGATGTGAACGCCGGAAAAACTGATGATCTTGCCGACTTCTCCGGTCACATATCCGATCGTGCCGAGGCGCTGGAACGGATGATAACGAGCCTGTTTACCTATTCCCAACTGGCCTATCAGAGCATCAAACCGGTAAAATTCATATTGTCCAAGGCCATTGCCGAGGCATGGGAAAATCTTGGTGTCGACGTCATCGAAGCAGGTGCGCGGCTGACTTTCAGCGGCGACGCTGAAGTCTGTGCAGATCCTGACCTCTTGACGCAGATGTTTCAGAATCTGTTTGCAAACTCATTGAAATACACAGATTGCGCCACGCGGCCCGAGGTGCAGGTTGGCGTCGCGGTTGCAGATGCTGATGTGATGGTTACGGTTGAAGACAACGGTATCGGAATTGCTGCTGCCCACGCGGACAACATATTTGGCGTTTTTCAGCGGCTGCACCGCGACGAGAGCCAATATCCGGGTGCCGGCATCGGGTTAGCGTTATGCCGCAGTATCGCCGAAAGCCACCGCGGTACCATTGTGCTGGATCATTCCTGTCACACCGGCGCTCGCTTCATCATCCGCCTGCCTGTGGAGTAGACCTGAAGCGAGCCTCTTGTGGGGGCTGCCTTGTCAGGCAGGCCCCCAAAGCGGCCCCATAAACTGCAGCGGTTTCAGGCGGCGTTGGCTGCGGCAAGCGCGTTTTCGATGTCGATCAGCAGATCCTCGCTGTCCTCGAGACCGATCTGCAGCCGGATGACGGGCCCTTCCTTCGGGGGCAGGGCCACGGTGCGGTCAGAAAGATTGGCGTGTACGCACAAGCTTTCATACCCACCCCACGAATAACCGAGGCCGAAAATGGTGAGCGCATCGAGAAACGCGTGTGCCTTGGCGCGGTGGCGCTCGGCATCGGCGACATCGAGGACGATCGAGAAGATGCCGCTTGATCCACAAAAGTCGCGTTTCCACAGATCGTGGCCGGGAAAGCTTTCGAGCGCCGGATGCAGCACCTTGGCGACTCCGGGCCGGCCTTCCAGCGCACGGGCGATCTGCAGGGCCGACTGCTGGTGGCGTTCAAGGCGTACGCCCATGGTGCGCAGGCCGCGAAGGGTCATGTAGCTGTCATCGGGTGAGCCGCACATGCCGAGCATCGAATTGGCGGCGTGCAATGCCGGCCAGGTTGCTTCGTTGGCCGAGACCGTGCCCAGCAAAATATCGGAATGGCCGGCGGGATATTTGGTGGCGGCATGAATTGACAGATCGACGCCGTGATCAAGCGGTTTGAAATAAAGCGGCGTTGCCCAGGTGTTGTCCATCGAGACCAGAGCGCCATGGCCATGCGCCACTTCGGCGATAGCCGGGATATCCTGCATTTCGAATGTGTTCGAGCCTGGCGCTTCGGTGTGGACCAGCTTGGTGTTCGGGCGAATCAATTGCTCGATCTCGGCGCCAATCATCGGGTTGTAATAGGTCGCCTCGATGCCGTAGCGGCACAGCATGTCGTCGCAAAATCTGCGTGTGGGCCCATAGACAGAATCAACCACGAGCACATGATCGCCAGCGCTCAGCACTGCCAGGAAAGGCACGCTGACTGCGGCCAGTCCGGAGGGAAGAATGATGGTGCCGGCTGACCCTTCAAGTTCGTCGATCGCTGCTGCCAGCGCATCGGTAGTGGGCGTGCCGTGGGTTCCATAGGTGTATTTGCTCTTGCGTGATTCCATCGTGGCTGCATCTGCAAACAACACAGTCGAGGCATGCACGACCGGAGGGTTGACGAAGCCGTGATAACTCTGCGGATCGTGACCGGAATGCGCCAAACGGGTGTTTATTCCTTTGCTCGGTGTCTTTTCATGCTTGTTCATTGCTTCGTCCATTCCGCTGCGTTTGGCCAATTGCACTGATTCCTGTGGGCAAGACTTATCGCGAGGCTGATGCGACGACAAGAACACTGTGCACCTTCCGGGTTGTAATGAACCAACAGAACTCGTTATTCCCCGGTTCCGGCAATTTTCGAGCCTAGGAGGCTTGACCGTCGCAGCATTTCAGCGTGGTATGGTCGCGTGCGACAGGAGGGATGGGCACGCCGGAAACAACGGTGTACCCGTCTTTGTTGCACCCAAAACAGGGCAACAGAAAAAAGGTTGTATCAAATGAACAATAAGATTTTATCGGCAGTCGTTGGCGCTGCCGCCGTTGCCGGTATGGGAGCCGCCGCAGCATCCGCCGCAACGCTGGACGACGTCAAGGCGAAGGGATTCGTCCAGTGCGGCGTGTCCACCGGTCTGGCCGGATTCTCAGCTCCCAATGATGCCGGTGACTGGTCCGGGATTGACGTGGACCTTTGCCGTGGCGTCGCTGCTGCCGTTTTTGGTGATGCGAACGCTGTGAAGTTCAGCCCGCTGTCGGCCAAGGAACGGTTTACCGCGCTGCAGTCAGGTGAAATCGACGTGCTTTCGCGTAACACCACCTGGACCATGAGCCGCGACACCCAGTTGGGTCTCAACTTCGCTGGCGTGAACTATTACGATGGCCAGGGCTTCATGGTACGCAAGTCGCTTGGCGTGAATTCCGCGCTGCAGCTGTCGGGCGCTTCGGTGTGCGTGCAGACCGGTACCACCACCGAGTTGAACCTGACCGACTATTTCAAGGCCAACGACATGACCTATAATCCGGTCGTGTTCGAGAAGCTTGAAGAAGTGAACGCGGCTTACGACGCCAACCGTTGCGATGTGTACACCACCGACCAGTCGGGTCTGTATTCGATCCGCCTCGGCCTGTCGGCGCCGGATGAGCACATGGTTCTGCCCGAAGTGATCTCCAAGGAGCCGCTTGGCCCCGTGGTTCGTCAGGGCGACGACCAGTGGTTCTCGATCGTCAAGTGGGTCCATTTCGCCATGCTCAATGCTGAGGAAATGGGCATCACCCAGGCCAATGTCGATGAAATGCTGAACTCCACCGACCCGAACGTCATGCGTTTGCTCGGCAAGGAAGGCGCATTTGGCGAGGCAATCGGCGTAAGCAATGATTGGGCCTACAATGTCGTCAAGCTGGTGGGTAACTACGGCGAAGTGTTCGAACGCAATGTTGGCGCTTCGACTCCGCTCGGCATCGCTCGCGGCGTGAATGCGCTGTGGTCGAAGGGTGGCTTCCAGTACGCACCGCCGGTGCGCTAAGGTTTGGACCTGATTTGAAGTGGGCCCCGGATTCGGGGCCTACTTTACCTGGCCTTCGGGAAGGTGGCCTAATAAAAGCCTGACGCAACGACGGCAGGTATACAAATGATCCGGGTCACAAGGCTCGGACAATTAAGAAGTTGGGGACAGACATGGCTCATCAAACAGGCGTCTCCGCAGATGCTGATGATTCCGGCCGCGTATCATTGATGAATGATCCCAAGGCACGCGGCCTTGTATTCCAGATATTGTTGATCGTAGCCGTCGCCGCAGTGATCTGGAGCGGCGTAAGCAACGCAATCGATAACCTGGCCCGAGCGGGAATTGCTTCGGGGTTCGGTTTTTTTGGCGAAAGGGCCGGTTTCGATATCGGTCAGTCGATCATTCCATACACCAATGACGATACCTATTTTCGTGCGTTCCTGGTCGGCCTGTTAAACACCCTGGTGGTGGGGGCGATCGGGATCTTCTTTGCATCGATGATCGGCTTTACTGTTGGTCTGGCGCGATTGTCGCACAACTACCTGGTTCGTAAATTTGCGACCGTCTATGTTGAGACGCTGCGCAACATTCCGCTGCTTTTGCAATTGCTGTTCTGGTACAAGGCGGTTCTGTCGATCCTGCCGTCGCCACGCGAAGCGGCCCGCGAAACCGGCGTGGAAGTGGCGTTCAGCATCAACAATCGCGGACTCTATTTGCCACGGTTGGTGCCTGAAAGCGGCTCAATGCTGATTCTTTACGCCATTGTGGTGGCGCTGGTGTTGTGGTTTGTCATCGGCCGCTGGGCCAAGAAACGGCAGATGGAGACCGGTCAGCAGTTTCCGGTTTTCCTGACCGGGTTGAGCATGATTATCGGGCTTCCGCTGATCGCGTACCTGGTCACCGGAATGCCGGTGTCGGTGGAATATGCCAGCCTGCAGGGATTCAACATGGTCGGCGGCTGGGTAATCCAGCCCGAGTTCATGGCATTGTTGCTGGGGCTTTCGCTCTACACCGCCTCGTTTATTGCCGAGATCGTCAGAGCCGGCATTCTCGCGGTTTCGCGCGGCCAGACCGAGGCAGCGTTCGCGCTGGGGATTCGGCCGAACCTGACCAGCCGGTTGGTGATTGTGCCGCAGGCGATGCGGGTCATCATTCCGCCGCTTACCAGCCAGTATCTCAACCTGATCAAGAATTCGTCGCTGGCCGTTGCTATCGGTTACCCTGATCTGGTGTCGATTTTCGGGGGTACGGTGCTCAATCAGACCGGGCAGGCGGTGGAAGTGATTTCGATCACCATGCTGGTCTATCTTGGGCTGTCACTGTTAACATCGGCATTCATGAACTGGTTTAACTCCAGAGTTGCCTTGGTGGAGCGCTGAGCAATGGATAACAACACAAAATCAATCGCTTACGTTCGCACGGTGGAAAGCCCGACAATGGCGCCGCCCAATCTTGTCGGCGGGCCGGTGGGCTGGGCCAAGGAAAACCTGTTCGCCACGCCGCGGGATACGATCCTGACGATCCTTACCTTCCTGGTACTGCTGTGGCTGGTACCGCCGATCATCAACTGGGCTTTCATCAATGCAGTTTGGGTGGGCGAAAGCCGTGAGGATTGCCTCGGGCCGGAAGTCGGCGCCTGCTGGGCCTTCGTGGAAGCGAAATTCGGCCAGTTCATTTATGGCCGCTATCCGCTCGACGAACGCTGGCGTGTCAACCTCACCGGCTTGTTGTTGATTGCCGGACTGGTGCCGATCGCCATTCCGTCGGTTCCCTACAAGCGTGAGAACGCGCTTTACCTGCTGATCGTCTTCCCGATCCTGGCCTTCATCCTGCTGACCGGTCAGTTTGGCCTCGAGACAGTGGACACTCCGCTGTGGGGTGGGCTTCTGGTGACGCTGGTGGTGGCCATTGTCGGCATTGTCGTGTCATTTCCGCTGGGGATACTGCTGGCGCTGGGACGACGTTCGGAGATGCCGATCGTCAGGATGTTCTGCGTCATCTTCATCGAGTTCTGGCGTGGAGTGCCGTTGATCACGGTGCTGTTCATGTCGTCGGTGATGTTGCCGCTGTTTTTGCCCGAGGGTGTGTCTTTCGACAAATTGTTGCGGGCGCTGATCGGGGTGGCATTGTTCTCGTCGGCCTATATGGCTGAGGTGATCCGCGGTGGATTGCAGGCAATTCCAAAGGGCCAGTATGAGGCCGCCAATGCGATGGCACTGACATTTTGGCAGGGCGTGCGGCTGGTGATCCTGCCGCAGGCGCTGAAGCTGGTCATTCCGGGCATTGTCAACACCTTCATCGGGCTGTTCAAGGATACCAGTCTGGTTCTCATCATCGGCTTGTTCGACCTGCTCGGCATCGTCCAGCAGAACATGAGCGATCCGAACTGGATATCACCCGCGACGCCGGCAACAGGTTTTGTCTTCGCGGCGCTGGTGTTCTTCATCTTCTGCTTCAGCATGTCCCGCTACTCCGCCTATATGGAGCGGCGTCTGGACACCGGCCACAAACGATAACAGGGGAATAACAACCATGGCTGACAACAACGCAGCAGCGGTTTCACAAGGCGAAAATCGGTCGAAAATGACCGTGTCGGATACCGACGTCGCCATCGAAATTATCGGCATGAACAAATGGTACGGCGACTTTCACGTGCTTCGCGACATCAACCTCAAGGTGATGCGCGGTGAACGGATTGTCATTGCCGGTCCTTCGGGGTCGGGCAAGTCGACCATGATCCGGTGCATCAACCGTCTGGAAGAACACCAGAAGGGCAAGATCATCGTCGACGGCATCGAACTTACCAATGATCTCAAGAAGATCGATGAGGTTCGGCGCGAGGTGGGCATGGTGTTCCAGCACTTCAACCTGTTTCCGCACCTGACCATCCTGGAGAACTGCACGCTGGCGCCGATCTGGGTTCGCAAGATGCCCAAGAAGAAGGCCGAGGAAATTGCGATGCAATTCCTGGAGCGGGTGAAAATTCCCGAGCAGGCGAACAAGTATCCGGGTCAGCTTTCCGGCGGTCAGCAACAGCGCGTGGCAATTGCCCGCTCGCTGTGCATGAACCCGCGGATCATGCTGTTTGACGAGCCGACTTCGGCGCTTGACCCGGAAATGATCAAGGAAGTGCTCGACACCATGGTGGGTCTCGCCGAGGAAGGCATGACCATGCTGTGCGTAACCCATGAAATGGGCTTTGCGCGCCAGGTTGCCAACCGGGTGATCTTCATGGACCAAGGCCAGATTGTCGAGCAGAACGCGCCCGACGAGTTCTTTGACAATCCGCAGCACGAGCGCACCAAGCTGTTCTTGAGCCAGATCCTGCACTGAGCGGGGAGGCGGGCAGCGAGGTTCGCCCCTTGTTGAAGGCGGGCGGCTATCTGGCGCGATTGTGTCTGCTGATGCTCCTGACAATTGGCCTCGGAACCTTGCTTCCGAGGCCATTTTTCGCTGAGCGGATTGGCGTCGTGGCCGATCCCGCCGACGCAGCACTGCCGGGGCCGGCGGGCGTTGGGCAGGCGGCTTTCCTGGTTTCATCGCCGATCCACACGGATCTGGCGCTGCCCCTCAGCCCTGACCTGGCGAAGCGTTTCGGTTTCTTGACTGCCGATGGGCTCGATCCGTCGCAACCCGGTGTCTCCTACATCATTGCCGGCTGGGGCGGACGCAGCTTCTATATCGAGACCCCGACCTGGTCTGATCTCAAGCCGGGACCGCTGTTCAGAGCACTGACGATTGACCGGGCGGTGATGCATGTCGGACTGGCAGGCGCTATCGATCGGGCGCATCCAACGGTGATGGCGATCAACCTTGACGGTCCAGCCTATGAGCGCCTTGTGGACGCGGTGCTTGCCGATTTTACCGGGATCAAGGCCGCCGGACCCATGGTGGTCGCAGGCGTCGCGTACGGCGACTACGATTTGTTTTATGAGGCGGAAGGCTGGTTCAATGCTGCTATTGGCTGCAATCTCTGGACCGCGCGAATGCTGCGAGAGGCGGGGCTGCAAACGGGCTGGTGGACGCCGGTGCCCAGCCTGCTTGCTGCCAGCCTACGTCTGCACAATCCGGCGGACCGCTTTTCCTACAGCCCGGTCGCGCGGTAGCCGTAGAGCCAGTCGAGATCGCTGGCCAGGCTTTCGGGACTTTTGAGCGCCAGCACCAGGTCACGCCCGAGCCGCACCGGACCGCGGGCATGATAGGCGAACTGGTTGAAGGCGGCGCGGCTGCGCGCCTTGGCGATACGGATGCGGCGGCGGTTCTCGAAGCTCGCAAGCGCCGGGCCGATTCCGCTGGAGGCACAGGTAACGGCTTGCGCCAACTCGTAACCGTCTTCAATCGCCATGGCTGCGCCCTGTGCGGCAAACGGTGTCATGGCGTGGGCGGCATCGCCGATCAGCACCAAATCCGTGCCGTTGCACCAATGGCCGTCAGCCATCTCGAACAGCGGCCACCAGGTCATTTCAGGCGCTGCACGCAGGATCGACATCAGCGCCGGATGCCAGCCGGAAAATGCCGCCAGCAAGGCCGTGCGATCGGCCGGGATCTCGCGTTCGGACCAGGTCTGGCCCGGATCCTTGCCCTTGGTGATGGCCACCATGTTGATACTTTTGCCGTGGGCCAGCGGATAGGCAACAAGGTGAGTGCGGGCGCCCAGAAAGGCGGTGACATTTTTGGCATCGAGCACGCCGGAGACTACGTCCGCAGGAACGATGAAACGCCAGGCGACCTGGCCGGAAAATTGCGGAGGGACGGCGCCTGTGACCATCCGGCGGGTCTGTGACCAGACACCGTCGGCGCCGACGATGAGCGGCCCCTGGCTTTGCATCTTGACGATGTCGGCCGTCTCGATTCGGTGTCCAAGCCTTAAAGTGCAGCGCGGCTCGGCCGTCACCGCGTTTAGCAGTAGCCCCTGAAGATCGCCCCGATGCAGGACGCCATAAGGCGCGCCCCAGCGCCGGGCGGCGAATTCGCCGCAGGGGACGGCGGTGATGGTGCGCAGTGATCGGCCCGATGCGAGCGTGATTTGTGCCGGTCGGCTCATCGCTGCTTCGAGGGCTGACCCGAGGCCGAGCGCGGTAAGGATACGACTGGCGTTTGGGGAAATCTGCAGGCCAGCGCCGACCTCGCTGAGTTCGGGCGCTGAATCGACGATCTCGACGTCATGGCCGTTGCGGGCGAAGGAAAGGGCGGCTGTCAGGCCAGCAATGCCGGCGCCGATGATTTGAATGTTCTGGGCCGCCATCGCGCCCTCCTGGATCGGCCCCGGCGCATTTCCCGACAAATCTTGGCCAATCAAAAAGGGATTATGTGCGGATATCAAGTTTCATCATCGTCGGCGCGCTGCCTTTGCAGGCGGTGCGGCACTGCGTAAGGTTCAGGCGGCCTTGTATTCCCAAGCGCATCCCGCAGGCACCGTGTCAGCGGCGTCAAGCGTGGGGTTGAACTTGTAGAGGGTGGAGCAGTAGGGACAGACCTTCTCGTCGTCTGCGCCCATGTCCAGGAATACATGCGGGTGATCAAACGGCGGATTGGCACCCACGCACAAGAACTCCTTGACGCCAATCTCAATCGCGGTGTGCCCGGCATCATTCTGAAAATGCGGAATGTGGTGGTCGGCCATGCATATCTCCGTCGCGGCAAACTCGAATTTGGGCGGACCATATACGCTGCATCGGCAAATGTGTAGCCGGTATTTGGTCATGTCTATATGCGAGCAAAAACGGCACCAGATCTGCCATCACGACAAACGCCCGGTGTGGGGCTGCAACGGTAAATCTGCCGGTTGTAACATTTGCAAGGCGGGTCGATTGCGATAGGGAGAAGGCAAAAGGAGCCGCACATGAATCTCGACCGATTGCAGGCCAACCGCTTTACCTCCGGTGATATCGAACTTGCCTTTTACGAGGCAGGAAACCCTGAGGGGATACCGGTGTTGCTGATCCATGGCTTTGCCTCGACTGCGCATGTCAACTGGGTGTCTCCGGGCTGGTTCAAGACCCTGGTTGGCGCCGGCTACCGGGTGATCGCCCTCGATAACCGTGGTCATGGCCAGTCGGACAAGCCGCATGATCCGGAAGCCTATCACCCGGAAACGATGGCGGCGGATGCGGCCGGGTTGATCGAGGATCTCGATATCGCGCCTGCGCATGTGATGGGATATTCGATGGGGGCCCGGATTACCGCCTTCCTGGCGCTTTCCCGCCCCGAACTGGTTCGCTCGGTGGTGTTCGGCGGGCTGGGCATGGGTATGGTCGACGGGGTCGGCGACTGGGACCCAATTGCCGACGCATTGCTGGCGGACTCGATTGACGATGTGATCGACGAACGGGGGCGGATGTTCCGTGCCTTTGCCGACCAGACCAAGAGTGACCGGCTGGCGCTTGCAGCCTGCATCCGCACGTCGCGGACCCTGGTTGACCCAGACGAGCTTGGCAGAGCCGATTTTCCGGCGCTGATCGGCATCGGCACCCGTGACGATATCGCGGGTTCCGCGCAGGAACTGGCGCAAATGATGCGGCGAGCCCGGGCGCTCGATATTCCCAACCGTGACCACATGCTGGCGGTTGGTGACAAGGTTTTCAAGGCCGGAGTACTTGATTTCCTTGCCCAGGTCGATGGCGGTGAATTTTGATGCAAGACATGAAAACCCTGACGGAATTTACCGGATCGTCGGACAATCGATTGATCGCCGATCGGCATGCGCCGCGCGGTGACGTTCACGGCAACCCGGTGGTGCTGCTGCATGGTGGCGGCCAGACCCGGCATGCCTGGGGTGGCGCGGCGCGGCGGATGGCCGATGCCGGCCATACTGCCTTTACTGTTGACCAGCGCGGACACGGCGCCAGCGACTGGCTGGAAAGCAAGGCCTATGCGTTTGACGATTATGCGACCGACGCCGTCGCCATATGCCTTGAAGTCGCCGAGCGTTGCGGCAAACCACCGGTACTGGTGGGGGCCTCGCTGGGTGGCATATCGGGCCTGATGGCGGCGTATCTGGGGGGACCCGACCTGCTTGCCGGTCTGGTGCTGGTCGATATCACACCGCACATGGACGCCGATGGAGTCAGCCGCGTCCAGGGGTTCATGGCCGAGCGCATGCACGAGGGATTTGCGACACTGGAACAGGCCGCCGCCGCGATTGCCGCCTATCTGCCGAACCGGCCGAAACCGCGCTCGCTCGAAGGATTGGCCAAAAACCTGCGCCAGGGCGCGGATGGTCGCTACCGCTGGCACTGGGACCCGGCCTTCATCGATGGCCCGCGCTCCATCAATACCGACCGCGAGACGGTTCAGCAGCGGCTCGTTGATGCCTCGCGGCAACTTGCCATTCCGGTGCTGCTGGTGCGTGGCCAGCAATCGGAACTGGTGACCGAGGAAGCGGTTTCGGCGTTCAGGGAGATGGTGCCGCATGCCGATTTCGTTGATGTGACAGGCGCCGGGCACATGGTCGCGGGCGACCGCAATGATGCTTTCAACGACGCTGTACTGGGGTTTCTCGACAAGCTCGAAGGGCGGAGCTGACTGGTTAACCCCTGCGATTACCGACCAGAAAAATCCGGGCGCCGTTTCTGCGTAAATGCGCGGCACCCCTCAGCGTAATCCTCGCTCTCGAAAGTGGCATCCGCAAGGCTCGATGCGCTGGCAAAGGCTGCCTCATCGTGGCTGGAATGGGCGTTTATGGCAGCCTTGGACGCCCGCACTGACATCGGCGCAGCTACGGCGATCGCTTCTGCGAGCGCATTGACCTCGGCATCGAGATCATCCGGACGATGGAGTGCCATCAGGCAACCAAGCGCCTTGGCCTCGCTGGCCGAGAACTCGCGGGTCGAATAGAGCGCGTAACGCGCGGCCTGATCGCCGAGCGCGCGAACAAGGTCCTGAACCGCGTCAAGCGGGTAAGCCAGACCAAGGCGGGCGGCGGGAATTGCAAAGCGGGCGGTTTCGTCGGCGATGCGGATGTCGGCGGCCGCTGCCAGGCCGAAGCCGCCGCCAAAGCAGATACCGCGCACCGAAGCGATTACCGGAACCGGGCAGGTGCGGACTGCCCTGAATGCGTCTGAATTTCCGGCCTCATAAATACGAGCCGTTTCTGCATCCTTGCGCAGCGTGTCAAACTCGCCAATGTCGGCGCCAGCGGAAAAATCACGTCCGCCTGCGCCGTCGAGAATGATGACCCGGGCCAGGTTGTCACGGGTTAACCAGGCAATTGCAGCGGGCAGGGCACGCCACATTGCGTCGGTCAGCGCGTTGCGCTTTTCAGGCCGATTGATGGTCACGCGGCCAATGCGGGAATCGGTGACAGCGGCGGTGATTGTGCCGTCGGCAAAGGAAGTTTGTGCGGCCATCGGCTCCACCCATTTGTTTTTTTTGCGTTGTGGCTTATCTTCAGGGTGAAAGCAATCAAGCCCGGAGATGGCAATGGCAGTGAATACAGGCGTGCGGACGGAGGATACCGTCAAGACGATCGATCCGATCTGGGACTCGATCCGCATGGAGGCCGAGCGCTCGGTTGCCCAGGACCCGCTGTTGGCGGCTTTCCTGTATTCGACCATCCTGAACCAGCCTTCGCTTGAGGAAGCGGTGATCCACCGCGTCTGTGAACGGCTTGATCACCCCGACCTGCAGGCCAATCTGTTGCGCCAGACATTTCTGGAGATGTCGGCGGACTGGAAGCAGTGGGGCGCGGTGCTGCGGGTCGACATTCAGGCAGTGTACGACCGCGATCCCGCCTGCGACCGGTTCATCGAACCGGTGCTCTATTTCAAGGGGTTTCACGCCATTCAGACCCATCGTCTGGCGCACTGGCTCTGGGGCCAGGGCCGGACAGATCTCGCATTGTATCTGCAGAGCCGGTCGTCTGAAGTGTTCCAGACCGATATCCACCCCGCGGCCGTAATGGGCAAGGGAATCTTTCTCGACCATGCGACCGGGCTGGTTGTCGGTCGCACCGCCGTTATCGGCGACAACGTGTCGATCCTGCACGGGGTAACGCTCGGTGGATCGGGCAAGGAATCCGGCGACCGCCATCCCAAAATTCATGATTGCGTGATGCTCGGCGCCGGCGCCAAGGTGCTGGGCAACATTGAAATCGGTCGCTGCAGCCGAATCGCCGCCGGTTCGGTGGTGCTTCAGGCGGTACCGTCCAATTCGACCGCTGCGGGGGTTCCTGCGCGGATAGTCGGCACCGCCGGCTGTGACGAACCTTCACGTTCGATGAACCAGATGTTGCGCGACACCACCTGACATTGGAATTGTCGGTGCCGTCCTGGCCGTATCGTGAGTACGACGCACGCGTGCGCGGGATTGCGGCCTTGCGGAGTTTGTCTGTCTGCGGATCTGATGCCGGACGCCGCATAACCTGAATTGCCATGCAAAATCCGCGTCACGGGTTTGATTTAGCCAGCCGTCCGTGCCAAAAGCGCGACGAAGCCATTTGCCCAGGAGAGCACTGTGAAACCCGATGAAATCGTCAAGCTGAACGCCTATTTCAAACGTCTTTTCAACGAGAAAATGGTGATCAAGGCACGGCCGCGCAAGGACGATTCGGCGGAAGTGTATCTTGGCGACGAGTTCCTCGGCATCGTGTTCCGTGACGACGAGGACGGCGATCTTTCCTATAATTTCTCGATGGCAATCCTCGATGTGGACCTCGAAGACTGATTCCTGCCGCGCTCGGACACACCTGTTCGAACGCACAGGTTGACGTGTCTTACGGAACTGTATCCGGCAGGGCATTATCTCGGAGGACATTCTTGGCCCGGTCTTGGGTCAAGAGCCGACCGATGCCGTGCGCGAACGGGATTTGCGCCGGCTACCCGTTTCTTCCCTAAATTAAGATCTTGATGTGGTTTGGTTTGTTCCAGAACCCGCGCGATGCAAATCAGTGGGCCAGCGCGGCCTCGAAGCGGGCGCGGACATCGCGTTCGATTTCGCGCCAATGCGGCAGCAACTC
Organism: Hoeflea sp. Naph1; assembly: GCF_046837775.1. Taxonomy (GTDB): domain Bacteria; phylum Pseudomonadota; class Alphaproteobacteria; order Rhizobiales; family Rhizobiaceae; genus Hoeflea. The sequence continues at coordinate 2,947,860 of NZ_CP177286.1, read as the reverse complement.
AATGGCGAAGCGATAGGTCACCGACAACCCTTCCCCGAGCGAAATGTCGCGCTGGCAGCCGGTCCGAGTGCTGAAATCAGGTTGGGTCTGTGCATCCTCGACCAGGCAGCGAACGGCGTAGGGATTGTCCGTAACGGCATGTTCAACATACAGCAGTTCGTTGGCATAGCCGGCGCCGGATCTGAGCCGCATCGAATCAAGCCCGCTTGGCCCCGCCACGCGATGGCCGTCAGTCAGGCGTTGGTATATTGGGTTCAGCCGGCCGGACATGTCGCGTGACATGGTGGCCTGTGTAATGCGTGCAAATATCAGGCTTGCGGCCGAATCGGTCTGGTTGAAAATGGCGCGGTTGGCTTCGGTGTATCCGGCCATGCCTGGCCATGCGAAATAGGTGTCGACTACGTTCTGTACGCCGGACACTCGCTGGCTTTCAAAGCGGATCACATTTGCCGGCAAGATGAGCACGTCGTTGCCGATGACGATCTCGCGCAGGCTTTGATCCGTGGTGTTGCCGGCAAGGGCGATGGTGCCGCCGACCATTCTGCCGGTGATGGCGATGGCAAGCGTGACGGCGCATAAGAGGCCGATGATGGCCGTAACCTTCCAGACAAATTTCGGTGACAGCAACGGAGCGTGTTCAATGGCTTGATAGGTGTCGGACATCGGCCGCCCATGGATTGGTGAACATGTGTCGGAATGGAACGCCGCAGTGCGGCACGGCGCTTGCTTCTGTTGGATATAATCGCAACTGTGACCCGGATATGGTTAATCAATGATGTACATTTTCGACATCCTCACCGCACTGTTTGCCATGGCGACCGGATTTGCCGTCTCGTGGATCGGACTTGAGCTTGCGCTGTTGTGTGGGTGGCGCGAACCGGTCAATGCCAGTGACCCGGCCGGTCCGGTGCGGATCGGCGCGGAAATGACCCTGGCGGCCGTGGTTGGCCCCTGGCTATTGCTGATCAACGGGTTTCGTAACTGGCGTACCGGTACTGTTTCGCTGCCGCTTTATGCGGTGTTGGCCCTGATCGCCATTGGTTGGTCGATGTGCTCGGGCGTCGTCGTGCTACAGGCGGCGTTTGCGAGCGGCTATTTTCTGGCCTAAACACGAGACTTAGTCTTTGCCGCGGGCTGGCTCGAGGGGCGGTCGGGCAAAGACATCGAAATGCGCTTACGGGGTAAAACAATGGCGATTTACAGTCTCGATGGTAAACAGCCGGCCTTGCCGGAAGGGTTTTACTTCATAGCGGAGAATGCCCAAGTGATTGGTGACGTGATCCTGGGCGAGGGTGCCGGGATCTGGTTTGGCGCGGTGCTGCGCGGTGACAATGAACCGATAACAGTGGGCGCCGGGTCAAACATCCAGGAAAACTGCGTGTTGCACACCGATATTGGGTTTCCGCTGCAGATCGGCGTAGGCTGCACCATCGGCCACTCGGCGATCCTGCATGGCTGCACGATTGGTGACAACAGTCTGGTCGGCATGGGTGCAACCGTTCTCAACGGCGCCAGGATTGGCAAGAACTGCCTGATCGGCGCCGGCGCGCTGGTGACCGAAGGCAAGGAGATCCCCGACAATTCGCTTGTTGTAGGTGCGCCAGCCCGTGTTGTTAGGACGCTGGATGGGGAGGCTGAGAAAATGCTCAAACTGTCCGCAAGCCACTATGTCGAAAACGCCCGGCGATTCGCCGACGGCCTCAAACGCATCGACTGAAAAAAGAGAGCCGACCCCGGGGGACTATGGGGTCGGCTCAAGGGCTTGGTCGTTTGCGGGGAAGCATGGGGACTCGACCAAGGCCCATCTGGTGGAGCAGCGTGTGTGTTATCGATGCACATCGACCGCTTCCGGATTTTCGAAATGAAGCACCTTGCATCGCGTGAGCCAGGGATTGGCTTTCGGCAGGTGGTCTCGCCAACCGCTCAGGGGCACCCTCGAGCGATTGGCAGTGTGGTGATTGTCCGGTCGGCCCCGCGCCGTTTCATCCGGATCACCAGATCAGTATTTGACAGTACCGACGCTAGTTGCTGAGCCGGGTCCGAGCTTGGTCCAGCGCCCGGCATGAACCGGCGACTGACGCTTGACGAAGGTGTAGCCGCTTTCCGACCATAGCCGCACGTCACCGCGCAGATTGTCGAGAATGTAGTCACCGTAATCGGTTCGCACGGTTAGCACTGCGTGGCCTTCGCCGCTGGGCTGCAGCACGACGGTAATCAGCAGGTCGGATGGCGAAAAGCCTTGCTTGATCAGGATAAGCCGCTTGAGCAGCGCATAATCCTCGCAGTCACCAACGGTCCGCGGGTAGGACCACAGTTCCTCGACGCCGTTGATGTTGAGATCCGTATCGGGCTCGATAGCCTGGTTGACACGTGTGTTGACCTCAAGCATTTGCGCCCAGCGCTCACGGGTCAGGGTAAGCGGACCTGGATCGTTGCCGAGCGACTTGCAATCGTTTGGATAGCGCTTGCAGAACTCGAAATGCCCGATTGGCGGATTGGTGTCGCCGGCCGCTACAAGATTGGCAGGCGCCGCGACGGCGGTGGTTGAAAAAGTGACTGCCAGACCAATGGCCGCGACAATGTTCCCCAGAACATGAATATGTTTGTTCACTGCTATAACTCCCCGTTACAGGGAGACAATGTCAGTTACGACTTGCTATCGACCAAAAATATACAGTAAAAACAAGCACTAATTAAACTCGAATGCGCATAAAATGAGCTTAAAACAAGTATAAAATACGCCTAAAAGTGCAGGCGTTGTAGTTACGTTTGCGAAACCATAATTGTGGCCGGCAACAACGACAAGCAAGGTCCCCCGGGCGAGGCCCAACCTGATCAGGCGGGCCGCTTTTGCAAGTGAAGTAGATCAAGCAGGGGGGTGATGTCGGAACGGATCGCCATGCCACAAGGCTGGAGGCACAAAAAAGCCGGCTGGGAAAAGCCGGCTTGGTCATTTCAGACTGGATGAAAAGCTTCAGGACAACTGATTGATGATTTCCTCGGGCTGAATGGTGGTGAATTCCATCGCAATGCCCTCCTGGAAATGACGCACCACGCGGCCGCGCATGTTGCCGAGAACGACCATGGTACCGAAGGCCGGGCGGACGTCGATTTCCACTGCTGCGCCCGAGACGGAAAGATCGATGATGCGGCAAGGGTAGCGGCGGCCGTCGTCAAGCCTGATCTCCGCAGACGATTGGCTGGGAGCCACGCGCTCGTGACGGCGGTCTTCGGGAAGGCTGAGTTCGTGTTTGTTGGCGAGCCATGTCAGCTGCGCGGAAAGCTTGTCGCGCTTGCGATCGGTGGCGTTGAGGATAATTGTGAAGGTGCGGTGCCCGGTTGCCGAAACCTTGCCCTCGATCCGTCCGAGATAATCAAGATAGGCGACAATACGTTCACCGATTTCCGGCTTTGTACTGCAGGAAATTACCGCATCGAAGGGGGACATGGTGTCGACGATACAATCATGCTCCGAATGATCGGCGCGCATGAACCGCCCTTGGACCGATATGGTGACGCTATTGTACTGCCGCTCGTCGGGGTCGGTCATTCCGGTTGGGTGCGGTGCAGGTGTAACGTTCAACATGCTGATATTGTCGCTTCCGATGTAAATTCCTCCACATCCTATGCCGGTCCTTATTAACAAGGTGTAAGCACAACGCAGTTCAATCGCGGCGACCGCCATCCAGCACCACCAGATGTGCGACCCGCCGCTGATTTTGCGCGTGTGCGGCGCGGAATCCCGTGCCCTGTGCGGTGTCGAGCTTGATCTCCGGCCGATTGCCCAAAAACAACGGTTCGCGGGTTTGATCGAGGAAACGGATCCCGGTGGTGGAAAGGCCTGCAAGCGAATCGTGCCCGATCCAGTAGGGTGGTTCGAAGATCGACATCAGGCCGATCAGCCGGTCGTGCTCGCCAGTGGGGCCGGTAATCGGCAGCAGCAGCATTTCAGCGTGCAGCACGCGCCCGCCCTGGCTCAGGCCATCCAGTGACAAAACCGCGGGTGTGGTCCCGGTGGCGACGGCGGCACCGGTACGCCCGGCGTTGCGGATACCGTCGGGAAGCCAGAGTGCGGCAAAGGGGGTTGCCTTCAATTCTTTGCCATAGAGGGTACAGACCGCGGTGCCGGCGAGACGGAAAGACAGGCTCTCCTTGCCTGTAAGATCACAAATGAAGACGTGGGGGAGCAGGTTGCGAATATCGGCGGGTTCTATGTCGGTTCGGCTGGGTGCTGCGCGGCCGGCGCGTTTGGCTGTCCAGTAATCGAAGAGTTCGAGGCTGTTCTTGTGTCTCATGTCGATACCCACCATGCATGTTCGGTGTGCCTGCTGGTTGCCATCTGCTGCGTCATTTCGGAACAGTTTGGCCTGCCAGCCGGGTGCTGATGTTTACGAAGCGAGAACCATGCCAACGCGGCCCCGTTAAGGTTAACAAGGTCTTTCGATTGCGGTTGGCGGGTCGTCGTGGCACGTTAGGTCACAGCTTCACGAAGGGAATGTCCTTCAGCACAATTTTGGACGAGGGGGCTCGACCAAGCCGTTCGCACATTGCGAGCGGCTTTTTTTTTGCCCTGCGGACGGTTGCCAGTGTCAGGTGCCGGCTCTACTCATCGCACAGCGTGAGCATGCGCCAACGAGGATATGCCTTGATGACGAATTCAGCCCCCGAGATGAGAATACCGCCGCCGCCGCCGACACGGCAGCCGGTTTTCAACATGCCGAACGTGGTTTTGGCGATGCTGCTGGTGATGGTGGCAATCCAGGTGGGGCTCGATAGCTTGCTGCCGCGCGCGGCCATGCTTGAACTGGTTCTGCAGACGGCCTTCATTCCGGCGCGCTATGCGGCGGATGCTGCCGGGCAGGGCGGCGCCTATTACTGGTCTCCGATCACCTATTCACTGCTGCATGGGGGGTACACTCACCTTGCGCTGAACGGATTCTGGCTTGCTGCCTTCGGAACCGTTGTTGCGCGCCGGATCGGCTGGGTTCGCTTCCTGGTTTTCTGGCTGTTGAGCGCGGTGGCATCGGCGGCCTTGTTCCTTGCGTTTCACTGGGGCGATCAGACTATCATGATCGGCGCATCCGGTGTGGTGTCGGCGCTGATGGGGGCGGCCTCACGATTTGCCTTCGGCGATCATGGCTTTCGCCGCGATCGGGCGCATCTTAATCCGCGAAGCACAATCATCCAGTCGCTGGGAAACCGCACGGTGGCTGTATTCCTGGTGGTGTGGTTTGGTATCAACCTGTTGGCGGCGGTTGGATTCTCCTTTGGTCTCGCCGATTCGGCAATTGCCTGGGAAGCCCATGTCGGCGGCTTCCTGTTTGGCTTTCTCGGGTTTGCGCTTTTTGACCCGGTGGCCGACGCCTGAAACGAAATTACGCCATAATTACAATTATTTGCAGCTTGTGCGCGCGAATTTTCCGCTACCGCTATGCCAGAATAGGACACCTTTTTGCGCCAATTCGCAGGGTTGCAAACACCGGTGTTCCAGCGGATGATGATGATTGCATGTCACCCAGATTTTGGGGGTGGCATGACCGGCAATCTTGCGGAAGGAGGACTGCATGACTGTTAAGCAAATACTCGACCAAAAGGGTCGCAATGTCATTACCGTGAGCCCGTCGATGGGAACACTGGAAGCGGTGAAGTTCCTGTCAGACAACAAGATCGGTGCCGTGATTGTCACCGGTTCGGGCGGCAAGGTCGCCGGCATTCTCTCCGAACGCGACATCGTGCGTGCGGTTGCCACCAAAGGCGCCGATTCGCTGAATTCGCCGATTTCCCAAATCATGACCTCCAAGGTGACGACTTGCGGTGAAAGCCACTCGATCAATCAGGTGATGGAATTGATGACCAATGGCCGGTTCCGGCATTTGCCGGTGGAAGAAGACGGCAAGCTGGTCGGCATCATTTCGATTGGTGACGTGGTGCGGCGGCGCATCGAGGACGTCGAGCGCGAAGCTGAGGAAATCAAGGCCTATATTGCCGGTTGACAGCAGCTGCCCGATAGCAACTCCATCAGATGATCTGCTTGATAGCCGGGTTGAGCCCGGCTGTCAGATTGGTGACAAGGCTGTCTGCATGCGGGTGATTTCAGCGAGCTTGGCAGATGCTTCCTGATAGCCGCGGTCGATGGCTTCGCTGGCGCGGTGGAATTCCGACAGGCCGATATCTGACAGTTTCGGATGGAGTGAGAGATCCGGCGGATCACCGGCAAGCCGCGCCCGGGAAATACGGTCTTGAATGATGTTGAAGGCCTGAACCATGACGTTGGTGACGCCAAGACGGTCTTCGCGGGCCTTCTTGCGGTTTTCCGCGCGGCTTTGCGGTACTGGCGGCGGGCTGGCCGTGTGCTTGATCACCGCCGAGCGTCCATAAAGATCGTAATGCAGGTTGACCGCAACGACGAGCGGCTGTTCGTGGGCGCGGCAGACAGAGACCGGCACAGGATTGACCAGCGCACCGTCGAGAAGCGTGCGGTTGCCGCAGCGCACCGGCTCGAAAATGCCCGGCAGCGCATAAGATGCGCGAATGCCGGTGATCAGCGATCCCGACGAAATCCAGACTTCATGGCCGGTGTTAAGTTCGGCAGCGACCGCGACAAAGGTTCGGTCCAGATCCTCGATGTTGACGCCGACGAGATGCTCCTGCATCCGGTCATTGAGGCGCATGCCGCCAAAAAGGCCGCCGCCGCCAATGGCAAAATCCAGCAGGCCGGCAATGCGCCGCATGGTCAGGCTACGTGCAAAAGCCTCCAGCTCATCGAGCCGGCCGGCCAGGTAGCAGCCACCAACCAGCGCGCCAATTGACGTGCCGGCAATCATCGAGACCTCTACTCCGGCTTCATCAAGGGCGCGCAGCACGCCAATATGCGCCCAACCGCGCGCAGCTCCGCCACCAAGTGCCAAGGCGATGCGGGGTTTCTGCGGAATTTTCTGGTGCATATCATCGATTAGTGTCGGGGACGTAGGGACTGGCCCGGCTGGGGCCACCAGGGAAGGCTCAATGGTTCGGCTCATGTTCCAGTTCAGCATCCTCGTCATCCTTCCGACCGAACACTCTCCCGTTTAACGAATGAGACCAGTATTCGGTTTCAAATTCATGAAGAAAGACAATTATGCACCAAACCGGGACACATGTGGCTAATGATCTGTATAGACCGTGGTCGGGTCAAACCGCGGCGCGGCGTCGATTTCAAGCCGCGTTTGCCCGCCATTGGTGACGACCTTGCGATAAAAGCAGGAACGGCGACCGGTATGGCAGGTTGCTTCGGCGCCGCTGACACGAACCTTAAGCAGAACCGCGTCCTGATCGCAATCAACCCGGATTTCATCGACCATCTGCAAATTGCCCGAGGTCTCACCCTTTTTCCAAAGGCTGTTGCGCGATCGGCTCCAGTAGTGGGCAATGCCGGTTTCGATCGTCAGCCGCAACGCCTCGTCATTCATGTGCGCAAGCATCAGAATTTCGTTGTCGCGGCTGTCGGTGACGACGGCGGTGACCAGACCGTTACCGTCAAATCGCGGCGAAAGCACCGCGCCCTCTTCGAGCGCGGCCTTGTCTTTGGCGGGTGTCTCAAAAAGATTGGCCATGGTTCCCCTCTTGGGGTCAGCCGCGACCCCGTATCAGTGTCATGAAGCGGACCTGCTCATGCGGGTCCGTCTTGAATGCGCCCTTAAAGGCGGTGGTAATGGTTGTCGAGCCCTGTTTCTGAACGCCGCGCATGGACATGCACATGTGCTCGGCTTCGATCATCACCGCCACACCACGTGGATGCAAGGCATCATCGATGGCGCCCGCGACCTGCGCGGTCATGGTTTCCTGGGTTTGCAGCCGACGGCCGAAAATCTCCACAACGCGGGCGATCTTCGACAGACCAAGCACCTTGCCATTGGGCAGGTAGGCGACATGCGCCTTGCCGATGATCGGCACCATATGGTGTTCGCAATGGGAGAAAAACGGAATATCCTTGACCAGGACGATGTCGTCATAGCCGGCGACTTCCTCGAAGGTGCGGCCCAGCGCTTCCTCAGGATCCAGATCGTATCCGGAAAAGAGTTCCTTGTAGGCATTGGCCACCCGTTTGGGCGTGTCGATAAGGCCTTCGCGGTTAATGTCGTCGCCTGCCCAGCGCAACAGCGTCCGCACAGCCTCTTCGGCTTCAGCCTGGGTCGGTCGATTATCGCCGTCGCCGGCCGGAAAGTTTTTCACAATGGCATCCATGATCGTGGTCTCCGTAGGGGAGTCTTTCCCTCTAGGTTTGCTCGCGTTAAATCGGACCACGCACACAGACACCAGGATGGATTTGCTCCATAGCATCCAGCGGGTTCCGGGGCTTTCAGGCTTTTTCAAGCCGTCCGGCACGGTTTCCCTCGGCAATCTGCAAACAGGTTTTGCGGATTGCCTGACACTCACTATATAATAAGGAAAAGCCCGGCGTCGAGATGGGCGCCGTCAACTCTTGTCACATCCCCTTGAGCGGGATCAAGAAAGCAAAGGTCGAGGCTGATGATCGACGACGTCTACAATACACGTATACTGGATCTGGCCGGCAACATTCCGCGCATCGGTACTCTCGAAAATGCCGATGCAGAAGCCTCGGCGCATTCGAAATTGTGCGGATCGAAGGTCAAGGTCTGGCTGAAAATGGACGGCGATCTGGTCTCCGATTTCGCCCATGACGTCAAGGCCTGTGCCTTGGGCCAGGCGTCATCGTCGATCATGGCGCGCAATATCATTGGCGCCAGTGCGGCTGAACTGCGCGCTGTAAGCGAAGCCATGCGCAACATGCTCAAGGAAAACGGCCCGGCGCCGGAAGGCCGGTTCGCAGACCTGAAATTTCTCGAGCCGGTCCGCGATTACAGGGCGCGGCACGCTTCGACCATGCTGACATTCGATGCGGTAGTTGATTGCCTCAATCAGATCGACGCCCGGCGTTCGGCTGAAGACGCGGCTTGATGGCAAATGTCGCAGCCGGCCGGAACTGGCGCGGGCCGTGGCGGAAAACACCGGGACGGCTTTTGGGTGTGGGGCTAGTCCGGCTCTATCAGCTCACCCTGTCCGGCTTCATCGGCAATTCGTGCCGGCATCTGCCGACCTGTTCCGAATATGCCTATGAAGCGATTGCCCGCCACGGGCTGTGGAAGGGCGGCTGGCTTGCCTTTTTCCGGGTCGGACGTTGCGGTCCGGGCGGCACCCACGGCATCGACAATGTGCCTGAAACGCTTGATACGCGGCTGGTTTGGTGGGCTCCGTGGCGGTTGAGGCGTATCGGAGGCCGAGATCATTGTTGAGGCTCAGTTTCGGAAACATATCCAGGCACCCCAGAAAAGGCTGGAAAAGAAGCGTTTTGGCGCCCCGAACCCGGTTTCGGTCATCAACGTGAAAACGGCCTCTTCAGACGGCAAGGGATCGGCGCCGTTGAGGATGGTACCAAGCTTGTTCCTGACTTCCACTGGGGTTGCGCCATTCATGCGCCAACGGTTACCCCAAGCAGCCATCATCAACGGATCGGAATCGTAAGCGTGGTGATTGGCCGCAAGAATCAACGGTGCGCCGGGCTTCAGCCTGATGGCCAAATCGGAGAGCATCCCGCGCTTGGCAACGTCGCCAGGCAGATGATGCAGTACGCCGATCAGTGTTGCAGCGTCGAATTGGCGTTCGTGTTCGAGGTCAGCCAATAGGCCGGGCACAAATTCGGTGCGGCCAGCAAGGCCCGCCGTCTCGATTTGCGACTTGGCCAGTTCGAGCATCGGCGGGGAGGGATCGACGGCGACGAAACGCCAGCCGGGTTCGAGCCGGCCTGCATTGATGATCTCGTTGCCGGTGCCGCCTGCGCCAGCCACCAGGACGGTGGCGGTGCTGGCTTGGCCGAGAGCTGCCGACAGCATGCAGGCGGCAAGTTCGTGGCAAGCCTCATAGCCGGCCAGGCCAATGCGGCTTTGACGGGCGAATTCGTTTGCACGGGTGGGGTCGAACTTGGCGGCGCTGGTCCCGTTCATTGAGGGCTCCATATTTGAACACCCGAAAGCATACCTTTCAGAGCTTTGGGCTCAAGCTATCTGTCTACGAGATTCATCGTGTTTGCGGCAACCCTCTTGCGGCTGTTGGTGCGGTCCGGGTTGCTCGCACCGGCCAAATCGCGTAAATGCCGCGGTGCACACACCACATACTCAACCACCCGCGTTCGTTGGCGGGACTGGATCAAGGAGAGACTGCCATGGCATCCGCCGTATCCCTTACTTTTCCCGATGGCTCCAAGCGCGAATACCCGGACGGCACGACCGGCCGCGAGGTGGCCGAATCGATTTCCAAGTCGCTGGCCAAGAAAGCCGTAGCGATTGCGCTTGATGGCGAACTCACCGATCTCAGCGATCCGGTCCGCGATGGTGCGCTTGAAATCATCACCCGCACCGATCCGCGTGCGCTGGAACTGATCCGGCATGACGCCGCCCATGTGATGGCAGAAGCGGTGCAAGAGCTGTTTCCTGGCACGCAAGTCACCATTGGCCCAGTGATCGAGAACGGGTTCTACTACGATTTCGCCAAGAGCGAGCCGTTCACGCCGGAAGACTTGCCGGTGATCGAGAAAAAGATGAAAGAGATCATCGCCCGCAACAAGCCCTTCACCAAGGAGGTCTGGTCGCGCGACGAAGCCAGGCGCGTGTTCGAGGACAAGGGTGAGGCCTACAAGGTTGAACTGATTGAATCGATCAAGTCTGACGAGGACCTGAAGATCTACCGTCAGGGCGACTGGTTTGACATGTGCCGCGGTCCACACATGGTTTCGACTGGGCAGATTGGCACCGCCTTCAAACTGATGAAGGTCGCGGGCGCCTATTGGCGTGGCGATTCCAACAACACGATGCTGACGCGTATTTACGGCACGGCCTGGGCTGACCAGGCTGAACTCGACGCCTATCTGCACATGCTTGAGGAAGCCGAAAAGCGTGACCATCGCCGCCTTGGCCGTGAGATGGACCTGTTCCATTTCCAGGAAGAGGGGCCGGGCGTCGTATTCTGGCATTCCAAGGGCTGGCGCATGTTCCAGAATCTGGTGGCCTATATGCGTCGTCGGCTGGATCGCGACTACGAAGAGGTCAATGCGCCGCAGATCCTCGACAAGAGCCTGTGGGAGACTTCCGGGCACTGGGGTTGGTATCAGGAGAACATGTTCGCGGTGAAATCCGCCCATGCCTTCACTCATCCTGACGACGAGGAAGCCGACAACCGCATCTTCGCGCTCAAGCCGATGAACTGCCCCGGCCATGTGCAGATTTTCAAGCACGGGCTCAAATCCTATCGCGATCTTCCGCTGCGGCTGGCCGAATTCGGCAATGTCCACCGGTACGAGCCGTCGGGTGCGCTGCACGGGCTGATGCGGGTGCGCGCGTTCACGCAGGATGATGCGCACGTGTTCTGCACCGAGGATCAACTGGAAGCGGAAATCCTCAAGATCAACGATCTGATGATGTCGGTGTACCGTGATTTCGGTTTCGAGGAAGTCGTCGTCAAGCTCGCCACGCGTCCGGAAAAGCGGGTCGGGACCGATGCCATGTGGGACCACGCCGAGGACATCCTCAAAAGCGCGCTGGGACGTATGGCGCGTGAGGACAATCGCATCAAGACTGGCATCAACGAGGGCGAGGGGACGTTCTACGGACCCAAGTTCGAATACACCCTGCGCGACGCGATCGGCCGTGAATGGCAGTGCGGCACGACCCAGGTCGATTTCAATCTGCCCGAACGGTTCGGTGCGTTTTATATCGGTCCGGATTCGGAGAAGAAACAGCCGGTGATGATCCACCGGGCGATCTGCGGGTCACTCGAGCGGTTTCTCGGCATTCTGATCGAAAGCCATGCCGGCCACATGCCGCTTTGGTTCGCGCCGCTGCAGGTGGTGGTCGCGACCATTACCTCGGAGGCCGATGAGTATGCCGAACAGGTTGCCCAGCGGTTGCGCGATGCCGGGCTGCAGGTGGAAACCGACTGCCGCAACGAGAAGATCAACTACAAGGTCCGCGAGCATTCGCTGGCCAAGGTGCCGGTGATCCTGGTTTGTGGCATGCGCGAAGCCGAAGAGCAGTCCGTCAACATGCGCCGGCTCGGGAGCCGCGATCAGGTGTCCATGACGCTGGCGGAAGCGGAAATGCAACTGGTGCAAGAAGCTACCCCGCCCGACGTGCTGCGCCGGCAAGCCGACAGGGCAAGCCGGGCCGTATGAACCATCAAATCGACGCGATGCCTGAACTGGCATCGCGTCGTGGTTGCGGCGAATTACCGCAGAGCTGATTGAAAAATACGGATGTCCGGGTGTCCAGGACACCAAGGGGCGTACCCCGGCGGCTGCGTTGGTGCTACTGGAGCAGCACTTCGACGTCCGAGTTGCGTCCGGCGACAACCGTGAATTCACGCTGGAAGACCCTGGTTTTATTGCGGGCGATGGCCGTGTAATCGCCCTCGGCTAGGATGATGGTCGGGAACGCGCCAACGCTCTCCGACACCGTGTCACCACCAGAACTGAGAATCGACCAGGCCGTGTCGGCGATGGCTTCGCCGCCGGCTTCGGCAACCAGCTTGAGCGTCAGTTGGGCGGCGCGATGCTGGATCACGGCTTCAGTAAGCTTGCCCGCCTCCACCCTTATGTCGGAACGGATCACCGCATTGACGCCGCCATATTCGGAAACGATGTGATAGGTGCCGGCGTTGAGCCTGACGATGGTGTTAGCTTCGACATCCTTGAGCACCAATTGCTGCTCGCCATCAAGCCCTTCTTCGGCTTTGAAAATGTTGAACCGCAATTGTTTGGGTGGAATGCGCATGTCGATCCCCGACACCGCATTGAGCACCAGGCCGCCGGCTTCCAGCACCAGGCGCTGCGTTTCGAGGGGGCCGTCGCGCGGAATGGTGAGCTTTTTTGTCACGCCGGCGCGGCCGAACGCCACGTGGATGAAGTAATCTCCCGGCTCGAATTCGAACTCCGCCGTTCCGCCCGTGGCGGTAGCAAGCAGCGGCAACTTGCCATCGGGGCCAGGGACCGGATGAAAGATACGCCAGGTCAGGCCGTGTTCGAGCGGATCACCGTTTTCGGTAAGCAATGCCTGCATCCGCACGGTGCGCCCGAGTGCAGCATCGGTGCTGGCGGCATCCGCAGGCGCATACTGGCTCAGGCCCGGCAGTGCGATATCGGGATTGGCGGTATCGCCAAATGCGTCCTGCGCTGCGGCCATGCCTGGCAGCAGAATCAGCGACAGTGTGCAGAGGAGGGCGATAGACAGTCTGTTCATACGGTCCGGTCCGGTTGACTTCCGGGATGTGAGGGGTCACTTGAAACCCAATGCCATGGCGAATTCATGGCCGATCTCGATCAAACCTGAATGCACGAGGAAGACATGCCGGTCAATGCTGCCCTTAAGTCCTATCTGGAAACCCGCCGGTCGACGCCCGCCCTTCAGATGAGTGAACCGGGCCCTTCGCGGCCGGAAATCATGGAAATGCTCAAATTGGCGAGCCGGGTGCCCGATCATGGCAAGCTGGCGCCTTGGCGTTTCGTGGTTTACGCGGGGGGCGAACGCGAGCGGATTTCGCAGGAACTCGCCGAGGTGGCGATGGCGCGCAAGCCGGACATGACGGACGAGATGATTGCGGTCGAAAAGACCCGCCTGACCCGCGCGCCGGTGGTTATTGCGGTGGTGTCGCGGGCGGCCCCGCATGTCAAGATTCCGGAATGGGAACAGGTTTTAAGCGCTGGTGCGGTCTGCCTCAACCTGTCGATGGCAGCGCAAGCGCTGGGCTACGGGTCTAGTTGGTTGACCGAATGGTTTGCCTTTGACGAGAGCGTTTTTCCGTTGCTCGGCATCAAGCCCGGTGAAAAGGTCGCCGGCTTTATCCATATCGGCACTCCGAAGTTGTATCCGGGTGAACGGGCGCGTCCGGACCTTGCCGATATTGTCAGCTTTGCGGGTGAATGAGCACGATGTTTTACGAAACGCGGGACAATTTGCACGGTCTGCCGCATGACCCGTTCAAGGCAATTGTCTCGCCCCGGCCGATTGGCTGGATTGGCACCAGGGGCGCCGACGGATCCGTCAATCTGGCGCCCTATTCCTATTTCAATGCGATCTCGGACAATCCGAAAATGGTGATGTTTTCGTCGTCCGGGCGCAAGGATACATTGCGCAACGTCGAGGAAACCAGGGTGTTCACCACAAGCATGGTGAGCCGGAACCTGGCGGAGAAAATGAATCTGACATCAGCCAGTTTGCCCCATGGCGAGAGTGAATTCGATTTTGCCGAACTGACGATGCAGACCGGTAGGCTGGTCGACGCGCCCTATGTCGGCGAAGCCTGCGCGGCGCTGGAATGCCGGGTCACCGAGATTTTCGAGGCCAAGGCGTTGGACGGGGCGCCGAGCGGCTCGTTTGTCGTCATCGGCCAGGTGCTGGGTATCCATATCGACGAAGCCGCCCTCAAGGATGGCCGGCTCGACATGGCAAGTGTCGCGCCGGTGGCACGGCTTGGCTATATGGATTACGCAGACGCTGCCGAAACCTTCGAGATGGTGCGTCCGCAGCGACTAAACGACCGTCGCTAAGCGGTCTAGAGATTCGACGCCTCGTCAAGCGGCGTCTCGGTGAGTCCGGCGCGCCGCACCACTCGTTCTGCCTGCCGCAGATGCGGCATGTCGATCATCTTGCCGTCAAGCGAGAGCACGCCGGCATCAGGTCCAGCGGCAGCAAACAACGCCAGGATGCGGACCGCGCGTTCAACATCTGCGGGCGCCGGAGTAAACGCGGCATTGATGACAGCGACCTGGCCGGGGTGGATTGCCATCTTGCCGGAAAAGCCGTCGCGGACTGCGGCGCGGCATTCGGCATCAAGACCATCCATGTCCCGGAAATCGGTAAACACCGTGTCGATTGCATCGACGCCCGAATGCGCAGCAGCAAGGAGCGTCAGGCTGCGTGCCATCCGGAAAACATCCGTATAGCGACCAGTTTCATCCTTGTTGGTGGCGGCGCCGATATCGGCCGCGAGATCTTCCGCACCCCAGGCCAGCGCCGACAGCCGGGCGGATTTTGCTGCGAAACTGGCAACATTCAGCATTCCAGCTGCGGTTTCCGTCATCAGTGCGTGGACCGGAATGGCGCCTTCGGGCAGGCCTGCCTTGGCTTCTTCGACTGCGATCCGCGCGCTGAAATCCTGGATGTCGGCGCCGGAATTTGCCTTTGGCAACAGCACTGCATCTGGGCGAGCGGCAATCACAGCCGAAAGGTCGTCATCGGTCAGGCCGGTGTCGAGAGCGTTGACCCGGACGATCAGGCGCGGGGCCGGGGGCTGTCTTTCGGCGTTGGCCAGATAGGTTGCCACCATCTGCCGGGCTTCCGGCTTGCGTGAAACGGCGACCGAATCCTCAAGATCGAGGATCAGCGCGTCGGCACCAGCGCTGGCGGCCTTTTCCATCTTGCGTTCCGAATCGCCTGGGACGAACAGCAGCGATCGCATCATGAGTTCGGCCGCTTGCGCATCATCGCCTGGCGTACGCAACGCGCCACCAGCTTGTCGTGCTGGTTGAAAGCCTGGTGCTCGAGTTCGACAATGCCGCGATCGGGCTTGGACCTGGATTCGCGCACCGACACGACTGTCGTTTCCACCCGCACGGTGTCGCCGTGAAACAGCGGGTTGGGGAAGGTCACGTCGCTCATCCCGAGATTGGCGATGGTGGTGCCGACGGTGGTGTCGTTGACCGAAATGCCGATCATCAGGCCCAGGGTGAACAGCGAATTGACCAGCGGCTGGCCGAATTCAGTGGTCTTGCAGAATTCATAATCGATATGCAGCGGCTGCGGATTGAGCGTCATGTTGGAAAACAACATGTTGTCCATCTCGGTTACCGTGCGCCGCAGTGTGTGCGAAATCACCGCGCCCGTTTCAAACTCTTCAAGATACATCCCGCGCATCGCGTTCTCCTCACCCTGGCTCGTGCCCCATCTAAATGCCGCGTTCCCCGGATGGGCGCAAGTGGGCCTGGAGCGCAACTCCGGCGGTTAACAAAGATGGTGAACCGAACGTAAACCATTTCGCTCTAGCTTGTGCCTATTGGTATCGAGTGGGATTGAGGCCGTCATGATCGTAAAGTCATTTTTGAAGTGGTCGGAAACTGCCAGCACCAGCGAGCGGTGTCGCGCCACCAAGGCTTTGACGCAGGCCTATGCCGAGGGCCACATGGACCCATCCGAGCGCAACGCGGCCGAAGCCGCACTGTCATTTTTGCTTGAGGATCCCTCACCAAAGGTGCGGTTGGCATTGGCCGAAGGCCTTGCCACCGTCGAGCATGCGCCGCGCAGCATTGTTGTCGCACTGGCCGCTGATCAGCTCGAAGTTGCGGGCCGGATCATTGCGCTGTCGCCGGTGCTGGGTGACAGCGATCTGATCGAGATTGTCGCAAGCGGACGCTCCTCGCTTCAGCAGTTTGTGGCGTTCCGGCGTGAAGTGTCGGTATCGGTGGCTGCGGCGTTGGCCGAGGTTGGAACCGCAAGAGCCGTCGCCGACATGTTGGATAATCCGCAGGTTTCGGTGGCGCGGATCTCGGTGCGGCGCATTGCAGAAAGGTTCGGTGATGATGCCGAAATCCGCAGCAGGCTGTTTGATCGAGCCGATCTGCCTTGCGATGTTCGCCAGCAATTGGTCGAGCGGCTGGGTGCTGCGCTTGCCGGATCGAACTTCATCCGTTCGGCGATTGGTGGCAGCCGAGGGCGCAAGGTCACCGAGGAAGCCTGCCTGAGTGCAACTTTGCGGCTCGCAGAAACAGTGGTTCAGGATGAAATTCCGGCGCTGGTCGAGCACCTGCGCATGTCAGGGCGGCTGACACCTGCGTTCCTGATGCACACATTGTGTGCTGGCAATGTCGATTTCTTTGCCGCCGCTGTGGTGTCGCTGTCAGGTATCTCCGACAGCCGTGTGCGCGGCATTCTGGTGGACGGGCGGGAAGCGGCAATGCGGGCACTCTACCGGTCGATCGGGCTCGACAGGGAACTGGCGCCGGTGTTTGTCACGGCGACCTTGTTGTGGCGGGCGGCGTCACGTCGTTCGGGCGGCATGGACACGGGCAGGGTTTCGAGCGAGCTGATGAGCCGCCACGCAGCCGATGCACAACGCCAGCCGGCAGTTGCCGATCTGTTGCGGCTGGTCGAATCTCTGCACCTGATCTGGCATCGCCAGGCCTCACGCGATTACGCCCACGCACTGGCGGCAGAGGCCGCCTGACCGGACAACGGGCCGCGCCGCTTGTCAACGCGTGGTTTGCCGGGCCTGATCCCGAGGCCCGGTGCCCCCGGATAATGACTGCCTAAATGTCGAGATTGTCGGCGAAGGCCGCGTGCTCCTGAATGAAGCGGAAGCGGGCGTCGGCCTTGGTTCCCATCAGATTATCCACCGTTTCGCGGGTCGATTCAGGATCAGTGATGTCGACGGCGACCTTCAGCAAGGTCCGCTTGGAAGGATCCATGGTGGTTTCCTTGAGCTGCGCCGGCAGCATCTCGCCCAGACCCTTGAACCGGTTGATCTCGACCTTGCCGCGGCCGGTGAACTCGGTTTCCATCAGTTCGACCCGGTGCGCGTCGTCGCGGGCATAGAACGATTTCGCCCCCTGGGTGAGCTTGTAGAGCGGCGGCACCGCCAGATAGAGATGACCCTGGCGGACCAGTTCCGGCATTTCCTGATAGAAGAAGGTGATCAGCAGTGAGGCGATATGGGCGCCGTCGACATCGGCATCGGTCATGATGATGATGCGGTCGTAGCGCAGGTCTTCCTCGCGGTATTTCGATCCCGTGCCGCAGCCCAGCGCCTGGATCAGGTCGCCGATCTGCTGGTTGGCGCCGAGTTTTTCGCGTCCGGCGCTGGCGACGTTGAGGATCTTGCCGCGCAGCGGCAAAATCGCCTGGTTGGAGCGATTGCGGGCCTGCTTTGCCGAGCCGCCAGCCGAATCGCCCTCGACGATGAACAATTCTGCCCCCGCAGCGGTGGTCTGGCTGCAGTCGGAAAGTTTTCCAGGAAGCCGCAACTTGCGCACCGCGGTCTTGCGGTTGACTTCCTTCTCCTTGCGTCGGCGCAAGCGCTCTTCGGCGCGGTCGATCACCCATTCGAGCAGCTTGTCGGCCTCGGCCGGCGAATCGGCCAGGAAATGGTCGAACGGATCGCGCAGCGCATTTTCGACGATGCGGTGCGCCTCGACGGTCGCCAGCTTGTCCTTGGTCTGCCCGACGAATTCCGGCTCGCGGATGAACACCGAAAGCATGCCGATCGACGAGATCATCACGTCGTCAGTGGTGATCGAGGCGGCGCGCTTGTTGCCGGTCAGTTCGGCATAGGCCTTCAGCCCCTTGGTCAGGGCGATCCGCAGACCGGCTTCATGGGTGCCGCCGTCGGGTGTCGGGATGGTATTGCAATACGAACTGATCGAGGTGTCGCCACCATACCAGGTGATCGCCCATTCCATCGATCCATGGCCGCCCGGACGCTCGGTCTTGCCGGCAAAAATATCGCGGGTGACCCGGTGTTCCTTGCCGAGCGTGGATTCGAGATAGTCCTTGAGCCCGCCGGGGAAATGAAACACGGCCTTTTCCGGGATCTCTGTGCCTTCAACCAGGGAAGCGGCACAGACCCAGCGGATTTCGACACCGCCAAACAGGAAGGCCTTTGACCTTGCCATGCGGTAGAGCCGGCCCGGATCGAAACGGGCAGCGGCGCCGAAAATCTCGGGGTCGGGATGAAACCGGACCTTGGTGCCGCGGCGATTGTGGATCTCGCCCAGTTCTTCGAGCCCGCCTTGCGGAATGCCGCGCGAGAATGTCTGCCGATAGAGCCGGCGATTACGGGCAATCTCGACCACGAGATCATCGGAAAGCGCATTGACCACCGATACGCCGACGCCATGCAGCCCGCCGGAGGTTTCATAGACCTTGCTGTCGAACTTGCCGCCCGCATGCAGCACGGTCATGATCACTTCGAGCGTCGATTTGCCGGGAAATTTGGGGTGGTTTTCCACCGGGATACCGCGGCCATTGTCGGTTACTGAAAGATAGCCCTCTGCATCCAGCTCGACTTCGATGAAATTGGCATGGCCGGCCACGGCTTCGTCCATCGAGTTGTCGATAACCTCGGCAAAAAGATGGTGCAGCGCGCGTTCGTCGGTCCCGCCAATATACATTCCGGGCCGGCGCCGCACCGGCTCGAGGCCTTCGAGAACCTCGATCGCGGAGGCGTCGTAATCATCGCCGCTGGCGGGCGCGCCCTGTTTGGAGGCAGCAACGCGCGCAGGTTTGGCCGCTGGCGGTTGGGATGCCTGCGGCGGGGTATTGTCTGCCTTTGGCTCCCGGTTTGGCGCCGGGGTGGCCATTGCTGCAAAAAGATCGTTGGAATCGTCCATATCGTGGTCGAGCCTAGTGTAGATTTGGGATGCGAATCAGCCGGAGTGTGCCAGAATCCTAGCTTTCAAGCGACCATGTACCATGTGCTTAGATGCTTTGCGCGCTGTTGTTCGTCACAGTTCTGTCGTGCTGGCAATCGCGATTGTGCTCGGCAGTTTGCCGCAGACGTCTGCTGCGGCGCTGGAACTCAAAGGCCACAAGGACCGGCTGTTTGCCTATCCGGGGATCCTGACGATGGCCAAGGACGGCTCCTACATGGTGGTCGACTACGACAAGGTGCGCGATATCCACCGTCGTGATATCGAGCCGGAACGCCGTGTGCGTTCGTCTTACGTGTCGCTCAAGGTGAACCGGTTGAGCCGGGTTGCCGAACATCAGGCCAATGGCCGGACCATCGAAACCGGCCTGACCGGTGATCTGGCCGCCGCGCGCTTTGCGGTCATCTTCGTCCATGGCCGCGGTGGCGATCAGCGGCTCGGGATGAACGATTACACCTTTGGTGGCAATTTCAACCGGCTCAAGAACCTGGTGGTCGGCAATGGCGGTGCCTATCTGGCACCCACCGTGCAGAGTTTTGACGATCAGGGCGCGGGTGATGTCAAGGCGCTGGTGCTTGCCGGGCGTGCGCCGGTGGTGCTGGCCTGCGCGTCGATGGGCTCGATCATCTGCGCCAAGCTGGCCAATGATCCCGTGGTGGTGCCGCGTCTGGCCGGTATCGCACTGCTGGGCGGCGCGCCTGATATGGGGATCGCCGGCAGTGCGGCAGTGAAGGCCAAACTGCCGATTGTCTTTACTCATGGCAGCGACGACGGCGTTTATGCGTGGGGCGACCAGAAAGCGGTGTTTGACAAGGTGCGATCCACCAGCAAGGGATACAGGGCACGGTTCGTGCTGTTTAACACCGGCTCGCATGGCACTCCGATCCGCATGACCGACTGGAAGCAGACGCTGGAGTTTCTGCTCAGCCGCTGACTGCCAACGTAGATGCATTCTTTCAGGCTTTACCCTGCAATTGAATGGGTGCGGGTCACATTGGGTCGGCTTTCGCGGGCGAATGAATCACCGGTTCATTTCGAGAATAGGTTCAATTTAAGGAAAAATTGACCGCGCCGGTCAACCGGATGTTTGCGAAGTAAGTATAGATCTGGCTCGATCCTAATGCGGAGCGGGACATGAAATATATTGCCTTTATATTGTTTACCGTGCTGACCAACGCGGCGGCGCAGCTGATGCTCAAACAGGGCATGCTGTCACTCGGACCAATTTCCTTTACGGCTGACACCATGATTTCCAGGGTGTTCCAGATTTTATTCAATCCGTGGGTCTTTGCGGGTCTCGTCACATTCGCTATTTCCATGGCATCGCATCTTTACGTGCTGTCCAAGGTGGAGTTGTCCTTCGCCTATCCGTTCCTGAGCCTGGCCTATGTGGCCGTGGCCGTGTTCGCGTTCTTCATCTTTGGTGAAGATCTCAACAACTGGCGGATCGCAGGCATTGCCTTCATCTGCGTCGGAACCATCCTGATTGCCCAGTCCGGCCGTGAAGGTCACTCAGGCGATATGCAGGAAACAGCGCAGCTTTCAAAAATCAACGCAGCAGCAAATGAGATTTCACGATGAAACACGTCATTTTTGGAGGCGACGGGTTTGTCGGTCGCCATCTCGCCAAGAAACTTCTCGCCGATGGCGAAGAGATTGTGATTGCCGATATCGTCAACGACCATCAGGCTTTCTACCGGGATGCAACGATCATCCAATGCGATGTCACCCGTCCCGAAGAGGTTGCCAGGGTTCCGCTTGAAGCTGATGACATGGTCTACAATCTCTCGGCCAAGATGCTGTCGCCGCTGCAAGTGCGCGCCAAGCGCCATGATTTCTTCTACCCGGTCAATTACGACGGCACGAAGAACATCATCGAAGCAATGGACAAGGCTGGCGCCAACCAGCTGGTGCATTTCACCACCGACATGATCTACGGCCATACGGTGACCTTTCCGATGACCGAGGAACACCCGGTTTCGCCGCTGGGCGAATATGGCCAGTCAAAGCAGGACACCGAAGTTCTGGCGGCTGAATGGCGCACCCGCGGGATGTCGATCTCGCTGTTCCGCCCGCGCCTGATCATCGGCCCGGGACGGCTCGGGATTCTCGAAAAACTGTTCAAGCTGATCGACGCCAATTTGCCGGTGCCGATGATCGGATCGGGCAAGAACCCCTATCAGTTCATCTCGGTGTTTGATTGTGCCGAAGCTGCGCGTCTGGCCTGGAAGGTCGGCGTGCCGAACGAGGCCTATAATCTCGGTTCGATCAAGCCGCCGCCGGTGCGCAAGCTCCTGGGCGATCTGGTTAAGCATGCCGGTTCGAAATCATTCCTGATCCCGACACCGGGCTGGGCCGTCAAACGTACGCTCGACCTGTTTGATCTGATCAACATGCCGATCATGGACCCGGAACAGTATCTTATCGCCGACGAAAATTGCGTTCTCGACGTTTCCAAGGGCGAGCGCCAACTTGGCTGGGTTCCGCAATATCGCGACGAAGATATGCTGATTGCCGCCTATGATGAATATCGCGCCCAGAAAGTGCGTGGCGGATCTTCCGCTTCCGCACAAGTCGCACCGGCCGAATGAAACCGCTTCGAGGGAGCCAGACTATGCTTGATACACCCAACCGCGTGACCGTCGAAGCGCCGCCATTGTCGGCTTCAACAACAAGTACCAGCCGTACACCACGGCCAGATCTGCTGAGCGTAGACGATGCGAAAGCGATGTCGCTTGGCGAGATGACGGAGCTATTCAAGGATCACATCAACCCTGGCCAGTTGCATTTCATGAAGCTTCTGGGCTTTCACAAGGTCAAGATCGAGACCGCGTCGGGGATGTATTACACCGATCAGAACGGCCGCAAGATTCTCGATTTCTTCGGTGGTTTCGGCTCGCTGGCGCTTGGTCACAACCATCCGCGCATCATCAAGGCGCGGAAGGATTTCCAGGATGAAGACCGGCATGAAATCGCCATTGCCTTCATGAGCCAGTATGCTTCTGCGCTGGCCAAGAATCTGGCGGCGATTGCGCCGGGCGATCTCGACATAGTGTTCCTTGGTTCTTCTGGTTCGGAAGCCATGGAAGCAGCCATCAAGGTGGCCGAGCGCGCTGCCGGGCCGAAGCGGCCCAAGATTGTCTATGCGGCTAACTCGTTCCACGGCAAGACCAAGGGCGTGCTGTCGCTGACTGATTCCGAGCTCTATCGCGGCGAGTTCCAGCTCACCGGCAACACGGTCAAGGTGCCGTTTGGCGACATCGAGGCGATCCGCGCGGCCTTCGAATCCGATCCGGAAATCGGCGTGATCGTGCTCGAGACCATCCAGGGCGGCGGCGGCATCGTCGAAGCGCCGGTGGAGTTCTGGCAGCAGCTTCGCGCTCTGTGCGACAAGCATGGTGTGTTGTGGATTGCCGACGAGGTGCAGTGTGGCATGGGCCGCTCCGGTCACTTCTTCGCGTTCGAACATGCCGGCGTGGTTCCGGATGTCACCGCGCTCGCCAAATCGCTCGGCGCCGGCAAATGCGCGATGGCGGCGATGATCGCCTCACGCAAGGTCTACATGAAGGCCTATGGCACGCCGAAGACGGCGATGATCCACGCCCAGGCGACCTTTGGCGGTATCGGCGAAGCCTGCATTACCGCGATCGAAGGCCTCAATGTGATGTATGACGAGGCGTTGATCGACAATGCCGAGCGGGTCGGCGGTTACCTGATAAACCGCCTCAAGGAATTGCAGACTAAATACCCTCAGATCATCAAGGATGTACGTGGCCGGGGTTTCATGGTCGGGCTCGAATTCCAGGATTTCAGCCAGACCCTGCCGGCGCTGCTGAGGCCAATGGTGGCGCTGCTCGACGACAAGCTGAAGGGCTCGCTGTCAGGCTTCGTCGGCGCCGAATTGCTGCGTGATCACGATGTGCTGGTGGCATTCACCGAATACAATCGCAACGTCATCCGGCTGGAGCCGCCGCTGATCTGCGGACCTGAGCATGTCGATCAGTTCATCGAGGCGCTCGACGCCGTGCTGGGCCGTGGCATCGTCCGCATCGTCCGTGATTTTATCGGCAGCCAAACCAAGAAATAGACCCGGGCCTTAACGTAGGTTTTCAGCAATCATCAGCCGGGGCGGATCCATTATAATCCGTCCCGGCTTTTGTGTGTTCGGAGCTATGTTGAGCAGGAATACGCAAGCCAAACCCGGAACGAGAACAGCCGCAGGCTTGCTTGCGCGGCCATCTTTTTCACGTTACCCCTTGCCGGTCCGTACCTAGCCATTTCGGGGCTGACGATGCATATCGTGGCCCGGCAGGTGCGATGACCCGGTTGCTGCCTCGGCGAATTCGCTTCGGTACGTGCAGATGTGGAAGGCAATTCATTTGGTCAATCAATGGGGCAGGGAGAGTGATTTTCGGCCCGGTCGTCGTGGTGTCAGCGCCGCCATGACGGTCATCGCCGTAATCTTCGTCCTCGTGATTGGCGTGGCCGGTGGTTATGCCGCATTCCGGTTTTCCCAACCCGACACAAGCGGTGTCGTCAATACACCGGCCGATGACGCGCAAATCATTGAACTCGAAGCAAAAATTGCCCGGCAGGCGGGTGAGCTCGACGCCATGGCCGAAAAACTGGACGCGCTCAGCATCACAGCTCAACTGGCAGAGGAGAAAACCGCGCTCGCTGAAAAGCTGGCCCGTGAGGTCGATATGGTGGCTGCGGAGAATGAAACGCTGAAGGCGAAACTGGTGGCGGCCGAAGCTGAGAGGGACGCAGTCAACCAGGATGCGAGTGTAGCCGAGGATCGTGATACGGCCGAACTTGCCCGTCTGCGCGACGAGGTTCTGCCGGAATTGACGGCGGAGCGGGACCAGTTGCAGCGCAAGAACTTGATGATGCTGGCCGATCAGACCAACCTGAAGGCGCAGGCGAAAACCGCTGCGGAGTTGCGTACTGCGGATGCCAAGCGGATCGCCGAGCTGGAAGTACGGCTTGCCGAGGTCGAGGCGGAACTGGCGGCCTCGCAAGAGGTACTGGATGCGCTCAAGCTCGCCGAGCGCGCGGGCAAGGCGCCCGAGGTGGTGGCCGAAAATCCCGACCCGGCGACGAAATCGGATCCAACGGACAATTCAGCGCCCGATCCGCGCAAGCGCGATATTGTGGCAAGAGCCTTGCGCGTCGCGCCGGGTCTTGAAACATTGTCTGAAGCGGAGCGGCAGAAACTGGAAGATACCCTGATTGCCGGCGAATGCGTTACAACCGCGCTGAAATCGGTGTTCGAGCGCGTGCCCATCCTCACACTGCGCAACCTGATCCGCGATCTGAACAGCGACTGCTGACCAAAGGAGAATGCCTTGAAAACCGGTGCCAACACTCTTCGAGGCTTGTTTTGGGTCGTCTGCGCATGGTTGCTTGCTGCCGGCGTGAGCCAATCGGCAGAATTCGAGCGCAACATCATGACCGGCGGGCCGACCGGCACTTATATCCGGATCGGCAGTGACATCGCCGCCCTTGGCGCGCAATGCGGGCTGAAATTGAACGTGCTGGAAAGCGCAGGTTCGCTTGAGAATTTCGTTGGTGTCCGCAAGCGGCGCAATACCCAGTTCGGCATCGTCCAAAGTGACGTTCTGGAGTATCTGAAAACCTTCGAGGCCAATGATTCCGAAATCCAGGATGCCGTGCGCGGCGTGCGGATCATGTTCCCGCTCTATAACGAGGAAGTTCATATTCTGGCGCGTGCCGGGCTCGGCGGGATCAGGGACCTCGAAGGTCAGAGGGTAGCCATTGGCGTCAAGGACAGCGGAACGTTTCTAACCGCATCGCTGGTGCTCGACATCCTGCAGGTCGAGGCCGCGGAGCGGCTGCCGCTCAATCCGGATCAGGCGCTTGAAAAACTCAAAGCCGGCGAGATCGACGCCTTCTTCTATGTCGCCGGCGCGCCGGCTTCACTGTTTGTCGATGCCGATATCGATCCGGACAAATTCCATCTGCTGCCGATCACCGAGGCGCCGTTGCTGGCGACCTACACCAAGGCTGCCATTCCGGCTGATACCTACGCCTTCCAGACCGGGCCGGTCGATCTGATCGCGGTCAAGGCGGTGCTGATGACCTATGATTATGATCCCGCCAAAAACGCCTACCACCGCGACAGCTGCACCACTGTTTCGGATTTCTCCAGCTTGGTGCTCAATGGCATGGGGCAGTTGCGTGAGACAGGCCACCAGAAATGGACATCGGTGGACCTGACCGCACTGCCACCAGGCTGGAAAGTGGGCTCTTGCGTCAAGGCCGGGATGGCGCTGGATTATGCGCCCAAATGCACAAAAGCTGCCGAAGGGGCGCCTGCAGACAGCAATGAGGAATATCTCGACCTCCTCAAGCAGCGGCGGAAGAACTGATCTTCATCCTCGGCCACGGCCAATAAAAAACCGGCGGAGCCAGATTGGTTCCGCCGGTTTTTTTGAGTGTGCCGGGCCGCCTGGGCAGCCCGGTTTGATCAATCAGACCGAGTAGTACATGTCGAATTCGACCGGGTGCGGTGTCATTTCGAAGCGCATCACTTCGGCCATCTTCAATTCGATGAAGGCATCGATCTGGTCGTCGTCGAACACGCCACCGGCGGTGAGGAACTTGCGATCCTTGTCGAGGCTTTCGAGCGCTTCGCGCAGCGAGCCGCAGACCGTCGGGATCTTCTTGAGTTCCTTGGCCGGCAGGTCGTACAGATCCTTGTCCATGGCCTTGCCAGGGTGGATCTTGTTCTTGATGCCGTCGAGGCCGGCCATCAGCATGGCTGCGAATGCCAGATACGGGTTGGCAGTCGGGTCCGGGAAACGGACTTCGACGCGCTTGGCCTTCGGCGAGGTGCCGAACGGAATACGGCAGGAGGCCGAACGGTTGCGTGCCGAATAGGCCAGCAGTACCGGTGCTTCATAACCCGGGACCAGACGCTTGTAGGAGTTGGTCGACGGGTTGGTGAAGGCGTTAATCGCCTTGGCATGCTTGATGATGCCGCCGATGTAGAACAGGCAGGTTTCCGACAGGCCGGCATATTCGTCGCCAGCGAAGGTCGGCTTGCCACCCTTCCAGATCGACTGGTGCACGTGCATGCCCGAACCGTTGTCGCCGAAGACGGGCTTGGGCATGAAGGTTGCGGTCTTGCCGTAGGCGTTGGCGACCTGGTGGACACCATACTTGTAGATCTGGGTCTTGTCGGCCATGCGGGTCAAGGTGTCGAACACCAGGCACAATTCGTGCTGTGAAGACGCCACTTCGTGGTGGTGCTTTTCAACCGTCAGGCCCATCTCGGCGAGAACGGTGAGCATTTCCGAACGCATGTCCTGGCAGCTGTCGATCGGAGGCAGCGGGAAATAGCCGCCCTTCATGCGCGGGCGGTGGCCCATATTGCCGGTTTCATAATCGGTGTCGTCGTTGGACGGCAGTTCGGTCGAATCGAGCTTGAAGCCGGTGTTGTAAGGATCGGCCTTGTACTTCACATCATCAAAGATGAAGAACTCGGGCTCGGGGCCGATGAACACGGTGTCGCCGATGCCGGAAGCCTGAAGATAGGCTTCGGCTTTCTTGGCAGTCGTGCGCGGGTCACGGCTGTAGGCTTCGCCGGTGATCGGGTCGAGTATGTCGCAGAAAATCGCCATGGTCGACTGCGCGAAGAACGGGTCCATATGCGCAGTCGTTGTGTCGGGCATCAGTACCATGTCGGATTCGTTGATGGCTTTCCAGCCGGCGATCGAGGAGCCGTCGAACATGACACCATCGGCGAACATGTCTTCGTCAACGCAGGAGGTGTCCATGGTCACATGCTGCATCTTGCCCTTGGGGTCGGTGAAGCGCAGGTCGACGAACTTGACGTCGTTGTCTTTGATCTGCTTCAGAATTTCATTCACTGTCGTCATGTTTGATATTCCCTGTTGGTACTGACGATAGGTACGCGGCTATAGGCCGGGTACATTGATCGGGTCGTGATTAGATCGCGTCGTTGCCGGTTTCACCGGTACGAATGCGGATGACTTCCTCGATATTGGAGACGAAGATCTTGCCATCACCGATGCGGCCGGTCTGGGCGGCGTTGCGAATGGCGTCGATCGCGGCTTCGGCCGTTTCATCGGCGAGCACGATCTCGACTTTCACCTTGGGCAGGAAATCCACGACATATTCCGCGCCGCGGTAGAGCTCGGTGTGGCCCTTCTGGCGACCGAAACCCTTGGCCTCGGTGACCGTGATGCCCTGCAGGCCGACTTCCTGAAGGGCTTCCTTCACTTCGTCGAGCTTGAACGGCTTGATGATCGCTTCGATCTTTTTCATGAGAACCAATTCTCCGCATTTTTACTGTAAAAGAGGATGCCGACGCACGCACCAGAACCCACTCGCGGATATAAAAGCACACGCCGTGCCAAATCGGCGGAAATTCGCTGAAACCGGTCAAATATTTTCATCTGACGCCCAGATGGCCCGAAAAACCCGGCAAACCTCTCAGATCACGTCCGGAGGAAGCCGCTTCGCCTGCATTATTCCGAAATCGGCCGGCGGTCTGAAATTGGCCAATACCTGCGGTGATGATTTTTTGTGCATCATCGCGCGCCTATTTATGCATCACCATGCCCAATTTATGCCCATTGTGTGGTTCGGAGCAATGGGGCAGATCGCGCCGATGGGCGCTCTTCAGGCGTCTTGACCGCAGTGTCCAGTGATGCGACGAAAGCCTATGGCGATCAATTCGACACTACTGGTGAACCCGTCAGCCATGGGCAAGATTGACGCCGCGGCGATTGCCAGCGGCATTGACGGCTACAGGCTGATGCAAGCAGCGGGCGCGCATGTCGCTGCCTGCGTGCTCAGGCATTACCCGGCCATGGTGCGGGCAGTCATCTTCTGCGGACCTGGCAACAATGGTGGCGATGGCCATGTAGCAGCGCGCCTGCTTGCAGAGAGTGGCGTTGATGTTTGCCGCTACGGTGTTGAACCGCGACCGGGTGGTGATGCGGCGCAGGCTCATGCCGATTGCCCGGGAAAGATCCTGCCTCTCG
Organism: Hoeflea sp. Naph1; assembly: GCF_046837775.1. Taxonomy (GTDB): domain Bacteria; phylum Pseudomonadota; class Alphaproteobacteria; order Rhizobiales; family Rhizobiaceae; genus Hoeflea. The sequence goes on along the minus strand of NZ_CP177286.1, from coordinate 2,919,360 downwards.
CTGACTGGTGTCCTGAACCTGGCGATGTGATTGTCGACGCACTGTTTGGCGCCGGCCTCGACCGGCCGGTAAATAACGAGATCGCCGGACTGATCGAGCGGGCGAATACGGCAGAGACACCGGTGGTCGCTGTTGATTTGCCGTCGGGCCTGTCGGGCCGGACCGGACGCCCGACCGGCGCGTGCTTTCAGGCATGCCATACCGTAACCTTTGCCGCGCTCAAACCTGGCCATCTGCTGATGCCGGGCAGGGTGCTGTGCGGAGAGATGCATCTGTGCGACATCGGCATTCCGGCGCGGTTGATTGCCAGTGATGACCCGATCTCCTGCAACCACGCGGGGCTTTGTAACGACTACCTTCCGGCAGCAGATCCGGCGCAGCATAAGTATAAACGGGGACACCTGGTGGTGTTTTCCGGCCCGTTGATCTCAGGGGGCGCGGCTCGGCTTGCCGCCTCGGCCGGATTGCATGCGGGTGCTGGACTGGTGACGCTCGCAACGCCGCCCGGTGCGGTAATGGTTCAGGCCACGCACCTGACGGCGGTGATGCAGCGGTCGCTGAAATCTGCAGATGATCTCGAGCAATGGCTTGAAGACCCGCGGCTCATGGCCTTCGTGCTGGGGCCTGGATTTGGCGATCTGGACAAGGCTCGCGATTTTGTAACTCTGCTTAGCGGCGCCAAACGCCCGGTGGTGCTTGACGCCGACGGGCTCAGCGCCTTTGCGGGCGAGACCGCTCGGCTATCGGCGCTGTTTTCGGGTGAAACGCGGCTGGTGGTGACCCCACATGAGGGCGAGTTCCGTCGGCTGTTTGCCGAATTGTCGGATGATCCCCAACTCTCGAAGATCGACCGGGCACGTGCAACGGCAAAGATCCTCAATGCGGTGGTGGTCTACAAGGGGCCAGATACGGTAGTTGCCGCTCCTGATGGTCGTGCGGCGGTCAATGCCGGGGCGCCGCCGTGGCTTGCGACCGCCGGCTCGGGCGATGTGCTGGCCGGGATCATCGGCGCGCTTCTGGCCCAGGGCATGCCGCCGTTCGAGGCCAGTTGCGCGGGCGTGGCGATGCACGGCGAGGCAGGCGATCGGGCGGGCAGGGCAATGACGGCAGAGGATCTACCGCCGCATATCGCGCCCTTATAGAAGGCGGCTTTTACGCAGCATGCCGGCGCTGGCGAGCACCGGATAGGCGATCGAGACGAACAGCGAGTTGATTTCCTTGAGGTCACGCATCGTGTCGATGTGGATCGACGAGCTGTCATAGGAGTTGTCGTTTCCGTCCCTGAGGCGCTGCATGTGCTGCTCTTCACTGTGGCGAACCATCGTGCGCACCACTTCTTTTTGCGCCACCAGCTGCCGCGCGTGCTCGACATCGCGGTTGACGAACAGATTGAAGGCCAGCCGCGCATTCTTCAACACTTCCTGATGCAAAGCCTTGATTTCGTGCCAGCCTTCCTCGGAAAAGACGATCTTGCGGGCATGCCGCTTGCGCGCCCTTGTGACCATATTCTGGGAGATGATGTCGGCGGCCTGTTCGAGCTTGATGGTGGCGCCGAGAAGGTCCTGGCATAGCGCCGCTGACTTTTCATCCAACGCGCTTTCGGAAATCTTGGCGAGGTAGAACTTGATGTTGCGGTGGGTCTGGTCGATCTCGTCGTCAAGTTCCTGAATCCGTGCGATCTTTGCCTTGTCGGATTTCTCGTAGACATCGAAAATCCAGACCAGCATCAGATCGATCCGTTCGCACACGGTCAGCAGTTCACGGGTGGCGTTGGCGATTGCTTGTTCCGGGTTGGACAAATGTTCGGGGTTCAGCGCCGAGACGCGTTCTTCGATAACGGTTTCGGCGCCCGTATCGGTCGTCTTCATCCATGACTGCAACAGCCGTCCGATCAGGCCGCAAAACGGAAGCCCGAAAACCAGAACCGCCAGATTGATGGCGAGATGGCACAGCACCACCGCATCACCGGGGTTGGTGGAAAAGATGCTGCTGGGCAGTTCCACCGTCATCTGGACAGCCAGCGCAATCAGCGTGCCAAGGCCGCGAATGGCGACATTGCCCAGTGGCACGACCCGTGCATCGGTGCGTTCGCCACGCGTCAGCACCGCGGCGATTACGGCTGCGCCGAAATTGATGCCGAGTACCAGCGGAATGATCAGCACAGGCGGGATCAGTGCGCGGTCGGCCAGCGATGCGAGCAGCAGCACAGTGGCAACGCTGGAATGAAACGCCCAGGCCAGCAGACCGGCGAGCACAAAGGCGGTGATCCAGTCGCGCGACAAGTAATTGATGATCACCGGCAGAATTTCGCTGGTCTTGAGCGGGATCGAAGCTTCGCCGATCAACCGCAGCGACAGCAGCAAAAGCCCCAGTCCAAACAGGATACGCCCCATCTGGCGCCAGTTTCGCGCTTCGCTGGCGCGGAAGGAGATGGTGCCGGCGAGCAGCAGAATGGGAATCAGCAGTGACAGGTCATGGCGCAGGATGCGCACGACGAAGGCAGAGCCAAGATCGGCGCCGAGCAGGGTGGCGATGCCGATCGCCGAGGAGACGTAGCCGCTGGCAACAAAGCCTGCGGTGATCAACGCGACCGCGGTGGCGCTCTGCAAGGCAATGGCCAGGAAGAATCCGGCGATTGCCGCAGTCACCCGGTTGCTGATTGCCAGCTTCAGCTTGTCGCGCAGCGCGTTGCCATAGGCGCGTTCGATGCCGGTTCTGACCATTCGCGTGGCCCAGAGCAGCAGCGCAACGGCACCGGCCAGATTGATGAAGACGATGATACCCGACATATAGCGGCCAGACCGTAACAAGAGTGAACAAGAACCCCGACGCTGTAAACCCGCGATCGGAAGGTGGCGTATGTTGGCCGCAAATGCTGGCAGAACGACGAATCAGATTATCGCATATTTGTTGTTGTCACAATTTGCCGAGTTATCGATGCGGGCTCAGCAATACAGGCCATCATATGTTGTCTTGAATGTGCCTGCTCGGTCGGGTTGATTGGGCTCCTGACCGGCCGCGACAAACCCAGCCTGATGTATGTGGCGTTCAAATGGCTGCAGTTGAGTGATAACCTGCACGCATCTCAAGCTCTCACCCCGTCGTTTGCGCATCCCGCTGGATGCGCGGCGCGGGGCTCGCTATATAGGCGGGGCCCCGCTCAGGCGGCCTTCTGGTTGTTGAGATAGGTTTTTGGCGGTGCACCCATGACCCTGGAAAACATGGTCGTGAATGCGGGCATGCTGTCATAGCCGAGATCAAGCGCCACCACGGTGACCGCATCACCGGCGGTCAGCCGCGGCAACGCGGCCATCACGCAGGCCTGCTGACGCCAGGCCGACAGGCTCAACCCGGTTTCCTGTCGGAATACCCTGGTGAAGGTGCGGCGGCTCATTCCGGTTCGGGCAGCCCATTCATCTATTTCAAGCCGCGCCGAGGGTGCGCTGATGAAGCTGCGGCATAGCCGCGCCAGGCCCGGATGGGCGGGCAACGGCAGGCCCAGCGGGCGCTCGGGCAGCCGCGGGATTTCGTGCAGCAACAAGGCCTGGATCAAACCCGAACGGGCGTCGTCATTATCGGGGCCCTGGCGGACAATTTCTTCGCTCAGGCTGCGCAACAAAGGGGTTACTCCGGTGACGTGAAGGTGCATGGGCAGCCCAGGCATGGCGTCAGATTTGACATAGACCGATTGCATCTCGACGTGGCCGATCATGTCGACCGAATGGCGCACGCCCGCCGGAATCCACAAGGCGTGATCGGGCGGCACCATCCACCGACCCATCTGCGTCGAGACGATCACCACACCGGCGATCGGGTGCAGCAATTGCGCCCGCCCGTGTTCATGTTCGGGCACGTGGTCACCCGGCTCGAAACGGAGCGTGATTGCATGCACGGGCATGGTCGCGGCTTCCACCGCGTACAACCGCAAATGGTGTTGCTGGGCGCTTGCACGTAGTTGCGGATGGTGCTGACTGGATGTCTGATCGATCATGGTTTGGCCCGATTGCGTAAGAAATCGACCAAACCACGAAAGCAGGTCGCAGACAAGGCATGTATCAATGGTTGTTGAACTGGCTGCGCGGGCATCCAATCCGGTGTTCCGATACTGCAGCCAGCAGAAAATGATCGTCTCCGGCTCAAGCCGTGTATGTGGTTCGGGCCGGAGCACGACCTATGCAGAACTTTTTGCGTGTCACGCTCAAGTGGGATCATTTGGGCTGACGTACATGCAATATATCAAAGCCTTGAAACGCCCATTGCGCGTTCAGGTTTGACACGAAAGGGTAGAGAATGAGCGTCGCGGAAACCGGATCTGAACCGCGTTTGACGGCAAGTGCCGCGCCGGCCGCCTTTTCGGTGGTGGTGGCGCTCAGCGTCTGCCATTTTCTCAACGACACCATGCAGTCGGTGCTGGCGGCGATCTACCCGATCCTGAAAATCAACTATGCGCTCAGCTTCGGCCAGATCGGGATGTTGACCTTCGCCTTCCAGTTCACCGCGTCGCTGCTGCAACCGGCGATCGGCGCTTTCACCGACAAGCGGCCGATCAGCTACGGGTTGCCGGTCGGCATGGGCTTTTCGCTGGTGGGACTGCTGCTGCTGTCATCGGCCGGTTATTACGGCCTGCTGTTGCTGGCTGCGGCGCTGGTGGGCCTTGGCTCGGCAGTGTTCCACCCCGAATCCTCGCGCATCGCCCGGCTTGCTTCGGGCGGTCGTCACGGCACAGCGCAGTCGGTGTTTCAGGTGGGCGGCAATTTAGGCACTGCCTGCGGACCGCTGCTGGCGGCGTTCATCATCGTGCCCAACGGCCAGACATCGGTGGCCTGGTTTGGCGTGGCGGCGCTGATTGCCATGGTGATCCTGACCAGGGTCAGCCGCTGGTATGGCGCCTTCCGACGTGCGGCGGTGGGACGGCCGGCCCCGGACAAGACGCTTACGCACAGCCGCCGGCGGGTCATGGTTGCGCTGGTGGTGCTGGCACTGCTGGTGTTTACCAAGAACATCTATATCGCCAGCTTTACCAGCTTCTACACGTTCTTCGTGATCGAACGGTTTGGCGTTGGCGTTCAGGCTTCACAGGTCATGCTGTTTGTATTTCTGGGCGCCATGGCAGCCGGCACGCTGATCGGTGGCCCGATCGGCGACCGGATCGGTGCGCGCGCCGTGATCTGGGTGTCGATCCTGGGCATACTACCGTTTACGCTGATGCTGCCCTATGCGGATCTGTTCTGGACCACGGTTCTGACAGTGATCATCGGCGTCGTTCTGGCCTCTGCGTTTCCGGCCATCATCGTGTTTGCGCAGGAACTGGTGCCGGGACGGATCGGGCTGATCGCCGGCGTGTTCTTCGGCTTTGCCTTCGGCATGGGCGGCATATCGGCCGCGGTGCTGGGGCAGGTGGCCGACGTCAAGGGCATCATCTATGTCTACCAGATCTGCTCGTTCCTGCCGTTCCTGGGGCTTCTGACCGTGCTTCTGCCAAAACACACGCGCAGCTAGCACGGTTCCTATCTGATGCCGGACCCTGGCAAGTTATGGGGCGCGGTCCGGCATCGACTGACGGCAGTACTCTTTACAGGCGCGCGCCAGTCGCCATGACCGGGAAACCAGCCTACAAGATCCATTCGACAATGCCGCTGTATCGAATGGAGCCGCGCAGTGAAATTCCACTATAAATCCCTCAAGGCCTATCTGTCCGAGCAATTGTGGCTGCGGCCGGCGGTGTTCGGAATTGCTGCGGTGCTTTCGGTGGTCGTTGCCATCGGGGTCGACCGCTGGATCAGCCTTCCTTTCGATTTCAGCATCAGGGAGCAAACGATCCGCAGCCTGTTGACGATCATGGCTTCGGCGATGCTGACGGTGGCGACGTTTTCAGTTTCGGTCATGCTGGCGGCCTATGTGGCAGCAATTTCTTCCAGCACGCCGCGGGCCTTTTCCATGGTCGTGTCGGATTCGTCGGCCAAGCAAGCGATCTCGACCTTTATCGGGGCTTTCACCTTCGCCGTGGTCGGGCTGATTGGTCTCAATGTCGGGGTGTTTCAATCCAGCGGCCGGATCGTGTTGTTTTTCACCACTTTGTGGGTGTTTGTCTGGGTGGTGGGAACACTGATTTTCTGGATTGATCAGGTTGCCCGGATCAGCACAGTGTCGTCCACCATCTCAAAGGTTTCGGATCGGGCAAAAGATATCCTTGCCCAGCAATTGACCCATCCCGGGCTTGGGGGAACACCGATTTATGCCAATATGCTTCCGCCGGAAGGCGGACTACCTGTTGTGTCCGGGTTCACCGGTACTGTTCAGTATATCGATGTGAAAGCAATGTCCGATTTTGCTGAAGATGCGGATATTGCAATTCAGGTGGCGGTCCGGCTTGGCGATCTTGTCGGTAGCGGCAAGGTGGTCGCCTGGATCCGCGAAGCCAGGACCGATGAGGTCAATGCGGAGGCGGAAAGACGGATCCGCAGCGCCATCCGCATCGGTCAGGGCCGCAACCGCAGCGAAGACCCGGTTCTGGCCTTGCGGACGCTATCGGAAATCGCAGATCGCGCCCTGTCGCCGGGCATCAACGATCCGGGAACTGCAATCGATATTCTCGACGCGTTGGTGCAGGTGTTCGCGGATGCGGCCGCCGCAAGCGGCAAGGACGGGACGTCGTTGCAGCATTCGTGCGTGCTGGTGCCGGTGCTTGATCCGGATGTAATGATAACTGCGGCCTTCGAACAGATAGCCAGAGACGGGGCAGGGCTTGTCGAGGTTGCCGTGCATCTTCAGCAGGCGCTCTCGGCAATCGAGCCATGCCTGCCTGCGCCTTGGAGTGCGGCCCTGAAGGCGCAATCAGCCCAGGCTCTGGAGCGTTCGAAACAGGCAATGAGCCATGGGCGTGATTTTGCCCGCGTCGAGGTTGCAGCACATCTCGCACGACAGTTTTCAACCAAGGCCAGTGCCTGAGCATTCGTTCCCGAGCAGGGCCTTGTCGGCCTTGAATTTGCCGGAGACTCAGGTGGAAACCAGCTTCTGCAGCGCCATGGCGCCGGCCGGCGCGTTTACCTTGCCGCCAGTAATGAAGAAGGCAAAAACATCGCGCGGCGTGGCATCGACCTTGCGCGATCCTGCGGTCAGCGGCAGGTCGTCAGGTGCCGCGCCTGCGGCGTAGGTCTTGAGCCGCTGTGCCCAGAGATCGATATCTTCAGGCGGATAGCAGGTGGGGATGTCGTCGGAACCCCGCTGCAGCCGCGCATAGACGAAATCCGATGTCACGTCGGCAAACATCGGATAGGTCTCGTGGTCGGCGCAGACAGCCGCCACATTGTGCTTCGCCAACAGCTCGATAAATTCCGGCGTGCAAAAGCTCTCGTGCCGGGCCTCGACCGCATGGCGCAGGGCGATGCCATCCTGCTGGTCCGGCAACAGCGCGAGAAACGCCGCAAAATCATCGGGCTCGAATTTCTTGGTCGGCATGAATTGCCACAGAATCGGGCCCAACCGGTCGCCGAGTTCGGTGATGCCTTGTGTCAAAAACTTGGTGATCGAGGGTTCACTTTCGGCCAGCACCTTGCGGTTGGTGCAATAGCGGCTGGCCTTGAGTGAAAACACGAAACCGTCCGGCACATCGGCCGCCCATTTGGCAAATGTCGCCGGCTTCTGGCTGCCATAATAGGTGCCGTTGACCTCAATCGCCCGCAACTGTCTGCCGGCATGCTGCAAGTGCTTGGTCTTCGCTAGTTTCGGCGGGTAGAAGCTCTCGTTCCAGGCATCAAACACCCAGCCACCGATGCCGGTGCGGATTGTTCCGGTTTTGGTCAAGAATGCCTCCCATGCAAACAGAAACGGCGCCATCGCCGTGGCGATACATGATGGCAGCGCCGAATTCATACTAGCCATATTCGGCACCGCGCATCCACCCGTTTCCGGTGGTGCAATTTGCGCGCTGCCAGCCAAATATTCAAAAGGCCGGTCGGATCAAGAGGGAGGCGGGGGCGGATCCGACCGGCTGTCACCGCTAGTCGCGGCAAACCTGATTATGCGTCAATCTTGATCTTTCGACCCTTGGTGTCTTGCCCGGGTTTCTTGGGCATGACGACCTTGAGGACGCCCTTTTCATACTTCGCATCGATCGCTTCCTGATCGACCCGGTCGGGAATCGGGAACGAGCGGTAAAACGAACCGTAATTGCGCTCGACGACAACACTGTTGTCTTCCTTTGATTCATGCGAGACGGTTTTTTCGCCTTGCAGAGTCAGCATGCCGTCGGCCACGGTCAGATCGACTTCGTCTTCCGACATGCCAGGAAGTTCAGCGGTCAGTGTGATCGCCTTGTCGTTTTCGGTGATGTCGATAGCCGGGCGCACCGCGCCAGCCGTCATCAGTGACGGAAACCCCGTCCTGGTCGCCGCGGTTTCGACGTTGCCGAAAAAGCGTTCCATCATCTTGTCCATTTCCTTGCGAAAGTCATCGAATACGCTGGTTGACCGTATCGCGGGGAGGTGTTGCTTTGTGTCTGCCATAATATTCTCCTTTACATCCCGGTTGTCTCGGGAACGAGGCAATTATGCCAGCAACCGGGCGAAGGAAATTGACCAAAATCAAAATGCAAAAACATGGAACCAAAAATGTACACCGGGTTGAGATGCACGTTGTTATCTTCACAAACCCGGTGAGGTGATGCTGGCTCTACTCCGCCCCCTCCATCCGCTTCCGGCCTCCGTTCGAGTAGGTCCTTGAAGAACTGGCCGGTATAGGAGTGCTCAAATTTGATGATGCCTTCGTGCGTGCCTTCGGCGACGATCTTGCCGCCTCCATCGAATCTGCCTCGTGGTCGGCGCAGACCAGCGTCACATTGTGCTTTGCTAAAAGCATAAGGAATTCCGGCGTGCACAGAGTTCTCGTGCGGGGCTACGGCGGCATGATGAAGCGCGATGCCGTCCTGCACTCGCTGCAGAAAGGCCAGAAAGACTGTAAAATTAGCTGGTTCGAATTTCTTGTTCGGCATGAATTGCCAAAGAATGGGGCCGATCGGATCGCCCTATGCAGTGATGTTCTAAATCAATAATTTTGTGATCGAAGGGGCATTTTCTGCGAGCGCCTTGCGGTTGTTTTCAACGAAAATACGAAACCATCCGGCACATCGTCCGCCCATTTTGTGAGTGTCTTCGGCTTCTGGCTGCCTGCATGCTGCAAGTGCTTGGTCTTGGAAAGTTTCAGCCGGTAGAAACCCTCGTTCCAGGGCTCAAAGACCCAGGCGCCGATGCCGGTGCGGATTGTTCAGCGTGTGGTCATGGCGTTTCACCTATTTAACGGGTGGGGCTGAGAACACTTCGAACTCTTGAATAAATACGGCAATCTCTTCATGGGAGATTGCGGCGTCGAATAGCGCAACATCGTCCGGGTTTTTGCTCATCGTGCTTGATGGGGCAATAAATACCGTAGCAAAATCCTGATGCGGAATTCGGCTTTCATTGGTTGCTACATGCTTTGCGCGCGGGGCATAACTCGCAGCCTGACCCGGGCCAAGTTGGCCTCCAAATTTATTTTCGATGTGAAGCGCAAAGCGCATTCCATCAATTGCATTTTCCAAGACCAGAAAGATGTCGGTTTCATGCTCTTTGCCGAGTTCCGGAATTTTCCAAAACCAGTGTCTCCACCATCTATCCGGCAAGACTTTAGGCCGTGCAAGAATTTGCTCTTCCTTGAGAAGCCTCGTCGAAAATCGGCCGCTGGCGAATTTAGTCCGACTGAGGACCCAATTCTTGAAATCGTCCGATCTCGCAAAATGCTCGGCAAAATACCGGCATAGGTCATCCTCAGTCAAAGCATCATCCTCATCACGGCTTACTTCGCCTAGCGGTTCCTGCAAACTTCTAGCACTTTGCCTACTCCGCCGCCTCCACCCGTTTTCCCGGCCTCCGTTCGAGCAGGTCCTTGAGGAAGCCGCCGGTGTAGCTGCGCTTGACCTTGACGATGTCTTCGGGCGTGCCTTCGGCGACGATCTCGCCGCCGCCGTCGCCGCCTTCGGGGCCGAGATCAATTACCCAGTCGGCGGTCTTGATGACTTCGAGATTGTGCTCGATCACCACCACCGAATTGCCCTGATCGACCAGTTCGTGCAGCACTTCGAGAAGCTTGGCCACATCATGGAAATGCAGCCCCGTGGTCGGTTCGTCGAGAATGTAGAGCGTGCGCCCGGTCGAACGTTTTGACAGTTCCTTGGCGAGCTTGACGCGCTGGGCTTCGCCGCCCGAGAGCGTGGTCGCCTGCTGACCGACCTTGATATAGCCGAGACCCACGCCCTGCAGCGCCTGCAGCTTGTCACGCACGGCAGGGACGGCGGCAAAGAACTCGACGCCTTCCTCGACCGTCATGTCGAGCACGTCGGCAATCGATTTCTGCTTGAAGGTGACGTCAAGAGTCTCGCGGTTGTAGCGTTTGCCGTGGCAGACATCGCAGGTGACGTAGACATCGGGCAAAAAATGCATCTCGATCTTGATGACGCCATCGCCCTGGCAGGCCTCGCAGCGGCCGCCCTTGACGTTGAACGAGAAGCGGCCCGGCTGGTAGCCGCGCGCCTTGGATTCCGGCAGGCCCGCAAACCAGTCGCGGATCGGCGTGAAGGCACCGGTATAGGTGGCGGGGTTGGAACGCGGCGTGCGGCCAATCGGCGACTGGTCGATGTCGATCACCTTGTCGATGTGCTCGAAACCGTCGATGCGGTCGTGCTCGGCAGGATTTTCGCGCGCGCCCATCACCCGCCGTGCCGCCGCCTTGTAGAGCGTCTCGATCAGGAAGGTCGACTTGCCGCCGCCCGATACGCCGGTCACCGCCGTAAACAGGCCAAGCGGAATCGACGCGGTGACATTCTTGAGGTTGTTGCCGCGGGCGCCGATGACCTTGAGTTCTTTATTCTTCTTGGCCTTGCGGCGCTCGGCCGGCACTGCCACTTCCCATTCACCGGAGAGGTATTTGCCGGTGATCGAGCGTGGATTGGCCATGATGTCACCGGGCGTGCCCTGGGCGATGATCTCGCCGCCATGAATGCCGGCATGCGGGCCGATATCAACCACATAATCGGCAGTCAGGATTGCGTCCTCGTCATGTTCGACGACGATCACCGTATTGCCGATATCACGCAGATGCTTGAGCGTTTCGAGAAGCCGGGCATTGTCGCGCTGGTGCAGGCCGATCGAGGGCTCGTCGAGCACATAGAGCACGCCGGTTAGCCCGGAGCCGATCTGCGAGGCAAGCCGGATACGCTGGCTTTCGCCGCCTGACAGCGAGCCTGAATTGCGCGACAGCGTCAGGTAATCGAGCCCGACATCGTTGAGGAATTTCAGCCGGTCGCGGATTTCCTTGAGAATCCGGACAGCAATCTCGTTCTGCTTGTCGTTGAGACGGGCGGGCAGATCCGAAAACCACTCGCCGGCGTTGCGGATCGACAGCTCGGTAACTTCGCCAATGTGGCGGCCGTCGATCTTGACCGCGCGGGCCTCAGACTTCAACCGGTAGCCGTCGCAGGCCGGGCAGGGGGCATTGGACATGTAGCGCTCGATTTCCTCGCGCGCCCAGGCGCTGTCGGTTTCCTTCCAGCGCCGCTCGAGATTGGGGATGATGCCCTCGAAATTCTTCGACGTGGTGTAGGAGCGCAGGCCGTCATCATATTTGAAGGCGATCTTGTCGCTGGTGCCGCGCAGAATGGCCTTCTGGCCTTCCGCCGGCAGATCGGCCCAGCGATCACCCAGCTTGAAGCCGAAATGCTTGCCCAGTGCTTCCAGCGTCTGGGTGTAATAAGGTGAACTCGACTTGGCCCAGGGCGCCACCGCGCCGCCGCGCAGGGTCAGGTGCGGCTCGGGGATGATCAGTGCCTCGTCGATTTTCTTCTGCGAGCCAAGCCCGTCACAGGTCGGGCAGGCGCCATGCGGGTTGTTGAAGGAAAACAGCCGTGGCTCGATCTCGGAAATGGTGAAGCCGGAGACCGGGCAGGCGAATTTCTCCGAAAACAGCATTCGCTCATGGGTTTCATTCTTGGACTTGTTGGCCGAGCCGCCTCCCGAGGTCTCGCTGTCGGGCAGCGGCTTGTCGGCGAACTCGGCAATCGCCAGGCCATCAGCCAGCCGCAGACAGGTTTCCAGACTGTCGGCCAGCCGTGCCGAGATGTCGGGTCGCACGACGATGCGGTCGACGACAATGTCGATGTCGTGCTTGTATTTCTTGTCGAGCGTCGGTGCGTCGCCGATTTCGTAATACTGGCCGTCGATCTTGACGCGCTGAAAGCCCTTTTTCATGAACTCGGCCAGTTCCTTGCGGTACTCGCCCTTGCGACCGCGCACCACCGGCGCCAGCACGTAGAGCCGCGTGCCTTCTTCCAGCGTCAGCACCCGGTCAACCATCTGGCTGATGGTCTGGCTTTCAATCGGCAGCCCGGTGGCGGGCGAATAGGGCACGCCGACGCGCGCAAACAACAGCCGCATGTAGTCATAGATCTCAGTCACCGTGCCGACCGTGGAGCGCGGGTTGCGGCTGGTGGTCTTCTGCTCGATTGAAATTGCCGGCGACAGCCCGTCGATCTGGTCGACATCGGGCTTCTGCATCATCTCGAGAAACTGCCGCGCGTAAGCCGACAGGCTCTCGACATAGCGGCGCTGACCCTCGGCATAGATGGTGTCGAATGCCAGCGAGGATTTGCCCGAGCCCGACAGCCCGGTCATCACGATCAGGCTGTTGCGCGGCAGATCGAGATCGACATTCTTGAGATTGTGCTCGCGGGCCCCGCGAATGGTAATGGATTTCAGTTCCGTCATGACGCCGCCGATTTGACCCCAGAGCGCCGCGCGTTCGCCGGAACGCGATCAAGCTGCCCTGATGCTTGAAAGTCTTGCATGTCCGCTTCTTTCGAACCATCGGCGGAAGCCGCACATGCGCTCATCTTACTTACCGCGCACGACAATAGATCCGGCGGCCTCTAGTCTCCATACATAATCACCCGTCGCGCAATGTCGAGATGCCGCCGGCGTTGCTGGCGGTGCTGTCGCGACTCTCTTGACAAAAAATGGCATGAACCATAGAACAAATAAAGAACAAAAAAGGCCTGTGGATTGTCCTGACCGGCAGGACGGGGGAATAGGCGATCCTGTAAGGTACCCTTGATTTGGACGGGGCGGCGCAGAGCCGCCTGAAGTGTTGGAAGGTGAAAAATCATGGCGGGCAGCGTCAACAAGGTCATACTCATTGGCAATCTGGGCGCCGATCCGGAGATCCGGCGCACCCAGGACGGTCGTCCGATCGCCAATCTGTCGATTGCCACTTCGGAGAGCTGGCGCGACAAGAATACCGGCGAGCGGCGCGAAAAGACCGAATGGCACCGGGTTGTCATATTCAACGAAGGTCTGTGCAAGATCGCCGAAAGCTATCTCAAGAAGGGCTCGAAGGTCTATATCGAGGGCCAGTTGCAGACCCGCAAATGGACCGACCAGTCGGGTCAGGACAAATACTCCACCGAAGTGGTGCTGCAGGGCTTTAACGGCAACCTGACGATGCTTGACGGCCGCAATGAAGGCGGTGGTGGTGGTGGTGGTGGCGGCGGGAGCCGTAGTGGCGGCGGCGGCGATTATGGCGGTGATTTCGGCGGCGGGGCTCCCTCGGGTGGTGGCGGTCGCGGTGGCGGCGGTGGTGCCGGCGGCGGATTTGGCGGCGGCGCCGGTGGTGGTGGCGGATCCCGCGATCTCGACGACGACATTCCGTTCTGATCAACGGCTTGACTGTAAGGTCGCTGTGTCAGTCCGGTTTTGGTTCGGGCGCTCCGCTCATGCGGCGCGCGCCGAGCTGAACAGTGGGGAGGACAATGACCATGGCAGAAGAACAGACACCATCGCGACAAGCGCCCGTATCGCGGTGGCGGATCATTCTGGCGGCGGTGCTTGATTTCTTCACCGCGTTTTTTGTCATTGGTTATCTGGTCGGCACCGTCACCGGTGAAACAAGCAGCGCGGGGTTCCAGTTGAACGGGATGTCGGCGCTGGTGGCGTTTGCCCTGATCGTGGCCTATTTCTGGCTCTGTGGAAAATATCTCGGCGGAACCATCTGGCAGCGAATCCTCAAGGCACGCTGATGCCCATCCGCTGATTTTGCAGGCAAGTCAGCCCTGCGGGGATACGGGAGACAGATTTGCGCCAGTCCATTACCCATGTTGCCCTCGTGGTGCGCGATTATGACGAAGCCATTGGCTTTTACTGCGGCGTGCTCGGCTTCGATCTCATCGAAGACAACCTATCAGGCTGAACAGGACAAGCGCTGGGTGGTGGTGCGGCCCAAGGGCGGGCAGGGTGCCTCGATCGTGCTGGCGCGGGCGTCCAGGCCGGAGCAGGAACCGTTTGTCGGCAACCAGACCGGTGGGCGTGTGTTCATGTTTCTCAACACCGATGATTTTGCCAGTGATTTCGCCCGGCTGAATGCCGCCGGTGTCGAATTCGTGCGCGAGCCGCAGATCCATGATTACGGCACGGTGGCGGTTTTCCGCGATATCTACGGCAATCTGTGGGACCTGCTGCAACTCGCCGAAGGCCATCCCGCGGCTGTTTGAGCCCCGCTCTGATAACAATGTGGGCGCCGTTGCACTCAAAATTGATTGGCATTGGCGCGGCGGACAGCCAAATATAGCTGCATGACAGTTTCAGCACACAAAACCCTTCACCTGTCCCTTCATCGTTTGCCGCGCCTTGCGGCGCTTTCCCTGTTTGCCGCCACGGCGGCGCTGGCCGGCTCTGCCAGCGCTATTGCCGGCGAGGCCGATGTCGTTGCGGCAAAATTTGCGCGCGCTTCAAACGGAACTTACCGGTTTGATGTCGGCGTTCGGCACGCCGATGACGGTTGGGAGCATTATGCCGACAAATGGCAGGTGCGGGGCCCTGATGGCGAGGTCTATGGCGAAAGGGTGCTGGCACACCCGCATGACACCGAGCAACCGTTTACCCGCAGCCAGTCCGGAATTGTCATCCCCGACGGTGTCGATGCCGTCACCATCCGCGCCCATGACAAGCAGCATGGCTGGGGCGGCAAGGAACTGACAGTCGATCTCGCCGAATAACCTGCCGGAAGGCGGGTAGGCCCAGTATCGGGGTTCAACCGGTTGTCAGATCAACGGTGATGCGGTCGCCTGCGGCAAGTGATTCTGCCCGGCGGATAACAGCCTTGACCGGCAGGAAATAGCAGCCAGATTTTGTGTCGGGAAACAGCGAGGTGGCCCATTCGGAGTTGCCGATGCAGACACGCACCCGAATCGAGCCAAAGCTGTTGGTCTTGCCCGCGTAAAAGCGGATCTGGTGTGAGATTTCAGGGGGAACAGTGACAAAGTGCCAAGGTGCCTTGGCGGTATCAACCCGCCAAAGCTCGGCTTCAAAGTGGCTCGATTGTTCAGGTTCCACCAGCCACTCCGTCAGACCGTCAGGAATGCCTGCTTGATGCCGTCGACCACGAATTGCACCGACAGCGCCGCCAGCACCACACCCAGAAGCCGGGTGAGGATGGTGCGGCCGGTATCGCCCAGGAACCGGTCCAGCCGCTCGGCGATGACGAGAAAGGCAAACAGCACCAGCGAAGCGGCGATGATGACGCCGATCAGTCCGGCGCGTTCGACCGGGGCATAGAACGAACCGGCCAGCAGAATCACCGCCGAGATCGCACCAGGCCCAGCAATAAGCGGGATCGCCAGCGGAAACACCGCGACATTGGAGATGTGGTCCTTGGTAATTGCCCGTTCGGCGCTCTTTTCCTGGCGCTCGTGGCGTTTTTCAAAGATCATCTCGAAGGCAATCCAGAACAACAGGATACCGCCGGCGATGCGGAACGCGCCGAGCGAAATGCCGAGCACACCGAGGATGCTGGCGCCGGCAATGGCGAACACTATCAGGATGCCGGCGCTGGTGATGGTGCCGCGCAACGCTACCTGCAGGCGCTGGCTGCGGGTCATGCCGGTTGTCAGGCCGAGAAAAATCGCCGCCAGTCCCGGCGGGTCGAACATGACGATGATGGTGACAAAGGCATTTATGATCAGTTCGACATTCATGCGACATCCCCCGCGCGCCTTGAAAACCGGTGCTTTCAACCGGCTTACGATACCACGGCGACGATCGAAACCCCCGATCTAGCCCACGGCAGTGGAGAATGTTGCGATAAAGCCCGAATCCGGGCGTGAAAATTGGCGACGCGGTCGGGTTTCGGCTATAAGGCGCTAATGATTCCATTCAATGTTCGTGGACCGCTTTGACAGACCAGAAAACACCCGCCGGACCGATTACGCCAGGCATTCAACCGGTTTCGATTATCGATGAAATGCAGCGCTCCTATCTCGATTACGCCATGAGCGTGATCGTCAGCCGGGCGCTGCCGGACGTGCGTGACGGGCTTAAGCCCGTGCACCGCCGAATTCTCTATGCCATGCATGAGGGCGGTTATCACTGGAACCGCAAATACGTGAAATCGTCGCGTATCGTCGGTGACGTGATGGGTAAATATCACCCGCACGGCGACCAGTCGATTTATGACGCCATGGTGCGGATGGCGCAGCATTGGTCGATGAGCGCTATGCTGATCGATGGGCAGGGCAATTTCGGCTCGATCGACGGGGACCCGCCGGCAGCCATGCGGTATACCGAATCGCGGCTGGCCAAGCTTGCCCACGAAATGCTCGAGGACATCGACAAGGATACGGTCGATTTCCAGGAAACCTACGATTCCTCCGGCCGCGAGCCGAAAGTCTTGCCGGCTCGGTTCCCCACCTTGCTGGTCAATGGCGCGGGCGGCATCGCCGTCGGCATGGCCACCAACATCCCGCCGCACAATCTGGTCGAGGTGGTCAATGGCGCCGTGGCGATCATGGAAAATCCGGCGATTGATCTTATCGAGCTGATGCAGATCATCCCCGGGCCGGATTTTCCGACGTCAGGCATCATTTTAGGCCAGGCCGGCATCCGCCAGGCGTTCGAGACCGGCCGTGGATCAGTGATGATGCGCGGCAAGGTTCATGTTGAGCCGATGCGCAACGACCGTGAAGCCATCATCATCACCGAGGTTCCCTACCAGGTGAACAAGGCGACGATGATCGAGAAGATGGCCGAACTGGTGCGCGACAAGCGCATCGAGGGCATTTCCGACCTGCGAGACGAATCCGATCGCCAGGGCTACCGCGTGGTGGTCGAACTCAAGCGCGATGTCGTTGCCGATGTGATCATCAACCAGCTTTACCGCTACACGCCGCTGCAGACCTCGTTCGGGGTCAACATGGTGGCGCTCAATGGCGGCAAGCCTGAGCTGATGAACCTGATCGACATGCTCAAGGCGTTTGTGGCGTTCCGCGAGAACGTGATCACGCGGCGCACCAAATATCTGCTGCGCAAGGCGCGCGAACGAGCGCATGTGTTGGTGGGTCTCGCCATCGCGGTGGCCAATATCGATGAAGTCATCGCCCTGATCCGCAAGGCGCCGGATCCTGCGACCGCACGCGAGCAATTGATGACCCGGCGCTGGCCGGCAAAGGACGTGGAACCGCTGATCCTTCTGATCGACGATCCGCGTCACCGCATCAACGAGGAGGACGGCACCTACAACCTCTCCGAGGAGCAGGCGCGCGCCATTCTCGAATTGCGCCTGGCCCGCCTGACGGCACTCGGCCGTGATGAAATCGGCGATGAACTCGGCAAGATCGGTGATGAAATCAAGGACTTCCTTGAGATTCTCGCGTCCCGGAACCGGGTGCAGCAGATCGTCAAGGACGAACTCATCGCGGTTCGCGACGAATTCGGCGTTCCGCGCCGCACCCAGATTACCGAGGGTGGCGCGGACATGGACGACGAGGACCTGATTGCCCGCGAAGACATGGTGGTCACCGTCAGCCATGCCGGTTACATCAAGCGCGTGCCGCTTGCCACCTACCGGGCGCAGCGACGCGGCGGCAAGGGCCGTTCGGGCATGTCGACGCGCGACGAGGATTTCGTCACACGGCTGTTTGTCGCCAACACGCATACGCCTGTGCTGTTCTTCTCTTCGCGTGGCATTGTCTACAAGGAGAAGGTCTGGCGGCTGCCGATCGGTACGCCCACCTCGAAGGGCAAGGCGCTGATCAACATGCTGCCCCTGGAAAAGGGCGAACGCATCACCTCGATCATGCCGCTGCCGGAAGACGAAAGCAGCTGGGGCGAACTCGATGTGATGTTCGCCACCACCCGCGGTACGGTCCGGCGCAACAAGCTCAGTGATTTCGTGCAGGTCAACCGCAACGGCAAGATCGCCATGAAGCTCGACAGCGATGGTGACGAGATCCTCAATGTCGAGACCTGCAACGAGTTTGACGACGTGCTTCTGACCACGGCGCTGGGCCAGTGCATCCGCTTCTCGGTCGATGACGTGCGGGTGTTTGCCGGGCGTAATTCGGTCGGCGTACGCGGCATCAACCTGGCTGAGGGCGATCACATCATCTCGATGACCATCGTCCATCATGTCGATGCCGATCCGTCCGAGCGCGCGGCGTATCTGAAGCGCGCGGTGGCCGAACGCCGGGCTGTCAGTGGCGACGAGGTCGAGGATATCGCCCTGGTCGGCGAAGAAGCGGTCGAAGACGGCCATCTTGACGATGAGCGCTACGAGGAACTGAAAGCCCGCGAGCAGTTCATCCTGACTGTGTCGGAAAAGGGCTACGGCAAACGCTCGTCGAGCTACGAATTCCGCACTTCCGGACGTGGCGGCAAGGGCATCCGTGCAACCGACACCTCAAAGACCGGCGAGATCGGTCCGCTGATCGCGGCCTTCCCGGTCGAGCAGGGCGACCAGATCATGATGGTGTCGGATGGCGGCCAGGTGATCCGGGTGCCGGTCGGCGGCATCCGCATGGCCAGCCGCGCCACCAAGGGCGTGACCATCTTCTCCACAGCCACCGATGAACGGGTGGTCTCGGTCGACCGCATCAGCGAACCGGAGCACGACGAAGATCTCGATGAAGATGGCGTCGAGGGCGATGCGGCAGAAGCTGCGGTTGCACCCGACGCCCTGGATGATACGCCAGCGCCGGACACTGACGAAACGCCGCCTGAAGCCTGATAGGCCTTTAAGCCTTGCTTTGAGAAACCGGGGAGAGATCCCCGGTTTTTTTATTGGGTGCAGCGAGTGGCAGGAGGCGGGATAATCAGTAGCGGACGTCTGGTGCAATGCGCCACAAGGTGGAAGCGGGCGGGAAATTTGAATTCACCGCAATCTCCGAGACTGGGAACATGAGGTGTCCCTTGCCAATCGACATTGGCGCACTCTCGACCAGTCACCGTTCACAGGTATTTATTTATCAAACCTATCAACTGTCCTTGACGGTGAGTGTCCGTTTTCTGAAAGATTGATTTCGTACGCTTTCGTATAGTGTCTTCAGCCAATCCAAGTGTGTTGGCGACTTCTCGAATGGAAAGCCCTTGAGCCAGCAGGGAACACAGGTCGTTTTCAGACCGGGTTAAGCGGAACCGTTCTGAAAATAGCTTCATACCTTGCACGCGTATGTTTGATACATCTCGGATCATAACCGCAAACAGACGCTTGCTTCTTGGAAGCAACGGCCACTCAGGCTTAGGCAGAGCTAGAACTTCAATCATAAGGTCACCGCTCCTCGTGGGGAAGACGTGACACGATCTACCAATGAAATCCGAACTTTGCCTGGTCTTGATCAGCATAGAGAACCATTTATCGGTCGTAGGATTGCCGAAGCGAAGCCGCTCTGCACGAGAAAAAACTGTGCCGCGGATCAAGGCTTCTTCTGCACACTGATTACCGTTCTTGAGCCGACCTTCCTCGTCGACAATGAAAATCGACTCCCTTGAACTCAGGGTCGCTGTTGCGGACGCTGCCGCCTCCCAAGCCTTACCCGCGGTCCGTGTTACCCTGACTGCATCGAGTAAAGCCGTTCTAATCCGCCGCAAGACTTCCGCAACCGGCTTGTCGTATAGCTTAGTCATGGCCAGCGGATAATGAATTGGAAGATGCATGAGGTAATCATCATCACCTTCGATCTTCAAACCAACGGCACCCTCAACCTCTGCTTGAGGTAGTATCCAATCTTCATAGAACTCGGTTCCACGATACATTCGTGCCGGGTAATTTTCTTCCGCAATGAGTACGGTGCCCGATTTTTTATCGCTCCATACGTCGATCCATGGGTTTTTGTATGCATAGTATTGATTATACGAATCGATAAATAATGGGTCGAAGTTGCTCTGGCGTGAAAAACATAGTTCTTGGTGTAGTTTGTCGTGATTTAATAATATCGCACGTGCACCAGGAAAATATGATGTAAATATATCGGTAACAATATTCCAATCACATTTGTTCCATGCAGCCTGTTCGATCGCCTCTATTAACTCAGACGAGGTTCGATCTAAGTGCTCGGCATCATACAGTGACATTTATTGCCTCCGATCAAACAGAAAAAACCACAGGTCACATTGCGCCGCACAATTTTTGACATTTGACTGCCCCCCATATGGGGCTACATTTTCCTCTCAGTCAATAATATGTCTCTTGATGTACTTTCAGCTCAATACTGATGCTTCCTCAATGAATGAACAATTTCATTATGATAGCTGGAACCTAATAAAACTCTCTTTGACTTCGATCTGCTCAAAGACATAGGCAATCAAACGGGGGTGGGAACATGAGACGAATACTGATTATAGCCACCGCACTCGCGGTATTGGCTGGATGCCAAAGCATTCCATCTGGTGCAACTGCATATTCAACTGACGAAATAAAGGCGCAGTTATCTGGTCGCACGTGGACGTGGCCCGGCGGAGACGGGGTCTATTTTGCTCATGACGGAAGTTCGATATTGAAGTGGAAAGGGAAGCGCTACCAGACCAACTGGACTGCGGAGCCTGGAAAATTCTGCAACGTCACTGAAGATGGGCCGTTCTGCTGGCAGTACTACAAAAAAGACGGCAAGAGTTGGGCTCAATCGCTTCAGGGTGATGGTGATCGCGCCCCGTATGAATGGCAGGCAAATGCCGATACAAAATCTGGAAATCAATTGTAATTTCGAACGATTGGGAAAACGATAAACTTGCAGTCTGTACGGTACCTAACGCCGTGCAGGCTGCTTTTTTTTCCATTGCCTTGGCCTGAATTCGGTGTTCCCTCAAGTTGTTAGTCCCAAATCATTTTCCTGGGCGCTAACGAACAGCCTGTGGCCGGTGGATGGCCTGGCTGCTGCATCCATCTGTTGATACCACTCGGCAAAACGGTCGCTAATCGGCAGGCTGCTCGACAGCGGCTATGGCCCCACATAATCTTCTGTCCTGTCTCGGCAGATCGCACCGCCGCTCTCACGCCGCAAACGGATGAGAGCATCCTTCGACCAGCGGCGCATATAGGGTGAAAGGCAATGCTCCGGCCCCGCCAAGCCGCACGCTGGATCAATGCCGGCTAGTCAAACGAAACGCGATAGATTCGAGAGGAACCCATGACCCCATCCGAGCAGATTGATCAGTTGATTGCTGAAACCGCCGACTGGCGTGGCGACACGCTGGCAATAGTCCGCAAGGCCATTCTGGCTTCCGACCCGGAGATCATCGAGGAATGGAAATGGATGGGCAGTCCTGTCTGGTCGCGCGACGGCATAATTGCGGTCGGCAATGCCCACAAGGCCAAGGTCAAGCTCACCTTCATGCATGGCGCGCGATTGCCGGACCCGGAAAAGCTGTTCAATGCTGACGACCGCGGCAACACCCGCCGCGCGATCGATTTTCTCGAGGGTGACGCGGTTGATGAACCGGCGCTGCAGCGCCTGATCCGCGCGGCGATCGAGTTCAATCAAGCCAAGAAGAAAACGGCGAAGACAACGAAAATGGCAAAGGCTGAATAACAGCCAGCGATGTGGCGAGATCTGGTTGTCGATCAAATCCGCATAGAAGTGGCGGCTACCCATCTGATGCGCATGGCGTCTCCGCATGAGAGTGAACAAGCATGTTTCCTCCTGCCACATTCTGGCAGTAGGATCTGGTAGGCAGGCAAATTGCCCGCATTGTTCCTGGAGCCCACATTTGTCCCGCGCCGCACGTCTTCTTGATCTGATTCAGTTGTTCCGCCGCCACAAGCGTCCGGTCAGCGGGCAGCGGATGGCCGATGAGTTGGGTGTGTCGCTGCGGACGGTTTACCGCGACATTGATGCGCTCAAAGCGCAAGGGGCTGCGATTGACGGGGAGGCGGGGGTCGGCTTCGTGCTCAAACCCGGTTTCATGCTTCCGCCGCTGATGTTTTCGGAAGAAGAGATCGAGGCGCTGGTGCTCGGCTCGCGCTGGGTGGCGGAGCGGACCGATACATCGCTTGGTCAGGCGGCGCGCAACGCGCTGGTCAAGATCGCCGCGGTGTTGCCCGCCGATCTCAAGGCCGGTCTTGATGACAGCACCTTGCTGGTCGCACCCGGTGCGCCGATTGCCGCGGGCGAGACCGAACTGCCGACCATTCGCGAGGCGATCCGGCGGCAGCGCAAGCTGGCGATCGATTATGCCGATGCGGTGGGTCAATGCAGCGAGCGGACGATCTGGCCGATTGCGCTGGCGTTTTTCGACAGGGTTCGGGTGATTGTCGCCTGGTGCGAGCTGCGCCAGGACTTTCGGCATTTTCGCGCTGACAGAATCGCCGGTCTGCGGGTGGAAGCCGAAACCTACCCGCAACGCCGCGCCGCGCTGATGAAGGCCTGGCAGATCAAGCAGGGCATTCCGCTGCGTTCAAAACCGGATGGCTGATTCGCTTTACTGCTGACATTTTCCGGCAGCATGAAATCGTAATCTCCATCGATAGTCGCAAGACCTGTTTGAACCAGATGGAGACGATAAGATGCTGAAATTTGACATGGTTGTGCTGCACGTCGCCGATCCCGTTGCCAGCGGGGCGTTCTATTCCGCGCTGCTTGAGCGGCCGCTGGTCCAGTCCAATCCGGTGTTTTCCATGCTGCCGCTCAGCGACAGTGTGCGGCTCGGACTGTGGGCTGCGTCGGAAGCTGATCCTGATGGACAGAGCGCGCCCGGCGCCAGCGAGATTTCCTTCAATGTCGCCGATCGGGAAAGCCTAGTGAAACGGCATGCGGACTGGGTCGCCAAGGGCCACAAGATCATTCTCGATCCCGTCGAAATGCCGTTCGGCGATACATTCGTGGCAGCCGATCCGGACGGGCACCGGGTGCGGGCGGTGGCCAGCACCAACCGCTGAACGCAATGTAGCGCAAACGGCCCGGCCGACGGATTTTTCCATCGGTCGGGCCGTCAACTATTCAGTTTTCTAGGCGTGTCGCAGGCAACGCCTGGCTCAAAAGCCCTCAACGACGATCTTGCCCTTGGCCTGTCCGGTCTCGATCAACGCATGGGCTTTTCGCATGTTTTCCGCGTTGATCGGGCTCAGCACGGTGTCGAGCGTCGTGCGGATGCGCCCGGCGTCAATTTCGCTTGCGACATAGCTGAGCAGCCTGTGCTGCTCGATCATGTCGGGCGTCTGGTGCATGGCGCGCGCGAACATGAATTCCCAATGCAGGCTGGCCGCCTTCATCTTCATGCCGTCCATCGGCATCGGCAGGTCGGTGTCGTCGATCGAAACGATGCCCCCCTGGGGGCGGATCAGTTCAACCGCCGTCTGCCAATGGCGCATGTCGTTGAAGATGGCGATATGATCGACATGCTGGAATCCGAGTGCCCGGACCTGTGCAACCATGTCCTCGCGGTGATTGACGACATGGTCGGCGCCAAGCTGTTTGACCCAGGCGGTGGTTTCCGGGCGCGACGCGGTGGCGATCACCACGAGGCCGGCGGCCTTTGCAAGCTGGATCGCAATCGAGCCGACGCCACCGCCGGCGCCGATGATGAGAACGCTCTCGCCCTTGTCGGCACCTTCACGGTCAATGCCGAGACGGTCGAAGAAGGCCTCATAGGCGGTAATCGTGGTCAGCGGCAGCGCTGCGGATTCGGCAAAGCCCAGACTTTTGGGCTTGAAGCCGACGATGCGTTCGTCAACCAGATGGAACTGCTGGTTGGTGCCTGGACGGGTGATGTCACCGGCATAAAAGACTTCGTCGCCAACCTTGAACAAGGTCACATCGGGGCCGACCGCCTCGACCACGCCGGAGGCGTCATAGCCAATTACCCGCGGGGTCTCTTCAACCTTGTCCTTGGGCGCGCGGACCTTGGTGTCGACCGGATTGACCGAAACCGCCTTCACAGCGACCAGAATATCGCGGCCGGTGGCTGTCGGCTTGGGCAGGTCGACATCGAGAAATGCATCCGGATTTTCGACCGGCAAATAGTGTGTCAGGGCAACAGCCTTCATTGAATTTCTCCATTCGTATTGGGTAGGTCGGCCAGAACGGTCTTGATAACGCGGATGATTTCGGCGCACTTGTTGGGATCGAGTGCATCGGGGTGAGGGGCGGCAAAGGCCCCGGAATCATTGTCGAAATAGGTCCCTGTTGCCGAGGCGAACTCCTCGGAAAGGGCCGCGCGAACAAGGATGTCTGCGCCAATGCGGAGATCGCCGCCGGCGACGCCAAACGCCTGCCTGACCATGTTGCTGCCAAGCATCGAGCCGGGATTGACGGCAATGATCGCCGGGCCGGTTTGGCTGAGCTCGAGTCCGAGACTGCGCGACCACATTGTCAGCGCCAGCTTGCTTTGCGCGTATGCTGCGCCATCGCCGAGTTGGCCCTTGCCGGCCAGCGCCTGCAGGTCAACCGGAGCCTGGGCGGCGGAAGACAGATTGACCACACGTCCCGATGCGTCAAACAGCGGCAACAAAAGTCGGGTGAGTAGATAGGGTGCATAGGTGTTGACCGCAAAACGCACATCAAGCCCGTCATCGGTACGCGGGTCGGCGGCGGTGTAAACGCCGGCGTTGTTGATCAGCACATCCAGATGGGTGTGTTTTTGAGTGACCGCGACTGCCAGCGCCTTGACGTCGGACATATGCGAGAGATCGGCCAGAAATGTCTCGATGCGGGCGTCATCCGACAACGCCGAAAGCGTCGCTTGCGCGTGCCGCAGCTTGTCCGGGTTGCGCCCGTGTACCAGCAGGTGATGGCCATCGGCAGCCAGCATCTTTGCCGTTTCGAAACCGATGCCGTCGGTGGCGCCGGTAATGAGAATGGTCTTGTGCATGAGATAGCCTTTCCTGAATGCGATTGCCGCCGGTAAAGTTCGAAATCGTGCCGGCGGCCAAAGGAGCCGGCTTGATCAGCCGATGCTGCTCATCTCGTTGAGAATGAATTCCGCAACGGCGCCGTCGGTGGCCTTCATATAGGCAGCCAGATGCGGCGCATTCATGTGGGTCTGCCACAATTCGCGCGATTCCCACTTTTCGAAGAACATGAAATGCGCCGGATTGTCGTTGTCGCGGTGCAGATCGTACTGCAGGCAGCCGTTTTCAGCACGGGTGATGGGGAGCAGTTTTTCGAGCTCCGCTCTGACCAGCTCGGTCTGGTCTGGATTGGCGTGAATGTTTGCGACGATGGTCAGCGTGGTCATGGGCGGGTTTCCAAGTTTATGATGTTGTGGAAGTAGCTGCTTGCCACAGCCGGATAAACGGGCATGGTGCAAATTCATAATCCGGATAAGCCGTACAATGTTGCTCAACAATATCGCCCTGTTCCTGCAAATCGTTGAAAAGGGCAGTCTGACGGCTGCCGGTCGCGAGGCGGGGCTATCCTCGACCACCGTATCGGAACGGCTTGCCGCGCTCGAAGCCCATTATGGCGTTGCCTTGTTGAACCGAACCACACGCGCCATCAGTCTGACCGAGGAAGGCCGGACGCTGGTCGAGGGGGCCAAACAGGTGCTTGGCGAGGTTGCCGATCTCGAGGCCAGCATCCGGCATGGCGCCGAAACCCTGTCGGGACCGATCCGGATCAGCGCGCCGAGCGATATCGGCCGAACGCTGGTCTCCGACGAGATCAACCGGTTCCTCTCGGATCACCCGGCGATCTCGGTCGATCTGATGCTGTCTGATGGCTTTGTCGATCTGGTCGGCGATGGGTTTGACATCGCCCTGCGGTTCGGAACGGTGATCGACAGTTCCCTGCGGGTTCGGTCGCTTGGCCTGCGCCGCCGCGTGGTTTGCGCCGCGCCGAGCTATATTGAAAAATACGGCGCGCCCGACAAACCGGTCGATCTCAAACAACATAATTGCCTGGTGATGCGGTTTGGCGGCAATCTCGATAATGTCTGGAGATTGGGCCGCGGGGCGATGCCGCAGATTGTCACCGTGCGAGGCGACCGAGTGGCCAATGACGGCGCGCTGGTGCGGCAATGGTGTCTTGCCGGTCACGGAATCATTCTCAAGTCGGAGCTGGATGTGGGGCCGGATATCAGAGCCGGAAATCTGGTCGAATTGCTGACCGATTACGCGCCGCCGGCAACGCCGCTGCAAATGCTGTTTCCACCCAGCCGGGCTCAGCCACGACGGGTGCGGGCGCTGGCCGACCGAATGTCAGCGATATTTCAGGCTTCCGAACCGCTGCAACAAGGCTGAGTGCCGGGAGCCAATGCTGGAGGCGCCGCGGGGCGGTTCTGCCGGTGGGCGGTTTGTATCAAGGGAAGCGTGAAGCCGCTGCGGGCGGCTTCGGTGTTGTTTGACTTGCAAGCGCCGATCAGCGACGAGCGCCGCGGTCATGCGACCATACCGGGGTGTTGGCAGGGCGCGGCATCGACTGCCGTATGGCGCCGATCACCAGCGCGCTGAAAAGCATCACGATCATCAGGGAAAGCAGTGCCAGGGCCAAAGTCATGTCGGTGTCCTCTCATTCGGTGTTGAAGACATCATCGCAAATGGCGTCTGAACCGAACCTGAACACTTTTGACACGCATATTTGTGCCCGCTGCAAGGCTGCTCGGTCTTAAGCCGAGCGGACTTCAGGCATCAGATCAGATGCACAGCACCCGGTACCGCAGAGCCGAAATCCGGCCCGGAAGCGCGGGGCTCAGGCCGGGTTTCGAGCTTCGACAACAGTTCGGAATCGGTAGGCTGACCATCAATCTCGGTGGTCCAGACCCGGAAATTGGCCAGCTGATAGGCGCCAAACGAGGTGATCATGGCGACATCGGAGGCATCCGAGCCGCGCACCATCAGGATGCGGCCGATCCGCGGGGCATTGTAGCGGGCATCGACCGTGTGCCAGCGTCCGCCGAGATAGACCTCGAACCAGGCGCAGAAATCGTCAAACCCGGTATCGGGAACGCCGATATCGCCAAGATAGCCACTGGCATAGCGGGCAGGGATGTTCATGGCCCGGCACAGCGAAACGCCCAGATGGGCGAAGTCACGGCATACGCCGCTTTTTTCTTCCAGCACATCGCGCGCTGTCTTGTCGGGACGGCCGAATTTATAGCCGAACGTCACATGGTTATGAACATAGGCGCATATTGCGGCGACCCGGTCCCAGCCCTCGTTGGTGCCGCCGAAATTTGCCCA
This sequence comes from Hoeflea sp. Naph1, assembly GCF_046837775.1. Taxonomy (GTDB): domain Bacteria; phylum Pseudomonadota; class Alphaproteobacteria; order Rhizobiales; family Rhizobiaceae; genus Hoeflea. The sequence continues at coordinate 2,891,901 of NZ_CP177286.1, read as the reverse complement.
GGCAAAATTGGCCAGGCTGTCTGAATCACAATAGCGGCTGGCAGTCAGAAAATTCAGTGTTTCGTGCGGCAGGTCCTCGATCCGGTGCTGGATCGCGCCATAGGGAATATTGTCAGGCTGGCCGTCAACTTCGGCGACACAGTCAGACCAGAAGGTGGTCCAGCCCGGTTCCGCTACCGTGCGCGAAATCCGGTTTCCATAGGTATCGACATATTCGGAAATCGGCGCCGCACGGTCGGAGCGGACCTGATCAAGACCGATCAGCCGGCCAGCAAATTCGGTGTGGGTCGACAGTGCCAGCAACATCGGCACCGGCTGTGTGCAGGTCACCGAAATTTCAAATCCAAACCTGATCAGCATGAGCGGCGCTTTCTGTTGGTGAGAGAGGTGCGAAAACCGCTGCGGCGGCGATGCAAGTTTTGTTGAATGCAGTTGGTATACGGGCATGCAACGTCAGGGGCGCCATTCGGTTCCGTTGAAACAACACACAGCGGCAATGGCCTGCACCCCAGAAAATTCAGCCTAGCACACTTTGGGTGCGGTGCGGCAAACATGTGGCGGTGCGCTGCGGCAAAGATGTGGCAAATTGAAGGCAAACTGCGTCTGCGCCTTTGATAAGCCTCAATTCGAATGCATGGTGAGACCGCAGACGGCCAGACGCGCGATGTCAGCGACCCCATTTGGATCGTCGGCATCTTTCGCTTGTTATATGCACAGCAGTTCCGATCGCGCTCTCACTGTACAATCGGCATTTGAAGCCGGGCCAGAAGGCCCGAGCATCGTTCAACGGAGTTTTCGGGTGGCGGTGCTTCACATCTCAAGGACTCATGACTATGGCAAAAGGCATCTTCACCACGGGGCAGCACGTTACGCTCCAGTCACGGGTCGGATTGTCGCCGCGAGTTCCCGCCGATTTCAAGATTCTGATGAGGTTGCCCGACAATCAGGGCCAGCCGCAATACCGAATCCGCAATGAAGACCTCGACCACGAACGTGTGGAACAGGGCAGCAATCTGGAACTTGTCGATACTCAAACAAGCGCTTAGCGCACATCGAGACAGGATACGTCATGGCTAAAGGTCAAATGCGTTCAAGCAAGGAAATCCGAAAGCCGAAGAAGGCTAAAACCGAGGTCAAGGCGACCGCAACAGCGGGCAGCGCGGTGAAGTCTCTGGAGACAAATCCGTTTCAGAAGAAGGCCAAGAAGTGAGCGCCATTATCGGTGCCGGAGGCACCTGCTCATGACGCTTGGATTCCCCAATCAGGCCCGCAATATCGACGAGGACGCTGACCTCATCCGTTTTTCGGGCCATGACGGTGTCATGGAAATCCGGTTCCTGATGGAATTGCCGGCGCTCGAAAAGATGGCGGGCACCAATAGCATGGCGCTCAACGCCTATCTGACCACCTTTGATCAACGCCGCGAACAGATCCAGTCGATTGCCGACCGGGTCTACAAGCGCAGCCGCAAGTCGCTGATCCGCTTGTCGGTCACCGACCTGTAGCAGCCAACTGGTGGGTTCGGACGCTCCGAGCCTTGGCGCTTGCCCACCGGGCAGGCGCCGGTGGCAGCCGTCTTTCACCAGAAGCGGCAATTTGACTGCTACCCAGTGGGCTCCCGCCTGCGACTTAGCCTTGATGGCAGTGACCTGACATGACAAAAGGCCTTGATGCGGCAAGAGCCATTGTCTGAAGGGAAGCTTTCCATGCGCAAGGCATTTTATCCCGGATCATTCGATCCGATGACCAACGGCCATATTGATGTGCTCGAGCAGGCCCTGGCGCTGTGCGACCAGCTGATTATCGGCATCGGCGTGCATCCGGGCAAGGCGCCGATGTTTTCGTTTGATGAACGCGCCGGCATGATCGCCGATCTTGTGCAGACCGATTTTTCCGGCCGCGCCAGCGATATTTCGGTGGTTTCCTTTGACGGACTGGTGGTTGACGCGGCGCGCGATGCCGGCGCCAGCGTGTTGGTACGCGGCCTGCGCGACGGCACCGATTTCGATTATGAAATCCAGATGGCCGGTATGAACCGTGCCATGGCGCCAGCCATTACAACCGTGTTTGTGCCCGCCTTTCCCGAAACCCGCCATATCACCGCCACGCTTGTGCGTCAGATCGCCAAGATGGGCGGCGATGTCACGCCGTTTGTTCCGGCTGTGGTGAAAAAAGCGCTCGCAGCACGGATTTCGTAAGTCCGATCGCCTTCGCCGCAGCGTTGCCAAGCCTGCGTCGGTGTGTCAAACGATTGCCGCCGGGCTTGCAAGCCCCGGCCGCTGCACTTTTTTGGAGCCATCATGCGTTCTTCACGTCTACTTATCGCCGCGACTCTGGCCTTCGGCCTGGTCTCGACATCCTTTGCCGCCGCAGCCGAGATGCTGACCATTACGCTGAAAACCGGCGATGTGGTCATCGAACTGGCTGACGATGTCGCACCGCTGCACGCGGCACGGCTCAAGGCACTGGCCGATGCCGGCGAATATGACAATGTTGCCTTTCACCGGGTGATCGAAGGCTTCATGGCCCAGACCGGCGACGTCGAATTCGGCGACATGGAAGACGGGTTTACACCCAACCGGGCCGGCACCGGCGGATCGTCGCAGCCTGACATCAAGGCCGAGTTTTCCGATCGGAAGTTTGTCCGTGGCACGGTCGGCATGGCCCGCTCGCAAGACCCCAACTCTGCCAATTCACAATTCTTCATCATGTTCGCCGATGGCGACTTCCTCAACGGCCAGTACACCGTCGTGGGCAAGGTCATCAAGGGCATGGAAAACGTCGACAAGATCAAGCTTGGCGATGCCAACAACAATGGTTCGGTCGACAATCCGGATCGCATGATCAAGGTCCGCTCCGGCGGCTAGAATTTCAACAAGGAGAGACACATGGCGGAGATCAAGGATCCCGAAAACACGCTCATCATGGAAACCACCAAGGGCCAGGTGACCATCGAACTGCTGCCCGACCTGGCTCCCGGCCATGTTGCGCGGATCAAGGAACTGGCCCGCGAAGGCGCCTATGATGGTGTGGTGTTTCACCGCGTCATCGAAGGCTTCATGGCGCAGACTGGCGACGTCAAGTTCGGCAAGTCCGACGGCAAGGATTTCAACCCGAGCCGCGCCGGCATGGGCGGTTCGGACAAACCCGACCTGAAGGCCGAGTTTTCCAACATGAACCACGCCCGCGGCACCTGTTCGATGGCGCGGTCGCAGGATCCCAACTCGGCCAATTCGCAGTTCTTCATCTGCTTTGGCGATGCCGGCTTTCTCAACCGTCAGTATACGGTCTGGGGCCAGGTGACGTCGGGCATGGAAAATGTCGACAAGATCAAGCGCGGCGAGCCGGTGGCCGATCCCGACAAGATCGTTTCGGTCAAGGTCGCAGCCGACACCACGGCTTAAAACACCTGATACGCGCGGGATCCGGTGCCTATAGGCACACGAATCCCGCGCGTTTTTTATGAGGCGCACCGATGCGCGTAGACCTTTTCGATTTCGATCTTCCCGACGACCGCATTGCGCTCAGACCTGCAAACCCGCGTGATTCTGCGCGGCTTCTGCGCGTTGACGCCGCGGGCGATCTCGCTGATCTGAGCGTCAACCAGTTGGCCGACCTGCTGGAACCGGGCGACGCGCTGGTGTTCAACGACACAAAAGTGATCCCGGCGCAGCTCGAAGGCTTTCGCATTCGCGACGACAACCAGCAACGCATTTCCGCAACGCTGCACATGCGCTCAGGCCCGGACCGCTGGAAGGCCTTTGTTCGCCCGGGCAAGCGGATCAAGCAAGGCGACCGGCTGCATTTTGGCGGCTCCGGCGAGGCCTGCATGGCCGGCGTGCTTGACGCCACGGCGGGAGACCGCGGCGAGGGCGGTGAGATCGAGTTGATCTTTGATTTTTCTGGCCCGGCGCTCGATGAGGCGATCATGGCCACCGGGCATATTCCGCTGCCGCCCTATATCGCCTCCAAGCGCGGCGAGGACGAGCGCGACCGGCTCGACTACCAGACAATTTACGCCCGCGAGGATGGCGCGGTGGCAGCCCCCACCGCCGGGCTGCATTTCACGCCGGACCTGTTTGCCCAGCTTGACGCCCGCGGTGTCTCGCGCCATTTCGTCACGCTGCATGTCGGTGCAGGCACATTCTTGCCGGTCAAGGTCGATGACACCGCGGAGCATCTGATGCATTCGGAAATCGGCCATGTCAGCGCAGAAACCGCCGAGGCGCTCAACGCGGTTCATGCGGCCGGCGGGCGGGTTGTCTCGGTCGGCACCACCTCGCTCAGGCTGCTCGAAAGCGCCACCGACGAGGATGGCACCATCAAAGCATGGTCGGGCCCGACCGACATCTTCATCACCCCGGGCTACTCTTTTCGCGCCGTCGACGTGCTGATGACCAATTTTCACCTGCCGCGCTCGACGCTGTTCATGCTGGTTTCGGCATTCTCAGGCCTTGAGACCATGCGCGAAGCCTACCGTTATGCCATCGACACGGGCTACCGTTTCTATTCCTATGGCGATTCCAGCCTGTTGTTCCGGAGCCAGCCGTGACCGAAAATTTCGAATTCAAGCTGCTTGCCACCGATGGCAAGGCCCGTCGCGGCGAGATCACCATGCCGCGCGGCACGGTTCGCACCCCGGCCTTCATGCCGGTGGGAACCGGCGGCACGGTCAAGGCCATGTACATGGACCAGGTCAGTGATCTGGGTGCCGACATCATCCTCGGCAACACCTATCACTTGATGCTTCGCCCCGGTGCCGAACGGGTGGCCAAGCTTGGTGGCTTGCATGAATTTGCCCGCTGGCCAAAACCGATTCTGACCGATTCCGGCGGGTTTCAGGTGATGTCGCTGTCGGCGCTGCGCAAGATCAGCGAACGCGGCGTTACCTTTCAATCGCATATCGACGGCTCGCGCCACGAGATGAGCCCGGAACGCTCAATTGAAATTCAGGGACTGCTCGACTCAGACATCCAGATGCAGCTTGACGAATGCGTGCGGCTGCCGGCATCGGAGAGCGAGATCGAGCGCGCCATGGAAATGTCGCTGCGCTGGGCCGAGCGCTGCAGAACCGCCTTTGGCGACCAGCCCGGCAAGGCGATGTTCGGCATTGTCCAGGGCGGCGATATCCCCAAGCTGCGGGAATGCTCGGCGCAAGGCCTGGCTGCCCTCGATCTCAAGGGCTATGCGGTTGGCGGCCTTGCCGTCGGCGAGCCGCAGAACGTGATGCTCGACATGCTCGATGTCACCTGTCCGCTGCTGCCGCGTGAAAAACCGCGCTACCTGATGGGCGTCGGCACGCCTGATGACATTCTCAAATCAGTCGGCCACGGCATCGACATGTTCGATTGCGTGATGCCGACCCGCGCCGGACGCCACGGCCTGGCCTTTACCCGCCACGGCAAGATCAACCTGAAAAACGCCCGCCACGCCGAGGACCATCGTCCGCTGGATGAGCAAAGCTCATGCCCGGCGGCGCGCGACTATTCCCGCGCCTATCTGCACCATCTGGTCCGTTCCAACGAGATTCTGGGCATGATGCTGATTACCTGGAACAATCTGTCCTACTACCAGGACCTGATGTCAGGCATCCGCGCGTCGATAGAGGCCAGGCGATTTGAGGATTTCTCAGCCGAGACGCAAGAAGCCTGGGGCAGAGGCGATATCGCGCCGCTGGGGTGAGGGGGCTGGCTGCCTGATTCTGTCCTGCAGGTGCGCCTCAAGATCCCGTTTTCTGGTTAGTGCCTTCACATTCCCCGTCATCCCGGACACCGATCCAGGATCCAGCGACCCGGTGTCCACCGGGTCGAAACACTCTCTTCAGCCCAAAGACTTGGGCTGACTGGACCGCGGATCAAGTCCGGGGTGACGGCGCGGAAAAACGGCACTTCACTGCAACACAGGAACCGCAACTTTGGACTCTGGCGTCCAACCTGTTGCCTGCCTCTACCCGCTCAGCCCTCAGACAGCGTCGAGCGTCTTCTCGCAATGGGAGGGGCCGCCCTTGGGGTCAACGCGGTCGGTCACGGCGCGGATGGCGGTGATCGTGTAGGTCTTGTCGGCTGTCAGTTCCACGGTGCAGGACTTGCCCCCGACAAAGCCGCCGCGCCAGGTGTAGACCGTCGCGCCCCCGGAGCCCGCCCGGTCGGCAACCGGAGGCCCGTAGGCCGCAATGAAGACGCCCGCCGACTTGCCGTTCCAGCGTTGCTCAAGCGGGTTGGACGGTACCGATGCGGTGGTGCATGCGGTGAGTGCAGCGGCAACAACGGCCAGGATTGCAAGGTGGAAGCGCATGATCGACATTTCCTGAATGATCGCGGGGTCGGAAGGCTGCGACTGACACCAGCCGCATGACTCCGTCATAGCCGATTTTATGCGCAGGGAAAATTGTTGAAACGGGCTTTGCTCGAGTAAGGACACAATTTCGGCGTCCTGAAGGGTAAGGCGATACTTAAATTTGTCTCGGGCGGTGATAGACCGGCGCGGCATTTAGTTGTTTTTGTCCAATCAAGCGCAACGGGCATTTTGTGCCATGCCGAACATTGCGGCTGCCGCGGACCTGGCTGTTGTACCTGTCGCAAAAGTCAGGAAACAAGCGTCGCTTTAAAGCGGCAGGCCTTCTCTCGCAGTGCGTCGTGGGGCAGCCCAGCCGCAAATTACTTTCCGAATCACCCAAAAGCTCATGTTGCTTGCATTTCGTCACCTCAAATTTAATCTTGGTGTTACGGTGTCGCTGGGAGACATTGTACTTATGCGCAATGCAGAACCGATGAAACTAGCATTGATCATGACTGTACAGATACGAAACATTGAAATTTGCTCCGCACAACAATTCTCGCACGCAGAGAACACCATATTCACACTTTCTTTGCCGTGCGAACTGACAAAATATTAAGCCCGCTCCTTCAATATCCCGGAAAATTCAGGACGTGAATCCTGTGAACGAGGGGATTGATATGCGGTACAGAGAAGCCGACGAAGTGTTCAAGACGCTGGTATCGGAGCTTACCTCGACGATTTCCCCGACGACGACAATGGGCCTGACAATACTTGCCATAGGTCTGTTTGCCTACGAGAGCCTTGGCAGCACTGAAGTTATGCTGGCCACCATCAGCGGAAGCGTTGCATCCCTTGCCAAGATTTTCGTCACCGTGGCCCACCGGCGCGCAAACGCTGCGAAGCGCGCAACCGTTGAAGGCGCCGCCCGCTGGGAGATGGCGCACGGTTTGCTCACCTTCGTCGTCGCCGCCTCTGTCGGTTTGCTGGCAACTGCGGTGTTCACCTATGAAGACCTGTCATTGCATATTCTTGCCACAGCGTTGATCTTTGGATATTCGGCCGGTGTGGCAATCCGGATATCGGTTCGGCCATTGATCGCCGCGACTGCGATCTTGATTGCAGGGATACCGACGACGATTTCCGCCATGCTCTATGGCGATACGGCCCACTGGATATTGGCGGTGATTTGTGCGGGTTTCCTGGTAGCGGCGATGCAGAGCGTCTGGCATGTCTATGGGACTGCCACCAAGCAAATCTGCCTACGTCTGGAAATGCAGCATCAGGCACGCCACGATCCGTTGACAGGACTTCGCAATCGCACGGCGCTTAGCGAGGCATTCGAGACGCTTGGTCGTGCTGAAGATAGTTTGACCTGCGTGCACTGCTTCGACCTAGACGGCTTCAAAATCGTCAATGACCGCTTTGGTCACGCTGTCGGCGATGAACTGTTGGCGAGCATTGGTAATAGGCTCAGAGAGAACCTGGACCAACCGAATATCGCCGTACGCGTTGGCGGCGATGAATTTGCCATTCTTCAACCAGCTGTCAGGTATCCCGTTGAAGCTGACCTCTTGGCCAGAAAGATCGTAAATGTTCTGAGCTTGCCGTATCGGATTGCCGGTCAAGAGATCACTATTGGCATCAGCCTGGGGTACACGGTGGCACTCTCCGGCTCCGCGAAACTGGAACATATGATGGCTATCGCGGATAAAGCCTCATACCGCGCGAAGCGGAACGGCGGCGGTATTGAGTGCGAATTTCCATCAACACTGGACCATTGCACATTCTCTTTCGCCGCATGACCGTAGCGTTTGCAACATAGTCTTTCAGCGCCTCTCGCTGTTGGTCCAGGGTATCGCGGGTGGCGAGGGTTGGTTGCAACCCGGGAAACAATGCTTATCATGCAACCGAGGATGCTCATTTGGGCGACACCGCCCTGAGCGAGAGCCAGCTTCAAGCGCAACGCCGCCTCGGCTGGCGTATTCTTCGGCTTGGCGGGCGTCGACAGCAAAGGTCGGTAACATCATGAAACTGTTTGCCATTGTCCTGGCAATGTTGAGCGTCGCGGGGATGATCTTTGGCTGGTGGGGCGTAGAAACAGTCTCGGGACGACGTCATTTTGACGAGATGGCCGGTATCATACCGTTTGTCGCCGGTATTGCCTCGTTTATTCTGCTGCTGGTATCCGCAGGCTTGTATTATTTCGCAAAATCATAAGGCCCTGGGTGGGTCGGGGAAATTGCCGCTTGCGCTAATCTCCACCCCTCGTGGAAGAGGAAGAAAAATCATGGTCTTGGTGCACAGTGCCAGGTCGTTGATTTTTCAGGCGAGGGGGACGCTCTTGGATTTCAAATCCGACGCTTCTCTTGTAATTTCCAGCACTTAGGTGACGCTAAGAGGCTGAAAATGGCTTGCTCCTTTACCAATGCGGCGAAGGATGTGCCGCGCCAATCTCCCCCCGAAACAACGCCGGAATTTCCCCACCCTCCGCTCCCGTGCCATCCTCATCTTGCTCCCGCTGCCGGATGGAACACAAACGTATTGGACCAAGCGGGAGGAATGCCCCTCGGGATGTGGCGTAACGTGCGGCACCAAACGGGGGGAGGCGTTGACCAGCGTGGCTCCGTCGACGGATCTGGTGTTCCCCAATGGAAGACCCAGGTTCAGTCGGCCACCGATACGTCCTCGGGTTCCGTGCCTGCCGTCGGGCAGGATGCGGGACCGGACAGCGAACCGGGCCTGTGGCGGATTTTTGCCCCCTTACCGGGGTCGAAATGCGTGCCGGAGACCACGCCAGCAACTTCCTCTGCGGCCCCTAAGTCCGGGGCAGGCAGTCCGGGTGCAACCCCCGGAACACCCCGCGTCGGGTTCCCCCCTCAAGCGGGTCAAGCGAAGTGGCCATTGCCTGTCGGATGCGGACATCATCCGGCGAGATTCGGGCCGTGCGCGTGCTGCGCCACCCCGTGCATGTCGCGTTCAAATGGTTTCATTTGATCGATAACGTACATGCACAATCAAAAACTCATTTTCCGTCAGGCAAAGCCAGCGTGCGGCCCTCCGGAATGCCAATCCCACACCCCGGCGAATTTTTCGCGCGGCACCGATTTGGCGTGTCCTAACTCCGGGATCGCAGGTTGGCGGTTAGGCGATCGAGATGATTTCGAGATCCTGTTCACCCACCTCGACCACATCGCCCACCGCCTTGCCCATCAGCGCGCGAGCCACCGGCGAAGCAAACGAGATGCTGCCGGTCTTGGGATCGGCCTCGTCCTCGCCGACAATGCGGTAGGTCTGGGCCGGGCGCTCGTCACGAGTGTAAGTGACGGTTGAGCCAAAGCCGACTGCCTCGTGGGTTTCGGGATCGGCGATCAGTTCGGCCGAGCGCACTCGTTCGGCATAATAGCGCACATCGCGTACCGGGGCTGCCTGCTGGCGGCGCCGCTCGTTGACATCCTCGACGCTGTTTGCCGCCTCATAGGCCGCCCGGGCACTATCGAGCTCAGCTTGCAGCTTTTTCAGGCCGCTGAGGGTGACCAGATTGGGATGCTCGGAAACAGGCCGGTCGGGCAGCATTGTTTCGGCTGCGGTTTCGGAACTTTCTTCCTTGGTAAAGGCGACGCTCACAACAGTACTCCATTCCTGTACACCCGGCGCGGCTTCACGATTGGCCGTCGGTTGCAACAACGATCATAGGGTGAAATCGGCCCCACTGGCAATGACGACCCGTGCAGGCCCAACGCAGCCCGATCAGCTAGGTTCCGCATAGATGTCGGAACTGTGGCGGCAGCGCAGGCGTGACACGAAATAATCAGGTCTGGGGCGCGGCGGCCTTGATCATCTGCACGCCGTCGATGCGGAAACTGCCGTCGGGCTGGCGTTCGAGCGAATAGAGCGCGGTCCAGTCCTGGCCATTCGGCCCCTCGATCAGCACTTCCTGCACCAGCCCGGATCCGTCGGCGGAAAGCTTGAAACGGCCAAAGGCAAAATTGCCCGGCCGGAACACCGGGGCGTAACCGCGCTTGACCATGTCGAAGAACCGGCTTTCGTCGGGGTAAAGCTGCTTGATCGCCGGTGCCGCAAACGAATAGGCGACCGCGCTGTCATCGTTCAGGAATGCCTGGATCTGGCTTTCGATGACGTTGCGAGCCATGCTACGGGCATCCCCCGCCTCGTCAGCGACTGCCGGGGTGAGCACCACCAACAACATGGCGATGCCAGCGGCAATCGGCGTCAGTGGGTGAAATCGGTTTGTCATGAGACGGCCTCCATCCTGTAACAGATAGGACGCAAAAGCCTCAAAGAAAGTTTCATGCCGGGCAGAGCCCAAGGAGAGTGTTTAGCGGAAAAGATTCTGTCCCTGAAACTAACGCTTAATCAACGTCTTGGGAGGATTTCCTGAGAATGTGAATCCGTTGCCGCTCAAGGCGTCAGCATGACCTTGCCGTCGCCGGTTCTCAGCGCTGCCGGCAATTTCACCAGAGCCTCAGAAAGCGGAATTGTGGCCACCACCTCAGTGCGCCATTTGCCCGAAATGAAACGGTTTTGCACTGCCCGCAGCGTCTTCAGTTTCTCGATGATCGAGGCCTGCTTGAACCATTGGGCCAGCCAGTATCCCTCGATCTTTTTGTCCATGAAGATGAACTGGCCTGGCTCCCGAATCGACGGCGCTTCGGTGTCGAGCTTGCCATAGATGATCCAGCGGGCACGCGCCGGCATGGCGGTGAAAATGTCGGAGGCAACCTGATTGGCAACCGCGTCGAGCAGGATGCGCGGCTTCTCGGACTTGCACAGGGCCGCAAGTTTTGCGCCAAACTCCGGGTCGGATTGAATTAGCACATGTTTGGCGCCGAGTTGCTTGAGATGGGCGGCCTGGCTCTCGTTGCGGATGATCGCAATCATCGCGCAGTTCTTGTCGCGCGCAAGCCCGGCGATCAGCTTGCCGAGTTGGCTGTTGGCGGCGGTGAAGATGAAGCTCTTCGAACCGGATTTCTCGACGATGTCGAACATGGTACAGGCCGTCATCGGGTTGACCACATGGCCCGCAGCATCCTCGTCGCGCATCGCCGGCCGGATCACCACACAGGTGGCGGCGGAGACGACAATATACTCGGCCCAGGCGCCCGAACCACCGGTGCCGCCGACAAAGGCCACCCGCTTGCCCTTGAGATAGGCGGCATAAAGCCCGTTGCCGGCGATCACTTGGCCTACCCCTTCAAAGCCTGCCGCAGCGCCCTTGACGCGGGGCTGGCCGTATTCGCCCTTGATGAAATAGAGATCGGAAGGATTGACCGAGGCCATCCGCACCTTGACCAGAACCTCGCCCGGACCCGGCCTGGGCACCGGCAGCTTGCCATAATCGAGATAGGGCTCCAGCGTATCTATCGCCGCACCGCTGCGGCTACCCGACAGACCGTGGCCCTTGAGGATCAGCGCGTTCATGGTTTCGGGCATGGTCATGGCGGGTTCCTTGCGAGATCAAGCTTGGGGCAGATGTTACGGGATCAGAATGGTCTTGCCGATGGCACCACGGTCGAGAATCCGCTGCAATGCTGCTGCTGCCTCTGACAGTGGACGGCGCTCGTCGATCCGCGGCTTGATGACGCCATCGGCGTGCCAGGCAAACAGCTCGCGGTTGTTGGCGGCGTACATCTCGGGTTCGTTCGCAGTGAACGCGCCCCAGAACACACCAACGAGCGAAAATTCCTTCAGCAGCGCCAGATTGACCGCAAGCTTGGGGATTTCACCGGACGCAAAGCCAACCACCAGCAACCGCCCATGACGGGCCATGGCACGGGCGGCAACCTCGAACGCTTGACCGCCGACAGGATCAAAAGCGACATCGACGCCACGACCGCCGGTCTCGCGCTTCAGCGCCTCGCGCAGGCCTTCATAGGGCAGGGCGACATCGGCGCCGAAATCGCGACATACGGCCTGTTTCTCCTCAGTCGAGGCAACCGCGATCACCCGTGCGCCCATCGCCTTGCCGATGGCAATTGCCGCGAGCCCGGTGGAGCCTGCACCCCCGAGCACCAGCAGCGTTTCACCGGATTGGAGTTGGCCGCGCTGCTTGAGCGCATAATGCGATGTGCCCCAGGCGCACATCAGCGCACAGGCATCCTCGTAACTCATGGAATCGGGAAGGGCGTAAACGCGGTTGGCGGGCGCCAGCACCTTTTCGGCATAGCCGCCATGATCGAGCAGCGCGACTACCCGGTCGCCGGGCTTGAATTGGCTGACCCCGTCGCCGAGTTCGCTCACCACGCCGGCGGCTTCCATGCCCGGCGAAAACGGCGTCGGCGGCTTCATCTGGTAAAGCCCCTGAACCAGCAGTCCGTCGGGAAAATTGACGCCGATCGCCTTGGCATCGATCACCAGTTCACCCGCGCCTGGATGGGGATCAGGGACCTCGCGGAAATCGAGATTGGAGATGGGGCCGTATTCGGGGCAGATAATTGCTTTCATATCGGGATCAGATCTTTTCCTGGGTATGGCGCTTGAGTTCGGCGCGCGCCACTTGGCGCCGGTGCACCGCGTCGGGTCCGTCGGCCAGCCGCAAGGTGCGCAAATGCGTCCACATCCGCGCCAGCGGCGTATCCTGGGAGATGCCTTGGCCACCAAACATCTGCACTGCTTCATCGGTGATCTTGAGCGCCATTTTAGGCGCAACCACCTTGATCTGGCTGATCCAGGGGGCAGCCGCGCGAGCGTCGCCCTGATCCATCATCCAGGCGGCCTTCAGGCACAACAGCCGCGCCATCTCGATCTCCATCCGGCTTTCGGCGATGATGTCGAAATTGGCGCCGAGTTGCGCCAGTTTCTTGCCGAAGGCTTCGCGGTCAAGCGCGCGTTTGCACATCAGCTCCAGCGCCATCTCGGCCTGACCGATGGCGCGCATGCAGTGATGGATCCGGCCCGGCCCGAGACGACCCTGGGCGATCTCGAAGCCCTTGCCTTCGCCCACCAAGAGGTTGGCTGCTGGCACCCGCACATCGGTAAAGCGAAGATGGAAATGCCCATGCGGGGCATCGTCCTGGCCATAGACCTGCATCGGTCGGAGTTTTTCGACGCCGGCGGTATCGGCGGGCACCAGGATCATCGAATGCCGGAGATGCTTGGGCGTGTCCGCATCGCCGGTGCGCACCATGACGATATAGATGGCGCAACGCGGATCGCCGGCGCCGGAGGCCCACCATTTTTCACCATTGAGCACATAGTCGCAGCCATCGCGGACGCAGGACATCTCGATATTGGTGGCGTCGGAGGAGGCGACGTCCGGCTCCGTCATCAGATAGGCCGAGCGGATCTTGCCCTCGAGCAACGGCTCGAGCCAGCGCTGCTTGTGTTCCGGCGCTCCGTAGCGGTCAAGCACCTCCATGTTGCCGGTATCGGGAGCGGAACAATTGAAGGTTTCTGCGCCAAGGTGGGCCTTGCCCATCTCTTCAGCCAGATAGGCATATTCGACGGTGGTCAGGTTGTTATCGGGCGCGCTGGTCCGCCACAGATTCCACAGCCCCCGTTCACGGGCCTTGGCTTTCAGAGTTTCGAGAATTTCGGTCTGGCGCGGACTGTAGGCCCAGCGATCGCCGGCCGTGCCGACCTCGGCCAGAAACTGCTCGTCCAGCGGCATGATTTCGTTGCGCACCATATCGCGCACGGCAGCCAGAATCGGTTCAAGATGAGCGGAAACACCCAGATCCATGGTTCTTGCCTGTGTCATTGCAACTCCTGCTAGCTCTGTGCCCTGGCGGCATCCGGTGGACTGGTCACATAATGCCGGGACCGGCAATTGTTTTTGCCGAATCTTCCCTTTACGCGCACGTCAATTGTTTGCCATGCTAGCGGTACACGGTTCGGGCGGCAATTGCCTGAGGGTGCAAATCAATCGGGCGCCAGGCACATGATCAGGCGCGCCCGGAACCCGGGAGACATCGGTTATGAGCTATCTGGAAGACCTGTTTTCGGTAGAAGGCAAGGTTGCGCTGGTTACCGGCGGCGCCACCGGGATCGGCCGGATGATCGCCACCGCGCTGGTGCGCTCAGGCGCTCGCGTGCTGATCGCTTCGCGCAAGGGCGAGGAATGCGCGCGCGTTGCCGACGAACTCAATGCCCTTGAAGCCAGCGGCACGGCGGAAGGCTTTGCCGGTGATGTCGGCACCGAAGATGGTGTTCGCGCATTGGTCCAGGAGGTAACGGCGCGCACAGACAAGCTTCACATCCTGATCAACAATGCCGGCGCCACCTGGGGCGCGAGCTATGATGATTTCCCGCACGCGGCCTGGGCCAAGGTGATGTCGGTCAATGTCGCCGGGCTGTTTACGCTGACGCGCGATCTGACGCCGCTGCTTTGTGCCGCAGCCAGTGATTCCGACCCGGCGCGGATTATCAATCTCGGCTCGGTGATGGGATCACAGCCGATTGCCGACGGCACCTATTCCTATTCGGCCTCGAAAGCGGCGGTGCACCACCTGACCAAAATTCTGGCCGAGGAGCTCGCCTCCCGCCGGATTACCGTCAACGCCTTTGCACCGGGCCCGTTTCAGAGCAAGATGACGGCCTTCGCCACCGCCCGCGACGATCAGGTCGAGCGGGTGGGTGGGGGAGTGCCGCTGGGGCGCATAGGCGCGCCGGATGATGTCGCCGGGGCCACGCTCTATCTGTGCAGTCGCGCAGGCTCCTACGTCACCGGAGCGGTGCTGCCGATTGATGGCGGATTGTCGGTGCAGCATGGTATCCGCCTGTTCAAGGACGCTTGAAATGGATGATCAACCGTTTGACATGGACGCGCTGGCCGACGAGTTGCACGATCTGGTGCCGGGTTTCTCCGGTCTGCATGCGATCGAGAAATTCAACACCGGTCAGTCCAACCCGACCTATCGGGTGGAAGCTGACAGCGGTCGCTATGTGCTCCGCGCGAAGCCACCGGGCCCGCTCCTGAAATCTGCCCATCAGGTGGACCGCGAATACCGGGTGATGAAAGCGCTCGCCGACAATGATGTGCCGGTGCCCAAAGTCTTCGGACTGTCGCAAGAACACAGCGTCATTGGCCGCATGTATTTTGTCATGGAATTGGTCGAAGGCCATATATTCTGGGATCCGGCACTGCCGGAAATGACGAAAGCAGAACGAGCTGTGGTCTATGACGGCATGAACGACGTGCTGGCGCGGCTGCACAGCGTTGATCCGGAAGCTGCAGGGCTGGCCGATTTCGGGCGATCGGGAAATTATTTCGCCCGGCAGATCAGACGCTGGAGCGAGCAGTATATTGCGAGCAGGACCGAAGACCTGCCGGATATCGACCGGCTGATGGACTGGCTATGGGAAAACCTTCCCGATGATGATGGACTGGTGAGGGTCGTGCATGGCGATTTCCGGCTCGACAACATGATCTTTTCCGCCCACGGGGAAAAGGTGCTGGCGCTGATCGACTGGGAGTTGTCGACCTTGGGTCACCCGCTGGCCGACCTTTCCTACCAGTGCATGCAATGGCGTCTGCCGCATGCCAGCGGGTTTCGCGGGCTTGGCGGGCTTGATCGCGGGGAACTCGGCATCCCCAGTGAAGCGGATTATGTCGCCCGCTATTGCGAACGCAGCGGTATCAAGATCGACAACTGGTCGTTTTGCCTGGCGTTCTCGTTCTTCCGGCTCGCCGCTATTTTGCAAGGTGTGTTCAAACGCTCGCTGGATGGCAATGCCTCCAATCCCGAACACGCCCGCGAGATCGGCAAGGCGGTGCCGCTTTTGGCGGCGATGGCCAATGACATTATTGCCGGAAAGGCCTGATGGATGGCGAAATTTTATGGGCGCGTTGTTATCCTGACTGGCGCGGCCGGCGGTTTCGGGCGGGCGGCTGCCCGGTTTTTCCGCGACGAGGGCGCCTCTCTGGTCTTGAGTGATCTCGATGTCGACGCGCTTGGGGCGCTGGCCGGCGAGATCGGTGGCGACAACGTGATCGTCGCCGGCGATATCTGCGACCCGGACCTGTCACAGCAACTGGTGGAAGTGGCGTTGTCGCGGTTTGGCAGGCTTGATATCGCCGTCAACAATGCCGGCATCGTCAATGATCTGGCGCCCCTGCCGAAAACCTCGCTGAAGGTGGCCCGTCAGATCATCGATGTCGATCTGATGGGCGTGTTTTACGCCATGCGCGCGCAATTGCCTGTTCTTGAACAGCGCTTTCGCGAAACCGGCGAGACCGGGGTAATCGTCAATGTCGCGTCGGTGGCGGGGGTGGTGGCAGCACCGATGCTCTCGGTCTATGCAGCGGCCAAACACGGAGTTGTCGGCTTGACCAAATCGGCCGCCATCGAATATGCGCGGCGCGGTGTTAGGATCAATGCGCTGTGCCCGTCGTTTGCGCGCACGCCGATGGTCAGTGGATTTCTGGATAAGACGGGCGACGACGGTGAAGCTGCCGAAGCAAAGCTGGTGCGATCGATCCCGATGGGACGGCTGGTCGAGGTCAACGAAGTGATTGCCGGGCTGTCGTATCTGGCGGATCCGGCGTCGAGTTTTGTCACCGGGCAGACCCTGCAGATCGATGGCGGGCTGTCGGCGGCGTGATCGTGCTTTAATTTATGCACAACGGTTGAGCAATTCGGCCCGTTGTACATCAAGACCGGTGAGTGCACAGTACGCTCAGCAATTTTTATCAAGTGGAGGCAGACCTATGCAGGAACTTACTCATTTTATCGGCGGAAAACATGTGAAGGGCCAGTCTGGCCGTTTTGCCGACGTCTACAACCCGGCAACGGGAGAAATTCAGGCAAAGGTGCCGCTCGCATCGAATGCAGAGCTTGACGAAGCCGTTGCCATTGCCGCCAAGGCCCAAGTCGGCTGGGGTGCAACCAACCCGCAACGCCGTGCCCGGGTCATGATGAAGTTTGTCGAGCTTCTGCATCGCGACATGGACAAGCTCGCCGAAGCGCTGTCGCGCGAACACGGCAAGACAATTCCCGACGCCAAGGGCGATGTGATGCGCGGCCTTGAAGTGGCCGAGTTCTCGTTTGGCGCGCCGCATCTGCTCAAGGGCGAATTCACCGAGGGCGCTGGTCCCGGTATCGACATGTACTCGATCCGCCAGCCGCTGGGCGTGGTCGCCGGCATCACGCCGTTCAACTTCCCGGCGATGATCCCGATGTGGAAATTCTGCCCGGCGATTGCCGCAGGCAACGCCTTCATTCTCAAGCCTTCCGAGCGCGATCCGTCTGTGCCGATCATGCTGGCCGAACTGATGAGCGAAGCCGGTGCACCCGACGGTATCCTCAACGTCGTCAATGGCGACAAGACGGCGGTTGACGCGATCCTCGATCATCCCGAAATCATGGCCATCGGCTTTGTCGGTTCGACGCCGATTGCGCAATATATCTACGCCCGTGGCTGCGCCAACGGAAAGCGCGTTCAGTGCTTTGGCGGTGCCAAGAACCACATGATCATCATGCCCGACGCGGACATGGACCAGGCCGTGGACGCACTGATTGGTGCAGGCTACGGCGCTGCCGGCGAACGCTGCATGGCAATTTCGGTCGCTGTGCCAGTCGGTGAAGATACGGCAAACCGGCTGGTTGAAAAGCTCACGCCGCGCGTCGAATCCCTGAAGATCGGGCCTTACACTGCAGGCGATGATGTCGATTTCGGACCGCTGGTTACCCGCGAAGCCCGCGACCGGGTCCTCGGCCTGGTCAATTCCGGTGTAGAGCAGGGCGCCAAGCTGGTGGTCGACGGCCGCGACTTCAAGCTGCAGGGCTACGAGAACGGCAACTTCATGGGCGGCTGCCTGTTCGACAACGTCACCCGCGACATGGATATCTACCAGCAGGAAATCTTTGGACCGGTGCTGTCGGTCGTGCGTGCGCCGAACTACGAGGAAGCGCTGCGTTACCCGATGGAACATGAATATGGCAACGGCACCGCGATCTATACTCGCGATGGCGATGCGGCGCGTGATTTTGCCAGCCGCATCAATATCGGTATGGTCGGCATCAATGTGCCGATCCCGGTGCCGCTGGCCTACCACACCTTCGGTGGCTGGAAAAAGTCCGGCTTCGGTGACCTCAACCAGCATGGTCCGGATTCATTCCGGTTCTACACGCGCACCAAGACGGTGACCGCGCGCTGGCCTTCCGGTATCAAGGATGGTGCCGATTTCAACATCCCGACTATGGGCTGAAGATACGGCGGCGAGATCAATTCAGGGACGGGGAGGCAATTGCCATGGACTTTGAACTGAACGAGGAACAGCAGGCGATTTTCGACATGGCGCGCGAGTTTGGCGCCGAGAAGATCGCCCCTTTCGCCGCCAAATGGGAAAAGGAAGAAGCCATCCCGCGCGAGGTGCTTGAAGAAGCAGGCGCGCTCGGGCTGGCATCGATCTACGTGCCGGAAAGCGACGGCGGCTCAGGCTTGAGCCGCCTCGATGCGACACTGGTGTTCGAAGCGCTGTCGATGGCCTGTCCGTCGGTCGCCTCGTTCATTTCGATCCACAACATGTGCACATGGATGATTGCGTCCTACGGGTCTGACGAGATCAAGGCGCGATTGCTGCCCGGCCTTGTCTCCATGAAGACGATAGCCTCCTATTGCCTGACTGAACCGGGTTCCGGGTCCGATGCCTCGGCGCTCAGGACCCGTGCCGAGCGCACCAATGATGGTTATAAGCTCAATGGCACCAAGGCCTTCATTTCGGGCGGCGGCTTTTCCGATCTCTATCTGGTGATGACCCGCACCGGCGCTGAAGGCCCGAAAGGTATCTCCGCGGTTGTCGTCACCGACGGTACTCCTGGCCTGTCGTTTGGCGCGCCCGAAAACAAGATGGGCTGGCGCTCGCAGCCGACGTCCGAGGTACAGTTCGATGATTGCGTGATCCCCGCGGAAAATCTGCTCGGCGAGGAGGGAGCCGGTTTCCGCTACGCCATGAGCGGGCTTGATGGCGGTCGTCTCAACATTGCAGCTTCGGCGTTGGGCGGGGCTCAATCGGCGCTCGACAAGACGCTCGCCTATATGGGTGAACGTCAGGCCTTCGGCAAAACCATTGACCAGTTCCAGGCGCTGCAGTTCCGGCTGGCCGACATGGAGACCGAAATGCAGGCGGCACGGATTTTCCTGCGCCAGGCAGCCAGCAAGCTCGATCGCAAGACGCCCGATGCCACCAAATATTGTGCCATGGCCAAGCGGTTCGTCACCGACACCGCCTTCAATGTCGCCAATGATGCGCTGCAACTGCATGGCGGCTATGGCTACCTGGCCGACTTCGGTGTCGAGAAAATCGTCCGCGACCTGCGGGTGCATCAGATCCTCGAGGGCACCAACGAAATCATGCGGGTGATCATCTCGCGGGCGCTGCTTTCGGAGCGCGCCGCATGAGTATCCGCATTCGCAAGATTGGCCGTATCGGACAGATTACGCTGCAGCGGCCCGAAGCGCTCAACGCCGTGAGCCATGAGATGGTGCTGGCGATCGAAGCCGCACTTGATGGCTGGCGCGATGATGAACGCGTGGCTTGCGTGCTGATCGATGCCGAAGGGCACAAGGCATTCTCCGCCGGCGGTGATCTGCAGTTCATGTACGAGACCGCCTCGAAAGGTGATTTCGAACCCGGCCGGACATTCTGGCGGGACGAATACCGGCTCAATGCCAAGATCGCCAATTACCCCAAGCCCTATATCGCTCTGTGCCAGGGCTTTACCATGGGCGGCGGTGTTGGCGTCTCGCTGCACGGCTCGCACCGGGTGGTCGGCGAAAGCTCGAAGATTGCCATGCCCGAATGCGCTGTAGGCCTGATCCCCGATGTCGGAGGATCGTTGCTGCTGGCGCGCGCGCCGGGGCGGCTGGGTGAATATCTCGGCATCACCGGGTATCGGATGAATGCTTCCGATGCGATTTTCGCCGGCTTTGCTGATTACTTCATCCCCGAGGCCGACTGGCCGGGATTGACCGAAACGCTGATCGAGACCGGCGACTGGTCGGCCGTGACCGCCCTGGCGCGCGATCCCGAAGACGGACCGCTGATGGCCTTGCGGCAACAGGTGGATGCGCATTTTGGTAGTGCCACGCTCACCGAGATTGTCGGCTCGCTGCCGGCGGACGACTGGGGGAGCGCAACAGCCAAGATCATAAGGTCAGCGTCGCCATTGTCAGCGGCCTCCGCAATCGAACTGGTACGGCGTGCGCGCGCAAGCGGGAATATCCGCGTGGCGCTGCAGCAGGAATACCGGTTTACCTCACGCAGCGCCTCGCAGGGCGATTTCGTCGAGGGCATTCGCGCCGCCATCATCGACAAGGACCGGAACCCGCAGTGGCGGCACAAGGACATCGAGGCCGTGACTGCGGCCGAGGTGGAGGAGATGTTGTCGGAGCCGCCGGAGGGCGATATCGCAGTTTAGCGCGGCGTTGGGCGCCGGGCATTGAGGAAGCAAAGGGCAGGAGGACGCCATGAAAATCGGGTTTATCGGGTTGGGCAACATGGGGGCGCCAATGGCGGCCAATCTGGACAAGGCGGGTCATGAAGTGACCGGCTTTGACGTGGCCGGCGTGACGGTTGATGGCGTAACACCCGCCGGGTCTGCGCCCGAAGCTGCAGGCGGTCAGGATGCGGTCATCACCATGCTTCCCAACGGGGCGATTTTGCGTTCAGTCTATGCAGAAATTGTCGATGCGGGGACTGCGGGTTCTGTGTTCATCGATTGCTCGACGGTCGATGTCGAGAGCGCCCGTGCCGCTCACGAGATGGCGGCAGCCAAGGGCCTGCTTTCGGTCGATGCACCGGTTTCGGGCGGCGTCGGCGGAGCATCGGCCGGCACCCTGACCTTCATGGCAGGCGGCAGCGACGAGGCATTCGGCCGTGCCAATCCACTGTTTGAGATCATGGGCAAGAAGGCAGTACATTGCGGCGATGCCGGAGCCGGACAATCGGCCAAGATCTGCAACAACATGTTGCTGGGTATTTCGATGATCGGCACCTGCGAAGCTTTTGCGCTTGCTGAAAAGCTGGGCCTGTCGGCTCAAAAACTGTTTGACGTGGTCTCGACCTCGTCGGGTTCCTGCTGGTCGGTCAATGCCTATTGCCCGGTTCCGGGTGTTGGCCCGCAAAGCCCGGCAGACAATGACTACAAGCCCGGTTTTGCTGCGGAACTGATGCTCAAGGATCTGAAATTGTCGCAGCAGGCAGCGAGCAGCGTTTCGGCGCAAACCCCGATGGGCGCACATGCCACCGAACTCTACGACGCGTTTGTCAACGATGACGGCAAGGGACGCGATTTCTCGGCGATGATCGAACGGCTGAAATAGGAAAGGGGGCTTATTGCCCCTTTTTCATTGCTTGCGCGTGGGCTGAACGCATGATTGCTGTTCAAGCGATGCGCACCGGCAATCCGGTTGAAATCGCCGCGTGATGCTGCGTCGGTTCGGCCGGATGTGTTCGAAACCCATACCCGGGTGCAAGCATTGGATGCCCCCCGTAGGTTCATCGCCCGTATGGTCGGCGATAATGCGCCGCTTCACCATATTTTTCGGGTTTCGCCCTTCGACCCGACTGCTTTCGGAGCTTTAGGCACAAAGCGCTGCTCACCGCTTGATGGTTACACATACAACTGATTTGATGCGCATCTGATTTGAATGCAGACGGAGGCTATCATGTCGCTTGCCTATATGCCGGGTTTTGGAAACGATTTTGAGACCGAAAGCCTGCCTGGGGCGCTTCCGCAGGGTCAGAATTCGCCGCAGCGCTGCAGTTACGGGCTCTATGCGGAACAGCTGTCGGGGTCTCCCTTCACCGCGCCGCGCGGCACCAATGAACGGTCCTGGCTCTACCGGATCAGGCCCAGCGTACGCCATACCACCGATTTCAGGGCGATCGACCGGCCCTACTGGAAGTCTGCTCCAAATCAGGAGGCCGGCGTGCTGTCATTGGGCCAGCGGCGCTGGGACCCGACACCCTATCCCGACGCGGAGATGCATTTCCTCGACGCCATGCACACCATGACGGTCGCCGGTGATGTGGTCGGCCAAGTCGGCATGGCCACCCATGTCTATGCGCTCAACGCCGACATGGAAGATGACTACTTCTTCAACGCCGATGGCGAATTGCTGATTGTGCCCCAGGAAGGTGCGCTGCGGATCTTTACCGAAATGGGTATCATCGATGTTGCGCCGCTGGAGATCGCGGTGTTGCCGCGCGGCATGATGTTCAAGGTAATGCGCGGCGAGGGCGTCGAGCGGGCGCGCGGCTATGTCTGCGAGAACTACGGCGCCAAGTTCACATTGCCCGAACGAGGCCCGATCGGCGCCAATTGCCTGGCCAACCCGCGCGACTTCAAGACCCCGGTGGCGGCCTATGAAGACAAGGAGAGCACCTGTCTGGTTCATATCAAATGGTGCGGAGCGTTCTACGTGACACCAATCGGCCATTCGCCGCTCGATGTGGTCGCCTGGCATGGTAACTACGCACCCTACAAGTATGATTTAAAGACGTTTTCGCCGGTCGGCGCGATCCTCTTCGATCACCCCGATCCGTCGATCTTCACCGTGCTGACTGCGCCGTCAGGCGAAGCCGGAACCGCCAATATCGACTTCGTCATCTTCCCACCGCGCTGGCTGGTGGCCGAGCATTCGTTCCGCCCGCCCTGGTACCATCGCAACATCATGAGCGAATTCATGGGCCTGATTGAAGGCCAGTACGACGCCAAGGAAGAGGGGTTCCTGCCCGGCGGCATGAGCCTGCACAACATGATGATGCCGCACGGGCCCGATCATGATGCCTTCGAAAAGGCCTCGACGGTGGAGCTGAAACCGGTCAAGCTCTCCGACACGATGGCTTTCATGTTCGAAACCCGGTTCCCGCAAATGGTGACGCGCTACGCTGCCGATCTCGAAACCCTGCAGCCTGGCTATGCCGAATGCTGGAAAGGGATCGAACGGAAATTCGATGGCACGCCTGAGGCCGGCGGCTGGTCGGGTGCAAAGTGAGCGAACGACTGGTCATTCTCGGCTCCAAGGGCGGGCCGGCAATCCGTCCGGGCGGACCTTCGCCGACGGCATCGCTGCTTGAAATCGGCGGCCGGCGCATTGTCATCGATTGCGGTCTCGGTGTGGCGCGGGGGCTGGTGGAAGCAGGCATGGCGTTGCCGGCGCTTGATCTGGTGCTGATCACCCATCTGCATTCCGACCACGTGCTGGAACTGGGGCCTTTGCTGCACACGGCCTGGACCGCCGGGCTGAAGACGCCGGTGCAGATATTCGGCCCGGTGGGCACACGGGCGGTGTGGGACGGTTTCGTGGCCTCGCTCGCCTATGACATCAATCTCAGGATTGACGACGAAGGTCGCCCGGATATTCGCAAGCTGGTTCAGATTGAGGAATTCGGTGAAGGGGAGCTGCTCGACGAAAACGGACTCACCATCGAGGCGCTGCGGGTTGATCACCCGCCAGTGGTCGAATGCTTCGCCATCAAGATCAGTCACCAGGGCAGAACAATCGTGTTTTCCGCCGACACCGCCTATTTCCCGCCGCTGGCCGGGTTTGCAGCTGGGGCCGACATACTCGTGCATGAAGCGATGCATCCCGATGGCGTTGATCGGCTGGTGGCGCGCACCGGAAATGGCGACCGGCTGAAGGCGCATCTACTGGCCAGCCACACCATGGCCGCCGATGTCGGGCGCATTGCCAATGACGCCGGCGTCGGCCATCTGGTGCTTAATCATCTGGTTCCCGCCGACGACCCCGAGATTACCGCGGTCCACTGGGAAAACGAGGCCCGGTTGCACTGGACCGGGAACCTGACTGTTGGCCGCGATGGCCTGGAACTGGCGTTTCCGCCCCCCAAACCACAAAGGAACACCGTATGAAATTGGCAACCCTCCGCGACGGCAGCCGGGACGGCCGGCTTGTCGTTGTCTCGCGTGACCTGACCCGTGCTTCCGGCGTGCCGCACATTGCGCGAACGCTGCAGGCTGCCCTTGATGACTGGCAATATGTCGGGCCGCGGCTCGCGGATGTGGCGGCGATGCTGGAAACCGGTGCGGAACCGACCGAGAGATTTCATGAGCGAGACGCCCTGTCGCCGTTGCCGCGCGCCTATCAATGGCTGGATGGCTCGGCCTACGTCAATCACGTTGAACTGGTGCGCAAGGCGCGCGGCGCCGAGATGCCGGCAAGCTTCTGGCAAGACCCGCTGATGTACCAGGGCGGATCCGACAGTTTCCTGGCGCCACGCGCGCCGATCCGGATGGCCGACGAGGCCTGGGGCATTGATTGCGAGGGCGAGGTGGCGGTGATTGTCGGCGACGTGCCGATGGGCGCCGATACGGACACCTGCCGCGCCGCGATCAAGCTGGTCATGCTGGTCAATGATGTGAGCTTGCGCGGGCTGATCCCGGCCGAACTCGGGAAGGGGTTTGGGTTCTTGCAGTCCAAACCATCCTCGACATTTTCGCCGGTGGCGGTGAGCCCCGATGAACTGGGCGAGGCGTGGGATGGCGGCAAGCTGCATCTGCTGCTCAATGTCGATCTGAACGGCAAGGCTTTTGGCCGCACCAATGCCGGTCTAGACATGACTTTCGATTTTCCGCAGCTGATCGCCCATGCGGCAAAAACCCGTTCCCTGTGCGCCGGGACCATCATCGGTTCGGGCACGGTATCCAACAAGGGACCGAACGGGGATCCGGGCAAACCGGTCAGCGAGGGGGGCGCAGGTTATTCCTGTATTGCCGAAATCCGCATGATCGAGACGATTGCCACTGGCAAGCCGACAACGCCGTTCATGCGCTTTGGTGATACGGTTCGGATCGAGATGAACGATGGCGAAGACCGATCGATCTTCGGTGCGATCGAGCAAACCGTTGAGAAATATTAGGAACAGACGATGAGCAAGAATTTCGCATCCGCCGGCGACATGGCGGAAAAGAACATCTCGTTTACAGAGATCGGCCGCGATCTGTGGGCATTCACCGCCGAGGGCGATCCCAACTCCGGCGTCATCATCGGCGATGACAGTGTCATGGTGATCGAGGCCCAGGCGACGCCGCGATTGGCGAACAAGGTGATCGAA
The DNA here is from genome assembly GCF_046837775.1 of Hoeflea sp. Naph1. Classification (GTDB taxonomy): domain Bacteria; phylum Pseudomonadota; class Alphaproteobacteria; order Rhizobiales; family Rhizobiaceae; genus Hoeflea. The sequence continues at coordinate 2,866,583 of NZ_CP177286.1, read as the reverse complement.
AAGATTCGAACGGTCACCGACAAGCCGATCACGCATCTGGCTCTGACCCATTACCACGCAGTCCGGGTGCTTGGGGCTTCGGCCTACGGTGCGGGGCAGGTGATCATGAGCGAAAAGGCGCGCTCGATGGTGGCAGAGCGTGGGCAGGAAGACTGGGATTCGGAATTCGGCCGCTTCCCGCGGTTGTTCCAAGGGCATGAATCGATCCCCGGGCTGACCTGGCCAACAACCACGTTCAACAACCGGATGTCGGTCTATCTCGGCAAGCGCCGGGTTGATCTGATGTTTTTGGGCCGGGCCCATACCGCAGGCGACATCGTTGCCTATGTGCCGGATGCCAATGTAATGTTTACCGGCGACATCGTCGAATATCACTCGGCGTGTTATTGCGGCGATGGTCATTTCCATGACTGGCCGGGCACGCTCGAGAAGATCCGCGGCTTTGATGTCGATGCGATTGCGCCCGGGCGCGGCGATGCGCTGACCGGCAAGCAGATGGTCAATGCAGCGCTCGATTCGACCGGCGATTTCGTCCGCTCCACCTACCGGCCGGTGGCACAGGTGGCGTTGCGTGGCGGCTCGCTGAAGGAAGCCTGGGATGCGGCTCGGGCGGAATGCGATCCGAAGTTTTCCGATTACGCAATTTACGAGCACTGCCTGCCGTTCAATGTGGCACGGGCCTATGACGAGGCGCAGGATATCGACACGCCGCGGATCTGGACTGCAGAACGTGACCGGCAGATGTGGGAGCAATTGCAGGGATGAACCGGCCTGCCTGGCCCTATCTGCAGATGGCGCTCAACAACGCCTGGGCCAATGCGACGCTTTACAGGGCGCTGTCGGGGCTTGATGCTCCGGCATTTGCCGTCGAACGGCCAGGCTTCTTTCCATCGCTCTCTGCGACGCTCAATCATGTTTACGAGGTGGACCTGTTCTATCTCGATGCGCTTGAACAGGGCGTGTATGGTCGGAGTGTGTTTGGCATAGGGGCAATTGCCGAGCCGGCCGCGCTTGCGACGGTGCAGGCTGAGGCGGACCGGCGACTGATTGCTTTTTGCCGCAAACTTGACGAACAACTGCTTGCGCAAACGCGCTCGACAAACCGCCCCGACGCCCCGGTCGAGGAACGTATTGACGCGCTGCTGCTGCATTTGTTCCAGCACCAGATCCATCATCGCGGCCAGGCCCATGTGCAAGTCCAGCACGCCGGTATTGCACCGCCGCAACTCGACGAGTTTCATCTGGAATTTGAGCGCGCCACGTCAGCGCAGGCCTACCGGATGTGAGCTTGCACCCGAAGTTGGTCGCGGGTGATGGTATTTGTCTTGATAGTTACATTTGCAACAAATAATTTGAAACAGAGGAGCGCGACGCCTGAGGTCATTGTTCAACGAACAGGCTGCGGGGGATGCGGGAAGGGAGATCATGGGCAGGATATTCGAACAGGCGCTGTACCCCTATAGCCGCTCGGCAGACCAGGATGCGGCGACGCCAGTCCGCCACACCGTGGTTGTTGTCGGCGCAGGGCCGATCGGTCTGGCAGCAGCGATTGATCTGGCGATGCAGGATGTGCCGGTCGTTGTGGTTGACGAGAACGACAAGGTGAGCTGGGGATCGCGCGCCATCTGCTTTGCCAAGCGGCCGCTGGAAATTCTCGATCGGCTGGGCTGCGGCGATCCGATGGTCGAGAAGGGAGTGATCTGGAACCTCGGCAAGGTCTATTTCGACGAACGCCAGGTTTTCGGCTTCAACCTGCTGCCCGAACAGGGCCACAAGCGGCCCGCCTTTATCAACCTGCCGCAATACAGTTTCGAGCAGTTCCTGGTCGAACGGGTGCGCGCGCTTGAGGCAGAAGGTAAGCGGATAGAGTTGCGCGGGGGCAGCAAGGTGTTGGACGTGGCGAGCCACGACGATGGGGTCGATCTGACGATCGGCACGCCCGACGGGCCCTATCAGCTTTGCGCCGACTGGCTGATTGCCTGCGACGGGGCTGCTTCACCGATCCGCACCATGATGGGGCTGGATTTTGTTGGCCGGGTGTTCGAGGACAATTTCCTGATCGCCGATGTGGTGATGGAGGCTGATTTTCCGACCGAGCGCTGGTTCTGGTTTGATCCGCCGTTCAACCGCGGGCAATCAGCGTTGTTGCACAAGCAACCCGACAACATCTGGCGCATCGATTTCCAGCTTGGCTGGGATGTTGACCGGGATGCTGAACTCAAGCCCGAAAACATCGACCGGCGCCTCAGGGCGATGCTCGGCGAGGACATCCGATATGAACTCGAATGGAGTTCGATCTACTCATTCCAGTGCCGCCGGATGGACCGGTTTCATGAGGGCAGGGTGGTCTTTGCAGGCGATTCCGCGCACCAAGTGTCGCCGTTTGGCGCGCGCGGCGCCAATTCGGGCCTGCAGGATACCGACAACCTTGCCTGGAAACTCAAGTTGATCATTGATGGTAAGGCGCCGGTTACGCTACTCGACAGTTATGATGCCGAGCGGATTGCCGGCGCCAACGAGAACATTCTCAATTCCTCACGTTCGACCGATTTCATCACCCCGAAATCGGAGATCAGCCGGATCTTTCGCGATGCGGTGCTGGATCTGTCGGAGCGCTACGAAGCAACCCGACCGATGGTCAATTCCGGCCGGTTGTCGGTTCCCTGCACCTATGACGGCTCGCCGCTCAATGGCCCTGACTGCGCCGACATGCCGGCGCGCACGCGGCCCGGTTCACCGATGTGCGACGCACCGGTTCCCGGCGGCTGGCTACTCGACCGGATGGGGAGCGGGTTCTATCTGTTGGCGATCGATCTCGAGGTGCCGGATGGACTGGAGATCGACGGCATTCCGGTCACTGCAATCAAGCTGACGACCAGCGGAGATGAAGAAGGCTATCTGCGGCAGCGCTATCTCGGCGATGCCTTGGCCGGGGCCTATCTGGTGCGACCCGACCAGCATGTTGTAGCGCGCTGGGATCATTTTGACGAGAACGCAGTCACTGCGGCGCTTCTCAAGGCAATCGGGAGGCAATCATGAGCGCGCTCAACACCAAGGCCAACATGAGCACACCGGATGAGTTTTATGCCGAACTGCTGGCGGCACATGAGGGACTTTCAAAGCCTGAGAGCGATGCATTCAACGCGCGGCTGATTTTGCTTCTGGCCAATCATATCGGCGACCGCACGGTGCTGTCGCAAGCGCTCCGGGCGGCGGCGCTAAAGGACTGACGCCCTGTCGTTTTTGAAAGAGGAGGAGATGGCATGAAAATCGAACACATTCATCACGTGGCCTATCGCTGTCGCGACGCCAAGGAAACGGTCAACTGGTATGTCGACAATCTGAACATGGATTTCGTGCTGGCGATTGCCGAGGATTCTGTGCCGTCTACCCATGAGGCCGATCCCTACATGCATGTATTTCTCGACGCCGGGCAGGGCAATGTGCTGGCCTTTTTCGAATTGCCGACAAAACCGGAAATGGGCCGTGATCCCAATACTCCTGTGTGGGTGCAGCATATCGCCTTCAAGGTGAAGGACCGTGACACGCTGATTGCCTACCGCGACAAACTCGAAGCCAACGGCGTCGAGGTGTTGGGCATTACCGATCACTCGATCTTCCATTCGATCTATTTCTTCGATCCCAACGGTCATCGCGTTGAGCTCGCTTGTCCGGATCCGGAAGAGGATGATATGCTCAAGCGACTGGACGCGGTGAAGTGGGACATGCTCGAAGAGTGGTCCAAGACCAAACGCGCGCCAAAGCATGCTGACTGGCTGCACGCCAAGGAACTTGCCAAGGCCTGAGGGGTGCATAGTGGCAATGCCCGTACTTTATGATTATTGGCGTTCTTCAGCGAGTTATCGAGTCCGCATTGCGCTCAATCTGGCGGGCATTGCCCATGAAACCGTAGTCGTCAACCTGCTGAGCGGCGACCACAAGGCTGCACAAAACCTTGAGCGCAACCCCATGGGTGCGGTGCCGACACTGGCGATTGACGGGCTGGTGCTGACCCAGTCGTTGGCAATCATCGAATATCTGATTGAAACCCGCGGGGTTTCTTTGCTGCCCGATGATCCCGCCGACCGGGCGCGGGTGCGGGCGCTGGCGCATGTGATCGCCATGGATATTCACCCGGTGTGCAATCTCTCGGTGGTCAAACGCGTGATGGATCTGAGCGGTGACGGCGACAAGGTCCGCGCCGAGTGGATGCAGCATTTTATCGGCCAGGGCCTGACGGCGTTTGAAAGCCTGCTTGATCATCCGGCCAGCGGTACATTCTGCCATGGTGACCAGCCGGGGCTGGCCGATATTTGTCTCATTCCGCAGCTCTACAACGCCGATCGCTGGGACGTGGATATCTCCGGGTTGAAGCGGATACAGGCGATCCGCAAGGCCTGCGATCAATTGCCGGCCTTTGCCATGGCGTATCCTGACAGGAACAATTTCTGATCTTTGCCGTGCGTTTCGCCGCGCGGCTGATGAGCCGCGCGACACTTAGAGGGCGGCGCTGCAGCACCTCAACCCGGGAAATGCGCCCGGGTTCGATTGGCGAAAGCCACCAGCGAGAGCATGACCGGGACCTCCACCAGCACCCCCACCACGGTGGTCAGAGCGGCGCCGGAATTCAGGCCGAACAGGCCGATAGCGACGGCGACGGCGAGCTCGAAGAAGTTCGACGTGCCGATCAGCGCACAGGGGGCGGCAATCCGGAATGGGACCTTCATGACCCAGGCGGCGGCATAGGCTACGGCGAAAATGCCATAGGATTGCAGTAACAACGGCACGGCGATCAAGGCAATCAACAGTGGCTGTGACAGGATGATGGTGCCTTGGAATCCAAACAGCAGCACCACGGTTGCCAGCAGGCCGATGATCGAGACCGGCTTTAACGCTGCGGTAAACTCCGCCACCGCGTCCGTCGAGTTGCTGCGCGCCTCGAGGACTTTTCTGGTCAGGATGCCGGCAATCAGCGGCACCACGACGTAGAGAACTACACTGAGGACAAGCGTATCCCACGGCACCGGAATATCGGTAACGCCAAGCAGCAGCGCGACAATCGGCGCATAGGCGAAGATCATGATCAGATCGTTGACGCTGACTTGAACCAATGTGTAGTTCGCATCGCCACGGGTCAGCTGCGACCAGACAAAGACCATGGCGGTACAAGGCGCGGCGCCCAGCAGGATCAGCCCGGCAATGTAGGAATCGGCGTCTGCGGGATTGATCAGGCCCGCAAACAGATATTTGAAAAACAGCACGCCGAGGGCTGCCATCGTGAACGGCTTGATCAGCCAGTTGACGATCAGCGTGATCACCAGGCCCTTGGGCTGGTCGGCGACATGGCGGATGCTGCCGAAATCCACCGATATCATCATCGGATAGACCATGGCCCAGATCAGTACGGCTACGACCAGATTGACGTGGGCATATTCAAAGGCCGCGAGCGCACTGAAAATAACCGGCCAAGCCTGTCCCAGCACGATCCCAAGAGCAATTGACAGCGCCACCCAGAGCGACAGCCATTTTTCAAAAACACCGATGCCGCCGGGCTCCGGCTTGTGGATTACGCTATCGCTTTGTGCGGTCATTTAGGAGGCTGCCTCATGTTTGCTACCGATGTCGGTGAGTCGTTTCTGAAGTGATAAACGGTCGATGCTGTCGAGCGGAAGGGCTGTGAATGCGGCAATTCTGGAATTTAGCATCCGAAATGCCTCGGAGAACGCCAGAGAAACTTCCGTGTCGGTACCTTCAATTGAAGCCGGATCGGGGATGCCCCAATGGGCTGTCATCGGTTGGCCGGGCCAGACTGGGCAGGTTTCGCCAGCCGCGTCATCGCAGACGGTAAACACGAAGTCCATTTGCGGCGCTTCAGCGATTGCGAATTCTTCCCAGCCTTTGGAGCGGGCGAAAGAAGTATCGAAATTCATGCGGTTGAGCAGCGCTATCGCCATCGGGTGGACTTTGCCTTTGGGGTGCGATCCAGCTGAATAGGCGTGGAACCGTCCCTCGCCGAGCTTGTTCATGAGTGCCTCGGCAAGAATCGAGCGGGCGGAGTTGCCCGTGCAGAGAAAAAGCACATTGTAAGTGCGATTGGGCATGAAGTTCTCCCGTCAGGATCAAACCGGCTTTGGCGATTAAAGGGCGCCGGCGTGGGTATGTTTGTGGCGGCTTACATAGAACTGGGCCGAAAAGGGGGTTTGGTATTTTGTGTTTCTATATATCATGAATAATTGATGGATAAGAAATGTCAACTTCCCGAACACAAAAATTTCCACTTTCGCTACGATCTGATGATGGGTGAGGGGGGACGTGGCGTATCGCTCTATCCGGATCTGCCGGTTACAGGCGCGGGTGATGTTTCGCGGGCCGATGTGGCGTACCTCAGATCAGAAGCGGGCCAGGCGTTTTTCGACGGTGCGCAGGAAGCCGGCACGTTTTTCGGGGGTCGAATTATCGATCTGGTAAAGCGCCAAAAACAACCGCTGGCATTTTCGGGCGCACAGCGCGCGCATGCCGCGCAGGATGGTGCGTTTGCCTGGTTGGCCGACAAACCATATCCACCAACGGGGTGCACCATAGGTGGTAATGACGCCAAGCGACTTTACGTGCGTCATCAACGGCTCGACTGGGCCGGGCGCATCGGGGATGCGGAACGCCAGATCCGGGGTCCACACCCGGTCCAGCCATCCCTTCAGCATGGCCGGCATTCCGTACCACCAGGTGGGGTAGATAAACAGGATGGCGTCTGCCGCCTTCAACCGCCCTGCGTGGTCGGGTATGGGGTGGTCGGCCATTGTCATCTGGTTGTAGCGCCGCCGTTCAGTGGCTGGCATCACCGGATCAAAGCCCTCGGCATAAAGATCCAGAAGATCGACCTGATATCCCGCCTTCTTCAACGCCGCGACAGCGGTATCTCTGATCGCTGCGCAAAAGCTGTCGGGTAGCGGATGACAATAGACTACAAGCCAGCGCATTGGATCTCCTGCAACCGATGGGCATTGTACGAACCCGTGATTACCAGAGTGATGGCGCCGGCAAGTTCGGTTTTCAGTTTTTCGGGACCGGATTAATGCGTGTGACCGTGCTGACCACATCTGTGGTCAACAAGGTCTTGAACTTGATGTTGAGGGTGTATTCGCCCTGGCTGCGCACCACGCCATGCACTTTCGAGCCGAGCCCGGGAATGATGATGTAAACATCGTCGGCTCTGGCAGGGAAGTAATCCGACGTGATCAGGCACCCGTCTTCGCTGATGTTGACCATCCAGGAAGGCACCGCGGTTCGAGTGTCGGCGTTAAAGCGCCGGACATGGACGATCACCGGGAAATTGGTGTCCCGGCGAAAATAGGCCCGGCGATTCTCTTCGACTTCGCCAATGCGCGTCAGTGCATATCTTTTCGGCTGCATTGTTCAGCGCTCACAAGTCTGCATCAATCTGACCCCATGGTGTCGCACATCAATGCTAAGGAATCATTGACGAACGGGTGCTGCGGAAGGTCTTGCCTATGTCTGGGGTTGCAGGCCGAGCCATGCCAAAACGGCAAACCGGTGCGGCAGCATGGCGCTGGCCTCAATGCAGTGGCACAAGGGGCCGGCATTTCTGTCGGTCTCTACGTTTTCGGCGATGAAATTACCTACATCCCCCATGCCTGCTGGCTGGTCAGTTCGAGGGCAGAGTATCGGTGTCGCACTGTGGTGAGGCTTTGATCCATTCGAAGAATGTCCGTGCCGGGCCGGCGATGTCCTCTCCGCTGCGAACAGCCATGGAGATTTCCCTACTTGCCCATTCTTCCGCGATCGGGACCGCGCGGATCGGCAGCATCCGGGTATAGGGCGCCACAAATTTCTCCGGCAGAACCGCAATACCGAGATTGTTGGCGACCATGGTGCGGGCAATTTCGTTGGTGCTGGCCATATAGCTGTAACTGAACCCGGAGTTGGCCATTCCGCCAACCTTCCGGAGCAACCGGGTCAGGGAACTGGTTTCACTGACGCCGATGATCTGGAATTCGAGCATCTGCGAAAACCGCACGCTTTCAAGTTCAGCAAGGGCATGGGTGTTTGACACCGCCAGAACCAGCTTGTCGCTGCGGTAGGGGAATGTCGTCACGCCCTCGGGCAATCGCATGGTGTTGGACAAAAAGCCGATATCGGCCGAGCCGTTGGCGACATGCTGGAGAATGTCAGGGGTCAATTGTTCCTGCAGGTCTATGGCGACGTTGGGATGGGTGTCGAGAAATTCGCCGATATGCCGCGCCAGGCCGTTGACCAGTGCTGATCCGTTGGCGCTGATCATCACCCGTCCGATGTCGCCGGCCTTGAGCTTTTCCATGTCCGAACACATCAGGTCCAGCGCGGCAAAGGTATCGCGGGTGTGGGCTGCCAGCAGGCGACCGGCTTCGGTGATTTCGACTCCGCGTGAGTGGCGCGTGAATAGCTGTTGGCCGAATTCGATTTCGAGCTCAGAAATACGCCGGCTGACCGCGGAAATCGACAGGTTGAGATTCTCCGAAGCGGCGCGAATGCTCTCTGTATCGACAACGGTCAAAAATGCCTTCAGACTGACAAAGTCAATGTTCATGTGGAGCTTTTCTGATCATGGATCACGACGGTAACGGACGTGGCAACAATGAGGTGCACCGCCGGGGCTGACTTGGTCAGAAACTAGCTGCCGCTGCCGAGGTCCGCAAGGCTGCTCTCAGTTAAGGTGCGTTGACATGGTTTGACGCCGGACGGCCTCAGAACGATCAGTTCAACCTCTCATCAGATCCACCGGGCGTGAGAAGGTGGTCATTCTTGCCGCAGCACGCCCTTTTTGGCGAATGCGTCGATCTCGACCTCGCTGAACCCGGCTTCGGTCAGCACCTGGCAGCCATGTTGGCCCAGTGTCGGCGCCGCATGTCGGATTTCGCAAGCATCCTGGCTGAACTTCATCGGAAACCCCAGCATCTGCACGGGGCCGCGGTTGCCATGATCGACCTCAATCATCATCTCGCGGTGTTGGATCTGGGGATCCTCGAAAACCTCGGGCACAGACAGAATCGGGCCCACAGGAACTCCGGCCTTGTTGAGACGCTCGATCCAGTGTGCGCTGGGCGCCGAGGCAAAAATGGGAGCGAGGATATCGCGCAGCGCACCGCGATTGGTGAGCCGATCGGCGTTGGTCAAAAACCGCGGATCGCTGTGCAAATGCTGCAAGTCCATCGCGGCAAGCAATTTGGCGTAGACGCCGTCATTGCTCGGCGCCACGGCAATGGGACTGTCGGCCGTCTCGAATACGCCATAAGGAGCCACCAGCGGGTGATCATTGCCGCTGCGCACCGGTGATTTACCGACTGCCAAATGATCGGACGCCATGTAGCTCAGCAGGCTAACCATGCTGTCGGTAAGGCTGATGTCTACATTCTGAACACCCGAAGCCGCGTCACCGGGTCCGGGGCGTCCGACCAGGCGCGAGACCACGCCCAAGGCGCCATAGAGGCCCGCCACCAGATCGCTGATCGGCAGCCCCGAGCGGATCGGTGGCTCGTCTTCAACGCCGTTGACGCTCATGAAACCGCTGAGCGCTTGGGCGATGAAATCGAAGGCCGGCCGCTGCGCATAGGGTCCACTGGCGCCAAAACCGCTGATGTTGCAGACGATCAGATTTGGATTGAGCTGTTCCAACTCAGGCTTGGACAAACCCATCTTGTCGAGCACTCCGGGTCGATAATTTTCAACCAGCACATCAGCGCCACGTATGATCTGCTTGAGAATGGCCTTGCCTTCGTCACTGTAGAGATCGAGGGCGACGGAACGCTTGTTGCGATTGTAGGCGGCGAAATACCAGCTGAAGCCATTCACCTTGGCGCCCTGATTGCGCAGCGGGTCGCCGCCGATAGTCTCGATCTTGATCACATCCGCGCCCAGGTCGGCGAGAAGCTGAGTGCAAAACGGACCGGAGATAATGCGTGTCAGGTCGACAACCCGAATTCCGTTGAGGCTCATGCTTTTCTCCGTAATTATCTGGCTGCGGGCTGCGCGGGCGGGTTGGGTCAGCCGGACGCACGAACCGCGGCATTCAGATCATAAAGGGTTCCGACCGGTTCGGAGCGCAACAGACGCGCGGGGAGTGGGCGGTCGAGCTTGGTTTCAAGCGACTTGCCGACCGCAATCAGCGCTGACAGATCGATACCGGTCGACAGGCCTTCAAGATGCAGTAGATGCACCAGATCCTCGGTCGAAATATTGCCCGAGGCTCCGGGTGCAAAGGGGCACCCGCCGAGACCGCCGATGGCGCTTTCATAGCGACTGACACCAGCTTCCAGACCGGCCATGACGTTGGCGAGCCCCATGCCGCGGGTGTCGTGAAAATGCAAAATAAGCTGCATGTCCGGCAATTCGGCGTTGAGGCTCGTTACCAACTCCCGAACCCGGCGCGGTGACGCGGAGCCGATGGTGTCGCCGAGCTTGAGAACCCGTACTCCCATGGCGTGATAGGCTTTTGCGAGCTTGAGCACCTGGGCGGTTTCAACCTGTCCCTCGAACGGGCAGTCATAGGCCACTGCCACCGAACCATAGAGTTCTGCGCCAGCCGATTTCGCCAGCTCTCCGAGTGGTTTGATGCGCTCCAGTGCGGTGTCGACGTCGACGTTGGAATTGGCGAGGGAATGGGATTCGCTGGCCGATGCGAAGGCCACCCAGACATTGACATTTGTGGCCGTGGCTCGCGCAGCGCCGCGTTCATTGGGCACCAGCGCCTCAAGCACTAACCCCGCGACAGGATTGATCCCGGCGATCACCGCCTCGGCGTCGGCGAGCTGCTGCACGGCTCTGGGCGAGACAAACGAGGTGGCTTCCAGTCTGCGCAAGCCAGCGGCGACGAGGCGGTTGCCAAGATCAATCTTGTCGGCGGTGGCGAAGAACGGTTTTTCGCTCTGCAATCCGTCACGCAGCCCGACTTCGGTGATCTCAATCCGGTTCATTTGCTACCCCTTGGGCCGGCCGAAAACATGATCGGCGGAGGGGAACTGCCGTGCGCGCACTTCGGCTGCAAAGGTCTCGATGGCTTCGCGGATAGTCGGCATGACCTGCGCATAGCGCTTGACGAATTTGGGCTTGAAATCCTCGAACAGGCCGATGACATCATCGACCACCAGAATCTGGCCATCGCAATCCACCGAAGCGCCGATGCCGATGGTGGGGATCGACATCACCTGGTTGATCTTCTGTGAAGCTGTTTCAACCACGCCTTCAACCACCAGCGCGAAGCAGCCGGCATTTTCCATCGATTTTGCCGCTGCGATCAGTTCCTGAACGGCAATCTCGTCCTTGCCCTGGGTCTTGAAGCCACCCATCGTGTTGATCGATTGTGGTGTCAGTCCAATATGGCCCATCACCGGGACACCACGGGCCGACAGGAACGCCACGGTTTCGGCCATTTCGATGCCGCCTTCGAGCTTGACCGCGTCACATCCCGTTTCCCGCAGGATTCGGGCGGCGCTCATGAAAGCCTGCTCGGGGCTTGCCTGATAGTCGCCAAACGGCAGATCGACCACCACGCAGGCATGGCTCGTGGCCCGTACCACGGCCCTGCCGTGACGGATCATGGTGTCGAGATCGACGCCCACGGTTGAGTCTTCTCCATAGATCGTCATCGCCAGCGAATCGCCGACCAGAATGAAATCGACAATTGCGTCCATCGCCTTGGCCATCGAGGCGGTATAGGCGGTCAGCCCGACGATCGGTTCGCCGCCCTTGCGGGCGCGAAGGTGCTGGGAGGTGATCTTCTTGGATGTCGTATGGACGCTCACGATGGTCTCACTTTGGTTGTCTCAAGAGCCGGACCGGACTTCCGGCCACCTGCACAGACGCCGCGCTTGGGAGGATAGCGGCGACATGTGCAGGCAAGCCGTTGGGACCGTGCCGGAGCCGGTTGCAGACATTGCTCCAGTTTGAAACTGATGCTGCTGCGGCTTGGTCGAAACTCGGATATGGGTGACAGATCGGCAAGTCTCGATTGGCGAATGCTGTGTCCCGTCTGGTCGAATGCATCGTGGCACCTGGGTCAACCGAACGGGATGAACAACACGATCTGCGGAAACAGGTAGATCAGATAGACCGTCAGCAGCATGATCGCCAGGAACGGCAGCACGCCCTTGGTGACTTCGCCGAGACTGGCCTTGCCGACGGCCTGGATCACAAACAGATTGAGGCCCACAGGTGGGGTGATCAGCGCGATTTCGATCATCAGCATGAACACGATTCCGAACCAGATCGGGTCGATTCCCATGCTCAGGAGCGCGGGGAACAGCACAGGCACAACGATCAGCAGCATCGACAGCGATTCGAGGAAGAAGCCGAGAATCAGCAGCGCGATGCAGACAACAAAAATGAATGAGCCGACCTGGTCGAAATTGTCGATGATCAGTCCGGAAATCTCGTGGGGGATCCGGTACAGCGTAATTGCCTTGGCAAAGATCTTGGCGCCGGCAACAATGAGAAAGATCGTTACCGTGGTCCGCATTGATCCGATCACGGCTTCGCCGAAAAGCTTCCAGGTGAGTGTGCGGAGCATCAGAGCGGTGATGATGATAGCGAGCACGAAACCGACGCCGGCGGCCTCGGTCGGGGTGAATACACCACCATAAAGACCGATGAAGATGATCAACGCCAGGCCGACACTGGGCAAGGCCCGGATGCTGGCTTGCTTGCGTTCATTCCAACTTGCCTTGGGCAGCGGATCGAAGGCTTTGGTGTAAGCCGCGTAGAGCATTGAAAAGCCGATGAAAAGTGCGGCCAGCAGCAGTCCCGGGGCAACGCCTGCCAGAAACAGCGAAACAATGCTTTGTTCGGTCAGCACCCCATAAACGATCAGCGGTACCGATGGCGGGATCAGGATGCCCAGCGTGCCGCCGGCAGCAAGCAGTCCGAGAACGAACGGGCGCTGGTAGCCGCGCGACGTCATTTCCGGGATCGCCACGGTGGCAATCGTCGCCGCGGTGGCAATCGAACTGCCGGAGATCGCGGCAAAGATGGCGCAGGAGATCACGGTTGCCACCGCCAGCCCGCCTGGCCAGTGCCCGACCCAGCTTTGAACGGCTGCAAACAGGTCACGGCCGACGCCACCCTTGAGCAGGATGTTGGACATCAGCAGAAACAGCGGCACCGCCAGCAGGATGAAGGAATCGACTGAACTGTAGAGTGCCTGGGTAACGATGATCGGGTTGAGACCATCAAGGATGATCAGCACCGCGCCCATGCCGCCAAGGGCAAAAGCGATAGGTATGCCGATCAGCAGGACACCAAACAGCGAAAGGATGATCAGGAACGCGGTCATCTAGATGGTATCTTCCCAATTCCGGTCGACGTTCCGGTGCGGTTGGCCGTCGCGAAGCAAAGCTCTCGCCTCGATCAGGCACTGAATGAAAAGCAGTGTGAAGCCGATTGGAATGGATATTTCGGTGAGCCATTGCGGTACCGACAACATGGAGGCGGTCTTGCGACCGACTTCGATGCTCTCATTGACGGTTACCACGCCATAATAGACGGCAACGACGCTGAAGGCGGCAATCCACACCAACGCGAGCATCTCGCTGGCCAGCCGCCAGCGTGGCGACATCCGTTCCTGCAGCACGGTGATTGAAATCAGTTCACGCGTGTGAAGCAGGTGCGCGGCCGACATGTAGACCGCCCAGATCAGGAAGAACCGCGCCATCTCCTCGGTCCAACTGGTGGGCGCGAGGAAGACGTAGCGCATGACCACTTCGTAACTGATCATCACCCCGATCGCGACAAAAAGAGCGCTGGCGACAATTGCGAAATAACCGGTGATTTTACTGAACATCGAGCGATCGCCCTGACTTGAAGTTAAGGGCGCCGGCCCAAACGGGCCAGCGCCAGAAACCGAAGCCTACTGGAGTGCCTTGGCGGCTTCCACGACCTTGCGGCCGAGATCGCCCGAGCTTTCGATGTACTGTTCGATCATCGGTGCAGAGGCTTCCTTCCAGGCGACCAACTGGTCGTCATCAAGGGTGATGACTTCCATCTTGGTCTGGTTCTTGACGAAGTCGATCGCCTCGATTTCCTTGCGGTTGACGTCGTCACGAAGATTTTTTTCCACCTGCTTGCCGGCTTCATCGACAATTGCCTTGTGGGCGTCGCTGAGGCCGTCCCAGACGCCCTGGTTGATCAGCACCACGAATTCCACGTCAGCATGGTTGGTGACGGTAAGGTGATCAAGCACTTCGTAGATCTTGCGCGATGTCACGCCGGCTGCCGATGACATGCCTGCATCGACCGTGCCGCGCTGATAGGCGAGGAACTGCTCGGACCCGGAAATCAGGGCAGGAGCGCCGCCCAGCAATTCAACGAAATTGCCCAGGGTCTTGCCGAACACGCGGACCTTCATGCCCTTGAGGTCTTCGGGCATGTGAACCGGCTTGTTGCTCATGACAACGGCGCCGCCAACGGCCTGCCACCACAGCACCTTGGCGCCGGTTTCGGCAATGGCGCCATCAAGCAGATTGCGGATTTCGCTGCCCGGCGCAGTAGCCTTCTCGACGGCTTCGAGCGAGGGCAGGCTGAACGGAACATAGAAGAAATCAACGGCCGGAATGGTGCCTGCGAAACGCGTCAGCGAGGCGGTGCCCATGTCGACCGCGCCAGAGGAGACCGCCTGCGGCACTTCGCTGTCCTTGTACAATTGCGCCGAATCGTAAATTTCGACCGCGATCTCGCCGCCGGATTTCTCCTCGACGATCTTCTTGAATTCCATGAGATTAGACGTGGTCGGATGCGAGGCCGGAAGCTGGGCGGTTACTTTGAGGGTGACATCAGCGGCCCATGACGCCGCGACGCCGGCCAGTGAAACGCCAATTGCAAGCCCTGCTGCAGCCAGCAACCGTGTCGTGGTGCGAGTTTTCATATCTGTGCTCCTCCCGAGAGTCTCAAAAGCATATTGTTGATCGGCCATTGGTAGAATGGCGCGCGGGCTGCGGCTATTCTCATTTGACGAACCCAGCGTCTCTTTTTGGAGAGCGACGTTGGGCCCGGTGGGCCATTTGGTTGGGCATGAGGGTACTGTAATTATGTCGTTCCTGCCGAGATAAATTCTTTAATCCTCAACTTTGGAAAGCCGGAAATTGAAGCCAGTTTGCGGGGAAACTCTGCCCCGGTTGGCCTAGCCGGACCTGTAGATCCCCACGCCAACCCGCAGCACCATCCATCGGAGTCGCGTGCACCCCGCAGGCCAGTTTGCCTGCCAAGGTCGCCCCGGTCTCTGTGCCTAAAGTGGCTAATAATGGTAATTGAAATACTTATTATTTGTGCCATAGTCGATGGTGAAGATACCCAACAAGGAGCACCAACGCGGCTTCCAGCCTTCAACGGCATGGTCTGAGGGTGTGAAGCGTCTGACGGGAACGCCAGACCCAGTAGTGTCCCGGGCAGATCGCCACGGAGTTTGTAAGCTCGCAACACCATCTGACCACGGTGGCGATCGATCCCGGAAACGGCCGGTAACCAATGCTGGCCTGATGGTTATCTACAACTGGCGGCACGACCGGTGTGAGGGGAGCGATTTTGTGGAGGCGTAAGCAGTCTTGCGCAACGGCTTGCCCTCACCGAACGCCCATGCGCCGAAATTGATATGTCCGCAGGGCGACCACGGCGTTGCGTAAACCCCGATTCCCGCGACCGCGCGGGAAGGTTTTTTACGTTGACCGTTTGCGCCAGGACCGACGGCAGGCCGCAGATGCCGTGCTTGTGTTTGACCGGTTTTTCAAGCCGCGTTGATGATTTTGGAGAATACCGATGATCAAGATTTTGCTTACCGATGACAGGACCGAGGTCGACATGGACGGCGTTGCCAGGGCATTCGGCATCAGCACGAATGAACTGGAACTGCGCCTTGGTGCGGGAACGATTACCCGCTGGTCCCGAGCGAGCGAAAGCGACAACAAGCCCGGCATGATCTTTTCCGCCGCTGATCGCGAAATTGAGGTCAGTGTGAACGAAACCGGAAATGTTGTGAACCACAGCGCGGCAGAGAGCGCACGCCGAAGCCGTCTTGATGCACTTCTGGATGAAGCGCTGCAAGGAACCTTCCCCGCAAGTGATCCCTTCAGCCTCACTATCGACATTCCCCGTCCGGCTGTTTCTGATGCCGGAAAGGCTGATGCGGAGTAAAGTTTGTGCGCCAGTCATTATCGACGTTTGGAGGCATGGCATGATCGTCGAAAATTCCAAAGACGTACCCCGCCTGAAGTGGCCACGGCGTTTTCCAGTTCCGCGCAACCTCGGCGTCTCGGCACATTCGCGCATCGTCGAGGGAAAGTCCTGGCCGGCGCCAAAAGGCGCCACACGGGTCGCGACCTTGCGGATCTATCGGTTCGCGCCCGACAGCGACGTTGGACCCCATATGGATACGTTTCGGGTTGATCTCGATGATTGCGGGCCGATGCTGCTGGACGCGCTCATCTGGATCAAATCAAAGGTTGATCCCACCCTTACTTTCCGCCGCTCCTGTCGGGAGGGTGTGTGCGGGTCCTGCGGGATGACGATCGACGGCACCAACTGGACCGCATGCACCCGTGCGATGACCGAACTGGCCGAACCGGCGACAATCTATCCGCTGGCCAATCTGCCGGTGATGAAAGATTTGGTGGCTGACCAGGCCCACCTGTTCGCACAGTACGAGACGATCGAACCGTGGCTGCACGCTGACAGTCCGGTGCCGGAACGCGAACGTCTGCAATCGATCGAAGAACGTGCGGCGCTCGACGGCTATTACGAATGCATCATGTGCTTCTGCTGCACCTCGGGCTGTCCCAGTCATTGGTGGAACGGTGATCGGTTCCTCGGCCCTGCCAGTTTGCTACAGGCATGGCGCTGGTTGGCCGACAGCCGCGACGAGGCGCGCGGCGAACGGCTCGATATGCTGGAAGATCCCTTCAGGCTTTACCGTTGTCACACGATCCTGAACTGTACCCGTACTTGTCCGCGCGGGCTAAACCCCGGCAAAGCCATCGCCGAGATAAAGCGGATGATGCTGGACCGGCAAGGTTGATGGAAAGACCGAGATGACCCATCCCCGCCCGAAATCGCCCAACATGCAGAACTACCGGCCGCAACTTACCTCGGTCATGTCGTTCGGACACCGGTTGTCAGGTGTAGGGTTGAGCCTTGGCGCCTTCGGTCTCGTCCTATGGTTATTGGCAGGCGTTGCGGGTCCCGACGCATTCTCGGCGATGCATTCACTCATTCTGTCACTGCCTGGGCGGGTCCTGCTGTTTTTATTCACACTGGCGTTCTTTTATCACCTCTGCAACGGCATCCGACATCTGGTCTGGGACAGCGTTCATGGCTTTGAACTACGTTCCATATATGTGGGCGGATGGGCGGTGATGGCGGCGAGCCTTTTGCTGACAATCGCACTTTGGGGGTGGTGGCTGGTATGATGGTGCGTCGCATCACACCCTCCAATCTTGCCCGTGGGCTTGGGGCTGCCGGTCATGGCGTTGGCCATTGGGCGGCGCAGCGAACCTCGGCTATTGCATTGGTTCCACTAGCGCTGTGGCTGGTGGTGGCGCTTCGCAGCGGCGCGGCCGCGGATCATGCGGCGCTGACGATCTGGCTCGGGTCGCCGCTGAACGCCATGTTGATGGTGTTGCTGCTGATTGCTGCATTTTACCATGCGGCGCTGGGGCTTAGGGTTGTAGCCGAGGACTACATCCATTCCCGCGCGCGTTTTCTCGCCGTTGTCCTCATTCAGCTTGCCTGCATTGCCGGCGCCACGGTCGGCGTCGTCGCAGTGCTGCTGATCGCGTTGACTAGCTAGGAGGTTCTCCATGAATTATCGAATGACGCTGAAGCGCATCGAACCCGTCACGCATGATACATATCATCTGGTTTTCGATCGGCCCGAAGGGTTCCAATACAGCCCCGGCCAAGGGGTGGATCTGTATCTGCTCAAACCGGGCTGGGAGGATGAGGGGCGCCCCTTTACACCCGTTAGTTTACCCCACGAGCCAACACTGGAATTCGTCATCAAGTCCTATCCCGACCACCACGGCATGACCGAACAGATCGGCGCGTTGAAGGCGGGCGAAGATGTGCTGATCAAGGAGCCGTTCGGCGCGATCTCCGATCAGGGGCCGGGCGTGTTCATTGCCGGCGGGGCAGGGATCACACCAATGATTGCGGTGTTGCGCCAGAGATTGCACGAACACGGAACACTTGCAGGCTCGACCCTGGTCTTCGCTAACAAGACCGAAGCCGACATCATCTGGCGTGAAAAATTCGAGGCCATGAAGGGTCTGAAGACCGCCTTCGTCGTGGATCAACCGGGTGCCAGCGTGCCGCAGCAAAGGCTTGACCGGGACTACTTGCGCCGGTTCGTCGAGCCCGGCAGCCGCTGCTATCTCTGCGGTCCGCCGCCGATGATGGATGCGGTGCGTGAAGCGCTGCACGAGCTCGGCGTCGAGGACCAAAACATTGTGGAGGAGGGCATCTGATATCCGCCGGATGGAACTGCCCGCAAGGCGGTCAACGGACGTTGACTGTAATTCCAGTCTGGGTGTCCGTGCGGACGCAAAAGCGTTGATACCAGGCGAACAAGTTCTGCCGACGATGCCAGGCGTCTGCCGTGCGCCGACCCGAACACTGCGCTTTTGCAGCGGGCAATTGTATCTGAAAGCAGTCGTCCACCCACGATTAACCCGGATAGCAGGCAGCTGTAACAGCCGCCCGACACCGTGTCAGTGATCGAAGCGCGGTGCTCCGTATTCGGCTCCTGCGCATGGCGATGATCGGATACACGACCTTTGGGTATGGAGAAGACCCGCGGCTTCCAAAACGCCGCCATCCTTGATCAGAAGCTCAAGCCGCTCTGTCTGGTGAATGCCCGCGACGGGCTGCGGGCAAAACTCTGCAGGTACTCCAGATAAAAGAGAGTCCACCGCTCGACGAGAACATCATGCATTTTGGCTACCACTTAGATAATACAGGAGAAACGCACATGTCTGATCTACTTTATCCCACCAACACCGCTGCGGCGGCAAAGCGTCGCAAGGAACTGACGCCAGAAGCGGACAAGGCGTTCAAGGCTTTCAGCCAGGCGGTTTTCGCCGAGGGCGCGCTGGATGCCAAGACCAAGCAACTGATCGCTGTCGCCGTCGCTCACGTCACCCAATGCCCCTATTGCATCAAGGGCCACACCAAGGCGGCACTGCGCCACAAGGCGAGCGAAGCCGAGATCATGGAAGCGATCTGGGTCGCCGCCGAAATGCGGGCCGGCGGCGCCTATGCCCATTCGGCGTTGGCGTTGGATGAGATGGGGCATGAGCAAACACCATGAGCCAGACGCCGGACCTCGAGATCGCGCGCATCCATGACGATGCTGCCCAAACGAAGGGCGCCCGGATTCTGGTTGATCGCCTGTGGCCACGCGGTGTTTCGAAAGTTGATGCCAAACTTGACGACTGGATCCGGGAGAGCGCGCCAAGCAATGACCTGCGGCGCTGGTTTGCCCATGACCCTGCGAAGTGGGAGACGTTCCGCAGCCGCTATTTGACAGAACTGGACGCAAACCCAGAGCCCATCGAGCGCCTTCTCGACTGGTGTCGAAAAGGTCCGGTGACACTGCTCTTTGCCGCCCGGGACAGGGAGTATAATCAGGCTGTCGTGCTGCGCGACTATTTGCGTGAACGCCTGGCCCAGACCGACGGTTTGCCGTGACGCGGCAAGCCACCGCTCTCCTCGCGCAGTCATTGGCCGTGCAATGACAACCGCCACATACGGGCCGAATGTTTAAACCCGTACTGGGGCCTGACCCTTGCGAATTCGCGAGAAAAAACGGAGTATCGGTTTCATTCAGCAATCGGATACAACGTCCCGATTCCACTGCATGATTCCGGTGGCACCACCAATCAGTTGCTGTGACCAGAGCCGGCAAAATCAGGCATCCAGCGGTCCAAACTACGGTCTCAGAGCACACACCGACGAATCCTCCAGATGGGCGGAGGAGAGGGCAACCCGTATCCCTTGTCCGGCTTCAGGGTTTAAAAATCGAACCTGTGCTACAACGAGAGAAACTGGTAGGGCAAAAAGATGGCGATCAGCTTGAACATATTTTCGTTGATTGTGGTGCCGCTGGTCTATGCCGTTGGCGTGGTTTTTGCGCTTGTTGCGATATCGCAAGAGCGCAGTAGTCAAGGCGCTGTGGCCTGGACGGTCGCCCTGGTCGCGATGCCGTTCATATCTGTCCCGCTATTTATCGTTTTCGGCGGATGGCGTTTCAGCGGTTACGTCAAAAAGTTTCGCATACAATTAGCTAAAGCGCCAATAAACAGCGACCTGCTTCCCGCCACTTTGCAACTCACGAAAACCGATCTGGGAGCAATGCAGGTTATCGAAAAACTTGCGAGATTTCCGTTCACCAGAGGTAATGAAGTTGACCTGTTGGTCGATGCTGAAGAAACCTACGGGGCTCTTTTCCGATCAATAGATCAATCGGCACAAAGCATATTGATGCAATTCTATATAATAAATGATGACGAGGTAGGTAGTAAGTTTGCCCAACACCTGATCAGCGCGGCAAAACGAGGCGTTGAAATTCGGTTACTCTATGACGAAATAGGTTGCAACAGCACTCCTGCGGTATATTTTGATCGACTTAGAAAAGCTGGAATACTTGTTTCCCCGTTTGGAAGTGCAACCAGGATGGGGAAACGCTTCCAAATAAATTTCAGGAACCATCGAAAGATATCGGTGTTTGATGCTCAAACTGCGTTTGCCGGAGGGCTGAACATTGGTGACGAGTATCTGGGCAAATCAAAAAGGCACCAAAGATGGCGAGATACCCATCTTCGATTTACCGGCCCAACAGTAAAAGCCGCACAATTCTCCTTTCTGGAAGATTGGCACTGGGCAACCGGTGAACAGCTCAATCTCGATTGGTCGGTACCGACGATACAAGATGACGAAAGAACCGCCTTATTCTTGGCCACGGGACCGGCAGACAAGAATGATACGTTCAAGCTGTTTGTGGTTCAGGCGATAAATGCAGCACGGGAATCGATCTGGATTGCGACACCCTATTTTGTGCCGGACGAAGAGGTCCTAACCGCCCTCCAATTGGCGGTCATGCGAGGGATCGAGGTTCGGTTGCTTGTGCCGGAAACCAGTGACCACTGGCTTGTTGGACTGGCAGTTCATGCCTGGATAGACCGTGCACTGACCAATGGGGCAATGGTCAATCAATACCAACCTGGCTTCATGCATCAGAAAGTTATGTTGATTGACGATCAATTTTCTTCTGTGGGATCAGGAAATATGGATAATCGCTCGTTTTGTCTCAACTTTGAAGCCACTTTGATCGTCGTGGACAAAGAATTTGGGCAGCAGATAAAGACAATGCTGGAGAGGGATTTCGAACTAAGTGCGCCGATGTCCACTGGACACCTTGCTGCTCGCCCACTCCTGTTTAGATTAATGGTAAATCTCGCGCGCCTCGCATCACCACTATTGTAATTTTTATATTTCGAAGAACGTTTCTATTTTTCCTGCAACTCTAACTCTGCCTTTACAGGCAAATGGTCGGAAAGACGCACATTTAAAACTTCGACTCCATGGTGTTTAATCGATTTTGATACAAAGATATGATCGATGTCAGAATTAGGTTTCCACGAAGGGTAAGTGTTCGTCGAATTCCCGGTAATTATATTCAATTCGGACGTTTTGGTAAAATCCCGTATCCATGAGCGGGCCGAACGGCAATTGAAGTCGCCTGCCAAGACCGCGTTTTTCTGCCCCTGCAAAACTTCTTTGATCAGCTCCAATTGCCTAACCTGCATTTTGGCATTGAGGCTTAGATGGGTGTTGGCAATTGTATGATCTTGTATTTTGCATACCAAAAGACCGCGCCCTTTCATCCTGCCGGGCAATTGATGTTTTTCGACATCATCGATCGGAAAGCGGGAAAAAATTGCGTTGCCGTGTTGGGAAATCCCGGGGATTACCCTTGTTGTTTGTGACACGCCAAACTGGAAACCGGACACAGCCTTCAACGCGTCATACTGGGATGAAAAACCGCCCCGTCTTCCGCCTAAATCCAGTTCCTGGAGACACACGATATCGAAGCCGGAAATGAACCGGCCTATCTTTTTCAACGTTCTGTCTTTCGCCGGGCTGTGCGCAACCTGGTTTCTTATTCCGAACAGATAATCACTATAGTGCCGGCTCCCAATACAGGCCTGAATGTTGTAGCAAAGCAGTTTGACGATCATTGAATTGCCCTAGCATGTTGTTGCAGAGGTGTCTCGTCTGGCTTTGAGAGTGGCCTCGTCACCAGTGTGGCAATCGAAAATGATCGCGATGGAACCGTTGCCAAGCAATTCGGCGTGACCTTTGTTTGGATTCTGATCATGTACGCGAATCTGCCGTGACCAGAATTTCATTGCTTTGATTAGATTATCTGGAAGTTTTCAATGGTGAGCGCGTCGGGGTTCGAACCCGAGACCTACTGATTAAAAGTCAGTTGCTCTACCAGCTGAGCTACGCGCTCCCAAGCCCGGACCGCAGTGGATTGCGACTGGCGTGAGTGGCGCGGAACATAGGCAGGCATCCGGCCATGGTCAACAGCAAAACGGTCTCGCCAAGACGGTTTTTTCTGCGGTCTCCCGAACGTACGTGTTGAGGCTGGACAGAGGTTGATCGAGTGGTCGTTATCGCCACGTTGCGGTTGGGCTGTCATGACGCCGCACGCTCGAAAACGTGACTGGCGCCGCATTAGTGTCGGGGCTAAACAGGGGGCCGATCAGCGGCGTTCTATCGACGCATTTTTGTCAAACGCGACCGTTTCCGGGTCGCCACTGTCTTGAACGAGGATCCAGCCCGTCGTGACCATTGCCGACATTCCGCTTCTCACCGTTCTGCTTGCCGGTGCGTTATCGTTTCTTTCGCCCTGCGTGTTGCCGCTTGTGCCGCCCTATCTGTGCTACATGGCAGGCGTCTCTGTGGAGGATTTTCGCGGTGCAGGCGCCAATGCCCGAATCTCGGAGACCCGCCGCGCGGTGTTTTACGCGTCGTTGTTTTTCACGCTCGGCTTTGCCACCGTGTTCGTGGCGCTTGGCGCGGGGGCATCATCAATCGGCGGCATCTTGCGTCAGAACATCGAGCTGCTGGCGCAGATCGGCGGCGTGATCATCATCATCATGGGCCTGCATTTCCTGGGGCTGTTCAAGATCGGTTTTCTGGCGCGGGAAGCGCGGTTTTCAGGTGGCGGCAAACCCGCGACCCTATCGGGCGCCTATGTCATGGGCTTGGCTTTCGCCTTTGGCTGGACCCCGTGCATCGGCCCGGTACTGGGCGCGGTGCTGGGTGTGGCGGCCTCCCGCGACACGGTCAGTTCAGGCGCGCTGCTGCTGGCGGCCTATTCGGTCGGGCTGGCAGTGCCATTCTGGATCGCGGCGCTGTTTTCCGAACGGTTCATGCGGTTTGCGCACAAATTCCGCAGGCATCTCGGCACGGTCGAAAAAATCACCGGCGGGTTGCTGGTGCTGACCGGCCTGCTGTTTCTCACCGGTGGCATGGCAACCATGTCCTATTGGATGCTCGAAACTTTTCCGGCGCTTGGGCGAATCGGCTGAACCTGGCGACACTTGCCAGACCTCAGCGGCGACCGCCGGGTGCGGTGGCCAACACCAGCCCGCCGAGTACGGTTGCAATGCCAACGGCATGATAGCTGTGGAAGGGTTCACCCAGCACCAGCACGGCGAGGCCAACGCCATAGACTGGCAACAGATACATAAACACGCTGGCGGTCGAGGCGCCGAGACGGGCGACGCCATACTGGTACCCGGAAAATGCCAAGAGTGATGAAAACACCACAATACCAGCGATGCTGCTCCATGCCGAAGTGGTGACCGGCATCTGCGCGTCGTTGCCCCACTCCCAAAGGGCGAAAGGCGCAAGGAGTAGCGCTCCAGCAACGGTGATGGCTCCAAACAGCGCCGAGACTGGCAGACCGGCGGTGCGACGGCCCTTGAGCAGCACGGAATAAAGCGCCCAGGCAAACGCGGCGGCAATGAACATCAGATCGCCACGGTTGGGGGAGAAGTCAGCAAGCCCGACCAGATCTCCATTGAGGACGATAATCGCCACGCCCAAAAATCCGACAGTGATCCCAAGCAATTCACGCCAGCGTGTGGCGCGCCCGAAAAACAGCCTTTCGATCAGGATAACCATCAGCGGCGAAGTGGTGTAAATCAGCGTGCCGTTGGTGGCCGTGGTAAATTCCAGCGCATAATAGACGCCTGCACCACAAAGCCACATGCCAAGGAAACCCATGGTCAGCCACTGGACCGGCTCGTTGGCGAGATAAACGCGGACACGATCACGCGCCATCCAGACAAACGGCGCCAGAACGATCGCCGCAGCAGTCCAGCGCAAGAATGCCAGCGTGAACGGCGCAACCTGCGAGATTGCCGCGCGGCCGAAAATGAGGTTCGAGGAAAAGAACAGCGGTGTGAGAAGCATCACTGTGAGCGGAAAATACCGCGTGATGAAAGAAATTTTGGTCTGTGTCATTGCAGTGGTCATGGTGCTTGCATATCAGGACGGTGTATTGGGGAAAGAGAATTTTTCCTGTTGCGATGCTATCGCCGCAGCTAAGTGCATGAGCGCTAATCGAAGAAGAGGTGTTGAATGGCCCGGACATGTCTAGCCGTCGTACTTGCGGCGGGTGATGCAACACGGATGAAATCATCCAAGTCCAAGGTGTTGCACACGGTCGGCAATCTGCCGTTGATCGCGCATGTCACCCACGCGGCGGCGGCTGCCGGCGTCGACAAGGTTGCGCTGGTGGTGGGGCGCGACGCCGAAGCCGTCACCAAAGCTGCCAGCAACGGGATCGACATCCCGGTGAGCGCTGTCGAACAGACCGAACGCAAGGGCACTGGTCACGCGGTGCTGATGGCGCGCGATATCATTGCCGAGGGGTTTGACGATGTCGTGGTGCTCTATGGCGACGCACCGCTGATCGACCCGGGAAGCCTGAAGGCCGCAATTACCGAGCGCGGCAATGGCGCCGACGTGGTTGTTCTCGGCTTCCGCGCGGCTGACCCGACCGGCTACGGGCGCCTGATCGAGCGCGATGGCGCACTGGTGGCCATTCGCGAGCACAAGGACGCGACTGCCGAGGAACGCGCGATCGATTTCTGCAATGGCGGTATCATCACCTTTTCCGGCCGCGAAGCGATCAGCCTGCTCGAGGCGATCGGCAATGACAACGCCAAGGGCGAGTTCTATCTGACCGATATTGTGGAAATTGCCCGAGCGCGCGACCTCAAATGTGTTGCCATCGAAGCCCCCGAGGCGGACATGATGGGCTGCAACACTCGTGCAGAACTGGCTGATATCGAACAGGTCTGGCAGGCGCGGGCGCGGCATGGAGCGATGATGGCTGGCGTTTCGATGATTGATCCCGGCAGCGTGTTTTTGTCTCACGACACCAAGTTCGGCACAGACGTGACCGTCGAGCCTAATGTCTGGTTCGGTCCTGGTGTAACCGTTGGCGCCGGTGCCACCATCCACGCGTTTAGTCACCTTGAAGGCGCTGTTGTCGGTGAAGGGGCAATGATTGGTCCCTTTGCCCGTCTGCGTCCGGGGACCGAGCTTGCCGAACGAGCCAAGGTCGGAAACTTCTGCGAGATCAAGAAGGCGAAGGTCGGGGCAGGGGCCAAGGTCAATCACCTGACTTATATCGGCGATGCCGTGATCGGTGCTGGCGCCAATATCGGCGCAGGCACGATCACCTGCAATTATGATGGGTTGAACAAACACCTGACGGAAATTGGCGAAGGCAGCTTCATCGGCTCGAATTCTTCTTTGGTGGCGCCGATAAAGATCGGAAACGGTGCCTATGTCGGCTCCGGCAGCGTGGTAACCGAGGATGTGCCGGAGGATGCGTTGGCGATTGCGCGGGCGCGGCAGGAGAACAAGCCGGGGCGGGCGCGTGTGCTGCGCGACAAGATTGCTGCGTTCAAGGCGCGGAAAAATAATGCAAAGACCTGAACGCGCAGATGAAACGGGTTACGCCGTGTCACCAAAATTGAGCGGATGGCCTGGCAAGCGCTACTGGCGCCAGGCGGTCGGGCTGCGTAAGACCTTGGCCATCACCTCAATCGGGAGAATCATATGTGTGGCATAGTCGGGATCGTTGGGAAGCGCCAAGTCGCCCCACTGCTGGTGGACGCGCTGAAACGGCTCGAATACCGCGGCTATGATTCAGCCGGCGTCGCCACCATCCACGACGGCAAGCTTGAGCGCCGCCGCGCCGAAGGCAAGCTGATCAATCTCGACACCAAACTCATCGGGCAGCCGCTGGCAGGGCATGTCGGCATCGGGCACACCCGTTGGGCGACGCATGGCGCACCAACCGAAGCCAATGCACACCCGCATTTCAGCCTGGGCGTTGCTGTGGTGCACAATGGGATTATCGAGAATTTCACGCCGCTCAGAGCTGAATTGATCGCCAATGGCGCGGTTTTCAGCAGTCAGACCGACACCGAAGTGGTGGCGCAATTGCTTACGGCCTACCGCACCGAAGGCCTGACACCGCGCGAGGCCATGCAGAAAACGCTGGGCCGGTTAGAGGGCGCCTATGCGCTGGCGGTGCTGTTTGAAGACCAGCCGGACATGATCCTGGGCGCGCGCTCTGGGCCACCGCTGGCGATCGGACACGGTGATGGCGAGATGTTTCTGGGTTCCGACGCGATTGCCCTGGCGCCGTTTACCGACAAGATCACCTATCTTCATGACGGCGACTGGACCGTTATTACCTGCGACGGTGCTGAAATCTATGACCATGATGGCGCTCTGGTCGAGCGGCAGAGCCAGATTTCTCAGGGCGGCATCTATGTGGTCGACAAGGGCAACCACCGCCATTTCATGGAAAAGGAGATCTACGAGCAGCCGGAAGTAGTCTCCCACACGCTCAGCCACTACATTGACTTCGCCGAGGGCCGCGTAAAACTCGACAGCAGCCAGATCGACTTTGCCCATCTCGACCGGTTGGCGATGTCGGCCTGCGGCACTGCCTACTACGCCGGATTGATCGGCAAGTACTGGTTTGAGCGCTTCGCCCGGCTGCCGGTCGAAATCGATGTCGCTTCAGAATTCCGTTATCGCGAAATTCCGCTGTCGGGCAATATGGCGGCGCTGTTCATTTCGCAATCGGGCGAAACCGCCGATACACTGGCGTCGCTGCGTTATTGCCGCGACAACGGGCTAACGATCGGTGCCGTGGTCAATGTCCGCGAATCGACGATTGCCCGCGAATCCAATGCCGTGTTCCCGACGCTTGCCGGGCCGGAGATCGGCGTTGCCTCGACCAAAGCCTTCACCTGCCAGCTTTCGGTGCTGGCGGCGCTGGCGATGATCGCCGGGCGCGCCCGTGGCACGCTTTCAAACGACGATGAAGCTACAATGGTGCAGGCACTGGTCGAGCTGCCGCGATTGTGCAACGAAGTTTTCAATTCAGTACAGGCGCGGATCGAGACGTTGTCGCGGGAACTCTCGCGGTTCAAGGACGTGCTCTATCTTGGCCGCGGCACCAGCTATCCGCTGGCGCTCGAGGGGGCGCTCAAACTGAAGGAAATTTCCTATATTCATGCGGAAGGCTATGCGGCGGGCGAACTCAAACACGGCCCGATCGCGCTGATTGACGAGAACATGCCGGTGATCGTGATCGCCCCACATGACCGGCATTTCGAGAAAACCATCTCGAACATGCAGGAAGTCGCCGCCCGCGGTGGCCAGATCATCCTTATCACGGATGAGAGGGGCGCGGCGGCCACCACACTTGAGACCATGGCGACGATCGTGTTGCCGGTTGTCGACGAGATCGTTGCGCCGATCCTCTACGCGCTGCCGATCCAATTGATCGCCTATCACACCGCAGTTTTCATGGGCACCGATGTCGACCAGCCGCGCAATCTCGCCAAATCCGTTACCGTCGAATAAGTCTTCGCCGAACTGTGCTTGCCGAAGCGGGCAGGCGATCCCTATATATTGGCGACGAATGCGTCATTGCGCGTCGGGATAGAGGGATGTGATTGACGATGACTGACAAGCCGAAGCGGCAGGGCCCGGGAATGCGGCTGAGGACATATTTCCTTACCGGCATGATCATCGTGGCGCCGATCGCCATTACCGCCTACCTCACCTGGTCGTTCATCCTGTGGGTCGACGGCTGGGTGAAACCCTATATTCCGCTGGTCTACAATCCGGATTACTACCTGCCGTTCACGGTCCCTGGTTTCGGGCTGCTGATGGCGCTGTTCCTGATCACCCTGATCGGGTTCCTGACGGCCAATCTGGTAGGTCGTTCCGTCATTTCCGTTGGCGAAATGCTGCTCGACAGGATGCCGCTGGTGCGCAGTCTCTATAAGGGACTCAAGCAGATTTTCCAGACGGTTCTCGCCGAGCAGAGCGGGTCGTTCAAGCAGGCCGGGCTGATCCAGTATCCGCGCCAGGGCCTGTGGTCGATCGTCTTCATTGCCACCGACACCAGGGGCGAAGTCAGGGAACGGTTGCCGGTCGGGGAATCGATGTCGGTATTCCTGCCGACCACGCCCAACCCGACATCGGGTTTCTTGCTGTTCGTGCCGCGCGAGGACGTACTGATTCTCGACATGAGCGTCGAAGAGGCGGCCAAGATGGTGATTTCGGCAGGACTGGTATCGCCGGACTTTCCCAAAACGCTGCCGATCAAGTCAAAGCCTGACAACAAGACCAAAACGCCGCCTGAAACCGGAGCAAACGGTAGCTGACTTGGCTCAGCCGGCTCTGAGGAAACGGATCGCCTCGTCGCGCCGCATCAGATAGAGCAACATCCTGAGTGCGTCGCCGCGGGGGCCCGAGAGCGTCGGATCCTGTTCCAGCACGTTACGGGCGTCGGTGCGGGCGATTTCGAGCAGGTCAGCATGAACGGCCAGATTGGCGAGCCTGAAGCCTGGCAGACCGGATTGACGTGTGCCGAGCACCTCGCCTTCACCCCGCAATTTGAGATCCTCTTCGGCTATGCGAAATCCGTCCTCGGTCTCGCGCAGCACCTGCAGACGGGCACCTGCTGTGTCGCCAAGCGGTCCGTGGTAAAGCAGGATGCAGCTTGATGCGCCTTCGCCTCGCCCGACCCGACCGCGCAACTGGTGCAATTGGGCAAGGCCGAAACGTTCAGCATGTTCGATCACCATGATGGTGGCGTCGGGGACGTCGACCCCGACCTCGATCACCGTTGTGGCGACAAGCAACCGGGTTTGCCCTGCCTTGAAGGCGCTCATTGCCTGGTCTTTTTCCGCAGGGCTCATGCGGCCGTGAACCAGCGCCACCAGCGGCTCCAGGTCCGGGCCAAGCGCTTCGGCAAGGCTAGCATGGCGGGTTTCGACCGACATCAGATCGCTCTCATCGGAATCCTCGACCAGCGGGCAGATCCAGTAGGCCTTCTTGCCGTCCAACAGTGCCCTTTTTAGCCGCGCCACGATCTCCTCGATGCGCTCACCGGGAATGGTGACCGTGGTGATCGGCTGCCGGCCAGCGGGTTTTTCCGTCAGTTTGGAAACATCCATGTCGCCAAAGGCAGACAACACCAGGGTGCGCGGAATCGGCGTGGCGGTCATGACCAGCATGTGCGGTGCGGTGCCCTTGGCGGTCAGCCGCAGCCGCTGATGCACGCCGAAACGGTGTTGCTCGTCAACCACGGCGAGGGTGAGATTGGCGTAAACCACCGATTCCTGAAACAGCGCATGGGTGCCAATGACTATTTGCGCGGCGCCGCTGGCGATCTGCTCCAGCAATTCTGTGCGTTCACGGCCCTTGGCCCGCGCCGTCAGCACCACGACGTTGATGCCTGCTGCTTCGGCCATTTTCTCGATGGTTGCAAAATGCTGCCGGGCCAGAATTTCGGTGGGCGCCATCAGCACTGCCTGGCCGCCGGCCTCGACCGCATCGCTCATGGCCAGCATGGCGACGGCGGTCTTGCCGGAGCCGACATCGCCTTGCAGCAAGCGCAGCATGCGGTCCGAGCCGGCCATGTCGGTGAGAATTTCCGTGACCGCGGTCTGCTGACTTCCAGTCAGCGAGAACGGCAGGGCATCAAGCACCGCTTGGCGCAGTCGTCCTTCGGCCTTGACCGGATGACCCGGCAGCCTGCGCAGGGTTTGGCGGACCAACGCCAGGGATAATTGCCCGGCCAGCAATTCGTCATAGGCAAGTCGCCGCCGTACAGGGGTCTGCGGCTCGATATCGACCGCGCTTTGCGGATAATGAAGGTGCCTGACAGCTTCGGCAAACCCGGGAAAATTGTTCTTTGTCACCAGGTGCGGATCGGCCCATTCGGGCAGCTCCGGCAACAAGTCGAGACTGGCCTCGATTGACCGGCGCAGCACTTTTGGCGACAGGCCGGCGGTCAGCGGATAGACCGGCTCGATCAGCGGCAGGCTGGCGGCGTCGGCCTCCCCGACGATATGATCGGGATGAACCATGGAAGGCCTGCCGTTGAACCATTCGACCTTGCCGCTGACCAGCACGGTTTCCCCCACGGGCAACAGTTTTTCGAGCCATGCCTGCTTGGCATGGAAAAAGGTCAGCGCCAATTCGCCCGTCTCATCATGCACATAGACCCGGTAGGGCGCGGATCTGCGGCCGGGCGGCGAAGGTTGATGGCGATCGACGCGAACTTTAAGCGTGGCAATAACGCCTTCGGGAGATTCGGTAATTCCCGAACGCATGGCGCGGTCGATCAACCCGTGCGGCGGCAACAGCAGCAGATCCAGCGCGCGGGTATCGTCCGGGCCGTCTCGGCCGGTCACGCGCGCCAATGCTTCGGCAAGTTTGGGGCCGATTCCGGGCAGGCTTGAAACGGGTTTGAACAGGGGATCGAGATCGAGCGGTCGCATGGCATGAGAAGAACGGTAATTTTGAACCAAAGGCAAGGCTGACAATTGCGCAGCGACAGGATATGGAAACCGGATAACCAAAAAAGGCTGATCCATGACCGGAACAACACGTTCGAGCGCCGACCTTGATCCAAGACGTCGCCGCATCCTGGTGCGGGCATGGCGCCGCGGTATCCGTGAAATGGATCTGGTCATCGGCGGCTTCGCGGACGCTGAGATTGGTACGCTGGACAAGACCGAACTTGACCAGTTGGAACTGATCATGGCCGAAGAAGACGCCGACATCCTGAAATGGGTGACTGGCGAAGCGGAGACGCCGGAGCAGTTCCGGCTACCGCTGTTTGAGCGTATGCGCGCCTATGTGCCGGATTTCGGACCGCGCGTTGACGCTTCCGAAGGGCAGGCGCCTGCATCATGAAATCACTCATTCCGGTTGACAAGATCGCCAACGCGGCGACGCCGGTCACGCTGTCGGGTGTACGCCAAGGCATGGAAGCGCTGGCGCTGGCCGAGATTGCGCGCGCCGCCGGACCGCTTGCGCATATCATCTCGGATGGCCAGCGGATGGCCGATCTCGAGCAGAACCTGGCGTTTTTCGCGCCCGACATTCCGGTGCTGACGCTGCCGGGTTGGGATTGCCTTCCCTATGACCGGGTGTCGCCGGGCGCTGATGTTTCGGCCCGCAGGCTGGCAGCGCTGTCGGCGCTCGCGCAATTTGCCGAGGCGCCGCATCCGGCGATCGTGCTGGTTACCGTCAATGCGATGTTGCAGCGGGTGCCACCCAAATCTGTGGTTTCAAGCCTGGGACTGTCGGCGCGGGCTGGCCACAGGCTGAAAATGGAAGATCTCGCCGGACGCCTGGCGCAACAGGGGTTCGAGCGTATGGATACGGTCCGCGAGGTTGGCGAATTTGCCGTCCGCGGCGGTATTCTCGATGTCTTCGTCCCCGGCGCCGACGAACCGGTGCGGCTCGATTTCTTCGGCGACACGCTTGAAAGCATTCGTCATTTCGACCCGGCCTCGCAGCGTACCACCACAACGGCCAAGGAATTCTCGCTCAACGCCATGAGCGAGGTGACGCTGGAGCCCGAGACCATCAGCCGGTTTCGCCGCAATTATCTTGCCAAGTTTGGTGCCGCGAACCGTGACGATGCGCTCTATGTGGCGATCTCCGAAGGCCGGCGTTATCCCGGCATGGAGCATTGGCTGCCGCTGTTTCATGACGAAATGGCAACCGTGTTCGATTATCTCACCGGACTGCGGATATCGGGCGACCATATGCTGGCCGAGGCCGCAAGTGAGCGCCGGGCGCAGATCGTCGATCACTACGAGGCACGGCTTGCCGCGCAATCGATCGAAAAGGACAGGGGCGTGCAGGCGACGCCCTACAAGGCGATCGAACCGGACCAGCTCTATCTCGACACACCCGATCTGCTGGCGCGGCTCGATCAGCTCAATTCCATACGGCTCACCCCATTCAACGAACCCGAGACAGCGGCGCGCCGCGTCATCGAACTTGCCACCGCCACCGGCCCGCGCTGGGCCAAGGACGCCGAAGCCGACAAGTCGCCCGAAGGTGAGCGCGTCAACCTGTTTGCCAAGCTGGTCGACCATGTCGGCAAAAAACGCGAGCAGGGACACAAGGTCCTGATCACCGCCTGGACCGAAGGCTCGCTCGACCGGTTGCTGCAGGTGACTGAGGAGCACGGGCTCAAGCGGGTAGTCCGGATCCACAACCATGCCGAACTGAACCGGCTCAAGCCCGGCGAAGCCGCAGCAGCCGTGCTTGCCATCGAAGGCGGCTACGAGATCGATGATCTCGTCGTCATCGGTGAACAGGATGTGCTCGGCGACCGGCTGGTGCGGCGCGCCAAGCGCAAGCGCCGTGGCGCCGACTACATCTCCGAAGTCTCCGGGCTCGACGAGGGTGATTACGTGGTGCATGCCGAACACGGCATCGGCCAGTTCGTCGGCTTGCGCACGATTGAGGCGGCCGGGGCGCCGCACGCCTGCCTAGAACTGCATTACGCCAGCGACGCCAAACTGTTCCTGCCGGTCGAAAACATCGAGTTGTTGACCCGCTACGGATCCGACAGTGCCCAGGTGCAGCTCGACAGGCTGGGCGGCCTTGCCTGGCAGTCACGCAAGGCCAAGCTGAAAAAGCGGTTGCTCGACATGGCCGAGGGGCTGATCCGCATTGCCGCAGAGCGGCACATGCGCGCGGCCCCCGCACTTGCCACACCAGAGGGGCTTTACGACGAATTTTCGGCCCGCTTCCCCTATGACGAGACAGAGGACCAGATGGCGGCGATCGAGCGGGTGCGCGACGATCTGGCTGCGGGCCAGCCGATGGACAGGCTGATTTGCGGCGATGTCGGCTTCGGCAAGACCGAAGTGGCGTTGCGCGCGGCCTTCATCGCCGCCATGAACGGGGTTCAGGTGGCGGTGGTGGTGCCGACCACGCTGTTGGCACGGCAACATTTCAAGACCTTTACCGACCGCCTGCGCGGCTACCCTGTTCGCATCGCCCAGGCCTCGCGGCTGGTCGGCGCCAAGGAACTGGCTTTGACCAAGGCGGAACTGATGTCGGGCAAGACCGATATTGTCGTCGGCACCCACGCGCTGCTTGGATCCTCGGTTACCTTTGCCAATCTGGGGCTGCTGATCATCGATGAGGAGCAGCACTTCGGGGTCAAGCACAAGGAGCGGCTGAAGGAGCTGAAAAGCGACGTGCACGTGCTGACGCTGTCGGCAACACCGATCCCGCGCACCCTGCAGCTGGCAATGACCGGGGTGAGGGAGCTCTCGCTAATCACCACACCGCCGGTCGACCGGATGGCGGTACGAACCTTCATCTCGCCGTTTGATCCGGTCACGGTGCGCGAAACGCTGATGCGCGAACACTATCGTGGCGGGCAGAGTTTTTATGTCTGTCCGCGCCTGGCGGACCTCGAGGATGTCGCAGCCTTCCTGCGTTCTGATGTCCCCGAACTGAAGTTTGCCGTGGCCCACGGGCAGATGGCTGCCGGCGAGCTCGACGACATCATGAACGCGTTTTATGACGGGCAATATGATGTGCTCTTGTCGACGACGATCGTTGAATCAGGCCTCGATGTGCCGACCGCCAACACGCTGATCGTGCACCGGGCCGACATGTTCGGACTGGCACAACTCTACCAGCTACGCGGCCGGGTCGGGCGCTCCAAGGTGCGCGCATTTGCGCTGTTCACGCTGCCGGTCAACAAGATGCTGACGGCAACCGCCGACAAGCGGTTGAAAGTACTGCAATCGCTCGACACACTGGGCGCCGGCTTCCAGCTCGCCAGCCACGATCTTGATATTCGCGGTGCCGGCAATCTGCTCGGCGAGGAGCAATCCGGGCACATCAAGGAAGTCGGTTTCGAGCTCTACCAGCACATGCTGGAGGAGGCGGTGGCCGAAGTGCGCGGCGAGGACGGCAATGTCGACATCGGCTGGTCGCCGCAGATCACCGTCGGCACCCCGGTGATGATCCCGGAAGAGTACGTGCCGGATCTGCATTTGCGGTTGGGGCTCTACCGGCGCCTGGGCGATATTACCGATGTAGCCGATATCGACGGTTTTGGCGCCGAGATGATCGACCGGTTCGGGCCGCTCCCGCTCGAGGTCCAGCATCTGCTCAAGATCGTCTTCATCAAGGCGCTGTGCCGCAAGGCCAATGTCGAAAAACTTGACGCGGGGCCGAAGGGTGTTGTGGTCCAGTTCCGCAACAAGGAATTCGCCAACCCCGGCGCGCTGGTGCAGCACATTTCCAAGCAGGGCAATCTGGCCAAGATCAGGCCCGACCAGAGCGTGGTGTTCATCCGTGATCTGCCGACACCCGAAAAGCGGCTGACAGGTGCGGCCGTGGTGATGACCCATCTGGCAGAGCTTGCCGGCTAGGCTTCAATCCACCAGCCCCACACACGCAAAAACCCCGCCTTTTCAAGCGGGGTTTCGCGCGGTGCGCCCGTCATCGGACGGATTTCGGTGTCGGGCGTCGCTAGGGGTTGAGGGTAGTTCAGAATGATCGGGGCAGGGAGTGCCTGTAATCATGACCGCGGACAATGCCGCGGCAGTCGGCGAGTGAATGACGCCGGTCGGGAGGAAACCGGCGCCATCCGTCAGGCTTTTGTCTTAGCGTGTGAAGTGCGGCGAACCATCGTTACCGGCGCGGTCGTAACGGACCTGGTCGTTGGCGACATCACCAATTGAGGCGGTGGTGGTGTAATCGACGCCAGCGTCAGCAGCCTGGAAGCTCGGCGAGCCGTCCTGATCGGCGCGGTCATAGCTGACCAGATCGTTTGAGGTGCCAACAGCGTAATTGACCTGGTCCTGAACCGACGGGACGTCATAGGCGTCCATGGCGGTCGAAGCGGCGAAGGCGCCGGTGGAGGCAGCAAGTGTGAGGCCGAGAGCGATGATGAGCTTGTTCATGATGAAATTCCTTCAGATTGATTGGCGCATCCCTCAGGGACGCAAGCCGTGTGGTTTGGAGGCCGGCAGGAAATGCCCCTGCCGCTCAATGGTTCCGTTGTGGTTGGCGTCAGGCCTTAACGGGCGAAATGCGGCGAACCGTCATTGCCGGCGCGGTCATAGATGACTTGGTCATTGGAGACGCCGCCAATCGAAGCGGTTGCGGTGTAGTCGACGCCGGTAGCGGCCTGAGCCTTGAAGCTCGGCGAGCCGTCGTTGCCGGCCCGGTGGTAGACCACCTGATCGTTGGAGCCGGCGCCGGTCGAAGCGGTGGCCGTGTAGTCAATGCCGGTCGTCTGGGCTTCGGGGAAGTGATAGGCGTCGAGAGCGGAGGACTGGGCAAAGGCGCCGGTGGAAGCAGCAAGTGTGAGGCCGAGGGCGATGATGAGCTTGTTCATGGTCTTATTCCTTTGATTTTGAAACGCGTCCTGGGAGGACTGCGTAAAGATGGTGTCTGCGGGGGAAAGGATCAGCGGAGCCAATGTTCCGCCAATCCGGGTCTCAAGTGTTAGTTGGCAAAGCGCGGCGAACCGTCATTGCCGGCGCGGTCATAGGTGATCTGGTCGTTGGACACGCCGCCGATGGAAGCGGTGGCGGTGTAGTCGACGCCGCCCGAAACCGGAGCCGTGAAGCTCGGCGAGCCGTCATTGCCGGCACGGTCGTAGCTGACCAGGTTGTTGTTGGTGCCGACAGCGTAAGCGATGTCGCCCTGAGCGGCGGGGAAATCATAGGCGTCCAGGGCAGAGGAAGCGGCAAAGGCGCCAGTGGAAGCAGCAAGTGTAAGGCCGAGGGCGATGATGAGCTTGTTCATGGTCGTTATCCTTGTGAGGTGGAGAGCGGAAATCCGTATCCGTCTGTCCGGTTTTTGGGCGGCCCGTTGGGTAAGCCGTGTTGTTCGATGACCTGAAGATGAGGCTTGTGCTGATGACTTGCGAACCACATGGCCGTGACAACGGCGTGGGTCTGACGTGACTGGAAGGCTGGTTGGGCAGGGGCGGTCGAGAAAGAACCAAGCAGGATCAACAGGTTGCATGGCGTTTGCGGATGTGATCGGGGCTCTATTGTCAACCGCAGGAGACCCGGAGCGTTCACAATCGACGCGCCAAACAGCAGAAAAAGCCTCGAAATCGGGACTGAACGGTTCAAAAATAACTGTCGGTTTTTGGTGTCGACTGCCGAGGCGTAAGGCCGGCACCCCTCATTGTCACGGCCGATCACGCAGTGCGTGATTAGGGCATGGCTTTCGTGATCGATGTGAGCGTCTCAGCCACCGCCACTCAGATCACCACCCAGCAAAAAGCCCCGGCAAACAATGCTGCCGGGGCTCGGGATTCATCTGCGTATGGTGCTGGCGGGCTGTCCCCAGTAAAGAATGCCCGCGCTTTGTCGGCCCGGCGGGCATTGTCCGCCATCGGGGGGCACTTACCCCTCAGGCGTGTCAAGGGCCTCTGATGCCTCAGCTTCCTGTTTGGCTTTTTCGATAACGACCTTGCGAAGCGCGTCGGCCAGAGCCTCGGCCGGCTGGGCGCCGACAAGCGCGTATTTCATGTCGATGATAAAGCACGGAACACCGGTCACGCCCATCTGTCGGGCCTGATCGATCTCGGCGTTGACCGCATCGCGGTCGGCATCGCCTGACAAAAGCCGTTCGATGACGGCCGGTTCGAGCCCCACTTGTTGGGCAGCCTCCACCAGCACCGCGTCGTCGCCAATGTTCTTGCCCTCTTCGAAATAGGCCTTGAACAGGGTTTCGACCATCTTGTCCTGGGCGGCCAACCCCTCAGATCCGGCCCAACGGATCACCCGGTGGGCGTCAATCGTGTTGGCCGAAACCGGAATCTTGTCGAAGGCAAACGGAATCTGTTCGTCGACGCCAGCCGCGCGTATCGCTGCATAGGCCTGATCGGCGCCCTCGGGGCCGCCAAACTTTTCGTCGAGATATTGCTGCCGGTCCTTGCCTTCTTTCGGCAAGGTCGGATCAAGCTGATAGGGCCGCCAGCGGACTTCGACGTCCATTTCCTGGCTGACATCCAGCAAGGCGGCTTCGAGCCGGCGCTTGCCGATGTAGCACCATGGGCACATGACATCGGAAACGATGTCGATGGTCAACGAGGGGACGGTCATCAGGATACCTTTCTTGCCGGCTTTGTGCGGCATGAATTCTGGAAGCGGTGTTTATGGATTGGCGGTTCTATCCCACCATGCAGGCAGATAGTAGCCGTAAAGTGGTGGATCACCTTCCGGACCGACAATGCGGCTGCGGTGCGCCATCCAGGCCTTGCCCAGATGGAATGTCGGAATCACGTAATAACCCGACAGCAGCACACGGTCATAGGCGCGCACGGCGGACCGGAAATCCTCGGCGGTGCGGGCATTGAGCAGCGCATCAATGGCCGCGTCAACCGCCGGGCTGGCAACACCGGCGAAGTTGAACGAGCCTTCGTGGTCACGTGAAGCTGACCCCCAGCGACCGAGTTGCTCGGTGCCGGGCGACAGCGACGAGGTGAAGGCCTTCATGATCATGTCATAGTCGAAGGTTTGCGAGCGTTGCTGATACTGCGCGTCGTCGACGGTGCGGATTGCCATTTCGATGCCAAGCGCTGCCAGCGAACGCTGATAGGCGACAGCGAGCTTTTCCTGTCCTTCGTTCTGGGTCATCAGCGCAAAGCTGAACGGCTTGCCGGATGGGTCCACCAGCCGGCCACTGTCGATCCGGTAGCCGGCCTCCTGAAGCAATGTCAGCGCTGCGCGGCTGATCTTGCGGTCACGGCCGGATCCATCGGAGACCGGCAGCGTCCAGGTGCCATCCATGATGTCGGCGGAAACAGCGTCGGGGAAAGGGCTGAGGATTTCGCGCTCGCGCGCATCGGCAGGCTTGCCGTAGCTTGACAGCTCCGATCCGTCCCAGAACGAATGGGTGCGCTTGTAGGTATTGTCGTAGAGGCTGCGATTGGCCCATTCGAAATCGAACATCATGGTCAGCGCGCGCCGTACCCGTACATCCGCAAAAATCGGGCGGCGGGTGTTGAAGACGAAGCCATACATGCCCGAGGGTGTGCGGCGGTCATATTCCTCGCGAATGATGTCACCGTTTTCAACCGCCGGAAAATCATAGCCGCGGCTCCAGTTGGTGGCGCTGCCATCGGGGTAGACATCGAACACACCCTTCTTGAAGGCTTCGAACTGGGAAGTCTCTGAGAGAAAATATTCGACCACGATCTCATCGTAATTGTCGAGCCCGCGCTTGATCGGAAGGTCTTTGGCCCAGTAATCCGGCCGGCGGCTAAAGGTGATGCGCTCGCCGGGCTTGATCTCGCTGATCAGATACGGGCCTGAGCCGATCCCCGGCTCCAGTGTCGACTGGTCGAAGTTTTCGGCATCGGTGGCATGTTTGGGAAGCACCGGCGAAAGCGACAGAATCAGCGGGAATTCCCGATTGGAGGATTCGTTGAAGGTGAAGCGCACCGACAGATCCGAGATCTTCTCCATCTTGGCAACCCGGTTGAGCCGGGTGCTGTAAGGCGGGCGACCCTTGTCGCGCAGCAATTCCATGGTGAAGATCACGTCGTCGGCGGTTACCGGCTTGCCGTCAGACCAGCGCGCGAGCGGATTGAGATTGTACTGGATGAAGCTGCGTTGATCGTCCCATTCCACCGATTCGGCGAGCAGGCCATAGAGCGTGAAGGGTTCGTCCTGCGAGCGCTGCATCAGCGTTTCATAAATCAGATTGCCGTATTCGGGATCGACCACGCCGCGGGCGCTGGTGCGCATGCTTCTGACGATGAAGGGACGGACGCTGTCGAAACTGCCGACGACACCATAGGCTATGCGTCCACCCTTGGGGGCGTCCGGATTGACATAGGGCAGGTGCGAAAAATCGGCCGGCAGGGCCGGCTCGCCATGCATGGCGATGGCATGCACCGGTTCGGCGCGCGCGTGCGTCACCAAACCGGACGCAGCAATGACGCTTGCGGCCAGTACACAAAAGGCTGCCAGCATTCGGTTCATCGTCTATCCTTCCAGGATTGAATCGGTGGGCTTTAGGGGTCGATTCCCGTTGCGAGACTATACGTCAGCCAGGAACCCGACCACCTTATGGGACCATTGCGGCGGTTTTTTTACCGTTCATCGGGCTCTCGGACTGGATATTGTGAGCATCCCGCGTTAACAGGAAGCCGAGAGAGCCTTGCTGTCGCCTCATTTTC
This sequence comes from Hoeflea sp. Naph1, assembly GCF_046837775.1. GTDB lineage: Bacteria > Pseudomonadota > Alphaproteobacteria > Rhizobiales > Rhizobiaceae > Hoeflea. Next base: position 2,826,946 of record NZ_CP177286.1, on the reverse strand, counting down.
AATCGAGAAGGCGCGACCAACGCACTAGGACGCGGGAAACCGCGCAAACCGATTGGCGCCCACCGGGCGTGTTTCAGGAGACTTGGATGTCAATGAACGCCACCACGAAGACCGTTTTTGCAGCCGTCATGTCAGTCGGCATCGCCGCCGCGTTCATGCCGGCCCCCGCATCGGCGCAGGGCGCGAACCAGGGTTGGTACAAGACCTGCACCAAGCAGGAAGACAATGATGTGTGCGTTGTGCAGAACATTGTCACAGCCCCCTCCGGCCAACTGCTTACCGCTATCGGCCTGATCAATGTGACAGGCAAGGTCAATCGCAAGATCCTTCAAATTACGGTTCCGACCGCACGCCTGATTCAACCGGGCGTCAATCTGCAGGTGGATGGCGGCCAGGCCCAGCGCGTCGAATACGCGATCTGCATGCCGGAAACCTGCGTTGCAGAAATCCTGCTGACCGACGCCATGGTTGCTTCCTACAAGAAGGGTGGCGAACTGGTTCTGACTTCGGTCAACTATCAGCGCACGCCGAACCCGCTGAAGATCTCTCTGGAAGGCTTTACCCAGGCCTGGGACGGCGATCCGATCGCCCAGTCGGAACTTCAGGAACGCCAGCGTCTGCTGCAGGAAGAAATGACCAAGAAGGCCGACGAGGCGCGCAAGAAGCTCGAAGAAGCTCAGGCTGCCGCCAAAAAGAACTGATTTCGGCAAGGTCCCGACGATCAAGCCCGGATGCGGTAGCGCCTCCGGGCTTTTTTCATGCCCACATTTTGAAATTAGCTGGCGTGGCCGGTCCGGTTGCGGTGCTACCTACGCAAGGGGCCAATCCGGCTCCCCTAAATCTTGCTCATGTTCGGATTGCTCATCAGATACCCATTCAACCGCGATGTTGCCTAGTGGCTGATGCGTTCCTTGGGCCGGTAAAGGCCATCGACCTGCGCGTCGAAAAAATCCGCCAAATGGGGATGGCGCAGCGGTTTGGTATTGTCATCGTCGAGCAGGTTTTGCTCCGATACATAGGCCACGTATTCGGTATCTTCGTTTTCGGCCAGCAGATGATAGAACGGTTGATCCTTGCGCGGCCGCACATTTTCGGGAATGGCATTCCACCATTCCTCGCTGTTGGCAAAGACAGGATCGACGTCGAAAATGACGCCGCGGAATGGGAAGATCCGGTGCTTGACGACCTGACCGATCTGGAATTTTGCAAGTTTAAACGACATGTCTTTTTTCCTTTGGCCTCTAAAGATGGGGTATTTGACGAAAAGATCAAGTTTCCGGCCTTGACGGGACCGGGCAGGGAACCTAGCCCGGGAGGCTGCCACTCCGACAAAACCCCGGCACCATTCAACCGGCGAACACGAGCGTAATTCATGGCGGAAATCACAGGTCTGGTGCTGCCCTTCTTCGGCTTGATCCTGCTCGGCTACATTACCGCGCGCATTACCAAACAGCCTGAAGCGGCGATGGGGTGGCTCAACACCTTCATCATTTACGTGTCGTTGCCGGCTCTGTTCTTCAAATTGCTGTCGCGCACCCCGATCGAACAGCTGGCCCGCTGGGACTATGTGCTGACCAGCATGGTGGCCACCTATACGATATTTGCGCTGGTCTTCGCCGCCAGCATCCTGATCCGGCGCGCGGCGATCGGCGAAGCGACCGTTCAGGGGCTGGCCGGAGCTTATGGCAATATCGGCTACATGGGACCCGGCATCGCCATTCTGGCCTTTGGCGAACAGGCCGCAGTGCCGGTGGCGCTGATCTTCTGTTTTGAAAACATCATGCATTTCACCATCGCGCCGATGATGATGGCGCTGGCTGGCGGCGACAAACGCGGCCCGGGAGCACTGGCGCTTGGGGTTGTGCACAAGATTGCCTTTCACCCCTTCATTCTTGCCACCGCGGTGGGGGTGGCTGCGGCCTGGCTGCAATTCACACCGCCTCTGCCAGTCGCCCGGCTGATCGACTACCTGGCCCAGGCCGCGGCCCCTTGCGCGCTGTTTGCCATGGGCGTGACGCTGGCGCTAAGGCCACTCAAGCGGGTTCCGGTGGAACTGGGTTTCATCGTACCGATGAAGCTGATCGTGCATCCGGTGCTGATGTATGTGGGCCTGAGCGCGGTCGGCAATTTCGAGCCGGTCTGGGTCTACACCGCAGTACTGCTCGCCTCGCTGCCAACCGCGACCAATGTGTTCGTGATCGCGCAGCAATATTCGACCTGGGTCGAACGCGCCTCGGCTACCGTTCTGGTCACCACCGTGGCAAGTGTCGCCACCGTCTCGACGCTGTTATGGTTGATCACCAGCGGAACGCTACCGCCCGACCTGTTCCCCGGATGACGCCGAGTCCGGCGTGCGGGCGTTCTTGCGCCATCCCGGGGTCATGCCCTGGCGCATTGCCAGAAGTCTCAGCGGCCCAATTGCCGAAAGTGCGGCCAGACCGCCGGCGCGCAGCACCTGCATTGGCAGGAACGAACTCAGCAACGCCCGGTTCAGGAGATCGACACCGGCCGTGCGACTGGTGACATCAAGCCTGCGCTGACGGTTAAAGGCTGTTACCGCCTTTGCTGCATGTTCGGGACCGCCGGCCTCCGCGAGTGCTGCAATCGCCTGCATGATATCGCGCAGTCCAAGATTGAGACCTTGCGCGCCGATTGGCGGAAAGGCGTGGCCCGTCTCTCCGACCAGCATGGTTCTGCCGGTGCCGAATTTCTCGGCGATCAGGCTCGACAACGGCCAGGCCTGAATGCTGTCCTCAACCTCGACCTTCCCGAGAATGGAGAACATCCGCGCCTCGACCTCGGTATTGAGGCGCTCGCGCGGCCAGGACAGAATCTCGTCGACCTGTTCGGGCTTGACCGCCCAGACCAGACTGGAGCGCCGGCCGGGTAGGGGAACCTGAGTAAAAGGGCCCCGTTCGGTGTGAAATTCGGTTGAGGTGTCGGCATGGTCGAGGCGATGGGTAAAGTTCATCACCAGCGCTGATTGCGGATAGGACCAGGACTTGACCCTGATGCCGACTGCCTCGCGCAGGGTCGAATTGCGGCCATCGGCGGCAAGTGCCGCACACGCCTCGATCCGGGTGCCGTCGGCAAGCGTGAGCGTGATTTCGGCATCGGATTGGCTGGCCCCCACAAGTGGACTTTCAAACCGCGAGATGAGTGGTGATTCCCCGATCGCAACCTGCAGCGTTTCGAATAATGGTTTGTTGGGGATGTTGTAGCCAAAGGCGTCGAGATCGATCTCGGAAGCCTGAAACGACACCGGCGGTGCGCGCAACAACCTGGTGGTGCCATCAAGAATGCGCATCGTGCGCAGCGGCGCAGAGACCGGCTGGACACTTTCCCAGATACCCAGGTCCGACAGCAGGTCGATCGATTCCGACAGCAAGGCGGTCGTGCGCTGATCCTGCAGAGCCGGCGGCGGCGCAATGAAAGCCACCTGCCATCCCTTGGCGGCTGCAGCCAATGCTGCGACTGATCCGGCCAGGCCGCCGCCAACGACGGCGATATCATGCTGTAGCTGCATATGTTTTACCCTTCGGACCATTATTGCCGATTGCGCTTGCGGTGCATGTTCCCTTACATCTCCTGGCAATCGAACTCCATGGGATCATTTGGCGCATGTTCACGCCGTCCAGCAACCGCGACCCGCTCGAAGGCCGGTTCGACCATCTCGACCGGTCCGGCCAGACCATCGCTACGCTGAGCAGAAAGCCTGTGTGGCTGGTATTTGCCATGGTGCTTGTTACCGCGGCGATTGCCTGGTGGCTATTGCTGTCGATGGCTGGCGCCGTCGCCGGGTTCGAAGGCTCTGCGCGCCCGCTCGGGCCAGGAATGGCGTTGATTGCCCGGTTTCTTCCAATTGATTCGAGCTCGTTTGCGGCCAGAATCGCTGATCTGTGTCTGTCAGCCGATTCCGGTGCGCTGCTTTCCGGTGGCGGGGAGATTGGGGTCTATCTGGCGCTTGTTGTAATGTGGACCGCGATGGCGGCGGCGATGATGCTGCCGACTGCGGCACCGATGATTCGCACCTATGCCGAAATCGCTGACACCGCCGCCGCGCGCGGCGATGCTGTCGTTCATCCGCTGGTTCTGGCCGCGGGCTACCTTTTTGTCTGGAGCCTTGCAGCAATCGTGTTCGCCTTCGTCCAGATGCTGGTTGCGTCGTTTGCCGGCACCGGCACGACCAGGCCGGTCGAGGGCGTCGTGGCGGGAGTAATCCTGCTTGGCGCCGGCGTCTACCAGTTCACACCGCTCAAGCAAGCCTGCCTGAGCAAATGCCGCAATCCGTTCACCACGCTGTTTGCGCGCTGGCAGTCGAGCACCACCGGCGTCTTCCGGCTGGGCATGGAGCAGGGCCTCTGGTGCCTCGGCTGCTGCTGGGCCATGATGCTGATCATGCTTGCTGTGGGCAGCATGAACGTGGTCTGGATGGCGGCACTGACACTGTTTACATTCGTCGAAAAAACCGGAACGGGTCGGGTGACAAGTCGACTTGGTGGCGCGATAGTGGGGCTTTGGGGCGTGGCGCTGATTTGGAGCGCGGTGAACTGATGCGGGGAACTATGAATGGCTGATGTGGAATGGGCCCTGAAGGGAGAACTGGTGCTGTCATGCAATTGCACCGTTTTTTGTCCCTGCGTGATATCGCTGGGGCAACATCCCCCGACCGAAGGCTATTGCCAGACCTGGGCCGGCTTCCGCGTCGATAACGGCTATTATGGCGACACCGATCTTTCCGGGCTCAATCTCGGCCTGATCATGGAGATTCCGGGTTACATGAGTAGAGGCAACTGGACCGCAGGCCTGTTTGTCGACAAGCGCGCGTCGATTTATGCAACCAAGGCGCTGACGAAGATTTTCACCGGCAAGGCTGGCGGCACGACCGGGCTGCTGTCGATCCTTGTCAGCAATTTCCTGGGTGTTCAGCAGGCTCCGATCAGCTACGAGGTCGAGGACAAGAAGCGAATCTTCAAGATTCCGAAGATCATCGATGGCGTGGTCTCACCGATTCCCGGTAAAAAGCACGGCGAAGATACGGTGATCTCCAATTCCGAATACTGGATTGCGCCGGAAATCACCGTTGCCAAGTCGGAGCGCTCGAAGATGCGCGCCTTTGGCCGTAACTGGAATTTTGCCGGGCGTTCGGCAGAAATCTGCGCACTCAACTGGAGTGGCCCCAATTAGGGCTTCCGGTCGCTGGTCGAGGGGGGCGTAGGCGGCATGAAACTTCCATTCAAATACCGCCGTGTGCCTTATGCGGAGATTCGCGCATTCTCGGTTCACATCCTGACCGCCAGCGGTTCGTTCATGGCGTTTCTGGCGCTGGTGGCGGCTGCAGAGGGGCGATTCATCGATCTGTGGTGGTGGCTGGGCGTTGCGCTGCTGATTGACGGCATCGACGGGCCGATCGCCCGCAAGCTCAAGGTCAAGGAAGTGCTGCCGAACTGGTCAGGCGTCATGCTCGACAACGTCATCGACTATGTCACCTATGTGCTGATTCCAGCGTTCGCGCTGTATCAAAGCGGCATGATCGGCGAACCGCTCTCGTTTGTCGCTGCCGGGCTGATCGTCATGTCGAGCGCGATCTACTACGCCGATATGGGCATGAAAACCGACGAGAATTTCTTCTCCGGATTTCCGGTGGTCTGGAACATGCTGGTGTTCACGCTGTTTGTCATCAATGCCTCCGAAACAGTGGCGTTCCTGATCGTTCTGGTGGCGGTGATCATGACATTTTTGCCGATCAACTTTCTGCATCCGGTCAGGGTGGCGCGGTTGAGACCCGTCAACCTGACCATTTTTGCCGTCTGGTCGGTGTTCTCGGGTTATGCATTGCTGCTGCACTTCGAAAGCCCGGACTGGCTGATGTGGTCGGTCATGCTGATGAGCGCCTATTTGTTTGTAATCGGCGGGATCATGCAGTTGTTTCCCGCACTTGGCGGACGTCCACCAGCCTGAGCATGTCCGGCGCCGGTGAGTACTGAGGAGAATGGTGCAATGAAGGCAATCGTGGTGTCCAGTGTTGGCGGTCCCGAGGTTCTCGAATGGCGCGACCATCCGGTCGGCGACCCCGGTCCGGGCGAGGTCCGGATCACGCATGAGGCGGTAGGGCTCAATTTCATCGATGTCTATTTTCGCACCGGGCTCTATCCCGCGCCCAACGGCCTGCCGCTGGTGCCGGGCAATGAAGCGGCCGGCGTCATCACCGCCGTGGGCGAGGGTATTTCGACATTGCAGCAAGGCGACCGGGTCGCCTATGTCGGGCCGCTCGGCGCCTATGCCGAAGAACGGGTGATCGTTGCCGATCGTCTGGTCAAAATTCCCGACAGCATCGCGTTTGATGTCGCAGCCGGCATGATGCTCAAGGGCATGACGGCGGAATATTTGCTTCGGCGCACCTTCGAGGTCAAAGCTGGCGGCACGATCCTGTTTCACGCCGCCGCCGGCGGTGTCGGCCTGATTGCCGGTCAATGGGCCAAGGCGCTTGGCGCCACCGTGATCGGCACCGTCGGCTCGTCGGAGAAGGCGGCGCTGGCTTCGGCCAACGGCTATGATCATGTAATCAACTACCGCACAGAGGATTTTGTTGGCCGGGTCAAGGAGATCACCGGCGGCAAGGGCGCCGATGTGGTTTAAGATTCGGTGGGCAAGGATACCTTTCCCGGTTCGCTCGATTGCCTGCGGCCACGCGGCTTGTGGGTGAGCTTCGGGCAATCGTCAGGTCCGATCGGTCCTATCGATTTAGGTATCCTGGCAAAGAAGGGTTCGCTGTTTGCCACCCGCCCGTCGGTGTTTACCTACACCGCCAGCCGCGCAGATCTGGAAACGTCGGCACAGTCTTTGTTTGACGTTGTCTCGCGCGGTGTCGTCAAGATAGGCATCAATCAGCGCTATCCGCTTGCCGAGGCAGCCCGCGCCCATGCCGATCTCGAAGCCCGCAAGACCACCGGCACCACTGTTCTGACACTCTGAATCGCACGGAATTCATCGGCTCCTGGTTTGAAACACTCGTAGGGGAAAGTTGAAAAGCAACAGCGGCCATTACCTTTTTCGGAAGATCGGAAATTCCCGCACATTGAAAATATTCAGTATTTTAGATCGTGCTGCTCTTGTGCGGCGCACAAATATTTCGTTTGATAGCGGTTCGCGTCGCCCGTCGGATGCCCACCGATCCCTTGAATTTGCGGATCATATGGTGGAGCGTGTTTTCGCACTTACGGGAGGAGCGCCGCATACGGCGAAACTGGCAAGTGCAGATTTCAGGGGGTGACGTGCAAAATCAAACGAGCAATACGCCGCTGTTGGAAACCAGGGGGCTGACCAAGATTTTCGGAAGCCTGAGGGCTTGCGACAGCATCGATCTCAAGATCGCACCGGGAGAGGTGCATGCGCTGCTGGGAGAAAACGGCGCGGGCAAATCGACTCTCGTGAAAATGCTGTTCGGGGTGCTCGACCCCAGCGGCGGAGAGATCTTGTGGAAAGGCAAGCCGGTGCGGATCGGCAGCCCGGGTGAAGCGCGCGCCACAGGTGTGGGCATGGTGTTTCAGCATTTTTCGTTGTTTGAGGCGCTGACTGTGGCGGAGAACATCGCGCTGGCGCTAGATGGCAATGTGCCGATCGACAAGATTTCCGAGGAAGCGCGGCGGTTGTCGGTCGAATACGGCTTGCCGCTCGATCCTTCAGCCCACGTCGCCGACCTTTCGGTTGGTGAACGCCAGCGGATCGAAATCGTGCGCTCGCTGCTGCAGAACCCCGAACTGATCATCCTTGACGAACCGACTTCGGTGCTGACCCCGCAGGAAGCGGACAAGTTGTTCGAAACACTCGCCAAGTTTAAAGCCGAGGGCCGCTCGGTGCTTTATATCAGTCACCGGCTCGAGGAAGTGCAACGCATCTGCGATCGGGCCACGGTATTGCGTCACGGCAAGGTGACGGGCGCCTGCGACCCGCGCCAGGAGACCCCATCCTCGCTGGCGCGGATGATGGTGGGTGGCGAAGTTGCCGCCATATCCGGCGCCGGTCTCGGCGAACCCGGCGATGTGCTGGTGGAGGTTGAAAAACTTTCAGCTCCTGCACTGACACCGTTCTCGGTGGCGTTGCGTGATGTTGATCTTACCGTCCGGGCTGGCGAAGTGGTTGCAATTGCCGGTGTCGCCGGCAACGGACAGAGCGAACTGTTCGATGTGCTTTCGGGCGAGGTAACTGTTTCGGATGCGAATTCGATCCGCATTGCGGGCAAGGCCGCGGGCCATATGGGCATTACCGCGCGCCGGCTCATGGGCTGCGGGTTTGTACCCGAAGAACGCCATGGTCACGCCGCGGTGCCAGACATGAATCTGAGTGGAAACCTGGTACTGTCGCGCTATGCCTCGGACCGCCAGACGTTTCTCAGCGGTGGTTGGCTGGGGCTGATCAACAACGGTCCGGTGGCAACCGCCACCAAGCGGATCTCCGCCGCCATGGATGTGCGAAAATCGCTCGAGGATCCTCCGGCCGGATCGCTGTCGGGCGGCAATCTGCAGAAGTTCATTGTCGGTCGCGAACTTGACCGCCAGCCGGTGGTGTTAGTGGTCAATCAACCGACCTGGGGGGTGGACGCAGGTGCCGCCAGCCGCATTCGACAGGCGCTGGTGGATCTGGCCAAGAGCGGGTCGGCAGTCATCGTCATCAGCCAGGATCTCGACGAAGTATTCGAGATTGCCAGCAGCATCTCCGTGATCAATGAGGGACAGCTCTCAAAACCCGAGCCGGCCGCGAACATGACGCGGGAACGGATAGGATTGTTGATGGGGGGCTTTCACGACGGAACCGCCCGGACAGACAACGCGCCGGAGGCGAGCCATGCACATTGAATTGCAGAAACGGCCAGTGCCTTCACGGCTTTTCGCCGTGCTGTCACCCTTCATCGCTCTTGGCCTGACGCTGGTCGCCGGCGCCATCCTGTTCATGGCGCTGGGCAAGAACCCGTTTGACGCGCTCTATAGCTTTTTCATAGAGCCACTGACCGAGATCTGGTCACTGCACGAACTGACAATCAAGGCCGCACCGCTGATCTTGATCGCTGTCGGTCTGTCGGTCTGCTACCGCTCCAACAACTGGAATATCGGTGCCGAAGGGCAGTTCATCATGGGCGGCATTGCCGGCTCGCTGGTGCCGATCCTGATGCCCGGGTTCCAAACCTGGCTGACCTTGCCGCTGATGCTGTTGCTCGGCATGGCAGGCGGTGCTGCATGGGGTGCAATTCCGGCCTATCTGAAGACCCGCTTCAACACCAACGAGATCCTTACCAGCCTGATGCTGGTCTACACCGCACAGCTGTTTCTCGACTGGCTGGCGCGCGGCGTTCTGAGGGATCCCAACGGCAACAACTTCCCAGGCTCCGTCCGGTTTCCGGCGGCTGCGGAGTTGCCCGAGATCATGCCATCGGCAGGCGGCGCGCATTATGGCATCGTGCTTGCCATCATAGCAGCCTTCATCGCCTGGTTCATGCTGCGCTACACACTCAATGGCTTCGAGGTCCGGGTGCTTGGCGCCAATCCGAGGGCAGGGCGCTTTGCTGGATTTTCGCAGAAAAGGATGACCTTCTTCGCGTTCCTGCTCTCGGGCGGGCTGGCGGGGCTTGCCGGCATTGCCGAAGTTTCCGGCGCCATCGGCCAGTTGCGCGAGACGATCTCGCCCGGTTATGGCTTTACAGCAATCATCGTCGCCTTTCTTGGACGCCTCAATCCACTGGGGGCCATTGCAGCGGGCTTCATGCTGGCACTGACTTACCTTGGCGGTGAGGCGGCACAGATGACACTTGGCGTCTCCGACAAGGTCGGGCGCGTGTTCCAGGGGCTGCTGCTTTTCTTCGTGCTCGGTTGCGACACGCTCATTCATTACCAGGTGCGGCTGGTGTGGCGCAAAGCCACAGCGGCAGCCGGAGGCCAGGCCTGATGGACATTACTCAAAACATACTGTTGACGATCATGACGGCAGCCACGCCGTTGCTGATTGCCGCCATCGGTGAACTGGTGGTCGAGCGCTCCGGCGTGCTCAACCTGGGTGTTGAGGGCATGATGGTGATCGGCGCTGTCTGCGGCTTCGCTGCCACGGCGCTGAGTGGATCGCCTTGGATCGGCATGCTCGCAGCTGTTGCTGCCGGCGCGGTCTTTTCGTTGGCATTCGGCGTACTGACATTGTCGCTGGCCGCCAATCAGGTTGCCACCGGCTTGTCGCTGACGCTGCTCGGCCTCGGATTGTCAGGGATGATCGGCGAAAGTTTCGTCGGCTCGGCGGGCGTCAAGCTTGGCAGCCTTCACATCCCGGTTCTGACCGACATTCCCTTGATCGGACGGCTGGTCTTCGGGCAGGATCCGATCTTCTACATCTCGCTGATCCTGACCGGCGGCGTTGCCTGGTTCTTGTTCCGAACGCGGGCCGGGCTGACCTTGCGCGCCGTTGGCGACAATCATGCCTCGGCCCACGCGCTTGGCATCAATGTGCTCAAGATCCGTTATCTGGCGGTGATGTTTGGCGGCGCCTGCGCCGGCCTGGCAGGTGCGCATCTTTCACTGGTCTACACCCCGCAATGGGTGGAGAACATGACGGCGGGACGTGGCTGGATCGCGCTGGCGCTGGTGGTGTTTGCGTCCTGGCGGCCATGGCGGGTTCTGGGCGGCGCCTATCTGTTTGGTGCCGTATCGATCGGTCAATTGCATGCCCAGGCGCTCGGCTTCGGTATTCCGTCGCAATTCCTGTCGGCCTTGCCTTATGTCGCGACCATCGTCGTGCTGGTGATCATTTCACGCGACCGGCGCTTGACACTGATGAACACTCCGGCTTCGCTGGGCAGACCCTTTGTGCCGGACCGGTAGTCCTGATCGATTCGCGCACCAACCACAAAATTCAAATTCCATCCGGCCAAGCCGGAGGAGCAACAGAGAGGTGGACTAAATGAAGAAAATCGTTTTTGCACTGGCTGCAACATTTGCAGCGACAGCCGCGACAAGCGCGCTGGCTGCCGACCCCTACAAGGCCTGCTTCATCTATGTCGGTTCAAAGACCGATGGTGGATGGACCCAGGCACATGAAATCGGCCGCCAATACGCCCAGGAAAAGCTTGGCGACAAGGTCGAAATGGTGGCGCTGGAAAATGTTCCGGAAGGTCCGGATGCCGAGCGCGCCATCGAACGCTTCGCCCGTTCCGGCTGCGGCATCATCTTCACCACATCCTTTGGCTTCATGGACCAGACCCTGGCAATTGCCGCCAAGTTCCCGGACGTGAAATTCGAACACGCCACTGGCTACAAGACCGCACCGAACGTGACCACCTACAATGCGCGCTTCTATGAAGGCCGCTACATCATCGGCCAGATTGCCGGCAAGATGTCGAAGACCGGCGTTGCCGGCTACATCGCTTCGTTCCCGATCCCGGAAGTGGTCATGGGCATCAACGGGTTCCTCACCGGCGCCCGTTCGGTCAATCCCGATTTCAAGCTCAAGGTTGTGTGGGTCAACAGCTGGTTTGACGCCGGCAAGGAAGCCGATGCTGCCAAGGCACTGATCGACCAGGGCGTCGACATCATCACCCAGCACACCGACTCGACCGGCCCGATGCAGGTTGCCGAAGAACGCGGCATCAAGGCGTTCGGTCAGGCCTTCGACCAGATCAAGGCCGGTCCGACCGCGCAGTTGACTGCCATCGAAGATACCTGGGGTCCCTACTACGAAAAGCAGATCGCTGCGGCGATGGACGGCACCTGGAAGGGTGGCGAATCTTCCTGGGACGGCCTCAAGGACGGCATTCTCACGATGGCGGAATACACCAACATGCCTGACGATGTGAAGGCGATGGCGGAAGCCACCGAAGCCGGCATCAAGGATGGCTCCATCCATCCGTTCACCGGCCCGATCAACAAGCAGGACGGAACCGTCTGGCTCAAGGATGGCGAAGTCTCTGACGATGGCACGCTGCTTGGCATGAACTTCTACGTCGAAGGCGTTGACGACAAGCTGCCGCAATAAGCAACCTCTCAAAGCCACAAACAAAAATCAGGGGCGGCCGCAAGGGCCGCCCCTTCTCGTTCCGGGGTAATTTATGATTTTATTATTCCGCCGGAACTGAAACGCACGCCGTGGTTCTTGGCAGATATCGTGCGGCTGGTGTGAACAGGGCGCGGATGATGCTGCGGCCGCCTGGCTCGATGCAGGCATAGATCCACCAGCTCACCGCCAATGACAGCCCGATTGCCAGCGTCAGCGCCGCCCATTTGCCAAGGCCGGGAGCAGTCAGGTTTATCAGGATGTAGCCGGCGTTCTGATGGATCAGGTAGAGCGGGTAGCTGATGCCGCCCAGAGCGAGCATCCAGGGACCTGCCTTGAAGCGCCCGCCGAGAATCGCAGCCAGCAGAAACAGGGCGATAATGCCGAGATTTGCCGAGGCTGTGGCGGTAGCTGAACTGGCTTCATCCAGCCGCAGGATGACATCGTACCGCTGCACTTCCGCCGTATGAAGCGTCATCACCAACGCCAAGCCGGCAAGGAACAGCCGAAAAGTGCTCGGGCCGTGTGACGTCATCCGCCAGACCAGCGCGCCAAAGGCGAAATAGGCACCATATTCGGTGAGGAACAGCAATTCGAACGGGCGAGAGCCGATAAACAGGTTGTTGGCGACAACCAGGCTCAACCAGACCGCCAGCGCCAGATCGGTATGGCGTGGCAATACCCCGGTAAACAGACCGATCATCACCCAGGCGTAAAACAGCAATTCGATGACAATCGACCAGTAAGCCCCATCCATGAAGTTCTGGCCGAACAACGGCGCCAGCATGGTCAGGTTTGCCAGCCATTGCGCAAAACTGGTGGTCAGCGGCGGCGTCGCCCACATCGCCATCGTGATGGCGGTAATCGTCATGGCAACCAGATGCGCGGGATAGAGCCGGGCCAGCCGGCTGAGCGAAAATCCGTACCAATCGCGGCCGGATGCCGACCAGATGATGACGTAGCCCGAGATCATGAAAAACAGATTGACGCCGAGATAGCCCAGCGAAATGGCGTCGCCCGCCGCGCCATAGGACTGCTCGAGATACCCCCCATCAATCGCGCCGCGATAGAGAAAATGATAGAGCACCACCATGAGGGCGGCAGCAAAGCGCAACAGGTCAAGTAGCCCGTTTCTACGGCCTTGTGCATTCGTCTGGTCGACGGATGGTGGGAATTTACGCACCCCGATCTCCTCCAAAGGATCGGCAAATCATAGCGCAAATGGAAACGCCGGATCTGATAACCCGGCGTTAAGCTTAAGCGTAAAGGTTAAACGGTGCCCGGGTCAGATGATCCCCTTGGCGGAAATCGAGGCCGCCGCATCATCGAGCGATTTGCTGGCGCGGGCGATGAATTCATCGGTTTCTTCCTCGCTGATCGTCAGCGGCGGCGAGATGATCAGGCTGTCGCGCACCGCGCGCATCACCAGGCCGTTGTCAAAGGAATGGTCGCGGGCAATCGTGCCAGCAGCGCCAACATTGCCAAAACGCTTGCTCAGATCGTTCTTGTCGGGGATCAGCTCGAGCGCGCCGACCAGGCCTTTCATCCGTGCTTCGCCAACCAGTGGGTGGTCGGCAAGCGCTAGCCAGCGCTCCTGGAAATAGGGGCCGATCTGGTCACGGACGCGATCGACCAGCTTCTCGCGTTTCATGATGGTCAGATTGGCTATCGCTGCTGCGCAAGCCGCCGGGTGACCGGAATAGGTGTAGCCGTGATAGAACTCGCCACCCTTTTCGTGCAGCACTTCGGCCACCCGGTCGGAGACGATGACGCCGCCCATCGGCAGATAGCCCGAGGTCATTCCCTTGGCGATGGCCATCATGTCGGGCTTGGTGTCGTAAGTATCGGCGCCAAACCATTCACCGGTCCGGCCAAATCCGCAAATCACCTCGTCGGAAATGAACAAGATGTCGCGCTCGCTCAGAATCCGGTTGACTTCGGGCCAGTAGGTGGCCGGCGGTATGATGACGCCGCCGGCGCCCTGGATTGGCTCGGCGATAAATGCACCGATATTGTCTTCACCGATTTCGTCGATGGCGCGTTCGAGTTCGCGTGCGGCCCAGATGCCGAATTCATCCTCGCTCATGCTGGTCTGCATGCCTTCGCCAAACCAGTAGGGCTGGGCAATGTGATGGATGCCCGGAATCGGCAAGTCACCCTGACCGTGCATGCCGCCCATGCCGCCGAGCGAGGCGCCGGCGACGGTGGAACCGTGATAGGCATTGTGACGGGAGATGATGGTTTTCTTGGATGGCTTGCCCATCAAATCCCAGTAAACCCGGACGAGCCGGAAAATGGTGTCATTGGCATCGGAACCGCCGCTGCCGTAAAACACCATGTTCATGTGCTCGGGCGCCAGTTCCGCCAGCATCCGCGACAGTTCGATAACGGGCGGATGTGTGGTCTTGAAAAAGGTGTTGTAATAGGAAAGCTCGCTCATCTGCGCGCGAACCGCTTCGACGATCTCCTGTCGGCCATGGCCGACATTGACGCACCACAGCCCGGCCATGCCGTCGAGCATGCGGTTGCCGTCCGTGTCCCAGATCCAGACGCCGTCGGCGCGGGTGATCACCCGGCGCTCGTCTATGCCCAGCGCGCCATGATCGGTAAAGGGGTGGAGATGATGCTTGTGGTCCAGAACCTTGAGATCATGAGATGAGACATTAGCGCGCATTATTTTGTTCCTGATTGGTTTGTGCGAGGCTCGATCGCAATTTGGTTTGACCTTTGACAAGAGTGTGTGCACAAATTTTTGACGCGGACAAGCGCTGCAACAACCGCCATGCGTGGCATTGAGAATCGTGAAAGTTCCATGAGCGACATCATGCGCGAAAGCGCCACAAATGCGGTTCGGCACGCCGACCTCCCGACAAATGACGAGGCCGAGGCTTTTTTGGCCAAATATCCACTGATCGAATCGGTCGATTTCCTGATCCCCGATATCAATGGCGTGATGCGCGGCAAATGGGGACCAGCGGAAGCACTGGGCAAGGTTGGTCATCCCGGCATCAACATGCCGTTGTCGATCTTCGGGCTCGACGTCTGGGGCAGGGAAGTCGAATCCACCGGCATTCATATCGAGACCGGCGACATTGACGGTTATTGCCGCGCCATTCCGGGCCGGATCAATCTGGCGCCGTGGTCGCCGCGACCGTCCGCACAGGTGCTGATGTCGATGTATACCGAAGCTGGCGAACCCTATGAGATTGATCCGCGCAATGCGCTGCAGCGGGTGGTCGACCGGTTTACCGCCAAGGGCTTGCGGCCGGTCACGGCGTTCGAACTTGAATTCTATCTGGTCGACCCGGCGGTATTCCAGAGTTCCGGCCGGATGGGCAAGGATGCAGGCCCCGGTCCCGACCAGCAGCACATGTATTCACTGTCGGAGCTGCGCGGCCAGAGTGAGCTGTTTGCCGAAATCCGCGCCGCTGCTCTCGCCCAGGGCCTGCCGATCGACACCATCATCAAGGAAGCGGCCCCCGGCCAGTTCGAGGTCAATCTCAAGCACCGCGACGATGCCATGGCTGCGGCAGATGACACCGTGTTACTGCGCCGGGTGATCACCGAATGCGCCCACAAATTCGGGCTTCGCGCCACCTTCATGGCCAAGCCGTTTCTGGAATGGTCGGGCAACGGCATGCATGTGCACGCCAGCATTCTCGATAAGGATGGCAATAACATCTTTGCCGGCGAGGGCGGAGATCAACGGCTTCAGCACGCAGCGGCAGGGTTGTTGTCGACGCTGAAGGATACGTTGCTGCTCTATATTCCGGGGTTCAACGGCTACCGGCGGCTGCAGCCGGGCTCCTACGCTCCGACCCGAATCGCCTGGGGCAGGAACAATCGTTCCGTCGTCGTCAGGGTTCCCGCGTCCGACGACAAGGCGCGGCGGCTTGAGCACCGCATGTCGGGCGCTGACGCAAATCCCTATTTCGTACTGGCCGGCGTGCTTGGCGGCATGCTGGAAGGTCTGGAAAGCGCCAAGGCGCCGCCGCCACCGGTGGAGGGCAATGCCTATAATGTGCCGTTGCCGCAATTGTCCGACGACATGGATGATGCAATCGAGGATTTTGAGCGCTCAGACTTCATACGGAGGCTGTTCGGGCCGGAATTGCGCCGTATCTTCGCCGAAATCAAGCGCGAGGAGCTCAAGGCTTTCGATAATGAAATCACGCCTCTGGAGCGCTCGACCTATCTGTAGGCGGCGTCTGCGCAGGCAATAATGGTCCCGAAACACAATCACCAAACCGGGACAACACACATAAGACGGGCGAATTGATCTAGGACAAGGAGAACCGGATCAACGCCGTGCGACTATTTGACAGTCATCGTCATCGCCATTTTCGGGTTGACGCAAGCGTCGATGTTTCGCATCTTGTCTGGGACATATAGGGTTAATGCTATGAATTTTGAAGCGTTCTTCGAGGAAAAGCTCGGCGGTCTGCACGAAGCTGGCAACTACCGGGTTTTTACCGATATCGAACGTCATGCCGGTGGATTTCCGCGGGCCACGCGCTACCGGGCGGATGGTACGACGCAGGACGTGACGGTATGGTGCTCAAATGACTATCTGGGCATGGGCCAGAATCCTCTGGTTACCGGTGCCATGAAGGAAGCGATCGAGCGCTGCGGCGCCGGCGCTGGCGGCACCCGCAACATTTCCGGTACGAATCACTACCATGTAAAGCTTGAGCGTGAACTCGCGGATCTGCACGGCAAGCAGGATGCGCTGATCTTTACCTCAGGATATGTGTCCAATTGGGCAGCACTGGGAACCTTGGGATCAAAGATTCCCGGCATCATCATCTATTCGGATGCGCTCAACCATGCCTCGATGATCGAGGGGATCCGTCATGCGCGTTGCGAAAAGCGCGTATTCAAGCACAATGATCCCGATGATCTGCGCCGTCTGATGGCTCTAGATGACCCGGCAGCGCCGAAACTGGTGGCATTCGAGAGCGTCTATTCGATGGATGGCGACATCGCCCCGATCGCCGACCTCTGCGATGTGGCCGATGAATTCGGTGCCATGACCTATCTCGATGAAGTTCATGCCGTCGGCATGTACGGACCGCGCGGCGGCGGGATTGCCGAGCGCGAAGGCATCATGGATCGTCTTACCGTGATCGAAGGTACGCTGGGCAAGGCGTTCGGCGTGATGGGCGGCTATATCACCGCAAGCCGCGCGCTGTGCGATTTCGTCCGCAGCTTTGCTTCCGGTTTCATTTTCACCACTGCCTTGCCGCCATCGCTGGCCGCGGCGGCCGCCGTGTCGATTCGCCATCTCAAGGCCAGCCAGCTGGAGCGCCGACGCCATCAGGATGCGGTTGCCAAGGTTCGCAAGGCGCTCGATGCGCACGGCATTCCGCATATGCCCAATCCCAGCCACATCGTACCGGTGATGGTTGGCAACGCGGCCAAGTGCAAGTGGATTTCGGATGTGCTGATCGACAATCACGGTATCTACGTGCAGCCGATCAACTATCCGACGGTTCCGGTAAAGACCGAACGGCTGCGGATCACGCCAACGCCGATGCACACCGATGGCGACATCCGCCATCTCGCCGGCGCGCTCAGCGAACTCTGGTCGCAATGCGCCTTGGCGCGTGCGGTAGCCTGACACGAGCCGGACCACCAGAGCCGCGCAAGCGGTAGGCTTTGTCTGACTGGTACATCATTTTAACGGCGCGAACCTCTTCGGGTTGGCGCCGTTTTTCTGTTCAATATGTTGTTTTCAGTATTGAATTCCGGATTGGCGAAGGGGGCCGATCAGGCCTCAGGATTGCGCACAGGCGCGCAAAACAGCGTGTAGAGCGTGCCGATCACCGAGGAAACCTCCTGATTGACGATCGAATAATAGATCATCCGCCCTTCACGCCGCGTATCGACCAGGCCATCAAGCCGCAATCGCGCCAGTTGCTGCGATACCGCAGCCTGCGGCATCGACAGGATTTCCTCAAGCTGGGATACCGATTTTTCGCCTTCCGACAAGATGCACAAAATCATCAGCCGAGTTTCGTGGCTGAGCGACTTGAGCAAATCGCTGGCCTGCCTTGCCTGGTTGAGCAGCAGGTTGAAATCGCTTTCGTTCATGTCGGACTTGATGTGAGGCAAATTCATGGGCGTTCACTCGGATACTTTGGATCGTCAATGAGATGTCGGACAATGCGGTGAACAAGGCCAAGGCAGGCCTCGTGCAACCCATCACGCGAAAAGCCATGTTAGCATGAGACACCGCCGGATCTATAGCGCCGCACCGACTGGGTTTTTCCTACATGATTTGACGGGCACTCGGCAACATAATGAAGCAGCTTTTCAATGCAGGCTATTGATTTCGCCAGATAAGATTACTGGAAATGGATTACGATTTTCCAACCGATGTTGTAGTCTGGCGTTAGAACAGCCTGAACCTTGGTAGCTAAGCCAATCTGGCGGACAGTTACCGATGGTCGGCACAAGCATGCTCCGGCCTCGCGTCGGGCACGGGAGGTGACATGTCTGCATTTCAACGCACTCTGTTTTTTATCTGTGCTCTATTGGTCAGTCTGCCAGCAAGCGTGCAGGCGGAGCAACGCCGAATCGAAACCACGCAAGATGCCGATTATTACGGTTTTGATCTGCGCACGGTGCAGGACGTGGAGCTGGATGAATGCAAGGCCATCTGCCTTGACGACCGGCAATGCAAGGCGTTCACCTATAATGTCAAGGCAGGCTGGTGTTTCCTCAAATCCGATTACAGCACCATCAATCCGTTTGCAGGCGCCATCGCCGGTCGGGTGGTCAGCAGCGACGAGCCGGATCTTGGCGCGGCGCCCACGCTGAGCTTCGTTCCCGCATCGACGCTTGACGCGGCGCGGACCTACCGCGAACGGCTCATCACTCGCAACGCCGGCGCCATCAGCCGTGGCGCAACCGTGCTGACGCGCGCCGCCGAAGCCTCGATCGCCGAGGGCGACATGAAAGCCGCGGTGCGCAATTTTGCCATTGCCGCTGCCGCCGATCCCGAGCGCAGCCCGGTCTGGGCCGAACTTTCGCGCTCAGCACTTACGTTCAACCCCGAAGACGCCAATCTGGTGCGCAATCTGCGTTCCGTAGCGGTTTCGGCAGCCATCAATGCCTATCAGACCTCGCGCACGGCAAGCCAACGGGCGGACGCCCTCGCAGTGCTTGGCGAAGCGCTGGAGCGGTCGGAGAGGTGGAGACCGGCGCTGTCGGCCTATCAGGCGAGCCTGGCAATCCGCGAAGTGCCGGCGCTGCGCGCTGCCTATGCCGATTTGCGCACTCGGCGCGGCTTCCGGGTGGTCGACAACACGGTCGACGCCGAAAGCGATACCCCGCGGGTCTGCATCCAGTTTTCGGAAAATCTGGTGAAGGGGCAGGATTATACCGATTATCTGAGCATTGACGGTATCGATGACGTGGCGATCGAAACCGAAAACCGGCAGATCTGCGCCAACGGCCTGTCGCACGGCCAGCGTTACCGCGTGGTGCTGCGACAGGGACTTCCGTCGAGCGTTGGTGAACAACTCGAAGCCCCGGTTGAACTGTCGCTCTATATCCGCGACCGTGCGCCGGTGGCGCGTTTCACCGGTTCCAATTTCGTGTTGCCGGCAAAATCGCGGCGCGGAATTCCGCTCGTCACCATCAATGCGCCGTCGGCGGAGCTGAAGCTCTACCGGGTTGGTGAACGGGCATTGACGCGCATCATCACCGGTTCGGAATTCCTGCGTCAGCTTGAAGGTTACACGGCCGAAATGATCGGACAGGATGTGGGCGCGCCGGTGTGGCAGGGCGCCATCGACATTTCCAGCGAACTCAACCGCGAGGTAACCACCAGCATTCCGGTCGACACGCTGCTTCCCGAACGCCAGCCGGGAGTCTATGTGCTGACCGCCACACCACTGGGCGACAAGAGCGAAAGCTGGGATGCACGCGCCACCCAGTGGTTTGTCATTTCCGACATCGGCCTGACCACGTTTGCCGGAACGGACGGACTTTCGGTGTTCCTGCGTTCGCTCGACACAGCGGAACCGCTAAGCGACGTGTCGTTGACGCTGCTTGCCCGCAACAACGAGGTTCTTGGCGAGGCGGTCACCGACGCCAGCGGCCACGCTCGGTTCCAGCCAGGACTGACACGCGGACTGGCCGGACTGGCGCCAGCAGCGCTGCTTGCCAGAAGTGCAGATGGCGATTTCGTGTTTCTCGATCTGACCGGTGGCGGATTCGATCTTTCCGATCGCGGCGTCACCGGGCGGGCGGCGCCGGGTGGCGTCGATGTCATGGCCTGGACCGAACGCGGCATCTACCGCGCCGGCGAAACCGTTCACCTAACAGCCCTTGCCCGCGACAGCCGCGCCGAGGCGCTGGTTGATCTGCCGCTGACAATCATCGTGCAAAGGCCCGACGGAGTTGAAGATCGCCGCGTGGTCTCCGACGGCACAGCACTGGGCGGTCATACGCTGGCCCTGTCGCTGCCGGAGAATGCCATGCAGGGGGCCTGGCGCGCGGCGCTGCATACAGATCCCAAACGCCCGGCGATCGCCGAGACTACCTTTCTGGTCGAGGATTTCCAGCCTGACCGGATCGAGATCGAGCTTGATGCGAAAGACGAAATCGTTTCGCCCGGGGAGCCCGCTGAAATAGAGGTTTCCGGCCGTTATCTTTACGGCGCACCGGCCGGGGGGCTGGCCACCGAAGGCGAAGTGGTGCTGAGCCGTACCCGCACGCTCGATGCCTATCCGGGGTTTGAATTCGGGCTTGCCGACGAGGAGCTCGAGAATACCCGGATTTCGCTCGAGGATCTGCAACCGCTTGACCAGGCAGGAAAGGCAGAAGTGAGCATCAACCTCGACAATCTGCCTGCCACCACGCAATTTCTGACCGCCAAGGTAACGATCCGCGCTTCCGAGGGCGGTGGACGCGCGGTTGAGCGCGCGGTCGACCTCAAGGTTGCGACAGACGGACCGCGCATCGGCATCGATCCGGAGTTTGACGACGGCCAGGTACCGGAAAACAGCCAAGCCTCATTCCGGCTTATCGCCATCGACGCTGACGGTGCACGGACGGCTATGCCGGCGTCATGGTCGCTGGTGCGGATCGAGCGCAATTATCAGTGGTATCGCCAGGGCAATTCCTGGAACTACGAGGTGGTCGATTTCACCACCGAAGTGGCCGACGGCGAGGTCGACCTTGCTGCTGATGACGCCGCACGGGTTGCCGCCAACGTCGAATGGGGCCGCTACCGGCTCGACGTGGTGGGCGAGGACGGCGCCGAGACCAGCATGCTGTTTGATGCAGGCTGGTATGTCGCCGCCAAGTCGGTCGAAACACCCGACGGGCTCGAAATCGCACTCGACAAGGATAATTACCAGATCGGCGATACTGCACAGTTGCGGATTTCGCCGCGATTTGCCGGCAAGGTGCTGGTCACGGTGGGGTCCGAGCGGCTGGTTACCAGCGTAACTGCCGAAGTCGGCGCCGAGGGCACCACAGTCGCGCTGCCGATCACCGAGGAATGGGGAGCGGGCGCCTATGTGACGGCGACGCTTTACCGCCCGGTAGGAGATCAGGAATCGCGGATGCCGATGCGCGCCATTGGCGTCAAGTGGCTCACCGTTGACCCAGGAGAGCGGCAATTGTCGGTCAGCCTCGACATGGCCAGTCAGACCACGCCGCGCGGCCAGTTTACGGTTCCGGTGCAAATAGCAGGCCTCAGCGCCGGCGAGCAGGCCTATGTGACCATTTCCGGGGTTGATGTGGGCATCCTCAACCTGACCCGACACGAGGTTGCCGATCCGGAAACATGGTATTTCGGCCAACGCGCGCTGGGGCTCGAGATCCGCGATATCTACGGGCGATTGATCGACGGATCGGCCGGCGTTACCGGCCGTATCCGCTCGGGCGGCGACGGCGCGATGATGCGATCGGAGGGCAGCCCGCCCAAGGAAAAACTGGTGGCGTTTTTTGAAGGCCCGGTGGAAGTCGGTGCAGACGGAACGGCAACGGTTTCCTTTGAGATACCTCAGTTCAACGGCACCGTGCGCGTCAACGCCGTGGCCTGGAGCAAAAAGGGGCTGGGCCACACAACCAAGGACGTGATTGTCCGCGATCCGGTGGTGATATCCGCCAGTCTGCCGCAATTTCTGGCGCCAGAAGACCATTCGCAGATGCTGATCGAACTTGCCAATACCGACGGACCGGCAGGAACCTATGCCTTGGAACTGTTCACCGCATCGAACCGCATCAAGGTCGGAGATGGCGTTCGTCATGAATTTGACCTGGCAGTAGGCGGCCGCGACAGCCTGGTGGTGCCGCTCGAAGGTCTGCGAACCGGGTCTGACAGTGTCACCGTGGCGCTGACCGGCCCGGACGGGCTGGAACTCGAACGGCAGGAACTGATCACCGTGCGGCCGGCGGCAATGCCGGTGACCATCAAGCGGATCATCAGTCTTGCCGGTAATGGCGGCACCTTGCGGATCGACGGCGAGTTGCT
Source organism: Hoeflea sp. Naph1 (assembly GCF_046837775.1). Classification (GTDB taxonomy): domain Bacteria; phylum Pseudomonadota; class Alphaproteobacteria; order Rhizobiales; family Rhizobiaceae; genus Hoeflea. Next base: position 2,804,427 of record NZ_CP177286.1, on the reverse strand, counting down.
GGCCGACAGTCTGCTCGATGGTGCTTCGGTAACAGTCGGGGTCACCCGCAACGCCGCCTTCGACGTCGCGTCGCTGCTGATGCAACTCGACCGGTATCCCTATGGCTGCGCCGAACAGACTGCCAGCCGGGCGCTGCCGCTACTCTATCTGAGCGAACTAGGTGACAGCAATGGTGCTGAAGACGGCAAGGTAATCCGCGAGCGCATTGATGCGGCCATCAACCGGCTTGTCGCCTACCAGTCGTCATCGGGCAGTTTTGGTCTTTGGGGCCCGGGCTCCGGCGATCTCTGGCTCGACGCTTATGTCACCGATTTTCTCACCAGGGCTTTGGAAAAAGGATTTTCGGTGCCGCCGGTCGCCAGTCGTCTGGCGCTCGATAATCTCCAGAATGCGCTGTCCTACACCACCGATGTTGAAACAGATGGCAGCGGCATTGCCTATGCGCTCTATGTGCTGGCGCGCAATCGGAAGGCTGCGGCCACTGATCTTCGGTACTATTCCGACAGCCAGATCAATCGCTTCGCCCAGCCGCTGGCGCGTGCACAGATCGGAGCGGCGCTGTCGCTCTATGGTGATCAGCAACGCGCCAATGAGAGCTTCCGCTCGGCCTTCCAGCAGGCTCGCTCAACAGCCAGACTGGTGGGCAGCCGCAACGATTATGGCTCGGCCTTGCGCGATGGTGCGGCGATGCTGGCGCTGGCGGCGGAATCGACGCCGACCCCGGGCATCGTTCCCGAGTTGATCCGCTTGGTCGGCGACGCCAAGGCCGTGCGGCAATCGACCAGCACCCAGGAAAACGCCTGGATGGTGCTGGCGGCGCGGGCGATCGTTGCGGGCAACAAGTCGATCTCCGTCAATGTCAACGGGAAGGCCTATGCCGGCGCCTACCAATCGCAACTGAGCGGCGAGGAAGTGAAGGCAAACCCGCTGACCATCGTCAACCAGGGAACTGATCCGGTGGACGCGGTGGTGACCACCATTGCAGCCCCGGCGCAACCACTGAGCGCCGGCGGTGTCGGGTTCGACATCAGCCGCAGCTACTACACGCTCGACGGTCAGCCGGCCTCGATCGCATCGGCACAGCAGAACCAGCGCTATCTGGTAGTTCTGCAAATGCGCGAAGCCAACGCCTGGACATCACGGGTGGTTGTCACAGATCTGCTGCCTGCAGGTTTCGTGATCGACAACCCGCGGCTGGTCGATAGTGCGGACCTGAAAAACTTCCCCTGGCTCGAACCGACATCGGCGGGCCATGCGGAATTCCGCGACGACCGGTTCATGGCGGCGTTTGACCGTAGCGGCTCGTCCAACCGCAGCTTCACCGCCGCTTATGTGGTGCGCGCGGTAACCCCCGGGATCTATGCGCAGCCCGCAGCGGTGGTCGAGGACATGTACCGGCCGGAACTCGCCGCACGCACCGCGACCGGCATCCTGGAGGTCGTCGGCGCGCCATGAAACGGCCGTCAGCGGCAAGATGGAGACGCCTCGCCATCAGCTTGAGCGGCCTTGTCCTGATCGGGCTTGGGGCGATCGCGCTGGTGCGTGCAGACCGGGCGTTTCCGCCACCGCTTGAGGCTGCCAGCGATCTTTCGCGCGAGGTGGTGGATCGGAACCACCGACTACTGCGCGCCTACACAACGCCGCAGGGCCTGTGGCGGCTGCCGGTGAGTTTGGATGCGGTTGATCCGGACTACATCAACATGCTGCTTGCCTATGAGGATCGCCGTTTTCGCGATCACTGGGGTGTCGATCCGCTGGCCTTGCTGCGGGCGGCGGTGCAATTCGTGGTCAATGGCGGGCGCATCGTTTCGGGCGGCTCGACCATCACCATGCAGGTGGCGCGGCTGATCGAACCGCGGTCAGAACGGTCGCTTTCGGCCAAGCTCAGGCAGATGGTGCGGGCGCTGCAGATCGAGCGGCGCTTGAGCAAGGATGAAATCCTTTCGCTTTACCTCACACTGGCGCCCTATGGCGGCAACATCGAAGGTGTGCGCGCGGCGAGCCTTGCCTGGTTCGGCAAGGAGCCGCGCAAGCTCACGTTGGCGCAATCGGCGCTCTTGGTGGCGCTGCCGCAGGCGCCGGAAACGCGGCGCCCCGACCGCCAGCATGCACAAGCGCGGCAGGCGCGCGACCGGGTACTCAGACGAATGCAGGAATCGGGCCTCATTCCCGAAAGCGAAATCGCCCGTGCGTCAGTATCCGCTGTTCCACGCGGCCGCCGTGCAATGCCGGATCTCGCCGCCCACACTGCCGACACAGCCTTGAAATCAATGCCGGAAGCCCGTGTGATCAAGCTGACACTGGAGCAGACAATTCAGGCACGGCTGGAAGATCTGGCGCGGGAAACCGCGGCCCGGCTTGGGCCCAAACAATCGCTTGCCATGGTGCTGGCCGATGGCCGCAATGGCGAGATCCTCGCCTCCGTTGGTTCAACCGGGCACCTGGATGCCGGACGCGCCGGCGCCATCGATATGAGCCGCGCCATCCGCTCACCGGGTTCAACCCTGAAGCCGTTCATCTACGGCCTGGCGTTCGAGGATGCGATAGTCGACCCGGCAACGCTGATTGATGACAGCCCGGCTGATTTTTCCGGTTACCGCCCGCGCAATTTCGATCGTGGTTTCATGGGCGAAGTCAGCGTGCGCGAAGCATTGCAGCTTTCGCTCAATGTGCCGGCGGTGCGGTTGCTTGAAGCGGTCGGCCCGCAGCGTTTTCTCGCCCGGCTGAGACGCGGCGGCGCAGATCTGCAGTTGCCGCCCGGCGGCGCACCGGGGCTCGCCATCGGGCTTGGCGGAGCCGGCGTGAGCCTGCGCGATCTGGTGCAGCTCTATACAGCGTTTATAAATGATGGCGCCGCCCGGGTGCTGCATGACGGGTTTGACGACGGGGCAAAGACCACATTCGAGCACCCGGTGCTCGACGCCCGCGCCAATTGGCGGGTCAGCAATATTCTCTCGGGCGTTGATGCCCCGCAAGGCGCGCCACGCATCGCCATCGCCTACAAGACCGGAACCTCCTATGGCTATCGCGACGCCTGGGCGGTGGGTTTTGACGGCCGCCATGTGCTCGGGGTCTGGGTTGGCCGACCTGATGCCGCACCCGTGCCGGGGCTGTCGGGACTTACGACCGCAGCTCCCTTGCTGTTTGAGGCGTTTGCGCGCAGCGATCTCGCACCCGTTAAATTTGCCGCACCGCCGCGGGGCCTGGTCGTCCGGTCGCGCAGCCAATTGCCGTTTGCGCTCAGGAAATTTGCACCCGGCCAGGATGTTGCGCCGTTGATGGCCGGTGGTTCTTTGCCGCCACGCATTGTCTATCCGCCACAGGACGCGCGCGTGGCCTTGACGTCGCGCGGCGCCGGGCAACTGACGCCACTGGTAATCAAGCTGCAGGGCGGGGCGGCACCCTACCGGCTGATTGCCAATGGCGAACCGCTGGCAAAGGCAAGTCGCCGGCGTGTGCTGAACTGGACGCCGGACGGGGCAGGGGCTTCCACGCTGACGGTGATGGATGCCGAGGGCCGGGCCGCCAGCGTCAGCGTGTTCATTGACGCGGACTGATCCCGGCACGGCGCGAGAACATCATCCGACTGAAACGGATGGCATAATTTCCGCGCTGCCTGTCTCCATACGGCCATAATTCGATGCTGGCACTTGCGGTCGACAAATGGAATTATGTGCGTGCGGGTGCGCATGCGCGGCACGCTTTATATGACGCCATCTCGCGCCATTGGCGCTAAGCTGACAACCGGGTTTGTAGTAATCGATTGCGATTATCAAACTCACGAGAGCGCGGGCCTGCTCAGGGAATTTTGAATGACACGCTTTTCAATCTCGACCTGGCTTGGCGCGCTTATCCTGGCCATTTTCCTACCGCTGTTTGCCTTCGTGGTATTGCTGCTGGGACAATTGCAGGCTTCCGACAATGCCAAGGTAGAGCAGCGAACGGTGCGGGAAGCCGCCAGCATTGCCCAGGCAATCAAGCCGGTGATCGACAGCATGCTGATCACTGTAAACCTGGTCTCATCAATGGAAGAATTGAGCCAGGGTGACCTGGAAGGGTTTCACCGGCGCTCCCGTTTTGCGCTGCGCGGATCCGGCAACTACATCATCGTCACCGACAAGAACGGTCAGCAGCTTCTCAATACCCGGGTTGATTTTGGCACGGAGCTGGGCCTGGTCGCCGACATGGACGGCATCGAAAATGCGATGGCCAGCAGCATGCCGTATGTCTCCAATGTGTTGTTGGGGCGCACCGGCGGCAAATGGGCCTTCAACGTCCTCAAGGCATTGCCGAATTTCACCACGTCGGAGGCCCATGTCGTGGTGACGACTAAAAATACCGAGGATCTGGCGCCGGTCATCGACCGGCTTGTGCTGGCGCCCGGCTGGACGGCCGCAGTTGTCGATGACCACAGCCGGATCGTCGTGGCCAGCAGCGAGCGTGGATTGAACACCGGTGATGCGCTGGTGCTTCCGATGGGGCTGTTGCCGTCCGATTTTTCCGGTACCTCCCGGTTTCGCCGGTTCAGCGATGCCGAAGGAAATATTCTGGGCTACGCGCCGATAATCGGAACGCAATGGGCAACCTTTGTCTGGGGTCCTGCAGACGCGGCTCAGGCTTCGTTGTTACAGAGTTGGCAGATTCTCATCTGGGGCGGGCTGATCTTCCTCTTGTTATCGCTTGCCATCCTCTATTTGTTCACCCGGTTCCTGAAGAAGACGGTCTACAACGTCGCTCAGATGGCCGAGCGGCTGGGGGAGGGAGAAATCGTTTCGCCGATCGATTCGCGCATCAGCGAAATCGATAGAGTCGCCAAGGCTCTGTCGAACGCATCCTTTGACCGCAGCCAGCGCGAGGAAACGATCACCTTCGTGATGAAGGAACTGGCGCACCGCACCAAGAACCTGATCGCCGTGGTCATCTCCATTGTCCGGCAAACCGCCAAGCGCAATGCCGATCCGCAACAGATGGCCAAATCGATCACCAGCCGGATCATGGGTCTCGGCGCTTCCATCGATTCGCTGACCGCGCGGGAGTGGGCGTCGGTGCCGCTGCGCGAACTCGTGGAAAGCCAGCTTGCCCATTTCGGCGCCGCTGGCGGCAATATCAAGGTAAAAGGACCCGATATCGATCTGCGACCGGATGCGGTCCAGCATATGGGCATGGCGCTGCACGAACTCGCCACCAATGCCGCAAAGCATGGCGGACTGAGCATCAGTACGGGAAGCGTGGAAGTCAGCTGGGCGATCGAGACTTCCGACGACGGTCAACAGTTGCGCCTGCAATGGCTGGAAAGCGGTGGACCGGCTGTCGTCGAGCCGGAAAACAAGGGATTTGGCGCACAGATCCTCGAGCGGCATGTCGCCGCCACCTTCAACGGACAGGCGTCGACCGAATATCTGTCGACGGGGTTACGCTGGGTGTTGACCGCGCCGTTGCAGCAATTTGAAGTTCCCAACCCCGGTGCGGCGCGAAAATAGGCTCGGCTCTGGTTGTCAGGCCAGCGCGAAAGCATCCCGGCTTACCGGCCGTCAATCTCCGGCGTGGCAGCAGGCCCACCTTCAAGATCGATGATCAGCGCCTTCATCTCACCAATTTCTCGCCTTTGCGCCTCGATGATATTATCGGCGAGCTTGCGGACGCGCGGGTCCGTAATATCGGCCCGGCTGCTGGTAAGGATGGCGATCGAGTGGTGCGGGATCATCGCTTTCATCCAGGAAATATCTTCAATCGTATCCTGGCTGCGGACCAGATAGAGCGAGCCGGCAAAGACCAGTAGCGACGTGGCGAAGATCGCAATGTTGAGCTTTCGGTTGGCGTACATCCCCAGCATGAAGGAAAGCATGATGGCCGCCATCGCCGCGCCCATGTAAATGGCCATATAGAAACGGGTTTCGCTGAAGAAGATGTGATCCCAGGCAAATGTATTGAGATACATCAAGCCGAACATGATGGCTGTTGAGGTGATAATCATCGCCAGAAAACGCGTGTAGGACATTTGGGCCTCCTTGCTTATTGCCTTGTTTGCACCAACGACCTTCCCGGGCTGGAAGGTTCCCCCAACAATGGCAAAAAGAATGTACTTGACCTTCCATTGACTGGAAGCCCTAGCTTACTGGCAACGAAAAGGATTGCGTCCATGAAAGAACCACTCAAGCCAGCACACGGGCAAAGCGGCGATGGCCACACGCACGCCGCGGGCCATCAGAACCATGGTCGTGATGCACATCAGCACCAGTCTGCCGACGACATTCATCGAAGTGCGACCGTTCCGGTTGACGGATCGGTTACCGATCCGGTTTGCGGGATGGAAGTGAAACTCGACGGGGGCGGCCTATCGCTCGAGTACAAGGGTGACAACTATCATTTCTGCAGTCAGAAATGCCATGACCGTTTCGAAAGCGATCCGTATTTCTATCTGTCTGGAAACAAGGCGCGAAAGAAGGAGACGGCGCCAAAAAACACGCTCTACACCTGTCCGATGCACCCGGAAATCGTCCAGGAGGGGCCCGGCAGTTGCCCGATTTGTGGCATGGCGCTGGAACCGCAGGATGGGGTTGCGGAAGGCGCAAACCACGAACTGACTGATTTTACCCGGCGGCTTTGGGTAAGCTCGCTTGCGGCCATTCCGCTGGTGCTGCTGACGATGGGGCCGATGCTCGGGCTTCCCATCCGTCAATGGCTCGGGGAAAGCCTGGCAATTTATCTTGAGTTTGTGCTGGCCACCCCTGTGATCCTGTGGGCTGCACTGCCGTTCTTTCATCGCGGCTGGAACTCGATCAGGACCTGGAACCTGAACATGTGGACACTGATCATGATCGGTGTCGGTTCAGCCTATATCTATTCCGTGATTGCCACATTCCTGCCCGGGCTTTTTCCAGCCGGCCTGCAAATGCATGGGGGCCATATGCCGGTCTACTATGAGGCCGCTGTGGTGATCGTCGCTTTGGTGTTTGTCGGGCAGGTGCTGGAGCTTCGCGCACGCGAGCGCACCGGCGACGCCATCCGCGCTCTTTTAGATCTGGCCCCCAAGACCGCGCGGCGGATCACGCCGGATGGCGATGAATATGATGCGCCGCTCGAAAACATCGTTGAAGGCGACCGGCTTCGTGTTCGCCCTGGCGAAGCCGTGCCGGTGGATGCGCGGGTCATCAGTGGCAGGACATCGGTTGACGAAAGCATGCTGACCGGAGAGCCGCTGCCGGTTGAAAAGGGCCAAGGCGATACAGTGACTGGTGGCACGCTCAACAAGAACGGTTCGCTGATCATCGAAGCCAGCAGGGTGGGCGATGAAACCATGTTGGCGCGGATTGTCGCCATGGTGTCGGCGGCGCAACGTTCACGGGCGCCCATCCAGGGACTTGCAGACCGGGTAGCCTCCTTCTTTGTCCCGTCAGTGATCGCGGTGGCGATCGCAGCCTTCGGGCTCTGGTATGCCTTCGGTCCCGATCCGGCGTTTGTGTTCGCCATCGTCTCCGCCGTATCGGTGCTGATCATCGCCTGTCCTTGTGCGCTTGGGCTTGCGACGCCGATGTCGATCATGACCGCCACCGGGCGCGGCGCCCAGGCAGGGGTGTTGATCAAGGACGCGGAGGCACTTGAGCGGATGGCCAAGGTCGATGTCCTGGTGGTCGACAAGACAGGCACATTGACCGAAGGCAGACCGAGCCTGACCGATATCATTGTCGTCGGTGACCTGCCGGAAGCCGAGATGCTGGCTATTGTACGCGGTATTGAGGCAAATTCCGAACACCCTCTGGCCGAAGCCATCGCCGAGGGCATCAAATCACGTGGCGTCGAAGCAGCAGCGATCACCGATTTCGAGGCGATCACAGGCAAGGGGGTACGCGCGAAATTTCAGGGAAGACCGGTTGCACTTGGCAACGCTGCGATGATGGAATTGTCCGGAATAGACCATTCCGGGATCGAAGATCAGGCCAACAAACTGCGCGGTTCCGGCAAGACCGCCATGTATGTCGCTATTGACGGTCAACTCAGCGGTCTGGTTTCGGTGTCGGATCCGATCAAACAATCGACAGCCGAAGCCATCAAGGCGCTGCATGACGCAGGCTTGAAGATCATCATGGCAACGGGCGACAATGAGCGGACGGCCCGCGCGGTGGCCGATCAACTCGGCATCGACGAGGTGCGGGCCGGAGTCCTGCCTGAAGACAAGAAGGCGCTGGTCGATGAACTGCACGGCAAGGGCCACAAGGCTGCGATGGCCGGCGACGGCGTCAATGACGCACCGGCACTGGCGGCAGCCGAGGTGGGAATCGCCATGGGAACCGGCGCGGATGTGGCGGTTGAAAGCGCCGGCATCACGCTGCTGAAGGGCGATCTCATCGGCATCGTCCGGGCGCGCAAACTGTCCCAGGCCACGTTGCGCAACATCAAGCAGAACCTGTTCTTCGCCTTTGCCTACAACTCGCTGGGCATTCCGATTGCCGCCGGGGTTCTCTACCCGATCACCGGCACTCTGCTTTCGCCGATGATTGCAGCGGCAGCAATGAGCCTGTCATCGGTGTCGGTGATTGCAAACGCTTTGCGGCTGCGGCGTGTCGATCTCGATGCTTGACCTTCCGCCCGGTGGAACCTCTAGGCTCCACTGCAGTACAGGAGAAACGCAATGAACATAGGTATCGTTTCCCGGACGACCGGGTTGCCGGCCAAGACGATCCGCTATTACGAGGACATCAAGCTGGTCAAGCCAGCGCGCCTTGAGAACGGCTATCGCGATTATGCCGAAGAGGATGTACGCCGACTCAGTTTTGTACAGCGGGCGCGCAGCCTCGGCTTTTCAGTCGATGAGTGCCGCTCTCTATTGGGGCTTTACGCCGACAAGAACCGGGCAAGCGCCGATGTGAAGGCGCTGGCACTTGAGAAGATCGCGCAGGTGGACCGCAAGATCGCCGAACTCACGGCTTTGAAATCAACCCTGAAGAAGCTCGCCGATACCTGTCATGGCGATGATCGACCGGACTGTCCGATCATTGACGGCATGGCTGGGCAGGGAACGCTATGAACCCCAAGTATTTCGTCATTGCGGTATTCGTTCTGGGTGGTGCGGCGTTCGCCTATGACAAGTTCTGGCCGAAGCCGGAAAATCCGCATTCGGTTCAAACCACGGCAGGCGAAGCCGGTGCACCGCTGGTCAATGTCACGGTGCCCGTTCTTTCCGCGGCCGGTGAAGAGGGCAAGGTGCTGTTTGATGGCAATTGCGGCACTTGCCACGGCAACAATGCTGCCGGTCAGGATGGCGTCGCACCGCCCCTGGTGCATGTGATCTATGAACCCAACCATCACAGCGACATGGCCTTTGTGCTTGCCGCCAAGAACGGCGTCCGCGCCCATCACTGGCGTTTTGGCGACATGCCGCCACGCGAAGGCGTGAGCGATTCCGATGTCGCAAAGATTATCGCCTATGTGCGAGAACTGCAGCGTGCCAACGGCATCCATTGATGCGGAAACCTGGGACCTGGGACACAGGTGACCTGCGTCCTGCACCCGGGCGGCCGGCGTCCGTTGCGCTCAGGGGCCTGAGCGCTGCGCGTGATATATCGCGGGTCATCTGACCAATCCTATCCGAACCAGAATTTCGTTCCGCCTCCAGGTTTTCGCTTCAGAACCGAACCGGGTTTACTGTCGCAAGGTCCTGGGTATTTTGCCCGGTCAGGGCGCGCGCACGTGTGTCGAACCTCATGTGGCTTTCCGCGCAGAGAGCTTCAGACGCCCGCGGCCTTGGTGCAATATTATTGCATTCAAATAACATTTAATTCCGTTTGCCTTGTTTTTAGTGAAAGCCCATCTTTTTTGAAATCGCTCTGCAGCCGTTTTGCTGCGGGGTTTTTGACGCATGACGGAGAGCACGATGTCCGACGCAGTAAACACCCACAACAGATCACAGGACGGCACGGAATCTCCGGATGTTCACGCGCCGCTGCCATTTCTGAGACGATGGGCATATTCCACCAACCACAAGGATATCGGAACGCTCTATCTGCTGTTTTCGATCATGGCCGGACTTTTTGGTACCGGGCTTTCGCTGTTGATCCGGATGGAACTTCAGCAACCCGGCATGCAGATCTTTGGCGATCCCGGCACCTACAACGTCATCGTCAGTGCCCACGGGCTTGTCATGATTTTCTTCGTTCTGATGCCGGCATTGATCGGCGGCTTCGGCAACTGGTTCGTGCCGATTCTGATCGGCGCACCCGACATGGCATTTCCGCGATTGAACAATCTGTCGTTCTGGCTGTTGTTGGTCGCGTTCATGCTCTTCGTTGTTTCGATGTTCGTGGAGGGAGCGCCGGGGACACTGGGTCACGGCGGTGGATGGACGCTGTATCCACCCTATTCCGTCACGGGGCAGCCCGGTCCATCAGTGGACTTCGTCATCCTGGCCATCCACTTGTCGGGCGCATCCTCGATCCTGGGGGCAATCAACTTCATCACCACCATCTTCAACATGCGCGCACCGGGCATGAGCCTGCACAAGATGCCGCTGTTTGCATGGGCGATGCTCGTCACCGCCTTCATGCTTCTGATTTCATTGCCGGTTCTTGCCGGTGCCGTCACCATGCTGCTGACGGATCGTAACTTTGGCACCACCTTCTTCGCCCCCGATGGCGGTGGTGATCCGATCCTCTATCAACACCTGTTCTGGTTCTTCGGGCACCCGGAAGTCTACATCATGATCCTGCCGGCTTTCGGCATCGTCAGTCATGTTGTCTCGACCTTCTCGCGCAAGCCGATCTTCGGGTATCTTGGTATGGTTTATGCGATGGTGGCGATTGGTATTATCGGCTTCATCGTGTGGGCACATCACATGTTTACGGTCGGCCTGTCGGCTGACAGCCAACGCTATTTCATGTTCGCCTCGATGGTCATCGCGGTGCCAACCGGCGTGAAGGTATTTTCCTGGCTGGCGACTATGTGGGGCGGTTCGATTTCCTTCCGCACACCCATGTTGTGGTCGATCGGATTCATCTTCCTGTTCACAGTCGGTGGCGTGACCGGCGTACAAGTTGCCAGTGCCGGTTTTGACCGCGCCGTGCACGACACCTACTACGTGGTTGCGCATTTCCACTACGTGCTGTCACTTGGTTCGGCCTTCGCCATTTTTGCCGGCTGGTACTACTGGTTCCCGAAGATGAGCGGCTACCGCTACAATTCCATTCTCGCCAAGACCCATTTCTGGTTGATGTTCATCGGCGTCAACTTCGTGTTTTTCCCGCAGCACTTTCTGGGTCTTGCCGGCATGCCACGACGTTACGCCGACTATCCGGACGGCTTCGCCGGCTGGAATTTCATCTCGTCGATTGGCTCCTACATCTCGGCGCTGGGCATCCTCGTCTTCCTCATCACCGTGGTGGAGGCCTTCATGAAGAAGCGGCCGGCCGGGAACAATCCCTGGGGCGAGGGGGCAACGACTTTGGAATGGACCCTGTCGTCACCGCCGCCATTCCATCAGTTTCAATTATTGCCCCGGATCGAATGATTTCGGCCCAGCTGGATTCGGCTGGAGTTCGAATGGAGAAGTCAAATGAATGAAGCAGTGGAGAATGGAAGCAGCCTCTGGCCGATCATTATCTTTGCGGTCTACTGGACCTACCTCGTTATAACTTATGAGCAGCACAAACGAGATTGGTTCAAGGCATTCTTCGATCCCAATGGTTCCACGCCCGATGCGGCGGCACGGGAAGGGATCGGCGGTTCATCGGCCGCCGTTCCCGCCACTCTGGACGGTCTCAACGAGAACATCTTTCTGACCTGTGCCGCTAATTCCTACGAGTTCATTGTAAAAAACTACGCCGCAGGGAACATGACGGAGCTCGTTGGGCTTCTTTCTCCCGATGTTCTCGAGGTTTTCTCGATGCATGTCGAAGCCAGAAAGGCGAGGGGTGAAAAACTGGCTCTTGATATCGTGACTCTTTCCGATGTGCGGATTGTCGCAAGGGACACCACCGGCACCCACTCCGAATTCAAGGTCCGGTTCGAAGCAGAGATCGTTGCTTCCGAACCGGTCTCCGACCCCAGCAAACCTCCGCATCACCGGCCGCATCTGTTGAATGCAGTCGATATCTGGACATTCCAGAAGAGAAATAGGGGGTCGAATCCGAACTGGACGCTGGTCGCGACCGAAGCCGGCTGAGCAGACCTAGTCCTGAAATTTTTCGAGTGCTTGTTCATGTCATGACAGGCAAGATTACACGGCACGTCTAAATCAAAATGTCGGAGCGTTCTGTCTTGCTGTTTGCGACGGCATGCAGTCCGGCCAGTGCAGCATCGGCGACACCTCGGTCGGCATTGATGGATTGCACTGCATACACCGGATAGGAGAACATCGGCATTTCCGGGACAAGGTGGAGTTTCCCGGAAGCCACGTAAGGCTGCAACGTGCTCAGCCTGAAATACCCGGATCCGCCGGCCGAAAGGATGTAATTGAGTGCCAGCGGGCCAAGATCCATCTGAATATCCGGCGTGACATCGGGAAAATTCATTTCATGTTGAAGCGTGAATTCCGCCCCCCAATCCATATAGATATAGTCCGAATTGTCGGGAAACCGTCTCTTGGGGTCGGTGGTAGCAAACACCAGTTTCTCCTCCATGAGGAGGTCAATCTTGAGACCCGGCAGATGTTGAGGTGCATACATGATCGCCAGGTCGACCTCGCCCGATGCGACATGCGAGATCATGTCCTTGGGTACATCGACGCGCACCCGAAGTGCAATGTCGGCATGCGCCTCGCGGATCCATTGAATCCAGTTAAGCAGCAGTGGTTGGGCCAGGCTAACCTCACTGCCCACAGTGAGGACCGCGCGGCGGCCCGGAGGTACCGCAACCTGATGCAGGGTGCGCTGCCACAACTGGATAAACATCGGCGCGTGATGGAGAAATTGTTGGCCAGCCGGCGTGAGCGTGGCGCCGCCCTTGTGGCGAATGAAAAGGTCGCGCCCAAGTAATTGTTCGAGAGTGCGAATGCGGGCGCTCACGGTTGTCTGCGCAACATTGAGACGTTCGGAAGCCTTCAGGAAGCTTCCTGTCGAAACGATCGCAATGAAGGTCTTGGCCAGTTCGATGTTCATTCATCACATCGCACAAAAATAGTGCCCAGATGTCAATCAATATCGCTCGCAACCGAAAGAGCCAGGCCGCGAAGCCCTATAAATTATGTGAGTTCGCCTCGGTTTTCGGGCACCCAAGATTTTCTTTCACATCGGGTGCCCAGATCCGGCGCCGAACAGAAGCCGGCTCAGTTTGGCAATGCGGCGCAGAAGCCGCCACTTGGCGCCACGCCTGATCCAAAAGCAAAAATTGGCGGCTGGGCATAGGGGTTGGGTTGGGCCACCGACAGATCAAAGGCGATCAACAGCGCAACCAAGACCATTGCGGTGGTGGCTGTAAGTTTCCGCGTCATGCGCGCGCCTCCAGTCCGAAGCGTGGACGCAGGCCGACACCGACCCACGACCCTGCGAAGCCCGCTGCAAACCAGACCCATCCATGCAGACTGCCGGTCGAAATGCCCGAGAAAAACGCGCCGACATTGCAGCCGAAGGCGAGGCGCGAGGAATAGCCCAGCAGCAAGCCGGCAATCACCGTGGCAATCCAGGCACGCGCGGGCAATTTCTGTAGCGGGGCCGACAGCCCCCCATCACGCCATGTGGCAACAACGAAGGCCCCTGCAATCAACCCAATATTGGTCAACGAGGTGTAGTCAGTCAGAATGCTCTCGCTCAATCGCGCGGTATTGCCCGGTGCTGACCAGAAGCCCGAACCGCCCAGGTCAGCGCCTGTGGCTACAGCGCCCTTGGCGACCCAGAGACCGAGCCCGTAAACCACGCCCCAAGGCTGTCCCGCGACGAGCAGGTTTCCTATGGCAAGTGCGGCAATGATCAGCGCCGCGACGACATAGCGTGCCGGCAGCTTGCGGGTCCCCGGCGCTGCACGCCACAAAAGAAAACCCGCCACCGCGGCCAGAAGGCCAAGCGTGATGGCAAGACCCTGGCCACCCCGGAGCACGATGATCGGCAGACTGCCGAGATCGGTCCACCACAACAGATTGTAGGCGCCGAAAAAACTGCCGATGGCAAAGAACGGCAGCGCCACAAGGCCCACCGCATTTCCGCTGCCGGCATTGACCAGCGTCCCTGATCCACAGCCAAGCACAACCTGCATCGCAGCGCCAAAGACGAAGGCGCCGCCGATCATCGCCCAGCCGATGGGGGCTTCGGCGCCAACCAGTTCGCCGGAATGGCTTTGCAGAAGTGGGATGGCTACGACTGCAACAAGTGCGATTGCCAGCAACTGCGCGAGAATACCGGCCGGTTCGCGGCGCAAGATCATCGCCCGCCACGGGCCTGCAAAACCGAAGCGCAGCCCTTCCAGGGTAATGCCGAAACCAAGCCCGATAGACAACATCAGCCCGAATCGCGCTCCGGCCAGGGCGGCCACGGCGATGATCACAATCAGCGCGCCGATCAACAGCGCGCTACGCCGAAGCGCCTGGTCCCGGAACCGGGGGCCAGGCGTAATGGTTTGTTCAACTGCCGTTGACATCAGTTGCCCATGACTTTGCGAAAGAGTGTCTTGAACAGGCCCGGAACATTGGCCATTTCATGATCGGTCTTGGAATAGCCGACCATCGATTCAGGGTAGAGCTTGACGTTCGGCAACCCGGCGAGTTCGGACATGGCAAACCAGTCGGTGGCGGCCCAGTGTCCGGTATTGCAGAAGGAGACGATTTCCTCGTCCGGCTTCAGGCTGAGCGACGCAGCGATCGTGGCCGCATCCTTTGCATCAACGATCTTGGTCCCGCCCTTGAACCAGGTTGAATGCACCACATTTTCCGCGCCGGGCAGCGTGCCCGGACGGGCGGCGGCGGCATGGCCCTCATCGCCATTGAAGAATGACGCCGGACGCGCGTCGATCAACGAGCCCTTGGTCTGACCTTCGACGACGGAGGCTACTTCGTCGGTATCGGCAAGCCATTGCCGCGAGAAGGTGATGTCGATGGTTGACGGGGTCGGAATCACTGTGGTGGTCTCGAGCGGCAGTTTCGCCTTGGCCCATTCGGTCATGCCGCCGTTAAGGATTGCAAGCTGGGTCAAGCCCGAGGATTTCAGCGTCCAGTAGACACGGGCGGCGGCTCCGAAATCGGAATCGGTATTGCCCTCATGGACAACAACGATGGGCCGGTCATAGGTCACACCAAGATTCTGCAGCCGGGCTTCCAGCTTGGCTTCCGGCACCAGTTGTCCCGGATTGTCCTTTGGTCCACGGAAATCTGCATAAGGAGCCGATACCGCACCCGGTATATGACCCTTTGCATAGGCCTCGCCACGGATGTCGAGGATCAGTGGCGCCTCGGTGGTCAGTTCGGCGCTGAGGGTAGCCGGGTCGATCAGCGGGCCGAACTTTTCTGCAGCGGATACGGCGGAACTGAAGCTGAAAGCGACCAGCGCGGCAATAGCGAAAATCTTCATGGGGGCACCTTTATATAAGTATTAGGCAGTTATCTCGGCCCGCAAATGCCGCGTGTCAAGAAAGGGGAGGGCGCCAGACTGGTTCCGTTCAGGAGTTTTAATCCACGCCACCTCCAAATGGCAAAACAAAACGAGTGTCGAGATGGGCTGAGCAGGCAAGAATTGCCGCGCAAACAGATGCTGAGAGAAATTTGTACTTATTCTACACGCCTGCGCGGAATGCTCGGAATGCTCGGATTGCCGATCCGTGCTGCAGTCAATGGCTGCAATCCGACCTGAAGCGGCACTTAGCTCCATGAAATTCACAACCGGGCGCTGTCAGACGCAACAAGGTGAGACTGACACCACGGTGGGGTGAAAGTTGAAGGACGCATGCGGTTGCACGGGTAAAATGACACCTTGTTGATGCAAATCAACGGCATCACCTCAGACTCATGCGCAGATGCGGGTGAATTGGAGGCTTCATGATCGCTGCTTTTCCGTCTGCCACGGCTCAACCAACCCCCCATGCAACCTTGAAGACGACACCAGCAAAAGTGTTATCCGAGGAGATCTCGGCATGAACTTGTTTGGTTGGCTGAACGATCAACTGCTGCGGATGCAATGGCTTTCCGAGCTTGTAACGGCCGGAGTCTCGGCGGCAGGCCTTGATCCGGCGACACGCCTTGGCGGGTCGGTACATTTTTTCGTCTATGACGTGATCAAGATCTTCATTCTGCTGTCGGTGCTGATTTTTGCCATTTCCTACGTCCAGAGTTTCTTTCCTCCAGAACGCACGCGCCGCATTCTCGGGGGGCGTTCCGGAATCTGGGCCAACACGCTCGCTGCCCTGTTGGGAACCATCACGCCATTCTGTTCCTGTTCGTCGATCCCGATCTTTATCGGCTTCACGGCGGCCGGGCTGCCACTGGCGATCACCTTCTCGTTCCTGATTTCTTCGCCGCTGGTGGATTTGGCCTCAGTCATCCTGCTGGCGTCGATTTTCAACTGGTCGATTGCACTGGCCTATGTCGCGGTGGGACTGGTGCTGGCGGTTGTCGGCGGTACGCTGATCGGCCGCGCCGGGATGGAAGATCAGGTGGCGGACTTTGTTCGCAACGTTCCTGTGCAGGACAATGAAGAGACCATGACGCGGGCTGAACGACTGGCCTTCGCAGGTGAACAGGTGGCAGAAATTGTCCATCGTGTCTGGCTCTATGTGCTGATCGGCGTCGGAATCGGCGCCGCAATCCACAATTGGGTGCCAGCCAACATCATCACGGCGTTACTGGGCCAGGACAACTGGTGGTCGGTTCCGCTGGCTACCGTGGTCGGCATTCCGATGTATGCCGATATTTTCGGAACACTCCCCATCGCTGAGGCTCTGATTGGCAAAGACGTCGGTCTTGGCACGGTTCTGGCTTTCATGATGGCGGTCACGGCATTGTCCTTGCCCTCGATCATCATGCTCAAGCGCGTGGTCAAGACACCGCTGCTGGTGCTGTTTCTCGCGGTCGTCACCGGCGGTATCCTTGCAATCGGTATTCTCTTCAACGCCATCACCTCCTGGTTCATCTGAAAGGAACACTTCCATGATCATCAAGATCCTCGGTTCGGGCTGCAAGAAATGTGTGGCCCTCGGCGATAATGCAAAGGCCGCGGCCGAAGCTGCGGGCAAGCAAGCCGAGATCGTCAAGGTAACGGATTTTGCCGAGATCGCTGGCTATGGCGTGATGTCCACGCCGGGCCTGGTGATTGACGAAAAGCTGGTCTCGGTGGGCAAGGTGCTGACCGCTGAGGAAATCGGAAGGCTGTTGTGACCGACTACCGCGTCACAGCCCGCCGTATCGATAGTCACGGCAGAATTGGCGTGCCCCCATCAGGTGGTCCGGTTTGATTGTTAGTGCATCATGGGCGTCTGGTCCATCGGGACAATGCTTTCCGACGCGGGCGGGCGGTAGCCCAGAGCGCTATGCGGCCTGACGGTGTTGTAGTGGATACGCCATTGCTCGATCAGGATTTGCGCCTCCCTTAGGCTGTAGAAAATTTCGCCGTTCAGCAGCTCGTCGCGGAACCGGGCGTTGAAGCTTTCGCAGTATCCGTTCTCCCATGGTGAGCCTGGCTCTATGTAGGCCGTCTTGGCTCCAACAGCTGCAATCCAATCCCGTACTTTCTGGGCGATAAATTCCGGCCCATTGTCCGACCGAATGTATTCCGGCGGGCCGCGCAGGATGAATAGGTCTGTCAGAGCATCCAGCACGTCCGTTGAGTTGAGCTTGCGGTCCACGCGGATCATGAGTGCCTCCCTGGTGTATTCCCTCTCGCCGTTTGCAAGCAAACGCCTGCCGGGCAGTGGTCGATGATATTCAGCGTCCGATAGACGCGGCCGTCAGCGGTTCGATCCTGGACGAAGTCGTAGGACCAGACGTGGTTTGGCCGTTCCGGTCTGAGACGCACACATGATCCGTCGTTCAGCCTAAGCCGCCCCTTTTTCTTCTGCTTTTGTGGCACTTTCAGCCCTTCACGCCGCCAGATGCGCTCAACCCGCTTATGGTTTACCTGCCAGCCCGCGTTGTTCAGCAGACCGGTGACCATGCGATACCCATAGCGCCCGTACTTGTCGGCCAGTTCGATGATATCATCGGTCAGCCGTTCTTCATCTGCCCGGCCCTGTGGCACCTTGCGCTGTGTGGATCGGTGTTGTCCGAGCGTGCGGCAGGCGCGGCGTTCCGATACGCCGAGCTCCCGCCGCACATGGTCGATGCACTTGCGACGACGCGAAGGGCTTAGAAGTTTCCCTTTGCCGCCTCGGTCAGGATGAGTTTGTCCAGTGTCAGGTCAGACACCGCCCGCCGAAGCCGCTGGTTCTCCTTCTCCAGCTCTTTCAGCCGAGTGAGTTGAGATCGCTGCATCCCGCCATAGAGCTTCCGCCATCGATAAAACGTCTGCTGTGTCACGCCGATCTGGCGCACCGCGTCAGCAATCTAGGGGCTATTCAGACCAAGCTCTACGAAGGGCTGCCGATGCCGTCCCGCGATCTCTGTGGTGAACGGAAGGACATAACCATTCTCTAGCCGCTCATGCACCATACGGCGCAGTTCACCAGCCTCTATCTGTTGTCGAGTTGTCTTTGGCCTGCACCCCTCTGGGCCGACCGGTCCAGCTTCTCGTTCGGCCTTCTTCCGCTGAGCCTCTTCATAGCGGGTTTCGAATGCCAGCAGCCCGTGATGGATGCTGTCGTCACGCACCGTTGGTTTTTCCTTCTGCGTGCTGACCGGCGCATCCTCTATGGATTTTTCAATTGCGTCGTTGTGTTTTATAGTCATCGAACATCTCCTTAAAAAAGCCGTGCAGGGTTCGAGCCCTTTGACCGCGGCTTTTTTTATGGTCGATGCAGACGGTGCATGAGACAAGCGCCGGCGGTTTCCGTGTAATGAGCCGTGCCCCTTGCAGTTGTCGCCGACGAAGGTGTCGCCAACGCTAAAACGCTCCAGGTCGCTTGCAACCGCGAATTAGCCATTCTGCAACAGTTCTGCAGTTGCAGCATTGTTGCAACTTATGTTGACAATGTTGCACGCCACTCCAAAAAACTGAAAGAGCTGTCAACGAATTTTGATTATTGTTTTCATGTGGTTGTGGCGGAGGGGGTGGGATTCGAACCCACGGTACGGTCTCCCGCACGCCGGTTTTCAAGACCGGTGCCTTAAACCGCTCGGCCACCCCTCCGGATGTTCGGGACTGGGCAGAATTCCGGTTACCAATGCCGTGGACAGGCACCGGCCCCGGGGCGCCAGCCCGATTGCGGTTCGAGCGCGCTTTTAGCCCTGCCTCAGGTGGTACGTCAACTTGTTTTGAGGTTGCGACCCGAGCTGTCGCTCACCGGCGTGCCGGGGCATCTTGCCGTGCCAATCACCTGGCCATACCGCAATTTTTTCGGTCCACAATGAAACCGAACGTGGGTGCGGTGCGTAAAGCTCAACAGGTCAAACCCATTGAGCCAGGAGCCCATGCATGTTCGCACGATTTTCAACTTTCATTCTGGCGGTGGCCAGTGTTTCGGTCCTGATTGCCACCAGCGCCCGCGCCGAGCCGCTTGCGGGCAGCGAGCTTAAAAATTTCGTCAACGGCAAACGGATCTATCTGGCGACGCCGTTTGGCGGGGAGTTCCCGCTTACCTACAAACGTTCGGGGGCGGTGACCGGCGACGGAACGGCGCTCGGGCTAGGCAAGTTTCTCGCGCCAAGGGAAACCGGGCGCTGGTGGATCAAGGGCGGCAATCTGTGCCAGCAATGGCCGAGCTGGTATGACGGCAAACCTACCTGCTTTCAGATCACCAAAACCGGCGACAAATCGCTCGACTGGGTTCGTCAGGACGGCCGCCGCGGCACAGCCCGAATCGAGGGATAAGCGCGGGGACTTCAGGTTCCAGGTGCTGGTTCGAAACTCCGGGCAGGGGGCTGAAACCACTATTATTTACGGACTTTTTACCATGTTGGCCGCTTTAACGCCGGTGATTGGGGCCATCAACGCATTTTTGCCATCTTGCGCGGCGAATTAAAGCTTCGATAATGACATAAATCGCATTATTCGAAGGGGACGGGTTTGCAGGGGACACGCTGCCAAATCCAAATGGCAACCGCCAGAGCATCGAGTACCGGCTTGGGACAGAAATACCGTATCAACATCGAAGCAGGGCTGCGTCGCGCGGCCTGCCTTTCGATCCTTGCGCTGATTTCGGTGGGGCTGGCCGGTTGTGGATCCACGTCCAAATCGAGCGGCAAGTCCTCAAGCTCCTTCATTAATACCAAGAGCAAGTTTTCGGTTTCCGAATATGGCGTCGCGGCCAGCCCGCGGGTTTCGGCCTCCAAGCGGCCCAAAAAGGGCGGCGGCCGGGCGCAGTTGGGCAAGCCCTACCGGGTGCGGGGCAAATGGTACACGCCGAAGGAAGATCCTGACTACGACCGCGCCGGGCTTGCATCCTGGTACGGGCCCAATTTTCATGGCCGGCTGACCGCCAATGGCGAAATTTACGATCAGTTCCACCTGTCTGCCGCACACCCGACGTTTCCGTTGCCGAGCTATGCACGGGTTACCAACAAGAAGAATGGGAATTCGGTCATCGTCCGGGTCAACGACCGTGGCCCGTTCGCCCATGGCCGGATCATCGATCTGTCCAACAAGGCGGCCGAACTGCTGGATATGAAACACGAGGGCGTTGCCGCTGTCCGTGTTGAATATGTCGGGCGAGCGCCAGTGGAGGGTGACGACACCCGCTATCTGATGGCAAGCTACCGGCCAGGCGGCTCCGATGCACCGATCGGCGGCAATATCGCGACCGGCGTGATGCTGGCGATGAATGATACGCCCACCAGTCTGCCGGGCGTCCAGGCGGCATCCGCTGCGATGGCCCCACCAGTGACAATCACCACCAGCACCGCGTTCCAGGCTCCGGTCACAAGCGCCGCTGCAGCTTCGTTTGTCGGCTTTCCGTTTGGAACCGCCCTTCCGGCCATCGGTCCGGTGGTACCGGAGCGGCCCTCCTACCTGGCCCCGGTGGCGGCACTGGCCGATGAGTCCGGCGAGGCTCGCGCCGGCCTGCGTGATATCGGCACCGCCTTTTGGGGTGGCCGTGTAACCACCATTGCTGCACGGTTCGATTCAGTTTTGCGTGAGCCTGACAACCGCCGCTAGCAGCACGCGTGCGCAAGCAGATTGTCAAATATCACTCGCTTATCCAAGCCATTGATTTTTATGGGGTTGATTGCTAGAATGGGATTCACGCCCCGATCGCTTCTCCCATGATGGATGGCTATGATGTTTCGGCCACTCTCTGGTTGCCTGATTATTGCCCTGACTTTGCTGCTTGGCATTCTGTCAACACCGGTCTCGGCGCAATTGTTCGAGACCCGCGCCAAGCAGGCTTATCTGGTGGATGCCGACACCGGCACGGTGTTGTTCGCCAAGAACGAAAACGACCCGGTTCCCCCGGCATCGCTGGCCAAGCTGATGACCATGGAAGTGGTGTTCAACGCCATCGAGAGCGGCCGCCTGACGTTGGACGACACTTTTCAGGTCTCCGAAAATGCCTGGCGCACCGGCGGGGCGGCGTCGCGCACCTCCACCATGTTCGCCGAACTCAAATCCTCGATACGACTCGAAGACCTGATCCGCGGCGTGATCGTGCAATCGGCTAATGACGGCTGCATCATCATCGCCGAGGGGATGGCCGGTTCCGAAGATAATTTTGCCCGGCTGATGACCGAGCGCGCCCGCGCCATCGGGCTGACCGACTCGGTGTTCGGTAATTCAAGCGGCCTGCCGCATCCCGATTCCAAGGTGACCATGAAGGATCTGGTGACACTGGCACGGCATATCCAGTCCACCTATCCGCAGTTCTACAAGTATTACTCGGAGCCTGATTTTACCTGGAACAAGATCACGCAGCGCAACCGCAATCCGTTGTTGGGCCTCGACATCGGCGTCGACGGCCTGAAGACCGGCTTTACCGAGGAATCGGGTTACGGCATCGTCTCGTCGATCAAGCGTGACGGACGGCGACTGTTTCTGGCCATGAGCGGTATGGCGAGCCAACGCGAGCGCGCCGAAGAAGCCCGCAAGATTCTGGAATGGGGCATCCGCGCCTTCGATCGGAAACAGCTTTTCTCAGAGGGTGAAACCATTGCCGAAGTCGGCGTGTATGGCGGCGAGACACCGGCGGTCCTGAATGCCAAGGGCCCGGTCGACATTCTGTTGCCAATCACCAATCCGGATCGGCTGACCGCGCGAATCACCTATCACTGGCCATTGCGCGCTCCACTCGAGGCGGGCGCCGAAATTGCTGTGCTCAAGGTCTATATCGGCGATACGCTGTCCCAGGAAACGCCGCTCTATGCGGTCAATGCTGTCCGCAAGGGGGCGCTGCACAGCCAGGCACTGGACGCGTTGCTCGAACTTGCGCAATTCTGGCGATAAGACAGCCTGCAAGCGTTCAATTCTGCTGCAATATGCTCTAGACACGGTGAAAGCCCGGTGCGCCGGGAGCAAACCAACAACAGATCCCTGACGCGGGTTGCGTTGGCGGCGATCGGGATAATCAGACGTGAGCAAAAGCACAGGGCGCTTCATCACATTTGAAGGCGGCGAGGGCGTCGGCAAATCGACCCAGATTCATCGGCTGGCCAATGTGCTCAGGCGCCGTGGTCATGACGTGCTGGTCACGCGCGAGCCGGGAGGCTCGCTTGGCGCCGAAGCCGTGCGCCATGTACTGTTGTCGGGCGCGGCCGAGGAATTCGGCGTGCGCATGGAAGCCATCCTGTTTGCCGCCGCGCGCAGCGATCACGTCGAGGAAGTCATTCGCCCGGCAATTGCCGAGGGCACGATCGTGCTGTGCGACCGGTTCATGGATTCAAGCCGGGTCTATCAGGGCGTCACCGGCAATCTGGAACCGCAATTCATGGCCAATCTGGAACGCATTGCCGTCAATGGCATGGTGCCGGACCTGACGCTGGTGCTCGACCTTCCGGCAGAGGCTGGTCTCGGGCGGGCCAAGGCGCGCGAGGTTGTCGGCGCTATCCCGGACCGGTTCGAGAAAGAAGAATTGGCCACTCATGAGAAGCGGCGCGAAGCGTTCAGGGACTTGACCCGCAACGAACCGGATCGCTGCAAGCTAATCAACGCCAACCAGTCTGAAGACGCCGTCGCGCTGGCAATCCTGGCAGCAACGGAGCCGGTGCTGCCAAACGGTGACGTGGATACGTCAACAGCGGAACATCCGGCATGAACGCTACCCAACACGGCTTGTTGGAGGGAGCAATCCCACCGTCGCAGAATACCGTGCTCTTCGGGCATGACGCAGCACAGACCTTTCTTGCCAACGCCTACCGGTCGGGCCGCATGCACCACGCCATCCTGATCGAGGGCGCTGAAGGCATTGGCAAGGCGACACTGGCTTACCGGTTTGCCCATCACGTGCTCTCCCATCCCGATCCTTCCTCAGCACCAGACCGTCTTGCGGACCCAGATCCCAACGACATGGTCAGCCGGCAGATCGCGTCGGGCGCGTCGCATCACCTGCTGCATCTGGCGCGTCCGGTGGATGAGAAGACCGGCAAGGCCAAGTCGGTGATTACCGTCGACGAGGTACGCAAGGCCGGCAAATTCTTCAACCAGACCTCCGGCACCGGCAACTGGCGGATTGCGATCATCGATCCCGCCGATGACCTTAACCGCAATGCCGCCAACGCGATCCTCAAGATCCTGGAGGAGCCGCCGAAACAATCACTGTTTCTGGTGCTTTCGCATACGCCGGGCCGGTTGCTGCCGACCATCCGCTCGCGCTGCCTGTCGCTGCGGCTGCAGCCATTGTCGCCCCCCGATGTGAACCGGGCGTTGGGGCATCTGGGCAACGCTCCGGGCGAGAACGATGCGATCGTTCGGCTCAGTGAAGGCAGCGTCGCCAGGGCGCTGCTGATGCGCAATTATGGTGGCGCCGACATTGCCGAGGCCTTTGTCGCTATTCTGGAGAGCGGCAGCCTTAGCAATCGCGAACCAATCCACAAGCTCGCCGAAACGCTGGCCGCGCGCGACCGCGACGTGGCCTACCAGTTCTTCACCGAACTGACGGTCGACCGTGTGCGGGCCATGGCGCATGATGCGGGCGCGGCCGGCGATCTCATGGAAGCCGACCGGCTGGCGCGGTTGTCGGCGGTGCTGGTCGAGCATTTTGCCACCGCCGCAGCCTATAATCTGGACCGCAAACAGACGGTTATGCATGTCTTCACACTGTTTTTTGAAGGCAGCTAGGAACTTCTGGCATGGCATCGGCCCACTTTATCGCTTATGACGGCGGCGGGCATGGAGCCAATAGTAGGTCAGGCCCCGGACATGAAATTCGAAGGCAATCATGAGCACCGAGCGTTTTTACATTACCACTCCGATCTTCTATCCCAACGGGGTGCCGCATATCGGCCATGCCTACACGGCGATCGCGACGGATGTTGTTGCGCGGTTCCAACGGCTTGACGGCAAGGACGTGTTTTTCCTGTCGGGCACCGACGAGCACGGCCAGAAGATGCAGCAGACCGCCGAGAAGGAAGGCATCAAGCCGATTGAACTTGCGGACAAGAACTCCGCCGTGTTCCGCGACATGCTGGTTCAGCTCAATTGCTCCAATGATGATTTCATCCGCACCACGGAAGAACGCCACCGGATTTCGGTGCAGGAATTGTGGAAACGGATGGAGGCCAATGGTGATATCTATCTGGGCAATTACGGTGGCTGGTATTCAGTGCGTCAGGAAGCCTATTTCGACGAGGCTGAAACCATTCTTGGCGAAGATGGCGTCCGCCGTGAACCGCTTGGCTCGCCCGTAGAATGGGTGGAAGAGGAAAGCTACTATTTCCGGCTGTCGGCCTATGAAGACAAGCTGCTGGAACTGTTCGAGACAAACCCGGATTTCGTGGCGCCTGCCGAGCGACGCAATGAGGTGGCGAGCTTCGTCAAATCCGGTCTGCGAGACCTGTCGATTTCGCGCACGACATTCGACTGGGGCGTTCCTGTGCCGGGCAATGACAAACACGTCATGTATGTCTGGGTCGATGCGCTCACCAACTACATCACGGCCTGCGGCTTTCCCGATGAGGCTTCAGACAAGTGGAACTACTGGCCTGCCGTGCACATGATCGGCAAGGACATTGTCCGCTTCCACGCCGTCTACTGGCCCGCCTTCCTGATGTCAGCCGGGCTGGCGCTTCCGGCCAAGGTGTTCGCGCACGGCTTCCTGCTGGTCAAGGGCGAGAAAATGTCCAAATCGATCGGCAATGTGGTCGATCCCTTCGCACTGATCGAGGCTTACGGGCTTGATCAGGTGCGGTATTTCTTCATGCGCGAGGTGCCGTTCGGACAGGATGGCAGCTACAGCCCTGAAACCATTGCCACGCGGATCAATTCCGATCTGGCCAATGGTATTGGCAATCTCGCCAGCCGGTCCTTGTCGATGATCAACAAGAACTGCGATGCCAAGATGCCTGCCTGCGGGCCTTTGACCGCAGATGACAAGGCGCTTCTGGCGACCATAGACAATGTGATTGAAAGCGTACGCGCGGATATGGCGAATTTTCAGATCCACAAGGCGTTGGCCTCGATCATCGACGTCGTGGCCGATGGCGACCGTTATTTTGCCAGCCATGAGCCCTGGGCGCTGAAAAAGACCGATCCGGCGCGGATGGAAACAGTGCTCTATGTGACGGCAGAAACCGTGCGTCAGATCTCGATCCTGTTGCTGCCGTTCATGCCGGAATCGGCGGGCAAGCTGCTCGACCTGGTCGCGGCTCCTGCGGACAAGCGTGATTTCACCGCTCTTGGTGAGATCGGGCGTTTGGCGGCCGGCACACCGATCGACAAGCCCGCGCCGATCTTCCCGCGCTATGTCGCACCGGAAGAGGCATGAGACCTATGCTGATCGACAGCCACTGCCATCTGGATTTTGCAGATTTCGACGCTGAACGCGACGAGTTGATTGACCGTGCTCACGCGTCGGGCGTCAAGCAGATGGTCACAATCTCGACCCGGGTCAGGAAACTCGACACACTTCTGGCGCTAACAGAGCGCTATCCGAGCGTGTTTTGCTCGGTCGGCACCCATCCCAACAATGCCGATGAAGAACTCGACGTGACGTCGGATGATCTGGTTCGCCTCGCCGAAGCCAACGCAAAGGTGGTGGCGATCGGTGAATGTGGTCTGGATTATTTCTACGACACGCAAAAGCCCGAGGATCAGAAGACCGGCTTCAGGCGTCACATCGAAGCGGCACGGCGGACACAATTGCCGCTGGTCATTCACAGCCGCAGCGCAGACGAGGACATGGCGGCGATCCTGACCGAAGAAACAGGGAAGGGGGCCTTCCCCTTCATCCTGCATTGCTTTTCGGCGGGTCAGGATCTGGCAGATACCGGCGTGGCGCTTGGCGGCTATGTGTCCTTCTCGGGCATTCTGACATTTCCGAAATCGACCGAGCTGCGTGACATCGCCAAGACCGTACCGATGGACAGGCTGCTGGTTGAAACTGATGCGCCATACCTTGCGCCCAAGCGTTGGCGCGGCAAGCGCAACGAACCGTCCTATGTCGTCAACACGGCGGAAGTTCTGGCCGAAGTCAAAGGCGTCTCCTACGAGGAGATGGCCCGGATTACGACCGAGAACGCGTTTCGTTGCTTTTCGAAGATGCCGAAGCTGTGACGGGGCCGGTTCGTCGTCAGTTCACGGTTCTTGGCTGCGCCTCTTCGCCGGGTGTTCCGCGGGTCAATGGCGACTGGGGCGCATGCGATCCGACGAACCCGAAGAACCGGCGGTCCCGCGCAGCACTTCTGATCCGGCAAATTGCCGCGGATGGCGGAGAAACCACCATTGTGGTCGACACAGGTCCGGATTTCCGCGAGCAGATGATTGCCAACAAGGTGCACAACATCGACGCGGTTCTCTACACCCATTCTCACGCCGACCATGTGCACGGGATTGACGATTTGCGCGGCTTCGCGCTGTCGCAACGCAAGCGGATTCCGATCCACGCTGATCCTGAAACCATGGCGCGTATCCGTGCCGGGTTCGGTTATTGCCTGGAAACGCCGGCTGGCAGCGAATACCCGCCGATCACCCAGCCTATGCTGATCAACTCGCTGGATGAGCCAATCCGGATCACGGGCGAGGGCGGAACCATAGAGATACAACCGCTCGATCAGGCCCATGGTTCGATCCGGTCGCTTGGCTACCGTATCGGCGATTTCGCCTATTGCTGCGACGTCAGCGATTTCCCGCGCACCACTGTGGAGAGACTGCAAGATCTCGACGTCTTGGTCATCGATTCACTTCAGTACAAGCCACATCCGAGCCATTTGTCGATTGATCAGGCACTGTGGTGGATCGAAAAAATTGACCCGAAACGCGCCATCCTGACCCACATGCATGTGCCGCTCGATTACGAGACGGTTCTCAATGAAACGCCTGATCGGGTCGAACCGGGGTATGACGGATTGACTATTGAGGTGGAGGTGAATGCATGAGCGGAACTGCGACCGAAATGACGCCGGATCTGATACCGGCAGGCTCGAGCATGGCGCGGGTGGCCGCAGCGGCCACTGATGCAGGGCTGTCGATCCGCATCATGAAGATGGCGCAATCGACCCGCACCGCGCAGGAAGCGGCGGATGCCGCGGGCTGCAAGGTTGCCCAAATCGTCAAATCGCTGGTTTTTGAAAACCAGGCAACAGGCCAACTCAATCTGATGCTGGTTTCCGGCGCACACAACGCTGATATGGTTTATATTTCAAGCCATTACGGCTTGTCGTTTACGCGCTGCGAGGTTCGGCGAGTCCGCGACGAGACAGGCTTTGCCATTGGCGGCGTGGCGCCGATCGGCCATTTGGCGCCGATACCGATCTATATGGACCGGACACTTCTTGATCACGCGCAGGTGTGGGCTGCGGCCGGCCGTCCGGACAGTGTTTTCAGCGTGGATCCGTCGGCACTGGCCAAGGCCATTGAAGCGGCCATCATCGACGTCCGCACCTCAGACTAAGCACCTTGCCGTTGCTCCGAGACGTCTAAGCTGCGCCGGGGTTTAATCGGCGTCCCACCAATCGAGAATTTCTTCTGTGTGCTGACCGCGCACCGGAATATCCCCGGGCGCAGCGTCCGGACGGGTCGAAAACCGTGGCGCCGGGGCTGCCTGCAGCGCGCCGTCAATCTGTTGCCAGATATTGCGGGCCGCCATGTGCGGCTCGGCCATCGCTTCAACGGGGCTCAGGGTAGGGGCCACGCATGCATCTGAGCCAGCAAACAGTTGTTCCCAGTGGCTGCGGGACTGTCGCGCGAAAATACCGGCCAGCAACGCTGTCTGGCGCGGCCATTGAGGTTTATCGAACTGGGTCGTGAAATCGGGATCCTGAGAGAGTTCGAGCCGGGCTAGCAATTCGGCGTAGAATTTCGGCTCAAGGCATTGCACCGAGATGAAACCGCCATCGGCGCAGGCATAAGTGCGGCTCCAGTGCGGGCCATCAAGCAGGCTTTGGCCACGCGTCATTGACAGGCCACCGGTCTGCGCCAGCGCCATCAGCAGGTTCATCATATGCGCAGATCCGTCGACAATGGCTGCATCGACCACCGTGCCGCCGCGGCCTGAGCGCGCTGCCATGACGCCTGCGAGAATTCCAGCCACCAGATAGAGCGCACCGCCACCAATATCGCCGACCAGTGTTGGCGGCGTGAAAGGTGGTTCGCCAGAATTGCTGGCGTACCAGGCGGCACCCGAGACCGAGACATAATTGAGATCGTGACCTGCGGTTTGAGCCCGTGGACCGGTTTGGCCCCAGCCGGTCATCCGGCCATAGACCAGATCCGGATTGACTGCGGCCAGGTCATCCGGACCCAGACCCAGCCGCTCCATGACGCCGGGACGAAAACCTTCGACCAGCGCTTCGGACCGGATGATGAGCTTTTTCAGCGCAGCCACATCGTCGGCAGATTTCAAATCCAGCTCGATTGACCGTTTGCCGCGATCGATCAGCGAGCATTCCGGCATGCCCGGTGCCGGACGGCCATTCTTCCGATGAACCACGATGACGTCGGCGCCGAGGTCGGCGAGCAGCATGCAGGCAAATGGCGCCGGACCGAGGCCTTCGATTTCTATGATACGCAAACCTTCGAGCATCAGGTCTGGTCCTTGTCTGGAGATCGGTTCGTTGGGCCAAGAAACCCTTTCATACATGGGACATACGTCGATGCAAGCGCGACATCCATGCCGGACCACGCAACGCAAAAACCGCGGAACGCCTGAAGATTGGCGAGAAAAAGCTCGACGGTGACGTCAAACGGGTGTTTGAAGCCGGGATGAATACTGGTGAGACGGGCCAGCCTGGCCCGGAGTTGACGCAGAATGGACGTCAAGGAATGCTGCATTTTCTCTCCGGCGCCCCGGTGCACGATCTCGTTCAAGCCTATGGGCTGTGGGTCGTGTTCGTCCTGATCACGATTGAAAGCATGGGCGTGCCGGTACCTGGAGAAACGGCGCTGGTCTCGGCTTCGCTTTATGCCGGTTCAACCCATGGAATCGAGATCGCCTCAATCATCGCGGTTGCGGCACTCGCAGCCGTGATCGGCGACAATATCGGCTATCTGATCGGCCGCACAATCGGTTTCAACCTGTTGGTCCGCCATGGTCGTCATGTCCGCCTCCATGAGCCGCGCCTGAAAGTCGGCCAATATCTGTTTCTGCTGCACGGCGGCAAGATCGTGTTCTTCGGTCGCTTTGTCGCTTTCTTGCGGGCCTTCGCGGCACTGCTTGCTGGCGCCAATCAGATGGAATGGCGCCGCTTCATGGTCATGAACACGCTGGGCGGCGTATGCTGGGCATCCGTGTTCGGTCTCGGCGCCTATACATTCGGCCAATCCATAACCAGGCTGGCAGCGCCGGTTGGCTTGTCCTTGCTGGTGGCCGGTCTGGTACTGGCAGTCATCGGGTTGATGTTTTTCCGTCACCACGAAAAGCAGCTTCAACTGCGCGCCGAGATCGCGTTTCCCGGGCCACTGGCGTTAAAAGTTCGGCCCAACGCTCAGGCTATCAGGCCAACGTCTTGAACATGCAGAGTTACCCTTCAGTTCCATAATCCATCTTATGCGATCTTTGTTTTGCTGTGTACGGACGCATCACTGCATCCACATACAAACAGCAGCGAACCAGAAGCCTGACTGCGCCGCAGCGCAAAGATCGCATAGTGGTTTCCCCTGCCGCTCCCACAGCTCATCCCACGCCACTCGCTTCAAGCAGGCATTTGAGGAGAATACCCCATGGATCGTTTCGTGGTCATTTCCGGCTGTTCCGGCGGCGGCAAATCCAGTATTCTGAATGAACTGGCGCGGCGCGGTCATGCAGTCGTCGAAGAACCAGGTCGTCGCATCGTCGTGGAACAACGCGCAGCACATGGTACGGCCTTGCCGTGGACAGGCATGGAAGCGTTCGCGCTTCGTGCACTGGAACTGGCGCATGCCGACCACGCGGCCCGACGGAAGGCCACCGGCTGGGTATTTTTTGATCGTGGCATCATCGACGCGGCTTCGGCACTGGCGCAAGCGCGCGGTGAAACACTGACACCCGGCCAGTTCAGCCCGCGGCCCCATAACAAAACCATCTTCATGACGCCGCCATGGCCGGAAATCTACCAAACCGACAATGAACGCCGCCATGACTTCGCAGCGGCCGTGGCCGAGTATCAGCGCCTGTGCCACGTCTATCCGCAGTTGGGGTATGACATCCGGATCCTGCCCAAAGCCAGCGTGAGCGATCGTGCGGATTTTGTCATCGAGGCCCTGCAACGTTCCGGTCCTGCGTCGGTTGAAGCCTGACAGCCAACCGCGGGTGCAAGCGCCTGCCCCGGTTTGTCGTAGCATTGTTTCAGTGTGAGATCGCAAGCCGTTGACCCTTGCGGCGCATCGCGGCTTGGCCTATCCGGGTTGGCGTCCAACCCACTCCGGAGCCAATCATGTCATTCGCCAAGCTCGACGCCCATTGCCGATCCCTCACAGCGCTCGAACACGCGCTGTCGATACTGGGCGTGGATGAAGCAACGGCGATGGCGCCCGGCGGTGGCGAACAGCGCGCCGAGGCGATGGCCGGTTTGTCGGGCATGCATCACCGCCAGGCCACGGCGCCACAGGTGCGAGACTGGATCGAGGCCGCCAAGACAGAGACGCTGGATCAGGCGCAACAAACAGCCGTTGTCGAACTCGAACGCAGCTATGTCAACCTAACCTGCCTGCCCGCTGATTTTGTCGAGCACAAGATGCGCACCGGCATGCGCTCGGAGCAGTTGTGGCGCACTGCGCGGCCCAAGGGTGACTGGGCAGGATTTCTGCCCGCGCTTGAAGGCGTGGTCAATCTTGTGCGCGAGGAAGCGGCAATGCGCGCCGAGGTGCTCGGGCTTGCGCCCTATGACGCGTTGATGGAGCAATTCGATCCGGGCAACCGCACCGAAACCATTACCCCGGTGTTTGCGGAATTGAAGGCGTTTCTGGTCGAATTTGTTCCCAAGGCCTTGAATGTGCAAGATGAAAAGCAGGTCAAGAGACCACTGAAGCCGTTGTCGGGCGACTGTCCGGTTGAAAAGCAGAAGGCACTCGGCATCGAAATGATGCGGGCGGTGGGCTTCGACATGAACCATGGCAGCCTGTCGGTGTCGGATCATCCCTTCTGTGGCGGTGTGCCCACCGATGTGCGCTTGACCACGCGTTACCGCACCGATGAATTCCTGCCGGCGCTGATGGGAATCCTGCACGAAACCGGCCATGGACTTTATGAGCAGAACCTGCCGAAAGACTGGGCGCACTGGCCCTCGGGCAAGGCGCGCGGGATGTCGATCCACGAAAGCCAGAGCCTGTTTGTCGAAAAGCAGATCGGCCGCAATCCGGCATTCTGGACATTCGCGCTGCCACATGTCGCAGGCCATCTTGGCGAGGACTGGGCGATGGATGACCTGCTGCCGCATGTGCACCAGGTCAAGCGTGGGCTGATCCGGGTTGACGCTGACGAGGTCACCTACCCGCTGCATGTGATCCTGCGCTACGAGCTTGAGCAGGATCTGCTGGCGGGCCGGCTTGAGGTCCGCGACCTGCCCGAGGCCTGGGACGCCAAGATGCGCGACTATCTCGGCATCTCCAGCCTGGATGACCCACAGAATGGCCCGATGCAGGATGTCCACTGGCCGTCAGGCGCCTTCGGCTATTTCCCGTCCTATACGCTGGGCGCGCTGATGGCGGCGCAGCAATGGGCGGCGATTTCAAGGTCTCACCCCAATATCAACGCAGAAATCGCGGCAGGTGATTTTACCACCGTAAATTCCTGGCGACGCGACAATATCTGGATGAAGGCGTCGATGGGCTCAACCCCGGAGATCCTTCGCCAGGCCACCGGCGAGAACCTCAATCCGGCGTATTTCATCGCCCATCTTGAGGCCCGTTACGGGGCCTGATTGGCACTACCAAAAGCCTGCCGTCAATAAATGCCGGACGCGGCCGCCTCTGCTTTGGCGCGTACGGCCTCCTGGCGACGGCGCTTGCGTTCGCGCATCAGCGTGTAAAGCCCGGTGGCGATGATGATCGTGGCGCCGACAAGCGTATATGTATCTGGATACTCGTAAAACACGATGGCGCCGACAATGGTGGTAAACACCAGCCGCGAATAGCGAAACGGTGTGACGACCGCAATCTCGCCGACGCGCGTGGCCTCGGTCAGGATCCAGTAGGCAATGCTGCCAATTATAAACGCGCCGAGCAGGTACAGCGATTCGCTGCCGGTCGGCATTTTGGCCCCGCCGGTGATCGTGATCATCAACAGGCCAACAATTCCCACGGCTGCAAATCCCCAGACGGCCAGTTGCAGCGAGGAGATCGCTTTCGGCACCTTGCGGCTTGCCAGGTCCCGGATCGACAGGCCGATGACGCCAATAACCGCCCAAATCACATTGGGATCAAACCCGCTCAGCCCCGGGCGGATCACCAGCACAACGCCGAGAAACCCGACCAGAATCGCCGTCCAGCGCCGCCACCCCACGGCTTCGCGCAGTACCAGCGCTGCGCCCATGGTCACAAACAGCGGCGTTGCCTGAAGGATTGTGATGGCCGTGGCCAGCGGAATCAACGCCAGCGACATCACGAAACCGACCGAACCGAACATTTCCGACACGTTGCGGATCAGCACCGCAGGATGCAGAAAGTCACGCGAGAACGGGTTGTCGCCGCGTGCACGCGCGAGCACCGCAAACAAAATGGCACTCGGAATACCGAGGATGGCAAGTATTTCACCCACCGGCAGCCCGGCCGAGGCGAGCTTGATGAACATGTCTTCGGCGGCAAAACCAAGCATGCCGAGCACCATCAGCACAATGCCGCGCGTATTGTCCATTAGAGCCGTTCCCGATTGTCGGATTGGATGGGATGTCCCGCCTGACGGGCACCACCGTCCCTACTCGCTTTTGCAAGCAATTGGAATGCTGACAATTTTTGGTGCGGCGAGATTTCAACCCGGCGAACGACGAATGGCCTTTTCCATCGCGCCGATCACCCGGCCCAACATGCTGACAAAAAGTGCCTGTTCGGCCACCGGCAAGCCATCAAGCAGCATTTGATCGGCGAACCGTGCTGCTTGCCTTGCCGGCTCTGCAAGTTCGCGCGCTTTGGCTGTCAACCGGATCAGTTGCGCCCGCCCATCATCGGGATGCGGTTTGCGCTCGATCAGGCCGTCACGCTCCATTCTCGACAGCGTGTTGGCCATGGTCGCCTGTTCGACGGCCAGAACACCGGCAAGGGCGCGCTGGGTTTGTTCGCCGTGCAGATCAAGCGCCGCCAGCGCCTGGAACTGGGCCGGCGACAACCCCAGCGGCTGTAGCCGGGTTTTCAGGCAGGCATTGTGAATCCGCGCCAGATGCGCAGCCATTTGTCCGACAGATTCTCCAGCATCAACCATTTTACGGCAACCCCATTAGTGCGCTATGTATATTTACATAGCGTGCTATTCTTGGCAATGGTGCCCCCCCCTTCCCTCTGCTGGTTCGGCGGAATGGATTTCACCGCATGACTTCTGGCGTCGCAGCACGATGGCCTGTAAGGCCAATTCCTGTTATCGCCGCAGCTCCGCGCGTGCCCGAAGTCGGCCGTCGCATATTGTTGGGAGCCCACTCGCCGATGTCGGATCTGGCCGCCTATACAAGCCTGTTCCTCGCCTCGCTTCTGGCCGCCACGCTGGTTCCGGCGCAATCGGAAAGCGTGCTTGGCGGCCTGATCCTGGCCGGTGGCCAGCCGGTGGTGGCGCTGGTCGCCGTCGCCAGTCTCGGCAATATATTGGGTTCCATTCTTAATTGGCTTATCGGCCGTGGGGTGGAACGGTATCGCGGCAAGAGATGGTTTCCCGCCAGCCAGGCACAGTTGCAGCGCGCGCAGACGCAGTACCAGCGATTTGGCTACTGGTCGCTCTTGCTGGCCTGGGTTCCGATCATCGGCGACCCGCTGACCTTGGTGGCCGGCATCATGCGCGAACCGCTATGGCGGTTCCTGCTGCTGGTGTCGATCGGCAAGATCGGGCGCTATGCGGTGCTGGCAGCAGGCATTGACGCTGCGTCATAATACGGCTGGGGTGAAACACGGGAATCTGGCAGTATCTCCCCTGCCCGCATCTCCCGCCTGACAGGATGCCGATCATGCTTTCAGCCCTGACCCTCATACTTTGCTGCCAGTTGGCCGGCGAATTGATCACCCGTTTTTCCGGCCTGCCGGTACCCGGTCCGGTAGCTGGCATGGTGATCCTGTTCACGCTGCTTGCCATCAAGGGATCTGTGCCTGACGATATCGGCGCAGTGGCCGATACATTGCTCAGGCATCTGGCGCTGCTGTTCGTGCCGGCCGGTGTTGGCGTGATGGCGCATCTGGGCCTGCTCGGGCAGGACTGGCTGCCAATCTCTGTGGCACTTGTCGGTTCCACACTGGCAACCATCGCGGTAACAGCGCTGGTGATGAACCGGCTTGCCCGCGCCGGCAGTTCCGATAACCCGGAGGCAGACAATGGGTAAGCTCACCGACGTCTGGGTCTATCTCAGCGCCAGTCCGCTGATGTTCCTCACGCTCACACTAGCGGCGTTCCAAGCCGGCACATGGCTCTATGATCGCTCCGGCCACAAACCGTTTCTCAACCCGGTGCTCACGGCGGTGATCGTTGTCGTCGGGCTGCTGACGCTTAGCGGAACCAGTTACGAGACCTATTTCGAGGGCGCACAGTTTGTGCATTTCCTGCTCGGCCCCGCCACCGTGGCGCTGGCGATCCCGCTTTACCGGCAGTTCGAACGGGTCCGCCGCTCTGCACTGGCCCTGATTACCAGCCTGCTGTGCGGCTCGCTGACGGCGATCGGAACCGCTATCGGCCTCGGCTGGGTGCTTGGCGCCAGCCGCGAGACCCTGCTGTCGCTGGCGCCGAAGTCCGTCACCGCACCTGTGGCGATGGGGATTACCGAGCAACTGGGTGGTCTGCCGTCTCTGACCGCGGTTCTGGTGATCCTGACCGGGATACTGGGCGCCGTCCTCGGCCCACCGCTGCTCAATCTGATCGGCGTCAAGGACTGGCGCGCGCGGGGGCTGGCGCTCGGCACCGCCAGCCACGGCATCGGCACGGCGCGGGCGCTGCAGGTCAATGAGCTGGCCGGCGCCTTCTCGGGCCTCGCCATGGGCCTGAATGCACTGGCAACCGCAATTCTGCTGCCAATCCTGTGGCGATTGTTTTTCTAAGAGGATTTAGGATGGAACACAGTTTCTGGCATGACCGTTGGGGGACCGGCAGGATCGGTTTTCACGAGGGAGAACCCAACCCGCTGCTGGTCACCCATTTCCCGGATCTTGGGGTCCCGGAAAACGGGCGCGTATTCGTTCCCCTGTGCGGCAAGACGCTCGACATCGGCTGGCTGCTCTCCAGAGGCCACCGCGTTGCCGGCGCGGAACTCAGCGAAGTGGCGATCGAACAATTGTTTGAAGAGCTTGGCATTGGACCGGTAATTTCGGATCTGGGAAAGTTGAAGCATTACAGCGCGGACAATATCGACATATTCGCAGGTGATGTTTTCGACCTGACGTCAGCCGTGCTCGGCCCGGTCGATGCCATTTTTGACCGGGCGGCCTTTGTCGCGCTGCCCGAAACGATGCGCGCCCAATACGCTCCCCACATCGCCGGCATCACCGACAACGCGCCACAGCTGCTTGTCACCTTCGAGTACGATACTTCGCTGCTTGACGGGCCGCCGTTTTCGATTCCCGGTGACGAAGTCATGCAGCGCTACGGCGACCGCCATGACCTTTCAATCCTCGCCCATAATACCGTGGCCGGGGGTTTCAAAGGTGTGACTGCGGTCGAAATCGTCTGGTTGCTCAGGCCGCTATGAGCGGTAATGCGTCCCGGGGAAACATTGTCGACTTACTTAGTAGACCATGAAGGACCGGCAACACCGTCGGCAAGTGAATATTCACTGTCGTCACGCGGCGGCACGGTCTCCGGCTTCCGTTCCCGGCGCTAGCCGGACCTCGAGACCATCGAGTTCGGCCGACATCAGCAACTGGCACGACAGCCTTGAATTGTCACGGACATCGAAAGCCTGGTCGAGCATGTCTTCTTCCTCGTCGCGCATCGGATGCAACTGATCGAGCCAATCTTCGGCGACATGTACATGGCAGGTGGCGCAGGCGCAGGCACCGCCGCACTCGGCCTTGATGTCGAGACCCCAGTCGCGAATGATTTCCATGACCCGAAACCCTTCCAGCGCCTCAAGCGTATGGCGGGTTCCGCTCTGGTCGGTGACATGAATATGCATGGATACGTCCCTGGTTGGTTCAGCCGTTGAGAATGGCGGTACGCCGCCAGCTGTAACCGCCGGACGGCTTGGCGGCGTCGGCGGAGGGCTGGTAGTGCAGATCGATGCCCGGCAGCCTTTGCTGCTTCAGCCGTTCGATGGTGGGTTCGTGGCTGACCTCGAAACTGTCGATCCCGACCCGGAGCATCAGTGGCACATGGTCGAGCAAGACGGTGCCGATGGCGCGCAGTTCACTCTTGTACTTGAGACGTTCACGCAGCAGCATGGCCTGGGAAAAGGCGCGTCCGTCGCTGAAGACCGGAAAGGTCAGGGCGATGAAGCTGATGCTGTCCAGAACCGGCGCCAGCGCGCGCACGTCGTCGGCAGGTTTGACGAGCACGCCAAAGGGAGCGTTGTCGCGGTCACGGTCCAACGCCTCGTCGATTGACAGCAATTTGCCTTCGTCCTCGTCACCGGCGGTGATCCAAGGATCGTCGTCGACGACGCCGTTTTTGGTCCAGATGATGGTCACGATAGTTCTCCGGTATCAGGCGGCGCGCGCCCGGTCGCCATACAGCGCGGTTTTAAACGGGGCGGCGCCAATGCGGCGGTAGCAGTCGATGAAGGGCTCCGAGGCGGCACTGCGGTTGGCGAGATAAACCTCGACAATGGTCTCGACGGCGTCGGTCACCTGGTCGGGCTCGAAACCGCGACCAAGGATATCGCCGATCGAGGCGTTCTCGTCCGCCGATCCGCCGAGCGAGATCTGGTAGAGTTCGGCGCCCTTCTTCTCGACCCCGAGAATACCGATATGGCCGACATGGTGATGGCCGCAGGCATTGATGCAGCCGGAAATCTTGATCTTCAGATCACCGATCTCGGCCTGTCGCGCCGGGTCGGCAAAGCGGTTGGAGATACCCTGCGCCAGCGGAATCGAACGGGCATTGGCAAGCGCGCAATAGTCGAGACCAGGGCAGGCAATGATGTCGGTGATCAGACCGACATTGGCCGTCGCCAGACCTTCGGCGAGAAGCGCCCGATAGACCGGCTCAAGATCGGCCAGGGCGATATGTGGCAGCACCAGGTTCTGCTCGTGGGTGACGCGGATTTCATCGTGACCGTACTCTTCGGCAAGACGCGCCACTGCTTCCATCTGCTCGGCCGTGGCGTCGCCGGGGATGCCGCCGATCGGCTTCAGCGACACAGTCACCATGGCATAATCGGGATGCCGGTGCGGAACGACGTTGCGGCCGACCCAATCGGAAAAACCGGGATCGGACTTCTTCCAGGCAGCTAGTTCGCCCCACCCCTCGGCCCGCGGCGCCAAGTCTGGCGGAGCAAAATAGGCGTTGATCGCGGCGAGTTCCTCGGCGGGCAACTTCAATTCGCCATCCTTGAGATGAGCCCATTCGGCATCGATCTCGGCGCCCAGCTTCTCCACCCCGGTCTCATGTACGAGGATCTTAATGCGGGCCTTGAACTTGTTATCCCGGCGACCGTGCAGATTGTAGACCCGCATGATTGCGGTCACGTAAGACAGAAGCTCCGCCTCTGGCACAAAGTCCTTGAATTTCTTGGCTAAAAGCGGTGTACGCCCCTGCCCGCCGCCGATCCATACGGCAAAGCCGAGCTGGCCTTCATCGTTCTTCTTGACCTGCATTCCGATGTCATAGGTCTGGATTGCCGCGCGATCGCGTTCGGCAGCGGTCACGGCGATCTTGAACTTCCGCGGCAGATAGGAAAATTCCGGGTGCAGCGTCGACCACTGCCTCAGAATTTCCGCGTAAGGTCTTGGATCTGTTACTTCATCTGCCGCTGCGCCTGCAAAATGATCGGCCGTGACATTGCGGATGCAGTTACCCGATGTCTGGATCGAGTGCATCTCGACTTCGGCCAGTTCCTTGAGGATCGCCGGGATGTCGGACAGCTTGGGCCAATTGTACTGGATGTTCTGGCGGGTGGTGAAATGACCGTAGCCGCGGTCATAGGTGCGGGCGATATAGGCGAGCTTGCGCAACTGCCTTGGGTGCAGCGTACCGTAGGGAATCGCCACCCGGTGCATGTAGGCATGCAGTTGCAGATAGACACCATTCATCAGCCGGATCGGTTTGAAGGCATCTTCTGAGATCTCGCCAGCAAGCCGCCGCTCCACCTGGTCGGTGAACTGGCTGACCCGGGCCGCGACAAAGGCATGGTCGAATTCATCGTAACGATACATGGAGTTTTATCCTCAGGCGGCGTGGGAAACCCGTCGTGGGAATGCGGGTGCATAGTCGATCGTGGGACCATCAGCGCGGATCCGTTCACGCAACCGGAGCGGTCGCGGTCCGGCTTCGGTCTCTTCGATCTCGATGACGGCAACGTCGATGACGCGGTTGTCGGCAAACGCCTGGGCGCCGGCTGCCTCGATCGCATGAACAGCATCGTCGTGACGGGCCAGGAATGCCTCGTGCAGCGACAGTGTCCATTCTCCATCGGCACCGAGCCAGACAGCGACGCCATCGCTCAGGCGGTTTGCGGTGAGCACCTTGGTTGTCATGATGGCCTCCTCAGGCTGCATGGGTTCGAGGTTGGGCGGCGGGTGTCCGCATGCGCTCGTTGATCGGGGTGGAATGTTCAAAATTGGCGCCGGCAACGGCATCGCCGATGATCACCATGACCGGGCCGCTCAGTTCGCTGCGGCCTTCGAGTGCCGGCAGATCGAAGAGCGTGCCATGAAACAGACGGCGTTCGTCGCGCGAGGCGTTTTCAACGATGGCAACCGTCATGTCGGCGGCAAGCCCCGCCTCGATCAACCGCGCGGCGACACTGGCTGCCACCGTGCGCCCCATATAGACGCAGAGCGTGGCGCCGGAGATGGCGAGCCGCGCCCAGTCGGGCAACGTCGCGCCAGTCAGATCGTGACCGGTGGTAAAGACCAGCGACGAGGCAACGCCACGCAGGGTCAGCGGCAATTCGAAATCGGCGGCAGCAGCAAACGCGGATGTGATGCCAGGCACGACTTCGAACGAAATTTTAGCCGCGCGAAGGGCTGCGATTTCCTCGCCGGCGCGTCCAAAGATCAGCGGATCGCCGGATTTGAGCCGGACCACGCGCTTGCCTGAGCGCCCAAGCTCGACCAGCAGATCATTGATCTCGTCCTGACTCCTGGAGTGACAGCCCTTGCGCTTGCCCACCGAGATGCGTTCGGCGTCACGGCGGCCAAGCGCGATGATTGCTTCGTGCACCAGCGCATCGTGAACGATCACATCTGCTTCCATCATCGCCCGTTGGGCGCGCAGGGTCAGCAGATCTTCGGCGCCAGGGCCAGCACCCACCAGCCAGACATGACCGGGTACGTTGTCACCGGCACGCAACATCCGGGTGGCTGCGCGACGGGCCAGCGAGACCTCGCCGCGACTGACATGGGTGGCGACATCGGCTTCGAAAAATCGCCGCCAGAACACCCGCCGGGCAACACCGCGCGGCACCAGCCGGTCGACTGCAACACGGTAATCGGCAGCCAGCCGCGCCAAGCGACCCAGCGAAGGCGACAACATCTGGTCGACGCGGGCACGGATCATCTGCGCCAGCACCGGGCCGGCGCCTTCGGTGCCAATGGCAATGGCCACAGGCGCACGGTTGACCAGCGCCGGTGTCAGGAAATCGCAATAGTCTGGTTGGTCGACGGCGTTGGCCGGGATCCGGCGTGCACGTGCGGCGGCAACAATGTCACGGTCGAGCGCGCCATCGCCTGTGGCGGCGAAAACCAGGGTGGCGCCGTCCAACTGTTCGGACGAAAAGGCGGCACGTTGGGGTTCGATCGAAAGCCGCGCCAGATCGGCGCGCAGCTCGGCGCCGGGCGCATCGGCATAGACACAGATCTCGGCCGAGGTGTTGGCCACAAGCCGGGTCTTGGCGGCAGCTTCAGCGCCGTTGCCGAAGATCGCCACTTTCCGGGCGTCGACCCGCATGAAGGCAGGAAATGTCGTCAGTTGCGGCGATTTCGTCGTCATGTCCGGGAAACTCCTGAATTACAGGCATTTTCAAGATAATGACGAAACAAATGAAGGTACAATGATGTGTCGAATTAGCGATCCGGATATTCTTTTACCTCTCAAAGCCGGTTATGGAGAATGGGTAACCGCGATGCCTCAAGATCATGCGGTCAGACATTGAAAATAGTGGAATCCGATATGGAGATCCTTGAAAATGCGGCGCTGGTTCGCCGACTACTTGATGTCATGGAGAACGACATTCTGCCGCTGACCGAAACCGGTGTTGCCGAGGGCAACAAGGTATTTGGCGGCGCGCTGCTGCGCAAATCCGACCTATCAATGGTGATGGCGCAGACCAACAACGAGACCGAAAACCCGCTCTGGCACGGCGAAGTGCATCTGCTCAAATGCTTTTACGAGCACCCGGTTTCAAAACAGGAATCGACCAAGGACATGATCTTCCTGTCGACGCATGAACCGTG
Source organism: Hoeflea sp. Naph1 (assembly GCF_046837775.1). GTDB lineage: Bacteria > Pseudomonadota > Alphaproteobacteria > Rhizobiales > Rhizobiaceae > Hoeflea. The sequence goes on along the minus strand of NZ_CP177286.1, from coordinate 2,763,135 downwards.
CACCATGTGCATGTCGGCGATTGCCTGGGCCGGGTTCGACAATTTCATCTATTTCTTCAGTCATGAGGATTCGCGTGATTCATTTGCCATCCCCCATGACCTGAAGATGCTCAAGGAAGTGTTCGGGCTGGAACCGGGCGGCTACAATCACGACAATGCGTTCTGGAAGAGCCGTGGGCTGTTCGAGATCCTGGCCACCCTGCCCGATGCGCAAGCGCAGCCGCTGCTTGACCAGGCCGAACGCATCCGCGACCGCTATGCGGCGCTGTCGGAGGCCTACCAGTCAAGCAAGGACGATAACGCCATCCCGCTCAACTGAGCAGCCAAACTGTTGTGGACAAGAGCCACGCCCGCGGCTTCACCGTCGCGGGCCTCTGCCGGCTCGGCTATGCTTGAGCGATGAAACCATCCCGCGACATTTCCGGCATCATCGAGATCATGGCGGCACTCCGGCACCCCGAGACCGGTTGCCCCTGGGACATCAAGCAGGATTTCAACTCGATCAAGCCCTACACGATCGAGGAAGCCTACGAGGTGGCCGACGCGATCGAGCGCAACGATCCCGATGACTTGTGCGATGAGTTGGGCGATCTGTTGCTGCAGGTGGTGTTTCACGCGCGCATGGCTGAAGAAGCCGGGCAATTTGCTTTTGGCGATGTGGTCGAGGCAATCACCACCAAGATGATCCGCCGGCATCCGCATGTGTTCGACCGCTCGGACGCCGACACCGCTGACAAGGTCAAGGTTCAGTGGGACCAGATCAAGGCGGAGGAAAAACGCGAGCGCAGAGAGCGCCGCGCCGCACGGGGACTTGCCGAGAGCGAGACACCCGGGCAGCTGACCAACGTGCCGCGCGCCCTGCCCGCACTTATGGAAGCGCTAAAGCTTCAGCAAGCAGCGTCCCATGTCGGCTTTGATTGGGGCGCTGCTGGGCCAGTGATCGACAAGATCGAGGAAGAGATTGCTGAATTGCGCGCCGAGATCGCCAGCGGCGAAACGAAGAAAGCGGCGGGTGAACTGGGCGACGTGATCTTTGCCGTCGCCAATCTGGCCCGACACCTCAAGACCGATCCGGAAGACGCGCTTCGGACGACCAACACCAAATTCCGCACCCGCTTTGCCTATGTCGAGGCGGGATTGGCGAAACTGGGCAAGACGCCTGATGACGCTACGCTCGCGGAAATGGAAGCCCTGTGGCAAGAGGCGAAGAACCATTAGGTTCCGCTCTTCGGCAACCTTCCGGCCGCTGCACTCATACTGCAGCAGCGGACCGGGATGGGATCAAAATGCTCGGTGAAAATTCCGAACCTGGCGGTGTTATTGAGCAATCAGGTCTGCGCTCCGAGTCATAAACGGCCCGAACGCATGCAAGGTACGTCTCATCGCTTCGACGAACTCATCGACCGCGAATTACGTCAGTCATCCCAATCATCTGCCGGTTTCGGGCCCAGGCCCAGCTGCCGGTCGAGATCGAGGCTGTCGGCAGCCGTGAACTCGGCGGTGACCTCAACCGAGCCGTCTTCGTGATCGATCCGGTCCTTGACCCTGCCCCTATCATAAATCCAGGACATAACCTGCAATTGCTGGGTGCCGAGCCGCACCGTTCGGGTGACAAGTTCACCTGAAATGCGCGATTCGACCGCAGTCAGCAGCGTGTCGACGCCCTCGCCTTTCAAGGCCGAGACCACGATCGCCTCGCCGGAAGCCGCGCGGGTGCGGAGCGCGTCCGCGGCATCGTTGTCGAGCAGATCCACCTTGTTCCAGATTTCCAGCATCTGGCCGGGCTTTTCCTCGCCGACACCAAGACTTTTCAGGATCGCCTCGACATCCGTGGCCTGAGAATTGCGGTCGGGATCGGACATGTCGCGCACATGCAGGATCAGGTCAGCTTCCACCACCTCTTCGAGCGTGGCGCGGAAAGCTGCGACCAGATGCGTCGGAAGATTGGAAATGAAGCCCACCGTGTCCGACAGGATCACCGTGGCGCCATGCGGCAGCTTCATCCGGCGCAGTGTCGGATCGAGCGTGGCAAAAAGCATGTCTTCGGCCAGCACCTCGGCACCGGTCAGCCGGTTGAACAGGGTCGATTTGCCGGCATTGGTATAGCCGACAAGGGCCACGATCGGATGCGGCACCTTCTTGCGCTTGGCGCGGTGCAACTGCCGTGTGCGGCGCACCTGTTCGAGCTCGCGCTCAAGCTTGATGATGCGCTCCTGCAGCAGGCGCCTATCGGCCTCGATCTGGGTTTCGCCGGGGCCACCCATGAAGCCGCCGCCGCCACGCTGGCGTTCAAGGTGGGTCCAGCTGCGGACCAGTCGTCCTTTTTGGTAATTGAGATGGGCGAGTTCGACCTGCAACACACCTTCCTTGGTGGAGGCACGACGACCGAAGATTTCCAGGATCAGACCGGTGCGGTCGATCACCTTGACCGCCCATTCCTTCTCCAGATTGCGCTGCTGTACCGGCGTCAGCGGATGATCGACGATGACCAGTTGCGAATCGGTCGAATCGATCAGCGCCTTCATCTCGAGCATCTTGCCCTTGCCGAACAAGGTCGAAGGCCGCGGATCGGATATCGGCACGATCAGAGCTTCGGCAACCTCAAGCTCGATGGCGCCTGCCAGGCCGACCGCCTCGCCCAGGCGATGGCTGTCCGGTCGCTTGGCGACATTGCCGCCATCGGGACCGCTGCCAGGCGCAGCATTGCGCGTGCGCAAGGTCGGGATGAGCACGATCGCGCGGGTGACGATGGACTTGCTGTCCGCGTCGTGGAAATTTCCGGAGCTATCAACAGTTTCTATGTGCGTTTTCCCGTCAGGCGCCTTCAGCGGCGTCCTCGTTCTCGAACATCTGCACAGGCTGGCTGGGCATGATGGTGGAGATTGCATGTTTATAGACAAGCTGCGAGTGACCATCGCGGCGCAACAGCACGCAGAAATTGTCAAATGACGTCACCACGCCGGTCAGCTTTACCCCGTTGATCAAAAAGATCGTCAGGGAAATCTTCTGCTTCCGAACCGTGTTGAGAAATAGATCCTGCAGGTTTTGTGAACGCTCCGCCATTGCGCCTTATATCCGTCTTTTTATTGCCCGCGATATGCAGGTCATTACCGCACCCGTTCAGATCCCGTTCGTAACGCTCTCATTTCAACTGAAAACGGAGCCAGCTGTAAAGCCTGGAGTTACGTCAAGCTCCGAACAATTTTACTCCCTGAGACATACAAATTATATTGTTTGCCGCTGACAGAAATCCGCTCGTCCGAATGTATCGCACAAGATCATTGTTGCGCCGTTTTGTAAACACTTGTTTTGCCGCGCATCAGCGGCGCGAACCCGGCAATGAGCCCTCAAACGCTGTGCATCCAACCGGGCGCACGTCGCCTCATGCCTCTGATTTAATTGTTGTATTCTAGCATAAAACGATTCCGTTCAAGCACAATACGACCTAACGGGTCATCCAGTAACGCAAGTTCAACACCGCAAATACGACCATCACTTCCAGTCGCCCCATGGTCATGACGACAATCCCGACAATCTTGGCCGAGGCCGGCATTGCGATGAGCTGCGGCCAGGCCGGATTGGCCGGATCGGTGGTAAAGACCGGGGGAATCAGGGCTTCATAGACCGGCGCTGCGTTGGCGAAGAAGGCAATCGCCATGGCAATACCGGCCTCGAAATCCGTCGCAGCAAGCGTCAACGCCATCGCGGCGGCGGCAATGACCAGCAATGACAGGACAAAGTAAGTCCAGATCGCCCGCATGCTCGGCTCATCGATACGATGGGTGCCAAAGCGCAGGCTGGAGACACTGTTGGGGTAGATCAGCCGGTTGAGTTCGCGGGCAGAATGGATCGCCATTGCCGAGATCCGGTAGACCTTGAACCCGCCTGTTGTCGAATAGATGCCACCGCCAACAAGCACGATCAGAAGCACGATGATTTCAGGCCAGAGCGCAAGCACACCGGGCCTGCTTTCAATGCCGCTGGTGGCGATCAGCGAGGCAGCAGCAAGCAGGCTTTCGGCAAACACCGGCCCCAATTCCGCACCTCCAGAGACTGCGGACAGACGCGCGGCAAACAGCACCGCGAGCACCAGAATACCGGTGCCGATGATGACCGCTTCCGGGTTGGCAGCAATGAAGTGCCTGGGCGTGCGTAGCAGACGCCGCCGCCAGAACACACTTACAGTGCCCACGGCCAGCCCGACCGCAAGCACGATTTGCGCCATCGGTCCGGCATGTTGCTCAAGCGCACCGTCAAACGGCAGAAACCCGCCGGTGGCAATCGCGATCATCGACATCATTGCCGCAAACGGGCCTTCCACGCCGGTCAACATCAGCGCAATGAAGACAATCAGCGTCATCAACAGATATTGCCAAAATACATCGCGAAACCCTGCGAGATCGATGGTCATGTCGCTGGAATGTCCGGTGACCATCCGTCGGTCCCCCGCAGGCAACCCGCCAAACCCGCCCGGCGCCAGAACGTGGATGATCGACACCAGCGTCAGAAAGCCGCCATACCACTCCACCGAGGCGCGCCAGAAGAGGATTGCGCGCGGCGCGGTCTCACGTGTCAGCAGCGTCGCCCCCGACGTGGTCAACGCCGAAACCGCCTCAAACCAACCGTCGATCCAGGACAGACCGGCCAGGGTCTTGAACGAAATCGCCGCCACAATCGGCAGCAGAAACCAGATCGCGACCAGGGCCAGATAGCCCTCTGAACGCCCCAGACGCCGGGGAAAACCGGCAATCGAGCCGAGCACCATAAGCGCCGCGAACACGCCCAGCGAACTGACCAGCAGCATTGAAAACGCGAGATCGCGCATGCCATCGGCGATGGCAAACAGTACCGCCGGCACCATCATTGCAAACAGACCGCCGACAGAGACTGCCAGCACATGGAGGATGCCGAGCATCTGGCTAGAAGAATTCGAGGCTGACGCGGAACATCTGTTCCACATGACGTACCGAATCCAGCGCTGCGAACATCACCACCCGATCCTTGGCCTTGATCTTCTGGGATCCGTCGGGCCGGATCACCTGCTTGTCGCGATAGATTGCGCCGATACGCACGCCATCGGGCAAATCCAGGTTGCGCAGCGGCTTGCCGACCAGCGGCGATGTATCCAGCGCTTCGGCCTCGATCACTTCGGCCGAGCCCTTTTGCACCGAGTAGACTGCCCGAATGCGGCCACGGCGAACATGTTGCAGGATCTTCGAAATCGTGACTGCGCGCGGATTGATATGGGCATCGATGCCAAGGGTCTTGGTAAATTCCTGAAACGAGGGATTGTTTATCAAGGCCAGATTGGCCTTGCAGCCCAAACGCTTGGCCATCACAGAGGACAGGATGTTGACCTGGTCGTCATTGGTCAGCGCCACCATCAGATCGGCGTTCTGGATGTCGGCCTCGACAAGAATGTTCTGATCAAGCGAAGAACCGTTAAGCACCACCGTGCGCGAAAGGGAATCGGCAATCGAGACGGCGCGGTTGCGGTCTGCCTCGATGATCTTGACCTTGGTCTTGGGCTGCCGCTCTTCAATCGCGGCGGCGACGTAATAACCGATATTGCCACCACCGGAGATGACGATACGGCCAGCCTCCTGCTCCTCGTGACCGAACAGGCCGAGCGTGCGGCGAACGTGGTCCCGGTCACAGACCACATAGGCCAGATCGCCGGTCTCCAACTGGTCGGTGGAGTGCGGCACGAACAGCTTGTCATGACGCCAGACGCCCACCACGGTGGCAATCAGATCGGGGAACAATTCGCTCAGTTGCACCAGCGGCGTGTTGACCACCGGGCAGTCTTCGAGGCACTCGATCGCCACCATCGCCACCTTGTCGTCGGCAAAGCGCACGGCGTCAGTGGCGCCGGGAAGCGCAATCCGGCGCAACACCATCTGGCCGACTTCGACTTCGGGCGAAATGATCACGTCAATCGGCATGTGATCGCGGGAAAACAGATCCGACCAGTGCGACTTGAGATAGGACTGGGCGCGAATGCGGGCGATCTTGGTCGGCACGTTAAACAGCGAATGCGCAACCTGGCACGCCACCATGTTGATTTCGTCATAGAGTGTGACGGCGATGATCATGTCGGCTTGATCGGCGCCGGCCTGGGCCAGCACGTCGGGATGGGCGCCGTGGCCGACATAGCTGCGCACATCCAGCGTATCGCGGATCGCCTGAACCAGCGTCGCCGACGTATCAATGACGGATACGTCGTTGTCCTCGGCGGCCAGACGTTCGGCAATGCCGTACCCCACCCGCCCTGCGCCGCAAATGATGACCTTCATTGCCGTCTCCCTGCACGCTCTCTCATGCGCTTGTCACACACGCCGGCAGCAGCCAGCAAGCGCCGCTTATACGCCAAGCGATTTCAATTTGCGATGCAGCGCGGAGCGTTCCATCCCGACAAATTCAGCGGTGCGCGAGATGTTGCCACCAAACCGGTTGATCTGGGCAATCAGATAGTCGCGTTCGAACAATTCCCGGGCCTCGCGCAGCGGCAGCGTCATGATGTGATTTGACCCCGAGGCAGAAGTCTTGGGCAGCATATCGGAGACGTCGTCGGGCAACATGTCGGCGGTGATGACCGTGTCCGGACCGCCGGAGCGGGCCAAAATCATCAGCCGCTCCATATAGTTGCGCAATTGCCGAATATTTCCGGGCCAGGTGTGGGCCTGGATCACCGCCAGTGCGTCTTCACCGATACGACGGTTCCTGATACCGGCCTGTTCGGATACCTGGCGCATGAAGATATCGACCAGGAATGGAATGTCCTCACGCCGTTCGCTGAGCGAGGGTACCCGCAACGGCACCACCGCAAGCCGGTGATAGAGATCTTCCCGGAATTCGCCGTCGGCAATCAGTTGTTCGAGATTGCGCGCCGTCGACGAAATGATCCTCACATCGACCTTGACCCGCTTGGTACCGCCAACCCGCTCGAATTGCTGGTCGACAAGCACCCGCAAAATCTTGTTCTGGGTGCCGCGCGGCATATCGGCAACCTCATCGAGATAGAGAATGCCGCCATGGGCCTCTTCAAGGGCGCCAACCTTGCGTTCGTGGCTGGCCGCACTTTCGGTGCCAAACAGCGCCACTTCCATCCGCTCAGGCGTGATTGCCGCGGCGTTGAGAACCACAAAAGGCCCGCCGGCACGGCTCGATTTCTTGTGCAGAAGCCGCGCCACCAGTTCCTTACCGGAGCCGGAAGGGCCGAGAATCATCACCCGGCTGTTGGTCGGCGCGACCTTGTCGATGGTCTGCTTGAGCTGGGAGACCGAGACCGACGTGCCGATCAGTTCCAACTGGTCGCCGGAGCGGCGCTTGAGCTCGGTGACTTCGCGTTTAAGCTTCGAGGTCTCCAATGCCCGCTCGGCAACAAGTAACAGCCGATCCGCCTTGAAAGGTTTTTCGATGAAGTCATAGGCGCCGCGCTGGATCGCCGACACCGCGGTTTCAATGTTGCCGTGCCCGGAAATCATCACCACCGGCAGATCGGGATAGCGTGCCTTGATCTCGTCGAGCAGCGCCAGCCCGTCAAGCCGGCTGCCCTGCAGCCAGATATCGAGAAAGATCAACCGTGGCACCCGGTCCGAGATTGCCGCTAGCGCAGAATCGCTATCGCCGGCGGTGCGGGTTTCATGGCCCTCGTCGTCGAGGATGCCCGAAACGATGTCACGAATGTCGGCTTCGTCATCAACGACGAGAATGTCAGACGCCATCTGCCGGTTCCTTTGTTTGTTCTTGTTGTTGACTATCGGATTTGGTCGATCCCTCGTCGTGCGGAATCGGTTCGACCGGAAGTCGAACAGTAATCATCGCGCCCCTGCCCTCATCAACCTCAGCTGGCGCGTCGCCCAATTGGATCGTGCCGCCGTGATCCTCGATGATCTTTTTGACGATAGCGAGGCCCAGGCCGGTGCCTTTTTCGCGCATCGTCATGTAGGGCTCGAGCAAGCGGTGGCGGTTGTCGCCGGGCAAACCCCGGCCGTTGTCAATGATATCAACAGCATAATCCTGGCCGTCAGGTGAAATTCCGGCCCGAACTATGATGGTCTTTCCATTGCGCTCGGCGTCGGACGGCACGGCGTCGATCGCCTCTGTGGCGTTCTTGATCAAATTGCCGAATGCTTGGCCCAACATACGCGCGTCGAACTCTCCTTCCAATGGGGCTTCGGGGAATTCACGAATAAATTCAATATCATTGCGGCTGACTTCGCGCAGGAATGTAGCATCCTTGAGGATGTCGCGCAGATCAGTGCGCGCTTTCGATGGCTTGGGCATCCGCGCAAACGAGGAAAATTCGTCGACCATCCGGCCGATATCCTCGACCTGACGGACAATGGTGTCGGTACACTGGTCGAACACCGCGCGGTCGTCATCGGGGATCTGCTTGCCATAGCGGCGGCGAATCCGTTCGGCCGACAACTGGATCGGCGTCAGCGGGTTCTTGATTTCGTGGGCGATGCGGCGGGCGACATCGGCCCAGGCGGTCGAGCGCTGGGCAATCAGGAGATCGGTGATGTCATCGAGTGTGACGACGAATGATTCAAGCCGATCATGGGATTCTTCCCGCGTCACCTTGACGTTGAGGGTCCTTTCCATCCCCCCACGGTTGAGCGTGACCTGGGCGCGAGCGTCGGTCCTCGGCCGCATCGCCGCTTCCGCCAACACGGTTTCAAATTCCGGGGCCAGTTCGAAAAACGACTGACCAATGATCTCGGCATCGCCATCACCAAGGATTTGCCGGGCAGACCGGTTGGCGATGGTCACGGCACCCCGGTGATCAACACCGACCACGCCGGCTGAAACCCCCGACAGCACGGCTTCGGTGAAGCGCCGACGGTTGTCGATCTGGTCCTTGGCCGAGAGGATTTCATCGCGCTGGGTTCTGATCTGGACGATCATGTTGTTGAAGGTCTGCGCCAGGGACCCGACATCGCCGTCGGAAGCATGCACAGGCACGGACACATCGAGATTGCCGCTGGCGACATCATCCGACGCACCGATCAGAATTCGAATCGGTCGCACCAGCCGGTCGGCCACGGCAATCGCGGTCCAGATCGCTGCCAGTAGCACGATCAACGCAAAACCGAGATAGAGAATCCCGAAGGCAAGCTGCAGCGATGTGCGCCCCTGCTCCAGCGTCCGGTATTCCTGGGTGGCCTCTTCCATCAGCCGGGTCGAGCGCATGACTTCCGGGTCGACTGCCCGCACGGTGTAAAGCAGCGCGTCGTTGATCTGCTGCAGCGGCATCAGCGCGCCGACCAGATTGGTGACGCCGGGCGGAATTAGCGTCGGCTTTCCCGCGACCGCATCCTTGAGCGCCTGTTCGGGAATCGCTGGCAACGGCCGGTCGGTGTGGATGTCAGCCTGGAGAATGACGCTGCCGTCGGGGCGCACCAGAAACGCACCGAGCAATCCCCTGCCGATCGCCTGGCGGGTGACAAACTGGGTGAAACCGATCCGGTCCAGCGTGTAGAGTGACCGCGCATTGTCCAGATCATTGGCCATCGAGACCGTTTGACCCTGCAAAAAGCGCGCATTTTCAAGAACATAGGCTTCAGCCACCGACAACGAGGAATTGACGATGGACTTGGTCCGCATTGAAAACCAGCGGTCCAGGCCGACGTCGAGCGTGATCGAGGCGACGACAGCGACCAGGATTGCCGGCAAGATGGCAACAATCGAGAATAGCGCGACAATTCTGATGTGCAGTTTGGCTGCCGCCTTGCCGCGCCGCCGCGCCTTGAGCAGCATTCGGATTTCCAAAAACACCAGCGTGATCAGACCGATGACGAAAACCAGATTGATCACCACTGCGCCCAGCACAACCTGGTCAACCGGCTCAATCGGCGTCAGTCCCAACAGGATGGCGAAGGTAATCAGCGCGCTCAGAAAAGCCGAGGCGACAAGCACTACGCCCGGCGCGGTAAACAGGTTGCGGCGGGAAAGCCCCTGGTCACTTGCGCCAGGGCTACCGGCATTGGCGCCGTGCGAATCGGCGAGAGCGGAACCCGTATCGATTGCCATCTGTCGCCTGCCGCTCCATTTTCTGGCTGCCATCGTTGCGAACAAGCAACAGAATGTGGCGAAAATGCAACTTTGCCCGGCGGTCTGTCAAGCCAGCGCAGCGTCAGGCGCGGCGCTCAGGCCGGACGCGGCAACCGGTAGACAGTGACGCCGAGCTCGCGGATTTTCTTGCGCAGCGTATTGCGGTTGAGGCCGAGCAGGTCGGCCGCCTTGATCTGATTGCCGCGGGTTGCCGTCAGTGCCGCCAGTATCAGCGGATATTCGACCTCCTCGAGCACCCGGTGATAAAGCCCCGATGGCGGCAAGTCTTCCCCGAACCCAGCGAAATAACGGCGCATGTTTTCTTCCACAGCCTGGGCAATGCTGGCCTGGCCGGTGGAGACCGTTCCCTGCGGCGAAGCTGCTTCGGGCGATTCGATGCGCAACTCGTTATCGATGATCTCGCTGGTGATGACGTCCTGGGGATAGAGTGCCATGACCCGGCGCACCACGTTTTCAAGTTCGCGCACGTTGCCGGGCCAGGGATAGGCCTTGAGCAGATCAAGCGCCTCGCCATCGAAACGCTTGGCGTCCAGACCCTCCTGCTCGGCATGACGCACAAAATGGCGGACAAGATCAGGCACGTCCTCGGCTCGGTCGCGCAACGCTGGCAGTCGCAACGGAACCACGTTGAGCCGATAAAACAAGTCCTCGCGAAACAGGCCCTGGTTGATCAGGATCTTGAGATCCTTGTTGGTCGCAGCGACGATACGCACATCAGTCTTGATCGGCATGCGGCCACCGACCGTGGTGTACTCGCCCTGTTGGAGCACCCTGAGCAAGCGGGTCTGGGCGTCCATCGGCATGTCGCCGATCTCGTCGAGAAACAGGGTACCGCCTTCGGCCTGCTCAAACCGTCCGGTCGAGCGGCTCTGGGCGCCGGTAAACGCGCCCTTTTCGTGGCCAAACAATTCCGATTCAATCAGATCTCGCGGGATCGCCGCCATGTTGATGGCGACGAACGGGCCGTTGCGGCGCTTGCCGTAGTCATGCAGCGCGCGGGCGACCAGTTCCTTGCCGGTTCCGGATTCACCGGTGATCATCAGCGTCAGATCGGTTTGCATCAGCCGGGCCAGCACCCGGTAGATATCCTGCATCGCGGTTGACCGCCCCACCAGCGGCATGCCTTCGGTACTTTCCTCAGGCTGGATTGTCAGCTTGCGTGGCTCTGAGAGGGCGCGACCGATGGTGCCGATCATCTCAGTGAGATCGAACGGCTTGGGCAGGTAATCATAGGCGCCGCATTCAGATGCCTTGATGGCCGTCATGAAGGTGTTCTGGGCGCTCATCACCAGCACCGGGAGATCGGGCCGGGCGCGGCGGATCCGGGGCAGCAGATCAAAGGCATTTTCATCGGGCATTACCACATCGGTGATGACCAGATCGCCCTCGCCTGCGGAAATCCAGCGCCAGAGAGTTGCCGCGTTGGAAGTAATGCGAACTTCGTAACCCGCCCTGCTCAGCGCCTGGTTCAGCACTGTGCGGATGGCAGCGTCGTCATCGGCGACGAGTATGGTGGCCTTGCTCATGAGCTTAGTCCTTCTCGCCAAGCGGCGCACTGTTCTTGTCTGTCGCCGGTTCAATCGGTCCACCATTGGGCGACGCGGGCATCAGAATCCGGAATGTGGTCTTTCGGGCCTGGCTGTCGCATTCGACAATGCCGCCATGTCCGCCGACAATCTTGGCAACCAGCGCCAGGCCGAGCCCGGAACCGTTGGTTTTGGTGGTGACAAAAGGGTCGAACAGATGCGGCAGCAGATCGGCTGGCACGCCGGGCCCGTTATCCTGCACGCAGAATTCCAATGGCAGCGAAACCTTGTCGCGGCTGCCGGCGACGGAGAGCTTGATGCCGGGACGGTAAGCAGTGGTCAGCACGATTTCGCCGTCGGGGTTGTCTCCGACAGCCTCAGCGGCATTCTTGACCAGATTCAGGAACACCTGCACCAGTTGATCGCGGTTGGCGTAGACTGCCGGCAACGAGGGGTCATAGAGCTCGACAAAGCGAATATTGCGACCGAATCCGGCCTTGGCCAGCGCCTTGACGCGATCAAGCACCGAATGGATGTTGACCGGCGTGCGGTCGACCGGACGCTCGTCGGAAAAGATCTCCATCCGGTCAACCAACGAGACAATGCGGTCGGTTTCATCGCGGATCAGCCGCGCCAGCGAGCGGTCTTCCTCACCAACGGTCATTTCCAGCAGTTGCGCGGCACCGCGAATGCCTGACAGCGGGTTCTTGATTTCATGGGCCAGCATCGAGGCCAGTCCGGTCACCGAGCGAGCGGCGGCGCGGTGGGTCAACTGCCGGTCGATCTTGTCGGCCATCGATCTTTCTTGAAAGAAAACAACGACATTGTCGGGCACACCGGCAACCGGGGCGACATAGAGATCGACCAGCTTGTCGTTGCCAAGCCGCGGCGAACTCAAATCAACCCGGTATTCGTTGACCGCGGCGCGGCGTGTGCGCACCTGCTCGATCAGCTCAAGCAGCGGGCTGCCAAACGGAATGAAGGTGTCGAGCGTGTGGCGGGCGAGATGCGTGGCGCTTGCCGCGAAGAAGGCTTCGGCCTCCCAGTTGGCAAAACACACCAGCCCCGCCGCATCGACCATGATCACGGGGTGCTGGATCGTGTTGAGCACCATGCTGGCGATGTCGCCGGCACTGGCGGGTATAGCCTCATCCACAGGGGTGTCGCTCATGCCGCCGACTCCAGGTTTGCAGCGGTGTCAGCGCCCGTCTCCAGCGCTTCGGAAAACAAAGGCAACGCCTCGGCAGCCGTTCGCGCCGTCATCAGTGCGCCTTTGAGCCGCTTCGGCGCCGAAGGCGCGAGGGTGTCGAGATACCAGCCAATATGCTTGCGGGCATGACGGACACCGACGTCTTCGCCGTAATGGTCGATCATCATCGTGTAATGCTCCAGGGCGATGGCGTTGCGTTGCGGGCCCGGTTTCGGTGCGTCGGTCGATCCGGCAAGAATGCCGCAAATCCAGGGCTGGCCGCGCGAGGCGCGCCCGATCATCACCGCATCGGCACCCGAGCGACGCAGGCATTCGTCGATATCAGCCCGCGAATTGACATCGCCATTGGCGACCAGCGGCACCCTGACCGCATCGCGGATGCTGGCGATCGCGTCCCAGTCGGCCACGCCCTCGTAAAATTGCATGCGGGTGCGCCCGTGAATGGTGATCATCTGAATGCCGGCGGCTTCGGCACGTGCAGCGATGGCCGGCGCATTGAGATTTTCATGGTCCCAGCCGAGCCGCATTTTCAGTGTCACCGGCACCGAGACGGCATTGACGGTGGCTTCGATCAGGCTGAGCGCGTGATCGGGATCGCGCATCAGCGCCGATCCGGAATAGCCACCTGTGACCTTCTTGGCCGGACAGCCCATGTTGATGTCGATCATCGCCGCGCCTTCGGCCTCGGCAATGCGCGCAGCTTCCGCCATCCAGTCGGCTTCGCGCCCGGCAAGTTGGACCACGTGTGGATCAATTCCGTCACCGCGCAGGCGAACCCGTGATTCGCGCCGTTCGGTGACCAGTTCACGGCTTGCCACCATTTCGGTAATGACCAGGCCTGCGCCATAGCGCCATGCCAGTTGCCGGAACGGCAAATCGGAAATACCCGATAGCGGCGCCAGGAAAACCCGGTTCCGTGCGGTCACCGGTCCGATTGCCAAGGGCCGGTCAATTTCTTTGGTACTATTTTGCATGCGTTTCGAGCAGCTCTCTTTGTTGCCTCTTTTTTAGACACCTCAGATGGAATTGCCAAGGCGAAATCGCCGCATTTCCAAGAAAAATTCAAAAGAGCTTTTTTCTCCATGAGACACCCCCTAAACACACAGCAATGATGCCGGATGGGAATTCGCACCGTGAATGACAGCAAGAACTTTGCGCTGGTGGTTGTCGCAGCCGGCCGTGGCGAGCGCGCCGGTTCGCCCGCGGACGGTCCCAAACAATATCGACGGATTGGCGGCAAACCGGTCATCGCCTGGACGCTGTCGCGTTTTCTGGAACATCCGGGTTGCAGCGACATAGTCGTGGTCATTCATCCAGACGATGAAGTGCTGTATGCCGACGCTACCGCCGGCCTGTGTCCAGACAACTCGATCAGAACCGTATTCGGCGGCGCCAACCGCCAGGCTTCGGTCCGCGCCGGTCTTGATGCCCTCCGTGAAACCCGGCCAGCGTACGTCCTGATCCATGACGCGGTTCGTCCGTTTGTCACACGGGAGGTCATTGACGGCGTGCTTACAGCCCTTGATGCAGGACATCAGGCAGCCCTGCCCGCTTTGGCGGTCGCCGACACGCTCAAGCGCGGCGACGCCGAGGGCAATGTCACCGAGACCATCGCCCGGGCCGGATTGTTCGGGGCGCAGACACCACAAGGGTTTGACTTCCCATCGATCAGCGCCGCCCATGCGCGCGCCGTCACCCAAACAGGGATGGAATTCACCGATGATTGCGCCATTGCCGAATGGGCCGGGTTGACCGTGCGGCTCGCACCGGGCAGTCCGGTCAATGTCAAACTCACTACTGCGGAGGATCTCGCCATGGCCGACGAACGGCTCTCTTCTTCGACCCCGCCGACCGCGGCCCTGCCGGATGTGCGCACGGGCAATGGCTACGATGTGCACCGGCTGGTGGCCGGCACCCATGTCACGCTCTGCGGCATCGACATTGCCCATGACCAGCGGCTTGACGGCCATTCCGACGCTGACGTGGCGCTGCACGCGCTGACCGACGCGCTGTTGGCTACCTGCGGCGCCGGCGACATCGGCGATCACTTCCCGCCATCCGAGCCCGAGTGGCGAGGCGTTGCCTCCGAGGTCTTTCTCACTCACGCGGTCGAGATCGTCCGCAGCGCCGGCGGTACCATCATGAACGCCGATGTGTCGCTGATTGCCGAAGCGCCGAAGATCGGACCGCACCGGCAGGTGATGCGCGCCAACCTCGCCCGCATCCTCGGCATTTCGCTCGAGCGCTGTTCGGTCAAGGCCACCACCAACGAGACCATCGGCTGCATCGGTCGCCGCGAAGGGATCGCCGCGATCGCCACGGCAACCGTGGTGTTTGGAGAGCCATCATGAGCGAAGCCGAAACCCTTTCGGGCCTGCGGGCTGACAGCCGCGCTCTGGCTGATGAACTGCTTCATGTAATGTCCGGTGCCGGCGCCATGGTCGCCACTGCGGAGTCCTGCACCGGTGGACTTATTGCCGGCGCGATCACCGATGTTGCCGGATCCTCAGCCGTGTTCGATCGCGGTTTCGTCACCTATTCGAACGAAGCCAAGCAGGACATGCTCGGCGTCAAGGAAGCCACGGTGGAAGCCTTCGGCGCTGTCTCGGCGCAGACGGCCACCGAGATGGTGCTGGGCGCGCGGCGGCGCTCGCGGGCCGGCTATGCGGTGTCGGTCACGGGCGTGGCAGGACCGGGCGGCGGCACGCCGATGAAGCCGGTCGGGCTGGTGTGGATGGGGCTATCGGGGCCCGGGGACCTGACCAGCGTGGTGGAATTGCGTTGGGACCCAGACTGGAGCCGCGACATGATCCGCGCCGCAACCGTTCGAGCGGCGTTGGAAGCACTGATCGGCCGCGTCATGCTGGCCAGTGAAAATCAGACGTCGCCGGCCGCGCCGTAAATCTCGACAGCGCGTTTTTCGAACGCTTCGGCGAACATGCGGAAGGCACGGTCGAACATCGCCCCCATCAGTGCGCCAAGCATCCGGCTCTTGAACTCGTACTCGATATAGAAGCACACCTCGCAACCGCCACCCTCGTGCGGTTCGAAACGCCAGCGGTTGTCGAGATACTTGAACGGGCCATCGAGGTATTTGACATCGATGGCAAGTTCGTCAGGCTTGAGCAGCACCTGGCTGGTGAAGGTTTCGCGGATCGCCTTGTAGCCCACCGTCATGTCGGCAATCAGCAAGGTCTTGCCGTCGCGTTCCTTGCGCGAGCGCACAGTGAGCGCTTCGCACAGCGGCAGGAACTGCGGATAGCGCTCGACATCCGCGACCAGATCAAACATCTGGCGTGGCGAATGCGGAACCTGGCGTGTGGTTTTATAGGATGGCATGACCGTTAAAGAACAGCGGCCGTGGCACCTGCAAATTTTTTCGCGCGGTTTTCCCTGAGCCGGGCAAAATCATCGCCGGCATGGTGTGATGAGCGGGTCAGCGGGCTGGCCGACACCATCAGGAAGCCTTTGGTGTAGGCGATGGTCTCGTAGCTCTTGAATTCGTCTGGTGTGACGAAGCTCATGACTTCGTGGTGCTTGCGGGTCGGCTGCAGGTACTGGCCGATGGTGATGAAATCAACGTCAGCAACCCGCAGGTCGTCCATCAGTTGCAGCACTTCGTTGCGAGTCTCGCCGAGCCCCACCATGATGCCCGACTTGGTAAACATCGTCGGATCGAGTTCCTTGACCTTCTGCAGCAGGCGGATCGAATGGAAATAGCGCGCGCCCGGCCGCACTGTAAGGTAGTTGGATGGCACGGTTTCGAGATTGTGGTTGAAGACGTCAGGCTTGGCGGCGACAACGCGCTCCAGCGCGCCGGGCTTGCGCAGGAAGTCAGGTGTCAGGATCTCGATGGTGGTCGATGGTGATGCCTTGCGGATCGCCCAGATCACCTTTTCGAAATGTTCAGCGCCGCCATCATCGAGATCATCGCGGTCGACCGAGGTGATGACCACATGGGTGAGCCCCATCTGCTTGACGGCGTTGGCGACATTTTCCGGCTCGTTCATGTCGAGCGCATTGGGCTTGCCGGTCGAGACGTTGCAGAAGGCGCAGGCGCGGGTGCAGATCTCGCCCATGATCATGAACGAGGCGTGCTTCTTCTCCCAGCATTCGCCGATATTGGGGCAGCCGGCTTCCTCGCACACGGTCACCAGCTTGTTCTCTTTGACGATGCTGCGGGTCTCCTGGTAGCCCTTCGACGTCGGTGCCTTCACGCGAATCCAGTCCGGCTTGCGCTTGACCTCGGTATCCGGGCGGTTCTGTTTTTCCGGATGCCGAATGCGCTTGGCTTCGGGCTTGAAATCAGCGGTAGTGACGTCGAGAATTGTGACCATCGGGAGGGTCCTTTTTGTTCGCGGGTTTCAGGTGCGCTTGGCGCGACCGAAGACCCAGAGAATCAGGAGGGCGCCAACAATGGCGACCAACAGATTTCCGGCAAATCCGTAATAGTTGATGTTGAGTACGCCCGCCAGAGCGCCGCCGACAAATGAACCGGCGATTCCGACCAGCATGTTGGTCAGCAGGCCGTGATCACGGTTCATGGCGCGCTCGGCGACATAGCCGGCAATCAGACCGATCAGCAACAGGCCGAGAAAGCCGACGCCGGGCATCGTCATGAATTCCATTTGCTGATCCATCATTTTCTACGGTCCTGGCTGGCTGCGGCGCGCAAGCTGCGCATGATCAACATCAAGATAAGGCCGAGCATCAGCCCCATCAATGCCAGCAGCGCCGCAACAGCGACAATTCCGACAAGCCCTTCGAGCCGGGTCGCGCCGAGTTCGACCGCACCGCGACCGATAATCGCAGCCCAGCCGCCAAGGGCGCCAAGCACGGCGCCTCCCAGTGTGGACAGGACCACGGGACGCGGCACCAGAGCGGCCATCAGGCGTTCAGTGCACGGTCATAGGCATCGAGCACGCTTTCCTTGAGCGTCTCGGAAATCGTCGGATGCGGGAAGATGGTGTGCATCAGGTCTTCCTCGGTGGTCTCCAGATTCATCGCCACGACGAAGCCCTGTACCAGTTCGGTGACTTCTGCGCCGACCAGATGCGCACCCAAAAGTTCGCCGGTCTTCTTGTCGAAGATGGTCTTGACCATGCCCTGGTCTTCCCCCAGCGCAATCGCCTTGCCGTTGGCAACGAACGGGAAGCGGCCGACGCGGATTTCGCGGCCCAGTTCCTTGGCTTTGGCTTCGGTCAGGCCGACGGAAGCGACCTGCGGATTGCAATAGGTGCAGCCGGGGATCTTGAGTTTGTCCATCGGGTGAACATTGGGCAGGCCGGCGATTTTCTCGACGCAGATGACAGCCTCGTGCTCGGCCTTGTGGGCCAGCATCGGCGGACCGGCGACATCGCCGATGGCGTAAATGCCGGGCACGTTGGTCTTGCCGTAGCCGTCAATAACAATGCAGCCGCGATCGGTTTTGACGCCAAGCGCTTCAAGGCCGATATTCTCGATGTTGCCCTGTACGCCGACAGCCGAGATCATCCGGTCGGCGGTGATCTTCTCGACTTTGCCGTCTTTCAGTTCAACATGGGCGGTGATCGAATCGGCAGCCTTGTCGACCTTGGTGACCTTTGCTTCGAGCAGGATCTTCATGCCCTGCTTGTCGAACTGCTTCTTGGCGAAGGCCGAAATTTCGGCATCCTCGACCGGCATGACGGTTTTCATGACTTCGACCACGGTCACGTCCACACCCATGGTGCGGTAGAACGAGGCGAACTCGATGCCGATCGCGCCTGAGCCCATCACCAGCAGCGATTTCGGCATTTTCTCGGGCTTCATCGCATCGAAATAGGTCCAGATCAGCTTGCCGTCGGGCTCGATGCCCGGCAAGGCGCGGGGCCGCGCACCGGTAGCAACGATGATGTGCTTGGCGGTGTAAGTGCCCTCACCCAAGGTATTCTTGGGAATAGGGCCCTGCGGCTCGACGATCTTCTTGGTGGTTTTGGACACCACGATCTCCCCGGGCTTGGTGAGCTTTGCCTCGCCCCAGATGATGTCGACCTTGTTCTTCTTCATCAAGAAGCCGACCCCGCCATTCATCCGCTCGGCAATGCCGCGCGAGCGCTTGACGATGGCTTCGATATCGGGCGTCACGGTGCCTTCAAGCTTGAGGCCGTAATTCTTGGCGTGTTCGGAGAGATGCAGCACTTCGGCCGAGCGCAGCAGCGCCTTGGTCGGGATGCAGCCCCAGTTGGAGCAAATGCCAGCCAGATGCTCGCGCTCAACCACGGCAGTCTTCAGGCCCAACTGGGCGGCACGGATGGCCGCAATGTAGCCGCCGGGACCGGAACCAATGATGATCACGTCGTAAGTGTTTGACACGCCTCGTCTCCTCTAAAGTCAGGGCGGACGGTTCAGCATCCGCCCTGCCATCGGTACGGGCGTATCCGGACTGTTCTAGGCCGTCAGCATCCCGTAGATTTCATCCTTGAGCTTCATCCGTTCCTTGCGCATTTCTTCCATGTGCGCATCGCTGGTTGGCTCAATATCCGTTTCTGCCCGGTGAATTGCCCGGTTGACCTCGTGATAGGCGTCGGAAAGCTTGGCAAAATGGGCATCGCCGAGCTTCAATTCCTGCAGCTTCGCGAGGTGTTCGGGAAACTCCTCCGTCAATTCGTGGGGCGTGTTCGACATCCATCATCTCCTGTATGGGTGTAAGATGAATTCAGTCTAACCGCCCGCGCTCTGTCTTCTCCTTGACCCTTGTCAATTCGATTGCCGTCTCAACGATTAAATCGCTGTTAGTGTGGCGACATCCTTGTTTTTATTGCCCCAGCAACAGCCGAACCACCGGCGCCAGGCCGCGGCCAACGGCGCGACTGTTGGCAGCATCGAGATGGACGCCGTCAATCGTCGAACATTCTGCCACAGAACCGGCATCGAAAAACCCGGCGCCTGCCTCATCGGCGAGATCGGCGTAAAACGAAGCCAGCATCGCCGACTGCGTGATCCCACCCTCAAACATCGCCGCGAAATCCGGATCGGCAGCCTCAACCAGCGCTGGTGGCGAGACCACGAGGATCTGCGGCGGCTCCTGCTCGACCGGCCAACCGTGCAGTCGGACGATCTCGAGCAGGCGGCGCACACCTTTTGATGCGGCATGGGCGGTGGCGGCCAGATGCGGTTTCATGTCGTTGGCGCCCAACATGATGATCACCAGATCGAGCGGAGCGTGAGCATGCAATGCGGTGGGCAGCGTGCGCGCACCGTTGCGGTCGCAGTCACCGGTATAATCGTCAAATGCGGTGGTGCGGCCATTGAGCCCGTCGGCCACCACATGAACGCCCTCGCCCAAGGCGTTCGCCAATACCGTCGGCCAGCGATCCTCAAGCGGGTGACGCGTCCGGGTCGCCGGATCGTACCCCCAGGTCAGGCTGTCGCCATAACAAAGCACGGTCTTCATGGTGCCCTCATTTCAGCAGACCGGACCACCGTGTGTGTGAGGCCCTTGCTCAAATTCCACCGCTCAGCTTGCGAAGCCCCAGCGCCACGAACAGGAACAGGACCCCGTTGGAAACCAATTCGATGCCGAGCAGCAGGCCGAGAATGGCAGCGGCGGACTCGGGAAAATCGGAGAGGATCAAGACGCCGAGCACTAGCGATATGAGGCCGGAGAGAACGCCCCAGCCCCAACCACCGAACGGCCGCAGCGATAGCGCGAACATCAGCTTGGCAACCCCGGTCACTAGGAACAGGATTGCCACCAGCAGCGTCAGCGAGATGCTGCCTGCCAGCGGATTGACCACCAGCACCACGCCGACGATGAGCGAAAGCACACCCAGGCCGAGCGACCAGATGAAGCCAGGCCAGTCACGGGTGCGGAATGCAGATACGACCTGCAAGGCGCCCTGAAGCAGAAAGACCCAACCGGCAAGCGTGACCGCGAAGATGGTTGCCCCAAACGGATTGAGCAGTGCCATGAAGCCACCGACAATGCAGATGACGGCCAGAAGCGCCATCCAGATCCAGGCCTTGCCAAAACCCGCGTTTAAACCATTGTCAGCCATTGTCGCGCTCTCCAGCGTTGATCGTCACGTCTCTCAGACCAGCATCCCCATCGGGCTTTCAATATAGCCCTTGAAGGCTGCCAGCAGTTCAGCGCCGAGCGCACCATCAACAGCACGGTGGTCGGTCGACAGCGTCACGCTCATCACCGTGGCGATTGCCAAAGTGTCATCCTTGACCACAGGGCGCTTTTCGCCAGCGCCGACGGCCAGAATGGTGGCATGCGGCGGGTTGATGACGGCGGAGAAACTCTTCACCCCCATCATGCCCATATTCGATACCGCTGTGGTGCCGCCCTGATATTCCTCGGGCTTGAGCTTCTTTTCCTTGGCGCGCTTGCCCATGTCTTTCATCTCGTTGGAGATGGCCGACAGGGTCTTGGTCTCGGCCGAGCGGATGATCGGGGTGATCAGCCCGCCGGGGATCGAGACAGCGACCCCGACATCGGAGTGCTTGTGCATCACCATGTTTTCCTCGGTCCAGGAGACATTGGCATCGGGCACGTCGCGCAGAGCCAGCGCCAAGGCCTTGATCACCATGTCGTTGACCGAGAGCTTGTAGGCGGGCTTGTCGTCCTTGACCGGGGCTGCCTTGTTGAGCTGCGAACGCAGGGCCAGCAGCGCATCAAGTTCGCAATCGACGGTGGCGTAGAAATGCGGGATCGTCTGCTTGGATTCCTGCAGCCGGCGGGCAATGACCTTGCGCATGCCGTCGTGCTTGACCAGTTCGTAGGAGCCTTCGGCGAAGTTCTTGAGCACGGCGTCGCCGGACATGCCCTTGGGCGCGGCAGCAGGGGCTGCGGCAGTTGCCTGCGGCGCTGCTGCGGCCTTTCCGGTGCCCGAAGCAATCGCCGCCTCGACGTCACGCTTGACCACACGTCCGTGCGGGCCGGAGCCCGAAACCTGGGCAACATCGACGCCGGCATCCTTGGCGATGCGGCGTGCCAGCGGCGAGGAGAACGTCCGCTCGCCAGATGCTGCCACCGGCGCCGGCGGGGCTGCGGGTGCTGCGGGATTGGCGTCGCGGATCGGCTTGTTGTCTGCTGTCGGCGCGGCTGCAGCCTTGGGTGCCTCCGCGGGCGCTTCGGCTGGCTTTGCCGCAGGCGCGTCGCCACCAGCCTTGGCAGCGTCCTCGACGCTTTCGCCTTCAGCGGCGAGTATGGCGATCACGGCGTTGACCTTGACGCCTTCGGTCCCGGCCGGAACCACCAGCTTGGCAACCGTGCCTTCATCGATGGCTTCGACTTCCATCGTTGCCTTGTCGGTCTCGATTTCGCAGAGAACGTCACCGGAGGAGACCTTGTCGCCCTCCTTGACCAGCCATTTGGCGAGGTTGCCCTCCTCCATGGTCGGCGACAGGGCAGGCATTGTGATGTTGATGGGCATCTTTCAGTCCTCCCTTACGCCGTGTAGGTGACGGCTTTGACCGCCTCGACAATCTCGCCCACATTTGGAAGGGCCAGTTTCTCGAGGTTTGCGGCGTAGGGCATCGGAACATCCTTGCCCGCGATGGTGATGATCGGCGCGTCGAGATAATCAAACGCCTGCTGCTGCACGCGCGTGGCGATCTCGGTTCCGACGGAGGACTGCGGATAGCCTTCCTCGACGGTGACCAGACGGCCGGTTTTCTTGACGCTCTCGATCACGGTCGGAAGATCCATCGGACGGATGGTGCGCAGATCGATCAGCTCGACATCGATGCCGAGACCGGAGAGTTCTTCGACTGCCTTGACCGCATAGTTCATGCCGATACCGAAGGAGACGATGGTGACATCCTTGCCCTGCTTGTGGATGCGGGCCTTGCCGATCGGCAGCACGAAATCATCCATCTTCGGCACATCGAAGGTATGACCGTACATGATCTCGTTTTCGAGGAAGATCACCGGGTTGGGATCGCGGATCGCGGCCTTGAGCAGGCCCTTGGCGTCTGCCGCGGTATAGGGCATGACCACCTTGAGGCCCGGAATATGGCTGTACCAGGCGGCATAGCACTGGGAGTGCTGGGCGCCAACGCGGGCTGCCGCGCCATTGGCGCCGCGGAACACGATCGGCGCGCCCATCTGGCCACCAGACATGTACAGCGTCTTGGCGGCGGAGTTGATGATCTGGTCGATCGCCTGCATGGCGAAATTGAAGGTCATGAACTCGACGATGGGCCGGAGACCGGCCATGGCCGCACCAACACCGATACCCGTGAAACCGTGCTCGGTAATCGGGGTGTCGACAACGCGGCGCGCGCCGAATTCGGCCAACAATCCCTGGGAGATCTTGTAGGCGCCCTGGTACTCGGCCACTTCCTCACCCATGAGGAAGACATCCTCATTGGCGCGCATTTCCTCGGCCATGGCATCACGCAGCGCTTCGCGCACGGTGGTCGGCACCATTTCCGTGCCTTCCGGAGTATCCGGATCGGAAGCAGTGGCATTTGCAACCGGTGCCTTCGGGGCGGCAGGCACAGGAGCCGCAGCATCGGTTTTGGGCTCTTCCGCAGCAGGCGCAGGATCCGCTTGCGCAGGCTTTGCGGAACCAATGTCGGAGGCGCTCTCGCCTTCTTCCAGGATCACCGCGATGACGGCGTTGACCTTTACATTTTCGGTGCCGGCGGGAACGACGATCTTGCCGAGCACGCCCTCATCAATGGCTTCCACTTCCATGGTCGCCTTGTCGGTTTCAATTTCGGCCAGCACATCGCCCGAGGCGACCTTGTCGCCCTCGTTCTTGAGCCATTTCGACAGCGTGCCTTCTTCCATCGTCGGGGAAAGCGCGGGCATCAGGATATCAATCGGCATGGTGTTCCCTCCCCTTAAAGCAGAATGTCGGTGTAGAGCTCGGACGGATCCGGCTCCTTGTCGGCCTGGGCGAAGTCCGCCGCGTCCGCCACCACATCGCGCACTTTCTTGTCGATGCCCTTGAGTTCTTCCTCACTGGCATGCTTGAGCTCAAGGATACGGGCCTTGACCTGTTCGATCGGGTCGTGTTCGGCGCGCATCTTCTGGACCTCGTCCTTGCTGCGGTACTTCGCCGGATCGGACATCGAGTGACCGCGATAGCGATAGGTCATCATTTCCAGAATGATCGGCCCCTTGCCGGCGCGGCAATGGGCGACAGCTTCCACCGCAGCCGCATGCACCGCACGCACGTCCATGCCATCAACCTGATGACCGGGAATGCCGAAAGACAGACCGCGTATTGAAAAGTCGGTCTGCGCGGAAGCACGGGAGACCGAGGTTCCCATGGCGTAACGGTTGTTCTCGATGATGTAGATTACCGGCAGCTTCCAGAGTGCCGCCATGTTGAAGCTCTCGTAGACCTGGCCCTGGTTGGCTGCGCCATCACCGAAATAGGCCACGGAGATATTGTCGTTGCCGCGGTATTTGTTGGCAAAAGCCAGGCCGGTGCCGAGCGACACCTGGGCGCCGACGATGCCGTGGCCGCCGTAGAAATTCTTTTCCTTGGAGAACATGTGCATCGAGCCGCCCTTGCCGTGGGAGTAGCCTCCCCGGCGGCCGGTCAGCTCAGCCATCACGCCGCGCGCTTCCATGCCGGTGGCCAGCATGTGACCATGGTCACGATAGCCGGTGATCACCTGATCTCCGTCCTTGAGCGCCATCTGCATGCCGATAACGACCGCTTCCTGGCCGATATAGAGATGGCAGAAGCCGCCAATGAAACCCATGCCGTAAAGCTGGCCAGCCTTCTCTTCAAAGCGCCGGATCAGCAACATTTCGCGATAGGCTTCAAGTTCGGTGGACTTGTCGAAGTCGGTAATCCCGCCACTCAGACCGCTTTTTGCGGCTGGTTTTTTGCGAGATGCGGCTGGCGCGCTTTTACGTGGAGCCATTGTCATCCTCCCAGTGGAAATCTGAATTGACCATAGGGAAATATGCTAAAAGCAGCAAGCGCATAAATGCATGGCTGGCATGCTGCCTATGCCATTGTTTTATATGTCAAATAGTCGAATTAACCTGAATCAAGTTAACAATCTAAATCAATTGAAATAGACAACCTCGTCCTCGCGGGCGACATTCAGCAGAAACCGCGCCCGCTCATCAAGCATGTCCGCTTCCACTGCGCCGTCGCTGAGCAACAGGACTTGCCTTTCGAGATGTTGCCTGCGTTCGGTCAAGCTTGCAAGCTGTTCCGTCAAATCCACGCGACGGATCTCCAGCGCCTCTGCCGAGTTGAGACCATAGGCCCCCGACCAGGAATGAAATCCGAAATAGGTGAAACAGCCCAACGAGAGCACCGGGATTACCCACCCGCCCCATCTCCGCTGTTTTCTGAATTTAGTCCGCATTCGTTAAACGCCTTACCCCTGCGAGGGGCGCAGAATGGCAGGCCATGCTTAATATAGCGTTAGCCGCAGCCCGACATTGGCGCGGGCGAGGCAAGAAAGAAAGCCCGCATCCGGATGCGGGCTTTCAAGGTTGAGGCGACAATCGCCGGCGGTTGGCGTGCAGCGATTATCCGCGCAGGATCGAAGCACCGGCATAGGCCGCTTCGACGCCGAGTTCTTCTTCGATGCGGATCAGCTGGTTGTACTTGGCCAGCCGGTCGGAGCGCGACAGCGAGCCGGTTTTGATCTGGCCGCAATTGGTGGCGACGGCGAGATCGGCGATGGTGGAATCTTCGGTCTCACCCGAGCGATGGCTCATTACCGCAGTATAACCGGCCTTGTGCGCAATCTCGACCGCATCAAGGGTTTCCGACAGCGTGCCGATCTGGTTGACCTTGATCAGGATCGAATTGGCGACGCCCATCTTGATACCGTCACGCAGCCGCGCAGAGTTGGTGACGAACAGATCATCACCGACCAGCTGGCACTTGTCGCCAATCATGTCGGTGAGCGTCTTCCAGCCTTCCCAGTCATCTTCGGCCATGCCGTCTTCAATCGAGATGATCGGGTACTTGGCGACGAGCTCGGCGTAATAGGCAGCCATTTCCGCGCTTTCGAGAACACGCCCCTCGCCTGCCAGATCATATTTGCCATCCTTGAAGAATTCGGTCGAGGCAGGGTCGAGCGCGAGATGGATATCTTCGCCCGGACGATAGCCGGCCTTTTCAATCGACTTCATGATGAAATCGAGCGCTTCGGGCGCGCTCTTCAAGTTCGGCGCGAACCCACCCTCGTCGCCAACATTGGTGTTGTGACCGTCAGCAGCAAGTTCCTTGCGCAGGGTGTGGAACACTTCGGACCCCATGCGCACCGCCTCGCGCAGGCTGGAAGCGCCCACAGGCATGATCATGAATTCCTGAAAATCAATCGGGTTGTCAGCATGCGCACCGCCATTGATGATGTTCATCATCGGAACCGGCAGCAGCCGTGCATTGGCGCCGCCGACATAGCGGTAGAGCGGCAGGCCGCTCGATTGCGCAGCGGCCCGGGCTGCTGCCAGCGACACACCGAGAATGGCGTTGGCGCCGAGTTTGCTCTTGTTGGCGGTGCCATCGAGCTCGATCATAGCCCGGTCGAGGGCGATCTGGCCTTCGGCGTCCATGCCGCAGATGTTTTCGCGCAGCTCGCCATTGACCGAAGCGACGGCCTTTTCCACGCCCTTGCCAAGATAACGGCTGCCGCCATCGCGCAATTCGACGGCTTCATGGGCGCCGGTCGACGCACCGGAGGGAACCATTGCGCGGCCCATGGCACCATCTTCAAGATGAACATCGACTTCAACCGTGGGATTGCCGCGGCTGTCGAGAATTTCCCGTCCAACAATATCAATAATGGCGGTCATGACTTGGTTCCTTGTATGGCTTGGGACAAGCGCCATTCCGGCGTTGCGCGTTCTTACCGCAAAGCACCTGAAAATCAAATGCGCGGCACAGACAGAAATAGCTTGGCCCGGCGCGCGAATTATATGCATCTGCCGGCTGTCAGCGCGTCAACAACCTCGGTGATCCAGTACATATTTACCGGATTCGCTGCCGAATTAAGACTCCGCTAACCGACATTGCCCTAACAATCCACTGGACAACAGGGTTGCCAATATCGGTCATCGATCGGTTGGCAATGGCATGAAGCCTCTCCCGAACGCGGCGTCATCGTCCGCGGTATCGAACTGGTGAGGGGCTGCCAGCAGGTGCGGGCATGACCACCTCGCTTCTCCACCCTGATCAGCATTTCCCAAGAGGACGTCATGAAACTCAACATATCGCGAAGCCTGGTGCTGCTAGCGGTCACGGTCACACTCGGATTGACCGCGGCCTTCGGCTTGCAGAAATTCATCTATGAAGACCTCAAGGTCACCGGGCCGGTCTATACCGATATCGTTGACAGCAAGGATCTGCTTGCCGACATCCTGCCGCCGCCACTCTACGTGGTGGAATCCTACATGCTGGCCAATGAAGCGATGGTGCACCCGACCATCGCTGAACATAACGCGGCGCGAATCGGTGAATTGTATGAAGAGTACAAGACACGCAGGGATTACTGGTTGGGATCGGGGTACAATAGCGCGCTGATCGATCACCTCAAGACCGGTGCCGTGAGCGAGGGCGAGCGCTACTGGGAAATCATGAACGGCACCTTTGTGCCTGCCATCATTGACATGGACATGCCTACGGCGACGATCACACTGGGTGAGTTGCGCTCCGCATTCCTGGCCAGCGATACCGCTGTCAAGGAAATGGCTGCCCAGTTGTCGGCACATGATCAACGGGTCCGCGCACAGGCCGCGGCTGACGATAAGTTGTTTTCGCTGATCGCACTGGTGGCCAGCATCGGCACTGTCGTGCTTTTCCTGGCAGGGCTGTTTCTCTTCCGCCAGCGCGCGATCGTGCCGCTGACGGCCATGAAGGACTACATGCAGGTGCTTTCCGACGGGGACTACAATCGCGACGTGCCCTATGCCGAGCGCGACGATGAAATCGGCGAAATGGCGCAGTCCGTTGCCTATTTCCGTGACGCAGCGATGGAACGCAACGCGGCACGCGAGCAAAGCGAGACAGCCCGCCGCGAGAAAGACGAACTCGACGCAGCCAACGCCGCCCACAAGGCCAAGGAAGAGGCCGAACGGGTTCGCGTCATCGAGGCGCTCACCACCGGTCTCGAAAACCTGTCGGGCGGCAATCTGACCTACCGCATCAACGACACTTTCGCACCCGAATACGAAAAACTCCGTTCCGAGTTCAATTCCTCCATCGAAGTGCTGAATTCCACGCTGCGCGATATTTCGACGACAACCAACTCGGTGCGGATGTCGTCTTCGGAAATCGGCAACGCGGCGGACGACCTGTCGCGCCGCACCGAGCAACAGGCAGCTTCGCTCGAACAAACCGCAGCCGCGCTCGACGAAATCACCGCGACGGTGAAGAGTTCGTCGCAGCGGGCGGACGAGGCCAGCCAGATGGTCGGAACCGCGAAGGCCGGCGCCGAGAAATCGGCCACGGTGGTTCACGATGCCATCTCGGCGATGGAAAAAATCGAGGCTTCCGCACGGCAGATCAGCCAGATCATTTCAGTCATCGATGACATCGCCTTCCAGACCAACCTGCTGGCGCTCAACGCAGGCGTCGAGGCAGCGCGCGCCGGCGAGGCCGGAAGAGGGTTTGCCGTGGTTGCCCAGGAGGTTCGCGAACTGGCGCAACGCTCCGCAACGGCGGCCAAGGAAATCAAGACCCTGATCGAGACTTCCTCGACCCAGGTCGCCTCCGGCGTGTCGCTGGTCAATGAGACCGGCTCGGCGCTCAAGGAAATCGAAACCCAGGTAAACCGGATCAACGATCACATCATCTCGATTGTCACCGGTGCACGCGAACAGTCGACGGCGCTGGCCGAGATCAACTCGGCGGTCAACCAGATGGACCAGGTAACCCAGCAGAACGCGGCCATGGTCGAAGAGACCAATGCCGCCACCCAGGACCTTTCCGGTGAAGCCGTGAAGCTCGAGGGTCTGGTAGGCCGCTTCAAGACCGATTCCGGCTCTGGTGCAGGCCATGCAGCGCTGGTAACCGCGACCTCCGGATCGAAACCGGCGCTGTCGCCTGCGCGCGCGCTGGGTGCCAAGGTGGCCTCTGCCTTCGGCCTTGGTGGTGCGGCAACTGCCGCCAAGCAGGAGAACTGGAGCGAGTTCTGAGCGCATGGCTCACATCATAGAACAGGCAAGGCCACCGGGGATAATCCGGTGGCCTTTTTCTTGCGCACTCAACAATCCAGACAGATCTGGATCAGGAGGCGGCGCGCTTTGCCACGGCATCAAACGCCATCAGCGTATCGAGCAAGCGCGGCATGTCCTTGAGCGGCACCATGTTGGGACCGTCAGAGGGCGCGTTGTCGGGATCCTCATGGGTCTCGATGAACACGCCGGCAACCCCGACGGCGACGGCGGCGCGGGCGAGCGTCTCGACAAATTCGCGCTGACCACCGGTCGAACCACCCTGCCCGCCGGGCTGCTGTACTGAATGGGTGGCATCGAAAACCACCGGCGCGCCCATCGCGGCCATGATCGGCAATGCGCGCATATCGCTGACCAGCGTGTTGTAGCCGAAGGAAGCGCCGCGCTCGGTCATCAGCACATTGGAATTGCCGCTGTCGGTGATCTTGGCGAGCACATTCTTCATGTCCCAGGGCGCCAGGAACTGGCCCTTCTTGACGTTGATCACGCGGCCGGTTCTGGCGGCAGCGATCAGCAGATCGGTCTGCCGGCAGAGAAAAGCCGGGATCTGCAGGATGTCGACGACATCAGCTACCGTTGCGCATTGTTCTTCGGTGTGGACATCGGTGATGACCGGCAGGCCGAACTCGGCCTTGAGATCGGCAAACACCGCCAACGCCTTGTCCAGCCCGAGGCCACGCTTGCCCGACAGCGAGGTGCGGTTAGCCTTGTCAAAGGATGATTTGTAGACCAGCCCGATGCCGAGATTGGCACAGATTTCCTTGAGTTGACCTGCGATCTCGAAGGCGTGCTCGCGGCTTTCCATCTGGCACGGACCGGCGATCAGCGTCAGCGGGAGTTCGTTGCCAAACACGGCACTGCCGGCGCTGACGGTTGAATTGGCAGCATTCATCGGATTTCCTCGAAACAATAGATCGCGCCCTGACCGGGTGCAGGATCAACCATCAGGCGGGCACCGACCTGGCGGACGGTGACGTCGTTTTCGTGCAGCAGTTCGGTGATGGTGACCAGGCTGGTGACCCGATAGACAACAGCACGAGTGCGCAGCCCGCGGGCGCCGCTCGGGTCGGTCAGGCCGAGATAGGCTTCGAGCCCGGCATTGTTGAGAACCGTGACGGAGGCCTGCTGAAGCTCGATGGTCATGCCGAAGGAATTGGCGTCGACTTCACGGTTGTCGCAAAGCTCCTGGATGAAATACTGAAAATCGGTAGGGTTGGGTTCAGACAGGACCACTTCCGAAATGCCGATGACGCCGTTGGCGTGGGTGCTCAAGGCAGAGTGACCGGCGGTCGGCACATTGATGCGCTCGACGGCGAAGCCGAACATGTCGGGCGCTCGCAGATCGGCGGCAAAGGCAAGCTTGAAGCTTGCTTCGTGTTTGGTCCCGTCGGGCATCCGCATTGCCCGCGAAAAGCCCAGCATATCGCCGCCGGACATTCCCAGTTCCACGAAACGGGCATGATCGGCTTCGGCGTCGCTTGACCCGACCACGAAAGCACTGAAGCCATTGTCGCCGTTGCGGAACCGGTAAGCCTGATCACGAGCGACAAAGACATTGCCCTTTCGTGCCGCGGCCTCACATTCCTCGCGCGAGGCAATCGCCAACGGTTCGAGATAGGTTCCGTCATCAAAAAACACGCAGGCGTTTTCGGTGCCGAAGGGATGTCGGGCCTCTGCCGCCACGGTAAAGCCGAGCGCCGAATGGCGGGCGCGCGCACTCTCCAGGTCCTCGACCGGCAACACAAGGTGATCCAGCGGTCTGGCGGTTCGCGGTGACGTCATGGATTTGGCTCTCCGTTCGGCACTCCCCATATCAGCAAGCCTTGCTGCGGCGCAACTGCGGTGGGGCAGGCCTTGCGGAAAAGCTGGCCAACCGGTATTTCAGGCCCTGTACAAACTGGGGGACGCCTTTTGACCGGGCATTTTGCTGCGGCGCTGAAGCGCTGCTATGTGTCGATTTCCATGCTGCTGATGGTGCTGGCGCTTTCGGCTTGTGCCTCATCGGGCGGCTCGATCGACGAGATCGTCACCTCGGTAGCGCCGACACCACATAAATATGCGGCGATCGTGGTCGATGCCAAATCCGGCAAGATGCTCTATGGCGCCAATGCGCATGAAACGCGCTATCCGGCATCGCTGACCAAGATGATGACGCTGTACCTGATGTTCGAGGCAATGGACCAGGGCCGCGCCACCCGCGAGACGCTGATTCCGATTTCGGCCTATGCAGCCCGGCGGCCTCCCTCGAAACTGGGGCTGAAGCCGGGTCAGACGATTCCCGTCGACACCGCGATCCGGGTGCTGGTGGTCAAATCCGCCAATGATGTGGCGACCGCCATGGCGGAATTTCTTGGCGGTGGCTCGGAAGCCCGATTCGCCGAGATGATGACGGCGAAAGCCCGCACGCTGGGGATGAGCCGCACCACCTTCAAGAATGCCTCCGGGCTTCCTGACCCCGGCCAGGTGACAACCGCCACCGACATGGCGCGGCTGTCGATCGCGCTGAGGCGCACGTTCCCGCATTATTACGGCTATTTCAGCCAGACCGAAGTGACGGTGGCAGGACGCACCATCAAGGGTCACAACCGGGCGATGGCGATGATTCCCGGTGCCGACGGACTGAAGACCGGCTACACCCGCGCATCGGGCTTCAATCTAGCCACATCGGTAACCCGCGGCGGCAAGTCGGTGGTCGGCGTGGTGATGGGCGAAGACAAGGCCAAAATCCGCGATCAGCGCATGGCGCAGTTGATGTCGGCTTTTGTGAAAAAGGCCAAGTAGCCAACTTTTCAGATGATTGCCTGATCCGTAAGGCGGCAGTACACGTGCGACAGTTCGTGAGTTACGGGCCGATGCAGGAAATGCCGACCGGCGGATCATCCTCGATCTGAATGAAACCGAGTTGCAAGGGCATGGTGTCGTGATCGGCCCGGAGCAGCCGGATCGCCGCAACCCGTTTGGTTACCTGCTGATCCATCAGATCAATGCGGAAGACCTCGCCATCATCAAAATCCTGGGCCTTGACCACCAGATCTCCCGGCAGATTGGGATCGGTGGTCAACTCCCAGTCACCCATCTCGATCGACACCGACAGCACATTGGGAACCGGACCGGCGCCGAGCACGATGTGGACACTGGAATCCTCTTTCATGTCGGTGCAGGAAATCGATTGGGTGGCGTGGGCCGGGCTCGACAGCGGCACGACCAATGCGGCGGCCGCCAATGATGCCAGGACTGCGTTTACACTGCGCATGGCTGATCCCCTCCTCAGGTGCGGCGATATCGCCTCTGGCTGAATGTACCGAGACAGCGCGGGCACCACAGCGTCGCAGTGTGTCAAACTTCCGATTTGGCGGCAAGTATGGCCGGAAGGAGCGGCAATCCGGGCGGGCAACGCAAAATGGTCCCGCGCGGCAGACCGCCGAGGTATGGAGGAGAAGATGGTCCGGAGGGCCGCGTGCGGGCTTTGCCTCTGGGAAATGGTAGTGTGGGGGGTGGCGCAGCACGCACACGGTCCGAACTTTGCCGGATGATGTCCGCATCCGACAGGCGGCAAACCGGCTTCCGCAACAGCCCGGACGATGGCCATTGCAGGCGCCTTGCACCGCGCATTCCGGCACGAACCCGACTGCAAAAAGAACAATCAAATCCGCCACAGGCCCGTTTCGGTGTCCAGCCCGCGCACCCGCCCGGGGGCAAGTGTCGTTCTGAAGGCCGACCCGGTGGCTGGCTTGGCCCGCGCCCATGCAAGCAAGAGGCGAACTGCCAGCGGAACCACGATTGTCACCGCCTCCCCTCGTCCCAAACCGCACGTTACGGCAAGCACCGAGAGGCATTCCCCCCGCCTGGTCCGAAGCGTTCGCGTTCCATCCGGCAGCGGGAGCACAATGATGATGCCATCAGCTGCGAAGGTGTGGAAAAAAACGGTGTTGTTTTGTTGCACGAATGCCGGGATACAGCCGTTTCAAGATATTCTGGACAGGAGTTCTTCTGCGTATTTCCGACGAGAACCGCGTCCCACCACCCTCGGTTTCGATCGGCTCTGGACTGGGGCGCAATCATCTGCCAAAAGCGGGGTGGGACGCGACCGCCGTTAGTTATAGAACGGGGTCGGGCTGTTGATTGACGTCACGCGGCTGCCGCGAGGACACGCTGGCCGTCCTATCCTTTTCTGACATGCCGCCATGCCTGCCGACCGGGTTCACATCGCCCGGTCAACCGGCTTGCCCTCAAACCGAGATTCGAGCCACTGCAATCATCGATATTCAGGGCAAAATGCAGACTGCCCTTGCTATTTCGATCTAAGCGGCGCCTCTCCGCAAGCGCGTTCACGGTCGGGAACGGCAATGTGAAGTGCAATGCAGGCGGCGGGGCGCTAACGTTCCCTGACGCGAGGATGCGCGCGCATGGCATTGATTCTGATAGGGAAGAAACGGCGATGGCGTGGACAACAGACCTGCATGATCCCCACCGGCTGATCCGATGACAGCGCGCGGACTGGTCAAGCTGGCGTTGCTCGTTGGGTTTTACGTACTCCTCGTTTTCGGTGGCAACTGGCTTGCGCACTCGATCGAGCACAGCCTGTTGGCCGCCAACATCGGCCAGGATTCCAGCCCCTATCAGGCTGCGGTCATCGGCTTCATGATCCTGTATGTGGTGGTGATGTCGGTCCCGTTCCTGCCGGCAGCGGAAATCGGCATGGCGCTGATCATGGTGTTCGGAGCAAAAATAACCGGTTTTGTCTACGTTGCCACGGTTCTGGCCCTGTGCCTAGCCTTTGGCATCGGCCGACTGGTTCCGGTCGCGCGGCTGGCTTCGTTCGTCAAGGCGCGCGGGTTCACGCGGCTTTACGCGATGATCACCCGCTTCAGTCTGCTCGATGCGGAGGGCCGCAAGCTATACTTGGCTCAACAGGGGCCTCGCCGACTCGTGCCATGGCTGCTCAGGCATCGGCTGCTGGCGCTGATCGTGCTACTCAACCTGCCCGGCAATTCGCTGATCGGCGGCGGCGGCGGCATTGCCATGATCACCGGGATGAGCCGCGTGGTGCCGTTATCGACATTTCTGGCAATCGTAACTCTTGCGGTGGCGCCGGTGCCGCTGGTGGTCGCCCTGAGCGGCTGGTCGGGGCTGTAAACACGGACGTGTCGTGTCCCCGTCCAACTGGCACCTTGGAACAAGCTAATTCTGTTCGATCGATATGCCGCTTTCGCCAATCTTGATTTCGACACCGGATGGCTTTTGTTGCTCCTGGTAGAGCTGAAAGCCGATGATGGCAACGCCGATGACGAGCACGGCAATGACGATGTAAAGGGTGTTGCGGCTCATGGCTGAATTGTCCCTGGGGTGAAACGATGATTTGCGACCCGGACACTGTGTTGCACGGTTTTGCAGCGGAGGCGTAGCGATAAATGCCACGCCCCCGCGTTTAACTACGCAACGGTGATACAGGGCTCAGCGAAGGTCGAACGAGCGAGCCACGCGAAACTGTGACAGGCCGACAATCGCCAGAAGGCTTCTACACCAGGCGTGACTGTTCCAGCGCCGCCTCGATGAAGCTCGCAAACAGCGGGTGCGGCTCCAAGGGCCTCGACTTGAGCTCTGGGTGGTACTGCACGCCGATGAACCAGGGATGGACATCGCGCGGATACTCAATCGTCTCTGGCAACAAGCCATCGGGAGACAGGCCGGAAAACACCAGACCGGCGGCTTCGAGTTGATCCTTGAAGGCGATGTTGACCTCGTAGCGATGGCGATGGCGCTCGGAGACCTCGGTGGAGCCGTAGATCTCGGAAATCAGGGTGCCAGCCTTGAGCGGGTGCGGATAGGCGCCCAGCCGCATGGTGCCGCCGAGATCGCCGGATGCCGCACGCTTTTCAAGCTGATTTCCCTTGAGCCATTCAGTCATGATGCCGACCACATGGGTGCCGGTCTTGCGGTCAAATTCCGAGGACATGGCGTCTTCAATGCCAGCCAGATTGCGCGCCGCATCGAGCACCGCCATCTGCATGCCGTAACAAATGCCGAAATAGGGAACCTTGCGCTCGCGGGCAAATTTTGCCGCCGCGATCTTGCCTTCGGCACCGCGTTCGCCAAAGCCGCCGGGGACCAGAATGCCGTGGACCTTTTCGAGCCAGGGCGACGGGTCTTCCTTCTCGAAGATCTCCGATTCGATCCATTCGAGATTGACCTTGACGCGGTTGGCTATCCCACCGTGATAAAGCGCTTCGATGAGCGATTTGTAGGCGTCCTTCAGCCCTGTGTACTTGCCGACGATGGCGATGGTGACTTCGCCCTCGGGATTGTGAATGCGCTCGGAAACAGCTTCCCAGGCGGCCATGCGGGGCGCCGGCGCCGGGTCGATGCCGAAGGCGGCCAGGACTTCGGTGTCGAGGCCTTCCTTGTGGTAGGCGATCGGCACATCGTAGATCGAGGGCACATCCAGCGCCTGGATCACGGCAGAGGGACGCACATTGCAGAACTGCGAGAGCTTGCGGCGTTCTTCGGCGGGAATTTCGCGGTCGGCACGCACCAGGAGCAGATCGGGCGCGATGCCCATCGCCTGCAGTTCCTTGACCGAATGCTGGGTCGGCTTGGTCTTAAGTTCGCCGGCAGCGGCGATCCACGGCATCAGCGTGAGATGGACATAGACGGCATTGCCGCGCGGCAGGTCATTGCCCAGTTGCCGGATCGCCTCAATGAAAGGCATCGCCTCGATATCGCCGACGGTGCCGCCGATTTCACACAGCACGAAATCATAATTCTCGTTGCCATCGAGCACGAAGTTCTTGATTTCATTGGTAACGTGCGGAATCACTTGGACGGTCGCGCCGAGATAGTCGCCGCGCCGTTCCTTGTCGATGATGTCCTTGTAGATCCGGCCGGTGGTGATGTTGTCAGACTTGACCGCCGAGCGCCCGGTGAAGCGTTCGTAATGGCCCAGGTCAAGATCGGTCTCGGCGCCGTCGTCGGTGACGAACACCTCGCCGTGCTGAGTCGGGCTCATGGTGCCCGGATCGACATTGAGATAGGGGTCGAGTTTGCGCAGCCGCACCCGATAACCACGGGCCTGCAGCAATGCGCCAAGGGCGGCTGAGGCTATACCTTTGCCAAGCGAGGAGACCACGCCGCCAGTGATGAATACATATCGCGCCATGGGCTTGGATCGATATCCCTTGATCTGTGATTCCGCCACCCCAAAAACATCGAAGGACGGTTTTTACATGTATAATTGAACTGCGGCCATGAAAAAACCGGCGGAGGCGATGTGCGCCATCCGCCGGTCATTCCGCAATTCAGGCTTATTGTCCCGACGGAACACCCGAACCGGACGATGCCGGCGCGGCGGGAATATCGGTATCGGCAGCAGGTGCAGCCGGGGTTTCGGCATCCGAGGGTGGCGTTGCCGCGCCCCCCAGCTGATCGAGCACGCCGGAACCTGTGCCCTGGGTTTCAACCGGGATACGGTCGAGAATATCAGTCGGGCTGTCGCCGTAGCGGGCAAGAATGCCAAGACCCAGCGAGGTGATGAAGAACGCAGCGGCAAGAATGCCGGTGGCGCGGGTCAGCGCGTTGGCCGCGCCGCGCGCCGACATGAAGCCGGAGCCGCCGCCAATGCCCAGGCCCCCGCCTTCGGAGCGTTGAATCAGCACGATGCCGACAAGCGCCAGTACGATCATGAGGTGGACGACAATCAAAACGGTTTGCATCGGGTTCTTTCCTGCCCTTCAGAGGGCGCAATCTATGTCCGGTTTGGCGGCTCTTTACACGAGCGCGACCGGCTTTCCAAGTCCCGACCATACCGGTCAGGGGCGCTAAGGCGCATAAACCTCAGGATTTTGCCCGTCGCTCAGCCGATCAGGCCGCGGCACGCCTTACAAATGGCGAGAAAGTCAGCGGCTTTCAAGCTGGCGCCGCCAATCAACGCGCCATCGACATGAGGAACGGCCAAAAGCTCTGACGCATTGTCAGGCTTGACCGAGCCGCCATAGAGCAAACGCATGAAAGCGCCCTCGCCCGCGAACCGGGTTTTCATCTCGGCGCGGATAAAGGCGTGCGCCTCTGCAACGTCGGCGACGGTGGGCGTCAGGCCGGTGCCGATGGCCCAAACCGGCTCATAGGCAATCACGGTGTCTTCCGCCGTGGCGTCATCGGGCACCGAGCCTGAAAGCTGGCGACCCAGCACATCAAGGGTTTGGCCGGATTTGCGCTCGGCTTCGGTTTCGCCGATGCAGATGACGCGCACCAGGCCCGCGGCCTTGGCGGCTTCGGCCTTGGCGCGCACCGTCGCGTCGCTCTCGCCATGCAGGGTGCGGCGTTCGGAATGGCCGACGAGCACATAATCAGCCAGGCAATCGGCGATCATCTCGGCGGAGATGTCACCAGTATAGGCGCCGCTCTGCTTGTCATGACAATCCTGGGCGCCGATGGCGAGCGGGGTCTGCTCGGCAATTGCCGTTGCCACATAAAGCAACGTCGCCGGCGGACAGATGAGCGTGTCGATATGATCGGCGAGATCGGCATCGAGACCGTCGGCAATGGCCTTGATCTGGTCAAGCTGCTCGCGCTTGCCGTTCATCTTCCAGTTGCCTGCCACAAGCGGGCGAATCTCCGGTGTCATCTTGTGTCCCCGTCGCTATTGGTGTGAAACGGGGCTTAGCAGACCGGCTTTGATTTGCAAACCGGGGGGAAATTGGCAAACGGCGCGGGCCGGATCCTATTTGGGGGCGATCGGCAGGACCCGATTGTATTTGGCGGACCGCACCGGGTTGAACCGCCGCTGCCGGTTCGGTTCAAGCCTGGCAATCGAAGCCACCAGGCTTTCCTTGACCGTCTTGTCAAACTCAATACCGATGATGAAAGACCGGACGCGCCGTATCTTGCCGGTGCAATGCAGGTTGCCCCACGGCAGATAGATGCGGCAGGCCTCATTGATAACGTCAAACAGCGAGTCGAGCGATTTTTGCGTGTCAATGCTGGCCCAGGGCATCTTGTCACTGGAAAACAGGCACCCCGAGGCGGACAGGTTCACGATCATCCCGGTAAGCGCGATATAGTGCTTCCGGTCCTTGAACGTCAGTTCAATGACGCCGGGGCAGTTGGCGCCATAACGGACGTCTGACTTGCGGTTGTAGGACTTGTCAGCTTGATCAGCTAGTTCCGCGGTTTCTGAACCCATTCCGTGTTGCCACCTGTGCTAGGTTGACGGGTCGTTCAGTTTGGACTGTCGACATGAAAAAACAGTAAAGCACCGGTCAATTTTCCATTATTTGCCCCGGCAGGCATTCAACAAGGCATGCGTTGCTTGCAGAAGGAACGCGAAATCGGGGCGATTACTTTTCCCGTTGGTCAACCGAAAGTGTTTGGCGGGTGCCTGACGGTTATCGTGAATTCATCGGGCGAAGGTCCGTGCAGACTGCAGCCGGCGGAAAATCAAAACCAGGCGCCGCGCCCTCGTTTCGCCCGCTCTCACGCACCAGTCACGGCTGCGGGACGTAATCCGCGCGCTTACCCTTCAATTCGCCGAAAGTTTCGTCTAAAGGATCGGGGGACAAGGGCCGTATGGACGGTTCTCATTTACGTGGGCTGCCACGATCGATCATGCAGGAGCATTAATGCTTGAACTATTGCGTAAGGGCACCAAAGGCTGGGTCGCCAAATTTCTCCTCATCTTGCTGGTGGCATCGTTCGGCGTGTGGGGCATTTCCGGCTCCATTCTGAGCTCTGCCGGTACCTCGGTGGTCACCGTGGGTGATACCGAAGTCTCGGCCAATGAGTTCCGCCTTGCCTATGACCGGCAGATGCAGGTTGTGGGACGTCAGCTTGGAACCCGCATCACGGCGGAACAGGCGCGCGCCTTCGGCATCCAGAATCAGGTCTATGCGCAGCTGATCGCCGGCGCGCTGCTCGACGAACAGGCACGGTTGATGAATCTGGGGCTGTCGGACGACCGGCTGGCGACACTGGTGGCAGAAGACCCGGCGTTTCACGATTTCAACGGGCGCTTCACCCGCGGCAACTTCCAGCAGGTGCTGCGCACTGTCGGCATGAGTGAGGAAGATTATCTCAAGAACCGCAGCCAGGTGGCGGTGCGCACCCAGATCGTCGAGGCCGTCTCGGAAGGCTTTTCCGCCCCCGACACGATGATCGCGGCAATGGCGCAATACGAAGCCGAGGCTCGCGATGTCGACTATCTGCTGTTGACCCAGGCCAATATCGACCCGGTGGCGGCCCCCACCGACAGCGAACTGGCGAGCTGGTTTGAGACCAACAAGGCAAAATATGCGGCCCCCGAATATCGCAAGCTGAATTATGTGAAGCTGGAAAGCGAAGACATCGCCGATCCGGCCGCCATCAGCGCCGAGGTTGCCCGCGCCGACTTTGAAGCACGCAAGGACCGTTACACCACGGACGAAACCCGCACGGTCGATCAACTGGTGTTTGCCGACCGCGCTGCAGCTGACGCGGCAGCAGTCGAACTGGCATCGGGCACAAGTTTTGACGAGCTAGTGACAGCCCAGGGCCGCTCGGCAGCCGACGTGCGGCTTGGCAGCTTCACAAAGACATCGATGCCGGATCAATCACTGGCCGAGGCTGCCTTTGCGATCAGTGAAGCCGGCGGTACCTCGTCGGTGGTTGACGGCCAGTTCGGGCCGGTGATTCTGCGGGTGGCGGAGATTACTCCGGAAGCAACACGGAGCTTTGAAGAGGTCGAGGCCGAAATCCGCAAGGAACTGGCGCTGGCCGAAGCTTCACAGGCGCTGCTGGATGTGCACGACGCATTCGAGGATGCCCGCGCCGGCGGCATGACGCTGGTTGAAGCCGCAGCACAGCAAAAACTCAAGCCGGTGAGCATCGCCGCAATCGACCGCACCGGCCAGACGCCGGAAGGGGACGTGATCAGCGACATCCCGCAATCACAGACACTTTTGAAGGAAGCGTTCGAGGCCGAACCCGGCGTCGAAACGCTGCCGATCAGCCTCGGGGTGGAAGGCTTTGTCTGGTACGAGGTGATTGACGTCACCCCTGCCCGCGACCGCACACTTGATGAAGTGCGCGATCGGGTGGTGGCCGACTGGACAGCGGAGAAGTCGCTGGAAGCACTCGGTGCCAAGGCCAGCGAACTTCAGGAGCGGCTCGAAAAGGGCGCCGATCTTGCCAAGATCGCCGAGGAACTGGCGGTATCGGTGGAGACTAAATATGCGCTCAACCGTCGCGGCGCTGACGCCGTATTCGGTGCGGCGGCAGTTTCGGAAGCCTTCGCCGGCCCGGAAGGCCATCTGGGAGTGGCCAACGACGCCTCGGGCGAAAACAAGATCCTGTTGCAGGTCAAGTCGGTCAACGACGCGGCCACGGTGACGGCGGGTTCAGTGGCAGCCGAGCAGCGCGCACAGGTTTCGCAACAGGTGGCAGACGACATTCTGGACCAGATGGTGGCGCGGTTGCAGGCCGATCTGGGGGTTTCCGTGGATCAGGCGCTGGCCGAACGGGCACTGGCGTTCTAAGCCGGAAAGACAGGGGAAGCAGGCACCATGGCCGATCTCAAATCCTTCATCGCCAAGGTGGCGGGGGGCGAGCCTCTTGACCGCGAGGAAGCCCGGCACGCCTTCGGGGTGATGATGTCGGGGGATGCGACGCCTTCGCAAATTGGCGGCTTCCTGATGGCGCTCAGGGTCCGCGGCGAAAGCGTCGATGAAATCTACGGCGCGGTCAGCGTGATGCGCGAACGCATGCTGCCGGTCAGCGCGCCCGCCGATGCGATCGACATTGTCGGCACCGGCGGCGACGCTTCCGGCACCTACAATGTATCGACGGCGGCGGCCTTCATTACTGCCGGCGCCGGCGTCAAGGTGGCCAAGCACGGCAACCGGGCGCTGTCATCTAAATCGGGAGCTGCGGATTCGCTCGCGGCACTCGGGATCTCGCTGGAACTCGCGCCCGAAGGCATTTCCGCCTGTATCGACCAGGCTGGTGTCGGCTTCATGTTCGCGCCGGCCCATCACTCGGCGATGCGCCATGTCGGGCCGAGCCGGGTCGAGCTTGGCACCAGAACAATCTTCAACCTGCTGGGCCCTCTTGCCAATCCTGCAGGTGTCAAGAAGCAGTTGCTGGGGGTGTTTTCGCCCGAATGGCTGCAGCCGCTGGCCGAAGTGATGCGTGATCTGGGATCGGAAACGGTCTGGGTGGTGCATGGCGACGGGCTGGACGAGATGACCACGACCGGAACGACGCAAATTGTAGCGCTGGAAGACGGCAAAATCCGTTCGTTTGAAACAACCCCGGAAGAGTTTGGCCTGACGCGGGTGCCGCTGGCCAAGCTGAAGGGCGGCGACGGCGCCTATAACGCCAAGGCGCTGAAGCGGCTGCTCGAGGGCGAAGCCGGCGCCTACCGCGACATCTCGGTGCTGAATGCTGCCGGCGGGCTGGTGGTGGCCGGAAAGGCAGAGACGCTGGCTGACGGGATCACCTTGGCCAACCAGTCAATTGACAGTGGTGCGGCATTGGCAGCACTCGACACACTGGTCAGTGTGTCGCAAGCTCATGCTCCTGCACCAAAGGCGGGCTGAGCCAATGAGCGATATTCTGACACGAATCGAAACCTACAAGCGCGAAGAGATCGCCGCTGCCAAGGCCAAGCTGCCGCTTGACGAGATCAAGGCACGCGCAGCCGACACCGAGCCGCCACGCGACTTCATTGCCGCAATCCAGGCCAAGCATGCCGATGGCGGTTATGCGCTGATTGCCGAGATCAAGAAGGCAAGCCCGTCAAAAGGCCTGATCCGCGCCGATTTCGATCCGCCGTCGCTGGCCAAAGCCTATGAGGCAGGAGGGGCTGCCTGTCTTTCGGTACTGACCGATGCGCCCTCGTTTCAGGGCGCACCGGAATTTCTGACCGCCGCACGTGCGGCCTGCAAGCTGCCGGCGCTGCGCAAGGATTTCATGTTCGACATCTACCAGGTGCACGAGGCGCGGGCCTGGGGTGCGGATGCGATCCTGATCATCATGGCGTCGCTGAACGATGACGACGCCAAGCGGCTGGAAGACGAAGCCCATGGGCTCGGCATGGCGGCGCTGATCGAGGTGCATGACGAGGGCGAACTGACACGTGCACTCAAACTCGACAGCCGGCTGATCGGCGTCAACAACCGCAATCTTAGAACATTCGAGGTCTCATTGAGCGTTTCCGAACGGCTGTCAGCAATGGTTCCGAATGACCGGATTCTGGTAGGCGAAAGCGGTATCGGATCGCACGCCGATTGTGCGCGGCTTTCGCGCAGCGGCATTTCGACATTCCTGGTCGGCGAAAGCCTGATGCGCCAGGCCGATGTGACTGCAGCCACCCAATTGCTGCTTTCAGGCGACAGCGCTCGCACGGCGGCTGAATAAGATGGCCGACGAGACCTCCTCGCGGCTCACCCATCTTGCCGAGGACGGTTCGGCGGCGATGGTGGATGTCGGTGACAAAGCCAACACCGTGCGCATTGCCGAGGCCGAGGGCCATGTGCGGATGAAGTCCGAAACGCTCAAGCTGATCCTTGATGGCAACATGAAGAAGGGCGACGTGATCGGTGTGGCGCGGATTGCCGGCATCATGGCCGCCAAGCAGACTGCAAACCTGATTCCGCTTTGCCATCCGCTGGCGCTGACCAAGGTGAGTGTCGACATTACCCCCGATGACGCCCTGCCCGGCCTGCGCGTACGCACGCTGGCCAAGTTGACCGGCAAGACCGGTGTGGAAATGGAGGCGCTGACGGCGGCATCGGTCGCCTGCCTGACCATCTATGACATGGGCAAGGCGGTGGACCGCGGCATGGAAATCGGCGGGATCAGGGTGATCGCCAAGTCCGGCGGCAAGTCCGGAACCTGGGATCTGAAGACCGAGGAGGCTGAGTGATGGCGCTGATGCCAGTGGACGACGCGCTTGCGCAGATACTCGAAGGAGCCGCCCCACGGGGTGAGCCGGAAATGCTCGGCCTGGCCGAATGTTTCGACCGGGTTCTGGCGCGCGATCTGAAAGCGCTTCGCACTCACCCGCCGTTTGCGGCCTCGGCCATGGATGGCTACGCGGTGGGGGCGCAAGACGTGAAGGCCGGCACCGTATTGAAACTTCAGGGCGAATCGGCTGCCGGGCACAGTTTTGACGGGACACTTGAACCGGGCTCGACAGTCCGCATCTTCACCGGCGCGCCGGTGCCAGCGGGCGCCGATGCTATTGTCATTCAGGAACATGTCTCGCCGCTTGGCGACGGCACCGTGAGAATCAACGAGGCAGCCGTAGACGGCCGGCATATCCGCGCCGCGGGTGTTGATTTCACAAAGGGCAAGGTTGGGATCGAAGCCGGACGGCTGCTCGATGCGGGCGCCATCACCTTTGCTGCCGCCATGAACCACGCCAGCCTGCCGGTGGTGCGCAGGCCAAAGGTGGCGGTGCTTGCCACCGGCGACGAATTGCGCCTGCCCGGCCAGAAGCTTGGCCCGTCGCAGATCATTGCCTCCAACACCTTTGGGGTGGCAGCGCTGGCGCGTGGCGCAGGCGCCGACGTGATCGATCTGGGGATCGCCGAGGACCGGATGGAAGCGCTGGATGCGGCGCTTGATTCGGCAATTTCGCAGGGTGCCGATGTGCTTGTGACGATTGGCGGGGCTTCGGTGGGCGACCATGATCTGGTGCAGGAAGCCATGACCGGGCGCGGCATGGCGCTCGATTTCTGGAAGATCGCCATGCGTCCAGGCAAACCGTTGATGTCGGGTCGGCTGGGCGAAATGCGGGTTCTCGGAGTGCCGGGAAATCCGGCATCGAGCCTTGTCTGCGCGCATCTGTTTCTAGAGCCGCTGGTTACCCGGCTGGGCGGACGGCCGGACCCGCAACGAATCCAAAAAGCCACATTAACCAAAGACTTGCCGGAAAACGACCAGCGCCAGGACTATCTTCGCAGCGACCTTGCCCGAGACC
The DNA here is from genome assembly GCF_046837775.1 of Hoeflea sp. Naph1. Classification (GTDB taxonomy): domain Bacteria; phylum Pseudomonadota; class Alphaproteobacteria; order Rhizobiales; family Rhizobiaceae; genus Hoeflea. Next base: position 2,719,234 of record NZ_CP177286.1, on the reverse strand, counting down.
CGGCGGGCGGGCTTTTAGCGACCCCGTTTGCACACCAGGATTCGTCGCTGATGAAGGTGTTTTCCGATTCCCGCTGCCTGGTCATAAGGCCGCCGTTCGCACCGTCGGCGGTTGCTGGCGATGCCTGCGATGTGCTGGTTTTGCGCTCCTGATATTGCCCCGGTAATCTGATGTCGAAAACGACGGCATCTTCTCAGGAAATGATCTTGGTGTAGCGTACTGGCCCGTCGGGAGGATTGTCAGACGCTGCCAACACCTGTTCGGCCGGAGAGTCGTCGGGGATCGATAGCAAACCGGACGAAAGCTGCAAAAAAGCGCCTTACAGGCGTTGCCTTGAACGGCTAGGATCGACGCGATCGTGGCAACCAAGCGCCAGGGAAAGTTTATGCCAACGGATACCAAACAGGATTTTGACGCCGAACTCGTCGCGCTCGGGCTGGAATGCCCGCTGCCGGTTCTCAAGGCGCGCAAGCGTCTGGGCGAAATGCCGGAGGGCGCTGTGCTTTGCCTGGTTTGCGACGATCCGCTTTCCGCCATCGACGTGCCGTTTTTCTGCAGCGAAGCTGGGCACGAATTGCTCTCCACCGTTACCACTGGACCTGAGATGCGCTACCGTATCCGCAAGCGCGGTTAGAGCGGTTCTACTTGATCGCACTCAATGCCGGAGCGAGTTGCGTTTGAGCCAAATCTCACTAGCATCGGCCATTGAAGAACTCGAAGTGAAAGTTGTCCCCGTGACGATAGCCCTGCCCCCGTCTGACGACGGTTTTCTGCTCAAGACCGATCCCTCCGACCCGCGGCTTTCGGCCGAGGTTACCGGCGTCGATCATCTGGGCGCAAAGGTGACCACACGGGTGGTCACGGAAAAGGCGCTGACGCTTTATCTCAACCGCCAGGAAATTGTCACCATGATGACGATCGGCGATCATCCGGACCTGATGGCTGTCGGTTATCTCTTGAACCAGAACATGCTGCAGGCCGACGACGAGATCACCGCGATCGATTATGACGACGATCTCGAAGTGGTGGTGGTGCGCACCAAACGCGAGACCGATTACGAGACCAAGCTGCAGAAGAAGGTGCGCACCTCGGGCTGCGCCCAGGGAACCGTGTTTGGAGATGTGATGGAGAATTTCTCCGACATCCACCTGGCGCCGGATGCGCGGCTGAAAACCTCGGATCTCTATGCACTGACCCACAAGATCAACTCCGCGCCGAGCCTCTATCTGGAAGCCGGCGCGATCCACGGCTGCGTGCTGTGCCAGGGCAACGTGCCGCTGGTCTATATGGAGGATGTCGGCCGGCACAATGCGGTAGACAAGATCGCCGGCTGGATGTTCATGAACAAGGTCTCGGCTGACGACAAGGTTTTTTACACCACCGGACGGCTGACCTCGGAGATGGTGATCAAGACCGTGATGATGGGCATTCCCATTTTGGTGTCCCGCTCGGGTTTCACGGCCTGGGGCGTGGAGCTTGCACAAAAGGCCGGTTTAACACTGATCGGCCGGGCGCGTGGCAAAAGGTTTCTGGCGCTCGCAGGTCTGGAACGGATCGAATTTGATGGCGATCCAGCTGAAGCCGCCGGTGAAGCGCCGCGGCATCGCCGCAAGGGCGCTGCGGGGGATGATACATGAGCACTAAAATCACCGGGCTGGTGTTGGCAGGCGGGTTGTCGCGGCGGATGGGCGGCGGCGAAAAGGCGCTGCAAATGCTCGCCGGACAATCGATGATCTCGCGGGTGATCGACCGGATAGCGCCGCAGGTGGATCAGCTCGCGATCAATGCAAATTCCGACCCAGAACCCTATCTTCAATATGGCCTGCCGGTACTGCCTGACACGATCGGCGGTCATGTCGGCCCGCTTGCCGGCGTGCTGACCGGGCTTGAATGGGCAGCAAAGCTGCCGGGCATCACCCACATCGTCAGTGCCGCGACAGATACGCCGTTCCTGCCACTCGATCTGGTAGACCGGTTCTCGGAGCTAGCCGGCCCGGAGCGCATTGTCATCGCCCGCTCGGGCGGTAACCGGCATTCAGTTTTCGGACTGTGGCCGGTGGCATTGCGCGACGATCTGGCTGAGTGGCTGGTCACCAGCGACACGATGAAGGTGCTGGCCTGGGTCCACCGGCACGATTTTGCGTTTTGCGATTTCGAGGCGGACGGAGACGGAGTGCCGGATCCGTTCTTCAATGCCAATACGCCTGAAGAACTGGCCGAGGCGGAACGCCATCTTGCCGGGGCGTCTGCATGATTCAGCGCGTTTTCGGTATCACCGGATGGAAGAACTCGGGCAAGACCACACTGACCTGCCGGTTGGTTGAGGAATTCACGCGCCGCGGCTTTCGCATTGCCACCGTCAAGCATGCGCATCACATGTTTGACGTCGACCAGGAAGGCACCGACAGTCACCGACATCGCCTGGCGGGTGCAGGGGAAGTGGCGATTGTGTCAGGCCAAAGATGGGCGATCATGCACGAACTCGGCGAGACGGACGAGCCCTCGCTGCAGGACATGCTGGCCAGGCTGTCGCCGTGTGATCTGGTGCTGATCGAAGGCTACAAGCGCGAAAGCCACCCAAAAATCGAGGCGCGCAGGCTTGCCGCATCGGACCGGACGCCGCTGGCCGATAACGATGCCAACATTTGCGCCATCGCTGCCGATCATCCGGTTCCCGACGCCACAATTCCGGTGTTCGCGCTCGATGACATCAGTGGCATTGCCGATATGATCGCGCTCAAGACCGGATTGGGAGAGACTGCCGCATGACCTCGCGCAAGCTGTTGAAGGATTGCTTCCTGACCGACAAGGACCGACTGAGCCACGAGGAATGTCTGGCGATCCTCACCGGCAGATTGACGGCGGTCGCCGGGGTGGAGGAACGGCCGCTCGCCAAGACCTCAGGGCGCTGGCTTGCGGCCGATATCATCGCCCCGCGCAATGTGCCGCTGCATGACAATTCCGCTGTCGACGGCTACGCGTTTGCCGCGCCCGCCACAGGTCCGATGCCGGTGGTCACACGCATCGCCGCCGGCGATTTGAGCAGCTATCGCCTCGAACCGGGACAAGCGGCCCGCATCTTCACCGGTGCATCCATACCCGACGGTGCCGATACGGTCGCCATGCAGGAAGACTGTACGGTCGAAGGTGATCAGGTCACGGTTCCGCTTGATCTCAAGCGCGGCAGCAATGCCCGCCGCGCCGGCGAGGATGTAGCGGCAGGCAGTGCTGTGCTGCAAAGCGCTGCCCGGCTTCGCCCGCAAGACATGGCAGCCCTTGCGTCCTTCGGCTTGGCGCGGGTCAAGGTGCGCGCACCGGTCCGGGTGGCGATCTTGTCAAACGGCGACGAGTTGCTCGAGCCGGGTGCGGAAATTGCCCAGGGCCAGGTCTACGATTCCAACCGCGCAATGCTGCACGCCCTGTTGGGAACGATGCCCTGCGAGGTCACCGATCTCGGCATTCTGCCCGACAATGCAGCGCTGATTGAGGCAACCCTTGCGGAGGTCGCCAAGACCCATGACGTGATCCTGACCAGCGGCGGCGCCTCGCGCGGAGACGAAGATCACATCATCAATGCCATCGACACGCTGGGCACGCGCCATCTTTGGCAGATCGCGGTCAAGCCGGGGCGGCCGATGAGCTTTGGACAAATTGAAGATTGCGTTTTTCTGGGCTTGCCCGGCAATCCGGTCGCAGCCTTCGTCTGTTTCCTGCTCTATGTCCGTCCAGCGCTGACGATTCTTGGTGGCGGCAGCTACCGTGAACCGGTCCGATTTCCGGTGGCGGCCGGCTTCGATGTTCCCGGCAAGAAGCCCGGCCGCCGCGAATTCTGGCGCGGCTGGCTTGAACCGGGAGATGACGGGCGACCCGTCGCGCACAAATTCGCACGCGACGGTTCCGGCCTGATTTCAGGACTGCGAAAGGCCACGGGCCTGATCGAGATCACAGAAAGCGTGACGTCGGTGGCCCGCGGCGGGATGGTGTCATTCCTGCCCTTTTCAGAGTTTGGAATCGACAGCTGATCAGGGCTTGGCGTTGGGGAAGAACAACTGCTTGCCATCCAGCGTATTGGCTGCGATCAGCTCCTGACCGTGCGGCGAAGTCATCCAGTCAATGAACTGCTGACCCAGATCCGCCTTGACGCTGGGGCACTTTTCCGGATTGACCAGAATGATGCCGTACTGGTTGAACAACACCGGATCGCCCTCGACCACGATCTTGTAGTCGCCCTTGTTGCCGTAGCTGATCCAGGTCGCGCGGTCAGACATCGTGTAGGCGCCCATGCCGACACTGGCGTTCAGGGTCGCTCCCATGCCGGAACCGGTGGAGCGATACCAGTCACCCGACACCGACTTGATGTCGACCCCGGCCTGGTCCCACAGCCTGAGTTCAGCCTTGTTGGTGCCGGAATCATCGCCGCGTGAGGCAAACAGCGCCTGCTTTTCGGCAATCGCCTTGAAGGCCGATACGGCATCCTCGCCGCCGGCAATCGCTGCCGGGTCCGCTGCAGAGCCGACAATGATGAAATCGTTGTACATGAGATCGGAGCGGGCAACACCGAACCCGTCGGCGACAAATTTCTCTTCTGCAGGTTTGGCGTGAACCAGCAGTACATCTGCGTCGCAGTTCTGCGCGTTCTTGATGGCCTGTCCGGTGCCAACAGCGACCACATTGACGGTGACGCCCGTCTCGGACTTGTAGATCGGCAGGATGTAATCGTAAAAGCCCGAATTCTGCGTTGACGTCGTTGACTGGACAAGGATCGACGGGTCCTCGGCCGATGCAGCAGTCGCCAGCACAGAGAGCATTACTGCTCCAAAAAGGGTCGTTTTCGTCATGTAGTTTTCTCCTCAGTTGGCTTCAGTTTTCTGTCATAGAACAATTCGGCCCGACAGATAGGCCTTTGCAGCCTCGGAGGTCGGCTGTGCAAAAAATTCTCCTGCCGGGCGGTGCTCGGTCAATTGCCCATGGTGCAGAAACGCCACATCGTCGGCCAGACGCCGCGCCTGACCGAGATCATGGGTGACGAATATAATTTTTGTCTGCTCAGTGCTGCTTGCCAGCACAATCTGCTCAATCATCTGAACCGATGCGGGATCAAGACTGGCCGTCGCCTCGTCGAGCAAAAGCACCTTCGGCCTGGTCGCCAATGCCCGCGCCAGTGCCAGCCGTTGCTGTTCGCCCCCCGACAACAGCCGTGCCGGTTGCTCGGCCCGGTCCGCCAGTCCGACGCGGGCCAGCAATTCATCGCGCCGCACCTGGCGCTCGGCTTTGGTTCCGGCGCGACGGCGCAGCACAAAATCGATATTGGCAGCCACCGAGCGGCGCAGCAGCACCGGCTTCTGGAATACCATCGCCTGGGTCGAACGCGTGGCTTCGCCAGAGGCCACCTCACCCCAGCTGATCCATCCGCGTGTCGGCGCGATCAGCCCGTGCACCAACCGCAGCAAGAGACTTTTTCCGGCCCCGTTGGGGCCCATGATGACGGTAACCGAATGCGGATCGAGGGTAAGTTTTTCGACATTGACGAGGGTTTTTCCTGCAGCCTCGAGCACCAGCCGTTCGATCCTGAGCGCGCCCGGCAAAATCCTGTCGCGGGGCGTCCTGGGCCCCGCTTCGCCGGGTTTTGGCGGGATCACGGAAGCAGCATCAGGCATAGGCCTGCCTCTCCGCAACCGCCCGCAGGGCGCTCGCAGCCAGATTGACCGATATCGCGATACTCATCAGGATGATGCCGAGCGCCAGCGCCATTCCGAGATCGCCCTTGGAGGTTTCCAGTGCAATGGCCGTGGTCATGACCCGGGTCAGATGGTCGATATTGCCGCCAACAATGATCACCGCACCAACTTCGGCCACCGCGCGACCAAAACCGGCCAACGCGACAGTGAGCAACCCGTAACGCCCGTCGACGATTAGCGCCAACACGGCGCTCCAGCGCGATATTCCGAGCGAGCGAAACTGCTCTTCATACTCTGCCTGCAGCGCCTCAAGAACCTGTCGCGACAGCGCCGCGACAATCGGCGCGATCAGCAAGGTCTGGGCAATGATCATCGCTGTCGGTGTGTAGAGCAGGCCGAGCCAGCCCATCGGCCCGGCACGCGACAGGGTCAGATAGACCAGCAGTCCGATCACCACCGGGGGAAACCCCATCATCGAATTGACCAAGGCAATGACAATCCCGCGGCCGAAAAACCGTCGCACCACCAGAAGCGCACCAAAAGGAAAACCGATAAGGCACGAAAGCAGCAGCGCTGTCAGGCTGACGCGCATCGAAAGGCCGACGATTTCGAACAGATCCGCATCACCTGACGCGATCAGTCCAAAAGCCAGCCCGAATGCCCCCGCGAAATCCTGCATGCCTAGCCCCGACCTCCCGCCAACATTCGTTCTTCGCTCAGGCGGGTCCACATCCCCTGTGCAATGCTCTGGTAGATTCGCGCCTGTTCGCCATCGGGATCCGCAACGACGATCGGTTTGCCACCGTCCGATGTTTCCCGGATTGCCATGACCAACGGCACTTCGCCCAAGAACGGTACGCCAATGCGCTCGGCTTCGCTGCGTGCTCCACCATGGCCGAAGACGGCTTGTTGGCCACCGCAATCGGGGCAGAGGAAATAGCTCATGTTCTCGACTATGCCCAAAATCGGAACGTCGACCTTGCGGAACATCTTCAATCCCTTGCGGGCATCGATCAACGCCAGATCCTGCGGCGTGGAGACGATGACAGCGCCCGCCAGCGGTACATTCTGGGACAGGGTCAATTGCGCGTCACCTGTTCCCGGTGGCATGTCGACGATCAGGACATCGAGTTCGCCCCATGCCACTTGGCGCAGCATCTGCGTCAGGGCCTGCATCACCATCGGCCCGCGCCAGGCGGTGGCGGTTTCCTCGTCGACAATCGACCCCATCGACATCACCTTGAGGCCGTAGGCTTCATGCGGGATCAGCATGCGGTCGTCGCCGCTCTGGGTTCGGCCCGACAGGCCAAGCAGGCGCGGCATGGATGGGCCGTATATATCCGCATCGAGTATTCCGACCCGCAGCTCGCTGGCCTGAAGCGCGAGCGCGATGTTGACCGATGTCGTGGATTTGCCGACGCCGCCCTTGCCGGAGGCAACCGCGATGATGGCGTCGATTCCGGGTACGGGCGCCTTGGCTCCGGGCACTGGCGCTGCAGGTGCCGCGCGTTTTTGCATGGGCGGCGGAAGAGCATCAGCCTGGGAGGCTGTCGGAGCCGATCGAACCGGCTGTGGCGCCGAGTCCGCGACTGGCCGATCAGTTGTCAGCGTTACCTGCGCGCTGGCAACGCCGGGCGACGCCAAGGCTGCCCTCTCCGCCGCTGCACGCAACGGTTCCAGTTGACCGATAAGCTGAGGTGGCACGCTGATGGAAAAGCTGAGCTCGTCGCCCTCGACGACAATCTGCGAAACCAGACCGAGATCCACGATATTGCCGGTCAATTCCGGTCCCTTGACGCGTTTCAGCTGATCCAGAATCTGGGCGATGGCGATTGTCACAGCGAACTCCATGATCGATAGTGCACCCAGGTTGTCGCCGTTCTCGTCATGGTTCCGGTGAATGCGCGCCGACCCCATTCGAGCGACGAGGAGACCCCGGTATGGACGACATCGAACCCCGCAAGGCACGCGCTAACGAAAGCTCCGAAACGGAAAAATTTGTCCGGCTGGCTGATCGATTCATCCGGGTCGCCAATACGGCCAATTCCAAGCTTCTCGCCACCGACATCCATATGGCATTCCTGTATGGCGCCGCGCGCTACAATGCCTTCGTTGCCAAGAATGTGTTGGACGTTCCCAATCACGAGGCCTTCGTCACCGAAATGACCGCCGCCTATACAGAGATGTTGCGCAATCATCTGGCCGATCCCTCCGTCTGACACGCGCTTCACCCGTTCAGCCGTTGCCGGATTGAAATCCGCTTTTGTTGCGGTGGCTCCGGATCCGACGTGCCATCGGCATCTGGCTCGTGGCCGGCGACATCAACCTCCTCCTGCAGTTCGAGCCCCGGATCGCCGGTCTGCTCTTCGGCGGTCAGTTCCGCCGCGTCTTCCGGAGGTTCCAACCCGCCGTCGGCCAGCTCTGCAGCTTCGCCTGCCGGTTCCGCAGTTTCGTCTTGCGTGTCTTCCGAGGGTTCCTCGTCGAGTGGCTCATCGGTCGTCAGCCGACCGGTTGTCTTCTGCAAGAGCTGCTCGCTTTGGGTCAAAAACCCGCGCGCGACGTCCCAAGTCGATTTGTAGACCATGTGAAGCGGGTTATTGAAGTCCTCATCGTAATCGTTCAACCCGTCCAGATTGGCCAGCACCGGGTTTGAATTGAAGAATTTCTGCAGTGCCTTCTTGCGCAACGGATCTGGCACGCCGCGCTTGAGGAAGATTGAAAAATCAAACCCATATTCGACCTGATCCAGATCGACGGCTTCGGCAGCACTCCGATTGACCTCGGCCTCCTCGATCTCGGCCGCCAGCCTGGCTTGTTCAGCCTCGAGTTCCGCGACATCAACGGCCTCAATCTCGGCCTCTTGCCCACTCTCGACAACTGCCTGAGACGCTTGTTTTCGTCTCGACCAGCGGGATAGAAATCCGTCTTTGTTTTCGTCGTCAACCATCGAGATCCCCATTATCGGACCGCTTCCGGGACAGAAAGATCGGTTGCTTGCCGAATTTCTGTTCCTCGAGATCGAGCTTGTCGCGCCGACGTTTTATAAACGGCGTTTCGACGTGGTAGGCATCCAGAAACTCGAGAATGGATTCGGCAATCTCGGGCGGCATCGGCAAACGTTCGATAATGTCTTCGCTGCCTACTTCGTAGTCTTGCGCCGCATGTGGCGATGCCGTGACGCTCTGGACGTACCAGTCGAGCGGATGCTTGTTTTCGCTGTCGCGCCGCAGCACCACATAGAGTGCCGGCGTGCCGCTGTTGAAGTTCTCGACATAAGCCTCGGTATCAGCGGCATAACAGGTCAGATCGACCCGCCCCATATAGTAACGCGTCATGCGGTCATCGCTGACCAGGACGTCGCCAGCACTGAGCTCCGCCGGCGCCAGCATCACGCCGACGGGCATCCAGTAATCCTTGGCCCACCGCGAAATTGACTGCCGTTTTTCTGCAATCACTCCGAGCATAATGGTCAGTTCACGCGACACTCCAGCCGACCCCTCCACGGTGGTGAGGCAATCATGGTTGCCTCTTGTCGTTGAAAGTATAAGGTGTTTGCAGACGACAACAAGGGCAGTCCGATGGTTTTAGATGCAACCCGACTTTTTGTATGCGACTGCGAGAAGACGATGTCGCTGGATCCCGAAAAACTGGCGAACGGGAATGCGATAGTCTCGGCGCATCATCACCTTTGCCGCAGCGAAATGCATGCAATTGAGGCCGCCCTGGCAACGGAAGGTCCGATCTGCATTGCCTGTACGCAGGAACGCCCGCTGTTTGAAGAAATTGCCGCCGAGGCCGGGCACGAAGCCCTGTCTTTCGTCAATATTCGCGAAATGGCGGGCTGGACCGCCGACAAGACATCGACGGCGCCGAAAATGGCCGCCCTGCTGGCCGCAGCGAAACTGCCGGTCACGCCGGCGCGCCTGAGGACTATTGAAAGTGATGGGCTTTGCCTCGTGATCGGCAGCGGTCAGGCGGCCTTCGATACCGCACAACGACTCAACCGGACGTTGTCTGTGACGTTGCTGCTGACCCAAACGGACGATCTGGTCTTGCCGTCGGAATTCCAGTTTCCGATCTTTGCCGGCCGCGTGGCTTCGGCCACCGGTTCGCTTGGCGCTTTCGAACTGGTTGTCGACGGCTATGCTGCGATGCTGCCGTCTTCGCGCGCACGCCCGGAATTCACGATGGCCCGCGACGGCGCGAAAACCAGTTGCAGCGTCGTCTTTGACATGTCTGGCAGCACCGCGCTGTTTACACGCTCGCATGGCCGTGATGGCTATTTCCGCGCTGATCCCGGCAACCCGGTGGCCGTGCTGGAAGCGGTACTTGAAGCATCAGATTATGCAGGCAGTTTCGAAAAGCCACTCTATGTCACCTTTGACGCGTCGATCTGCGCCCACGAACGCTCCAAAAAGACAGGCTGCACAAAGTGCATCGACCAATGCCCGGCCGGCGCGATCACCGGACAGGGCGATGGGATCTTCGTCGATCCCGGCATTTGCGCCGGCTGCGGCAATTGCGCCGCCCACTGCCCGACCGGGGCTGTTGCCTATGCCTATCCGCCACGGACAGACCAGATTTCCCGGGTTCAAACGCTTGCCCGCACCTTCCTGGCCGCCGGAGGCCAGGCGCCAGTGCTGCTGCTGCATGACGCGAGCCACGGCACGCCGTTGATCGGGGCAATGGCGCGGTTTGGCCGGGGTCTGCCTGCACGGGTCATACCGCTGGAAATGCACGCGACGAGCGGAGTCGGCCACGACCTGATGAGCGCGGCGCTGGCTGCAGGGTTTCGCCAGATTGTGCTGCTGGGTGATCCTCGAAAAGCTGATGAATTCGGTGCGGTTGCCGAGGAAAGCCGGTTGACGGACACCCTGCTCGACGGCTTTGGTCATACAGCTGGCCGGGTCCTGACCTTGCTCGAATCCGATCCTGACCAGGTGGAAGCAGCTCTTTATGAACTGCCCAACCTGCCGGAAATTTCGCGTGCGGCACCCGTGCCCCTGGGTGGAAAGCGCGAAGTGGCGCGTGCGGCGCTGCTGGTTCTGGCAGATAGCGGAACGCCTGCATCGACGATAATCACGCTGCCGGACAGTGCGCCCTATGGAACCGTTCTGGTGGACACGACCGCATGCACATTGTGCATGGCTTGCGTGTCATGCTGCCCTGCTGATGCGCTGCGGGACACACCCGACACACCGCAATTGCGGTTCGTGGAATCGGCCTGTGTGCAGTGTGGAATTTGCGAAGCGACCTGCCCTGAAACAGCAATCTCGCTGCAGCCTCGCTTCAATCTCGCTGCCAGCGTCATGCAGCCGGTGACATTGCATGAGGAAGAACCCGCTTGCTGCACCTCTTGCGGAAAAGCCTTTGCTGCCGGCGGAATGCTGCGCGCGGTGGAGCAACGCCTCCAGGGTAACTGGATGTTCAGTACCGATGAACGCCGGGCCTTGATCCACATGTGCGAGAATTGCCGGCTTGAAGAATTGTCGCGCGATGGCGCCGATCCTTTCGCGATTGCCCACCAACGTCGCACCCGCACCACCGCCGATTATCTGGAAGCTGACCGCCAGGGTTTGACGGTCGATGACTTCCTCTCCAAGGAGTAGCAGTCCGAATCGGCGGAGGGCTTTAGCGGTCTCGCATCTTGCCCCTTGCGGGATCGACAGGACAGGCGCACATTCAGCGTCGGTCAAGCCGTGCGGAGGATGTCATGCGCTTATTTCCTGCAGCCTTAATTCTTGGATCAATACTGGCAACCCCTGCCCTGGCTGACTCGACAAGCGGTGTCGTTGTTGCCTTCGACCGGGTCGATCACGTTCTCATTCTGGATGACAAGACGGTGTGGGATATGACACCCGCCGGTGACCTGGTTCCGGAGGGGCTGAGGGCTGGCGATCGTGTCACCATCGACTATGATTCCGCGGGTGACAACGGCGTCGGCAAAATCACCGCGATTTCAATCAGCGCCAAATAGTCCCTCGCCGGCTACTGCAGTACGGTGGTCAAAGGCAGGTTGATCAGCAGGTTTTGCGGCTTCATCCGGATGCGGTCATGCGCATCGATGGCCAGCCCGAGAAAGGCCGGCTTGCGGCGCATCTTGTCCAGCACCCGGTCATAATCGAGAAACTCCATCCGGAACAACGCAGCAATGCTACCCTGGCCCTGCTCCGGCAGATATTCGCCCTGATAGAGCGCGTTCAGGATGCGGCTGGCTTCGGCATCCAGCCCGACATGCCAGGACCAGCGCTCGTTCTTGACTGATTGCAGCGGCTGCACACGGACTCGCAAATCCAGAAAGTGCTTGATCCAGCGCTCGATCAGTCGGGCAAAGGCATCCTGCCCCGGTTCGGAGAAGCGGAAATCCAGGGCGAGGTCAAACCGGTCGGCGCGCGCCCAGTATTCGGCCGCATTGTCTGCGTCGAGGATGTCGAGGGCAACTTCGGTGCGGCGGGGGTCGGACAGGGCAAGAAGAGCGGATTGTTGCGCGCGGGTTTCGACCACCTCGGCATCGGCCAGCATCATCCGCTCATTTGACGTGGTCGCGGTCTGCTCGCGGAAAAACAGCTCGGCGGCGCGCGCCACCCGCGCATCGCGTTCGTCGCCCAGGATGTTGCCCATGATCAGGTGCGTCATCTGGCTGATAAACACAGGCGGGATCTGCGGCGCACCGGGCGCGAACAAGGAGGCATAGGCCGCTTCAATCGATCCCTTGGTGACCAGGTGATCGCGAAACCGCAGCACCAGCGTATAATTGGCAACTGCATCCGGATCGGCAATCGCGGAGAGTTCATCTGCGCCAACCGATGCAAACGGGTCCTGCATCAAGCGCTCGAACAGGGCGTGCTCGACGGCACAGCTTTCCTCGACAGGGTGGATTTCCGGGCGGGTGTAATAGGCGCGCAGAAAATCACCACTGACCGCCAGCCATCCGTTGTCCAGCCTGTGTGTCAAATGTTGACCAGCGGACTTCCAGATCACACCCTGCACCTTGTCCTTTGCCTGCATCACTCGGCCATCCCCAATCCCTGAGCCAGCGACAGGCCACTGACACCGCCTGCGCCATCAAGCAGCAAGCCGCCATCTTCATCTATGCCGACCATCCGGCCTTCGTGTGCCACCGTGCCGATTTGCACCGTGAGCATGTCCGCCGGTTGCATGCGCCCGAGAAAATGCTGATGGACGGCGTCAAAGCCGTCATGCTCCCAGGTATCGACCCATGACAGAAAATGCCGCGCCACCGCCTCAATGACCTGGGTCCGGTCGAGATCGCCGCACCCTTCCTCAAACAGGGCAGTTGTATCGCGGACTAGTCCCGGTGCGTCAAAGGCCTCGGCTGGCAAACTCATCGCCACGGAAAATCCCACAACGATGAATTCCGGAACATCCCCAAGCCCCGCAGCTTCTGGCCCGCGCAAGAAAACCTCGCCCACTTCACCGCCATTGACCAGCAATGTTGTCGGCCAATGGTACATCAAGGCCAGATTCGGCGGCCCGATTGCCCCCAGCGCATCGCCGATTGCTACCATCATTAGCGGCGCCATTGGCAAGGCTTTGGCAAGAGAGCATTCGGGTTCCAGTACGACGGCGGCACGCGCATGCGTTTCTGCCAGGGACCAGCAAAGATCACCCGCACCGAAGCGGCCAAGCCTGGCCCCTTCAAATGCAACGTTTAACGGGTCCTCATGGGTGGGCACCGCATGTCCGGTCAGCAGCGGCGGAAAATCGGGTGCAGGCAGCATGCTGGCGATCAAGGCAACTCGATTTCGCCGGTGACAACGTGCTCCAGATCGGTGCCTTCAGCTGTCAGCACGGCCTTGAGCTTCAGCGGGCCGGCACCGGCGTTCCCGGACCGCACCAGTGCTTCGATCTGCTGCTGCGACGTTACGCCGACTTGCTTGAGAAACTTGCGCATCGACAGGTTAAAGGCTTCGTCACTCATCGTATCACTCTCGTTTTTTGTGCCTGTTTCAATTCAGGCGCACATTCCCGGTTGAATAAACTGCGTCCGACGGTGTTTCCCAAAGCGGCTTGAGACCGAACCGGGCACCAGCCACGACCAGCAGCAATACCACGACGCTGAGAAGAAATGCTTTCATATCCGGTTCCCTCTCATCATCATTCGGCTGGCGCGGCAACCGCCGCGTCGGCCGGGTCCGTCTTCTCAGACATGACCTCATCAACCCATATCGAATGGTGTTCCCTGGCCCAGTTCAAGTCAACCTCGCCCGAACCCATCGCGTCAAAAGCACCCTCCATACCGATGGTTCCGATATAGATATGGGCAAAGATCAGGCAAATCATCACGACTGCGATAATGCCGTGCCAGGCGCTGTTGAGTTGCTGCTCCTGGATGGCGCTGTAAGGTGCTTCAGGCAGGCCCAGAATATGCGCCACATCGATGCCGATATAACTGAAAAGGGCAAACGTATCCGAAAACAGGCTGTGCTCGAACGGAAACAGCAACGCCCAGCCCGAGACCGACAATGACAGCCCAAGCACCATCACCCCCCAGAAGATGACTTTCTGACCGGCATTGAACTTCTTCGCCGGCGGGTGGCTCGACTTGCTCAAAAGCCCCCCTCCCTTGGCCAGCCAGTTGAGGTCGGTGCGGTCGGGAATGTTGTGCACGACCCAAAGCACGAAGGCGATGGCCAAACCCAACATGAAGGCGAAGGCGGTATAATTGTGGGCGGCCTTGAGGTAGCCAGACATCGGACCAAATAAATCCTTGCCAACCAATGGCAGGATCAACGAACGCCCGAAAGTGACGTTGAGGCCGCTGATCCCCAGAATGATGAACGACAGCGCCATCAGCCAGTGGCTCATCCGTTCCAGTGTGGAAAAGCGCTTGATCTTGATGCCGGACATCCCATGTTCGACCTTGATGCGGCCGCGTATCGCCATAAACAGCGCCAGCAGGACCAGCGTTGCGAGCATCGCATAGCCGAGATAGTCATGCGTCGGGCCCTGGCGGTAGAGCCGCCAGTCCTCGCCTTGTGATTGAATCATCTGGCCGCCCGACGGATTCGGAGTCGACGACCTGCCGACCTCACCTCGCCGGATGTCATGCCAGATTTCCGCATCTGATTGAGTTGGCTGCACATTGCCCTGCATGGCAGGTCCGGGCGGCGCAATGGCCGTTGTCGCATTCTCGGGCGGACGGACCGTGCTTTGGGCATGGGCCTGAAGTGGCAGGCACAGAGCGACAAAAGCGAGAACGGCAAATGCAACTGCGGCTGCTAAAAGCTGCGTGGACGCCAATCGGGTCTTCAGACTAATCATCGGTGAACTCCCGGTATCCGGATACTGTCTAACGAAAAATGACAGGCGGACATAAGCCCGCCTGCCAATCCGTCTGAGATCGACACATGTCGGTCAACCGCCACTCTTCTGATCATAGGCCGTACCCCAGCCCCAGGCGCCAGCGCCGAAGCCACGGGCGACGACGCGCTCACGGTATATGTTGGACACCGTATCACCGTCGCCGGCCAGCAGCGCCTTGGTCGAGCACATCTCGGCACAAAGCGGCAGCTTGCCTTCCGCAATACGGTTGCGACCGTATTTCTGGAACTCGGCGGCGGAATTGTCTTCTTCCGGACCACCAGCGCAGAAGGTACACTTGTCCATCTTGCCGCGTGACCCGAAGTTGGAAGCTTGGGGATATTGCGGCGCGCCGAACGGGCACGCGTAGAAGCAATAGCCACAGCCAATGCACAGGTCCTTGTCGTGCAACACGATGCCATCTGCCGTCTGGTAAAAACAGTCGACGGGGCAGACCGCCATGCACGGCGCATCCGAACAGTGCATGCAGGCCACCGAAATCGACCGCTCCCCGGGCTTGCCGTCATTGATGGTGACGACCCGACGCCGGTTGACGCCCCAGGGCACTTCGTTCTCGTTCTTGCAAGCCGTGACACAGGCATTGCATTCAATACAGCGCTCGGCGTCGCAGAGGAATTTCATTCTAGCCATAGTGTGTCCTCCCTATGCCCGCTCAACGCGGCAAAGTGTAGTTTTGGTTTCCTGCATCTGTGTGACCATGTCGTAGCCATAGGTTTGCGCCGTGTTGGACGCCTCCCCAAGCACGATCGGATCGGCGCCTTCAGGATATTTGTGCCTTTGATCAACGCCCTGGAACTGGCCACCAAAATGGAAGGGACAGAAGACGACGCCCCGGCCCACCCGTTCGGTGACCATGGCCATGACCTTGATCTTGGCGCCGGAAGGACTGTGCAGCCAGACGATGTCACGATCCCGGATGGCCAGGTTGTTTGCGTCGAACGGGTTGATCTCGACAAACATGTCCTGTTGCAGTTCGGCCAGCCATGGGTTGGAACGGGTTTCGTCCCCCCCTCCTTCATACTCGACCAGTCGTCCCGACGTCATGATCATCGGGAAGTCCTTGGCAAAGTCGACATCCTGGATCGACTTGAAGGCCGTTGGCAGACGCCAGAAGGTCTTGTCCTCGATGGTCGGATAGTCGGCCACAATCTCGCGGTCGGGCGCATAAAGTGGTTCGCGATGGAGCGGCACCGGATCGGGGAACGTCCAGACCACGGCGCGTGCCTTGGCGTTGCCGTAGGGCGCGCAGCCATGCTTGATCGCGACGCGCTGGATACCTCCGGAAAGGTCGACTTTCCAGTTAACGCCTTCGATCTTCTGGTCATAATCGGAAGGAATGTCACCCTGATCGGATGTCTCCCCGACCTCCTCCTCCGAAGGTCGCTTATCAAGGATGCCTGCGACATACTCGATCATGCGTCGTTCATAGGGGGTCAGATCCTTGTCCCATCCAAGCCCCTTGAGCATGGCCATCGTGAATTCTGGATAGCCGTCCTCGATCTCGGAGCCAACCGGCCAGCTGTTTTCCGCCAGCAGGTTGTCGCCGTTGCGTTCAACACCGAAGCGGGCACGGAAACCCATCCCGCCTTGCGCAACCGGGGTCGATACATCGTAAAGCACCGCCGAACCGGGATGCTTCAGCTCGGGCGTCCCCCAGCAAGGCCAGGGCATGCCGTAGAATTCGCCGTCATGCGGCCCGCCAACACCACGCAAGGTGGTCTTGTCGAAGGTGTACTGATGCTCCATGTGCGACTTCATGCGCTCGGGCGACTGCCCGGTCATGCCGATGGTCCACATGCCACGGTTCCACTCGCGGGTGATGTCCTCGACCAGCGGTTCCTCGCCATTGACCTCGATGTTGCGGAACATTCTGTCCTCAAAACCGAATTTTTTGGCGAATTTGTACATGATGGTGTGATCAGGCAGTGATTCAAACAGCGGATCGATCACGGTTTCGCGCCACTGGATGGAGCGGTTGGATGCCGTTACCGACCCGGATGTCTCGAACTGGGTCGATGCCGGTAACAGGTAGACGCCATCCTGGCGATCCTGAAGCACCGCTGTCATCGTCGGGTAAGGATCGACGACCACCAGCAGATCCAGCATCCCCATCGCCTTCTGCATTTCAGGCAGGCGGGTTTGCGAGTTCGGCGCGTGGCCCCAGAACACCATGACCCTGGTCTTGTCGGGCTGATCGATATTTTCCTTGGCTTCCAGGACACCGTCGATCCAGCGCGACACCGGTATACCGGTCTCGTACATCATTTGCTTGTTCTTGCCGTCCTTGCCTTTCATCGTGGCAAAACGGCCCTTGAGCCAGTCAAGGTCTTCGTCCCAGACACGCGCCCAGTGGGCGTAGGCACCCGCCGTCAGGCCGTAATAACCAGGCAGCGTGTCAGCCAGGACGCCCAAATCGGTGGCACCCTGAACGTTGTCGTGGCCGCGGAAGATATTGGCGCCGCCGCCGGACTTTCCAATGTTGCCCAGCGCCAGCTGCAGGATCGAATAGGCGCGGGTGTTGGAAGAGCCGTTCGAGTGCTGCGTGCCACCCATGCACCAGATCAACGTACCTGGCCGGTTGTTGGCCAAGGTGCGAGCGACCCGCTCAAGCTGGGATCCGGGTACCCCGGTCACACGCTCTACTTCGGCCGGATTCCACTTTTTAACTTCGTCTCGGATCTGATCCATGCCCCAGACGCGGGTGCGGATGTATTCCTTGTCTTCCCAGCCATTCTCGAAAATGTGGTAGAGAATGCCCCAGATCAGCGCCACATCGGTGCCGGGACGGAACCGCACGAATTCATCGGAATGGGCTGCCGTGCGCGTAAAGCGCGGATCGCAAACGATCAGCGGCGCGTTGTTTTCTTCCTTGCACTTGAGAAGGTGCAACAACGACACCGGATGCGCTTCGGCCGGGTTGGACCCGATCAGGATCATCGACCTGGATTTGTGGATGTCGTTGTAGGAGTTCGTCATCGCACCATAGCCCCAGGTGTTGGCAACACCGGACACCGTTGTCGAATGGCAGATGCGCGCCTGGTGGTCGACGTTGTTCGTCCCCCAGTAGGCCGCGAACTTGCGGAACAGATAGGCCTGCTCATTGGAATGCTTGGCAGAGCCGAGCCAGTAGACCGAATCCGGTCCAGAGGTCTCGCGCACCTCGAGCATCTTGTCGCCGATCTCGTTGATGGCCTCGTCCCAGGAGACGCGCTGCCATTTGCCGCCGACCAGCTTCATCGGATACTTCAGGCGGCGATCGCCATGGGCATGCTCGCGGACGGAAGCGCCCTTGGCGCAATGGGCGCCCAGGTTGAACGGAGAATCATAGCCGGGCGCCTGACGCGTCCAGACACCGTTTTCGATCTCGGCAATAACCGTGCAACCGACGGAACAATGCGTGCAGACCGTTTTCTTGATTTCGACGTTCCGGGTGCCTTCGGCTGTCTGAGCTTCGGCTCGCTTCACCATTCCGCCCGAAAGCGAGGTAATGGCTGCCGCCCCACCAATGGTGAGGCCCGAGCGCTTGAGGAATGTACGGCGATCAATTGCCGTAGCCCCGAGCTCTGCTACCGTCGAGGACAGCCGGGGGCCTCTCGCAACCCCATTTGTCTTCTTCCTGAGCATGCTAACTCTCCTTGTGTTTGTCCCGTCCAATACGGTGACCAGAGCCGATCCTTAGAACCGAGTGCTGGCGTAGTAGGCCTTGACGTGATCGGTCTCTTTGTACCCGGCGGCGGTCTTCGGTCCGGTAATTTCGACCGCCTCAGCTGCCGTACCCGTGACCAGAGCCGCTCCGCTGGCAATCGTGCCAAGCCCGGCGAATTTCAGAAACCTGCGACGGTCAGTCGTGGCATCCTCTGTCTTTGCCTTCATGATGATCTCCACTTCTCGACACCTGGAACCGTTTGCAGCAGCCTGGCCGGGTGTCTCTTCCGGACTGCAATACGCGCTGAAAAAACTACCGCAAAAAAAACGCGGTTTACATTTCGAATGCTTCCTGTTCGATCGCCATGAACAGGCGTCCGATACGGCCGACAGACTTGTAAAAATCGGCCGAGGCACAGCCCTCGAGATCCTTGAAAAAATGCGGTGTCCAACTTGCAACATGGGCGTCAAAAAAGGCCCGTTGCGCTGATACCGACCGAATAGCGCCGAAGCTGCCATCAATCAATCCGGCCATCATTTCCATCAACGCGGCAACATGGTCTTCCGGATCCTTGACGTCATCGCTGCGGGCAATGCCCAGCGGACGCATATCGTCGCGCAGGCGAGCCAGTGGCTTCTCGTGCATGAATCCGGTGAGGTAATAGGAGCCGAACGGGGTCAGGATACCCCTGCCCAGACCGATGAAAAGCACATTGTACTCATCGCGGCAGGCAGCCATGCTGGTTGCAGCGGCGGCATCGGCGAGAACAGTGATGGCTTGACCGAGTTCGGAATCGTCGCCGGTCATCTGGCCCAGAGCGGCAAGAAGGGCAGCATCCGCCGGCTCGCGCAACAATCGCGCCAGCAGCCGGTAGACATGAACCCGCGATTGATCGGCCTCATCAATCTGGTTGGTCGAAAAAGCGTGCTGATTCAACATATACCCTCTCCCACTTTAGAAGGAGACCATGTTTCCATCCGCAAATCAATCCAAATTAATTGCTCAATAAATGCAGAACTTCGAAACCCTAAACCAATGAATACCCGCTTCTTTCATTCGGTTATAACCTTCCGATAGAGTCAACAACGGTGGGTATAGCTCCTCAACCTCTCATAATTTCATAATGGAGTGCGTCGGCTGTTCTGGCGCCACCCAGTACAACCAATGCGATAGAGAGCCATTCCATTACGCGGACGATCAGGCATCATCTAAAAACGAAGACAAAACAGCTGATTGGGTAAATCAACTGCTGAGATCACGCCATCGGATCGATGATGGCAGACCGGATCAGCGCCTTGCCCCCGAACACGTTCCTCCGCAACGATCTGCATGGACGTTTCGTGGCCGACCACGCGGCCAAGCGCAGCCGCCAGCATGTGGACAAAGCAGAGTGCGTTTACACGCTTGATCGTCAAGCGGGCCAGGTCCACTGATCCGGGTCATCCTCAAGGTGCCAGCGGAACCCGCGCACGCCAAAATCCGCGCCGGATCGTGCTTCGACCGCATTGCTCTTCCATCTTCTGAGCAAGCTCTATGAGCGCACCAGCGTCATCATCACCACCAACCTCAGCTTCAGCGAATGGGCCAGCGTGTTTGGCGACGCCAAGATGACGACTGCGCTGCTGGATCGGCTCACCCATCACTGCCACATCCTCGAAACCGGAAACGACAGCTTCCGCTTCAAGAACAGCTCGGCGCACGACGCCAAATCCACAAAGGAGAAAAACAGGAAATTGACCGCAACACCAGACCCGAAACACAACTGATAGGCGGGTCAAATCTCGGTGGAAATACAGGGTCAGTTCTCAATGGAAATCAACACCCGAAAGGCGACAAGGATTACTATGACTGCATGGACAGCGGCCTGAAAGCTGCGGCTTCCAGCAACAGGGGGGTCGCAGGCATTTGTCGACTGGACCCTGGCCCCCAAGGACAGCCGGATCGCCAACGACTACAGCGCTATCCCGACCGCGGCCTGGGAAAAATGCGAGGCTGCCAATACTGACGCGAAATCCAAGACGACCTTCAACAATGAAAAAGCCTTCTGGGATTGCGCTGATCTCGGCCTCGCATCGGTTGCCAGCACTCCAACAGCGCCCAATCCGGTTACTCCGGCCGGTACGCCTGCCCCGGATCCTCGGGCTGCCAACGATTACAGCGCCGTGCAGCCCACCGAGACACTGGCCTGTGGAAACAAACACCCCGACAGCCCCAAGGACGACAAGGGGTTCTATGACTGCATGGATGCAGAGCTGAGCGCTGCCGCAACAGGAACTCCCGCCATCAGCTCCACAGCGAAAGATGCAGACTGGTTGACCAATCCACAGGACACCAGAGCCAACAATGACTACAGTCAGGTACCCGCTGCCTCATGGGGGGGGGCGAGCGGGCCAACACTGACGCCAAGTCTCCCGCCTACAATAACGAAAAGGCATTTTGGGATTGCGCCGACGAGGTTTTGCGCCAGGCTGCTGCTACCGGCAATGGTACAACCACGGGCAACGGCGCAGCTCCAGGGACTCCGGCACCCGATCCGCGTTCCTCCAATGACTACACCCTCGTGACCGCAGCCAGGCAACAGGATTGCGGGACCAGATACCCCGACAGCCCCAAGGATGACAAAGGCTATAACGACTGCGTCGATCAAGCGCTGATGGACACGCTTGAGGAGCTTGAAGACGGTCCAGGCGATCCGACAACCGATGCCAATTCCGGCAACACTGCCGGTCAGGCGGCTGATCCGCGGGCGACAAAGGATTACTCATCGCTGCCGATGGGCTACCTCTCTACTTGTGCCCAGAACTATGGCGAAGACAGTTCACCCTATTTCGATTGCCTGGATGCCGGGGTGGAAAGCGAAGCCATAAACCTGCGCGTCGAGAATGAATTTTCGGACATCACCCCGGAGGAGATCGATGGTTGCACCACCTATGGCTATGGCTCGGATGATTTCTTCACATGCCTCTTCGCGGTACGGGACAACAAGGCGAGCCAGGGTCAAGCTGTTGATACCAGCGGTGATACATCCGGTCGCCAGACCAAGGGCAGACAGACCAGCAATTGCTGGATCAGGCGATAGCCGATTTTCCTGATCTCACCGGTGAGGAAGTCGAGAGCTGTACGCCCTACGGACTCGGCACCAATGACTTCTACAACTGCCTCTATGCAGTGCGCGAGAACAAGGCAGCGCAAGATGCATCGGCACCAGCCCCTGCCGAACAGCAGCAGGATGGCCAACAGGAAACGGCCGATGAGGCAAATCCGGACGGCGCAGGCCAACAGCAAGTACTCGCCGAAGTATCGAATTATTGTTCGACCAGTTACCAGGGTGAACAAGCCGGTCAATGCGGAGCGGTGCTCGCGGACTGTGTTTACGGATACACGGATTACAACTCGGCTGAGTTCAACCAGTGTATTGAGGGCTCCGGTTGGTAAGACGCGTATGGAAGCATCAACCGTGACCCGATATGGCGAGCACCAGGACAATTCGTTGCTTGGCCATTGCCATGATGGGGGGATCGGTTCGCTCGCGGCGGGATGGGTGCCCACTGCTGCGAACCAGACCCTGCGTCCAAGTTCCGTTCCCGTTTATGTTTCGCGCCGTCAATGTTCCGTCAATGTTTCCCAAGCTCTTGCGGAACACATATAGAACATGGTATCTCGGTTCTGGTTTTGTTTCTCCTCGGGCACCGGGACGTATGGATCATGTTGACGCGCAAACAGCACGAACTTCTGCTTTTCATCCACGAACGAATGAAGGAAAGCGGCATCCCCCCCTCCTTCGACGAGATGAAGGATGCGCTTAATCTTGCTTCCAAATCCGGCATTCATCGGCTGATTACGGCGCTTGAGGAGCGCGGCTTCATCCGCCGGCTGCCCAACCGCGCCCGGGCGCTGGAAGTAATCAAGCTGCCTGACAGCTACCAGAACAACTTGCAGCCGCGGCGCGGATTTTCGCCGAGCGTGATCCAGGGCAGCCTTGGCAAACCAGAATCGGTGCGCCGCGCAACCCCTGCCGCCAATGACGAGCCGGCGACCACTGCGGAAGTGCCGATGATGGGCCGGATCGCCGCCGGCGTGCCGATTTCGGCCATCCAGAACAACACCCACAACATCAACGTTCCGGTGGAGATGATCGGCCCGGGCGAGCATTACGCGCTTGAGGTCAAGGGTGATTCGATGATCGAGGCCGGTATTTTCGATGGCGACACGGTGGTGATCCGCAATGTGTCGACGGCAAGCCCCGGCGATATCGTGGTGGCGCTGGTCGATGACGAGGAAGCCACGCTGAAGCGGTTTCGCCGCAAGGGCGCGTCGATTGCGCTGGAAGCCGCCAACCCGGCCTATGAAACCCGAATTTTCGGACCGGACCGGGTCAAGGTGCAAGGCAAGTTGGTGGGCCTGATCCGGCGCTATCACTAAAACCGCCCTGCCCTGCTGAATGCTTCCATGACCTGACGCGCAAACCGCGCGGTAAGATTTTCGACAAAAGCGGCCCGGAAATTCCTTCGGATTTCCTGGCCGCTTTCATGAGCGGGTGGACGAAAGAGAGATTCTGGCGCCTTGGCACTGACCGGGACGGTATTGCGCCGGCTTCCGCTGCTACGGACTGTTTATGCGGCCTGTGCGCGTGGTCGACTGAAGCCCGCACCTCAGACCGGACCGGGATTAACTTGAGAAATTCGGCATCCCGGAACCGCTGCACGGTTTTGCGCGATGTGGGTTCGATCCGCCCTATTGCGGCAAATCATAGCTTTGCGTCCGCCAGTCATAATAGCGCTGGACGGTCCACGGCCTGACGACACCCTCAAGGGCTGCCTCGATGTCAAACACCGGACGATTTTTGGAAGGGCGGCGACGAGCGTCGATACGACCGGTTCCACGCACAGCCCGCGAATCGCCCATGGTGGCCGCAGTGGCCCCGATGCCCGGCGGCGGCGCTGGCTGGTCAGCGGCGACGATGCGGATCGCCAAGGCACCGCTGCGGCGCAGGCTTCGCGACGTGATCAGCGTCGCGCCGGAGCGGCAGGCGCTCATATAGACAGGGATGGCGACAATCACCAGATCGGCGCGGTCACAAGCCGGGCCGATCAGTTCGGCACGGTCAATGGCGATGATTGTCGCCTGCTTGTAAAGCGCGGCGCAGACGCCCCGCCTTGCGCACTGAAACCGGGAGGGCTGGTCTGCGGCAGCGGCCATCAGCGGATCGAGAATTTTTGCCTGCATTTCACGGGCCGCCTGTGTTTCGGGCTCGGTGGATGTGGCGATCAAAGCGGTGCTGTAGGTCACTGGCGGCAGGTGCTGCGGACCGCGCAGAGCGGTCTGCCATTGCCGGAAGGTGAACTCCGAAGGGCGTGCGGCGTTGCTGGCAAGACCATCGGGGGTGTTGAGTCCAATCAGGCGGCCATCTTCGCTGACCAGAATATCGGGAGCCCGCGGCGCCAGTGGCGGCAGCGCCAGCACGGCGCCTGCGGTAATCAGGGCGATGCCCGCGATCCGCAGGCGGCTGCGCAGCATGACCAGTACGATAAACCCAGCGCCTGCCGCCACGGTGGCGCGCATCGGCAATTGGCCGACCAGCAGATCGCCGCCCAACCCGTGGACATAGCGGGCAACGGCGACAACACCACGCAATCCCAAACCCATCAGTTGCAGTGGCCATGCGTCGAGCCCGAACGGCATTGTCAGCATGGCGACAAGGCCTGAGGGCATGACCACGAAGGTCACCAGCGGCATGGCAAGCATGTTGGCGAGCAAGCCGTTTCCCGCCACCCTGTTGAAATGATGGGCCGAGAACAGGCCGGTGGCGAGGCCTGCAACCAGAGAGGTGATCGCCAGCCCGATCATGCCCCTGACAATCCGGGCAAGCCACTCCGGTGGTTTGAGAAAGCGGTGGGCGCTGCTCAGGCCCGGCTCCTGCTTTCGCTTTCGGCCAGTCAGCGCAGCATAGGCAGAGATCAGGGCTGCGGTTGCCGCAAACGACATCTGGAAACCGGGGCCGACCACTGCCGAAGGCGAGATCAGGATGATCAGGATTGCGGCCAGCGCGACATTGCGCATGGTCAGTGCCGGCCGGTCGGCGAGAACGGCGACCAGCATGACCATCAGCATGATCCAGGCACGCAGCGTCGGTACGCTACCACCGGAAATCAACAGATAGGCGGTCGCGGTCAGCATGGCGCCGATGGCTGCTGCCTTTTTCACAGGCCAGGCCTCGACCAGCCCGGGAAACAGCGCCAGCGCCATTCTCAACCCGACAAACAACGTGCCAGCGGCAAGCGCCATATGCAGGCCGGAGATGGCCAGGATATGGGCGAGCCCCGTGGCGCGCAGCGCATCGACCGTGGCCTGGCTGATGCCGCGCCGGTCGGAAACAGTAAGTGCCGCACCAATTCCGCCCGGATCACCTGGCAGAAGCGAACGGATACGGGCCGAAACGTGTTCGCGAAGTTGCCGGAGCTGGAGTCTGGCGGTTTCAACAAGACGGGGATTTGCCGAAGCGGCGGGCACCGCCCGTGGCGCCCGGTAGAAGAAACCATGTGCGCCGATACCATCCACAAAGGCGCCGAAAGCGAAATCATAGCCGCCGGGCAGGACCGGCCCGGACGGCGCGGACAGCCGGGCGCGGCCGCTGATCAGGCTTCCCACCGGCAGCGGGCTGTGCGGTGATCGCGCGACCAGACGGACCCGCCGTGGCGGCCTGCGAATCAGCGGATCGGCGGTGCCGGCAAGCCTGATCAGATAGCGCACCCTGCCGCCCGCGTCGAAATCGCGCGCTTCGACCATACCCGTGACCTCGGTCGTTACGTCCGAATCAAGCAACGGCCCGACGCCGCGCAGTTCGACAGTGGCAGCCAGCGAACCGGCAAAGACCGCCGCCGCCAGACCGGCAGCGCAGGCGAGCTTCGGCCGGCCGGCACGGGTAATCAACGTCATCAGCAAAAACGACAGGAAGCCAACAGCAAGGGGGAGAATCGGCGGGTTTACGGAAGCCATGTAGAAAAGGCCGGCGCCCAGCCCCATCATTACCGGAACCAGCAAAAGCACCAGTCCGTGCCCGGTTTCGGCACCGCTGGCCGAGACCAGCGCCGCTGCGAAACGGCTCCGAAGTCCGAGAGATTGTCCGGTCCTGTTTTCGGTGAGACGCGCCGGCAGGCGATGAGTAAGGGCGGGTTTTTCCTGGCGCTGCAGCACCGTGGAGGAAGGAAATGGTTTCCCGTCCTCCTGCACCTTTGCCAATTCCGTGCGTTTTGGCTGCATTGTGCACGCCCCGCTACATGCACATCAGCTTACACCTGCATTTGATGCCATTACCACCATAAATAGTGCAGCAAACGCACGACCACCGAAAATCGCGGTGATCGGCCAATTCCGCAACGGATATGCGGCTTTTCATGCGCAATTCCAATGCGTTACAAAGGGCAATTGGATCGGGTGCAAAACTTGGCACTCGAATGCGGCGATGCACAATTAGCCTTGTGCATAGCTTGGCAGGGTCCCGTAAATCATATAGCTAAACCGGGACGGTCATCCAAGGCGTCGGACAAGCGCCGGGACGCCTGCATTTGTGGAAGGACATGCCATGGCAGATAAGAACGCAAAACTAACAATGGACGGAAACGAGGTCGAACTTCCGATCAAGGTCGGAACGATCGGTCCAAAGGTTGTTGATATCGGGGCGCTGTACAAGCAGACCGGTGCGTTCACCTACGATCCTGGCTTCACCTCCACCGCATCCTGCGAATCCAAGATTACTTTCATCGATGGCGATGAAGGCGTGCTGCTGCACCGCGGCTACCCGATCGAGCAACTGGCCGAACATGGCGACTTTCTCGAAGTCTGCTACCTGCTGCTTTATGGTGAACTGCCCACAGCCACCCAAAAGGCAGATTTCGACTATCGCGTGACCCGCCACACCATGGTGCATGAGCAGATGAGCCGGTTCTTCACCGGGTTCCGTCGCGATGCTCACCCGATGGCCGTGATGTGCGGTTGCGTTGGTGCACTCTCAGCGTTCTATCATGATTCAACCGACATCACCGACCCGCATCAGCGCATGGTCGCCTCGATGCGGATGATCGCCAAGATGCCGACACTGGCGGCAATGGCCTACAAATATCATATCGGCCAGCCGTTCGTTTACCCGACCAACAATCTCGACTATGCGTCGAACTTCCTGCGGATGTGCTTTGCCGTGCCGTGCGAGGATTATGAGGTCAATCCGGTGCTGGCCCGTGCCATGGACCGGATCTTCATCCTGCATGCCGACCACGAGCAGAATGCATCGACATCGACCGTGCGTCTTGCCGGTTCGTCGGGCGCCAATCCGTTTGCCTGCATCGCCGCCGGCATCGCCTGCCTGTGGGGCCCCGCTCATGGCGGCGCCAACGAAGCGGCGCTGACCATGCTGGCTGAAATCGGCACTGTCGACAAGATCCCCGAATACGTTGCCCGCGCCAAGGACAAGGACGATCCGTTCCGGCTGATGGGCTTTGGCCACCGGGTCTACAAGAACTACGATCCGCGCGCCAAGATCATGCAGAAGACCTGCCATGAAGTGCTCGGCGAGCTCGGCATCAAGGACGATCCGATGCTGGAAGTGGCGATGGAACTGGAGCGAATCGCGCTCACCGACAGCTACTTCATCGAAAAGAAGCTCTACCCGAACATCGATTTCTATTCGGGCATCACGCTGAAGGCGCTTGGCTTCCCGACCACCATGTTTACGGTGCTGTTCGCTCTTGCCCGCACAGTCGGCTGGATCGCCCAGTGGAGCGAAATGATCGAGGATCCGGGTCAGCGTATCGGTCGTCCGCGCCAGCTCTATACCGGCGAAGCCTCACGCGATTATGTGCCGGTGTCAAAGCGCTAAGATCGCCAACACATGGCATCACCAAACCAAAAAAGGCGCCCTCTGGCGCCTTTTTTGATTCGATTGGTTTGTAACTTCACCGGTGCAGTTGTCATCGTCGCGACAGAAAACCCTGTCAGCGGCCAATCACCGACAGCAACGTTCTGGCGGCCCGCACGGAAGCCGGTTCGGGGGTCTGCATGCGCGCCCAGACAAGATCGAAATCCGCCAGCATCGCTGCACGATGCAACGTCTGGCGCGCCAACTGATCGGCCTCGCGCGCCAACCGCTCATGCTGCACATGCTTGTCGTAGTATTCCGAGACGACCACATGGCCGGCAATCATGTTGGGCAACGCTCCGGTCCAGGCAGTGATCATGCTCATGACCAGTCGGGCAATCGGGTCAAGCTTGTAGGACGACATGTGCGGCACGCCGGCAAGCGCCAGTTCGAGCAACACGGTTCCTGAGGCGGCAATTGCCACATCGGCACGCGCGAACGCCTCCCATTTCGCCACGTCGCCTGTAACCACCCGGCAATCGACATCCCAGTCGAGCACCTTGTCGCGAATGTCGCGCTCGACCTGCTCACCGGCCACCAGAACGAATGTCATGTCCGGGTTGAGCTGGGAAAGCCGCTTCGCGGCGGCGCCAAACACGTCGCCGAGGCGGGCTATTTCGCTGCGCCGCGAGCCGGGCAGAATCAGGCACATCGGCGGGCTGTCCGTGGTTTCCGATTGCCGCCGAGCAAGCTGTGCCTGGCGGGCGGCGATCAGCCCCGGATCGCTTGTCAGCCTGTGTCCGACATAGGTCAATGGCGGTCCACCCAGTTCCCTGACGATATCGGCTTCAAACGGAAAGATTGACAGCACGTGATCGACATAGGCGCGCATCGCCGGCGCCCGCTCGGGCTTCCAGGCCCACACCGTGGGGCAGACATAATTGACAATCTCGAGATCCGGCAACGCCTTGCGGACCTTGCGCGCAACGCGGTGACTGAAATCCGGACTGTCGATGATGAGCAGGCAATCCGGTTTGGCGGCGATGATGGCATCGGCGGTCTGCCCGATCCGCCGGATCAGCTTTGGCAGCTTTCCAATCACGGCGGATATGCCGATGATCGACAATTCGCTATAGTCAAACAGCGAGGTCAGGCCTTCAGCGATCAAGCGCTCCCCGCCAACCCCTACAAGATCGGGTTGCGAGCCGGTTTCAACGGCAAGCGCGCGGACCAGATCGGCGCCAAGCATATCGCCGGAGGGCTCGCCCGCGACGACTGCAATTTTGAGCGCGGTCATCGCTTGCCTCTTTCATCGTCAGGTCCGAGACCGGTGACGAACACTCCCAGCCGGTTTGCCAACGTCACTACCAATTCGCGCTCAAGCACCAGCGTGCGCCCCGCCTCGACGGCGATGCCGGAAAGGCCGGCAGCGTGGGCGTTGGTGACCGTATCAGGACCAATCGATGGAAGGTCGGCGCGTTCATCCTGCTCTGGCTTGCACATCTTGACCAGCACGCCGCCCCGGCCGCGCGGCAACCTGCCCGCAGCACGCAAGGCCGCCACCCGTTCGAGCATCAGATCGGTTCCTTCAAGCCCCTCGAGTGCAATCACACGGCCGCCGACCGACACCGCTCCCTGCCCGACATCAAGCTGGCCCAGCGCCAGCGCGGCTTGCTCGGCAGCGGCGATGTCTGCCTGGTCGGATGGCCTGGGCTCAAGCTTTCCCAATGGACCGATCTGGCTCAGCAATCCCGGCGCCACCGTTTGGGCGCCGACCACCTGCACACCTTGTTTTTCGAGAAGCCCAATGGCCGCACGCAATATCTGGTCATCGCCCCCTGACAAAAGCGTCCGCAACAAGGACGGCGCGGCCGCCAACGACGACCAGGTCGGACGGATGTCACGGAACCGAGGGCGCCGATCGATGCCGCCGGCCAGCATCAGCGTACCGATCTTCTCGCGCCGGATAAGCGCCGACAAGCCGGCAACATCGCCGATACCCAGGACACAATGGTCAAAACCGGACCAATCCTGATCGGCCTCGCCTTCGATGGCGACTATATAGGGATTATGGCCCATATCGCGGGCCGACGATGAAACAAGGACGGGGAAACAGCCTCTGCCAGCCAGGATTCCCAACCGCGGTTTGATCAACGGCACGGTAGCCGCAGCGACCATGGTATTCAGCCCCGCTGGCCCCGAGCCGGTGATGACAATGCGCGCTCGCTTTCAGCATCGATGAACGCGATGATATCGGCCACGGCGGCGTTGTTGTCGGTCTGCTCTCGCACCCGGGTGATGTTCTCACGAATAGGCGTATTGGAATCAAAAATGGTCTTGTAGGCCCGCCGCACGGCGTGGATGGCCTTGCGGTCGAAACCGGCTCGCTGCATGCCGATGATGTTGAGCCCCATCAGCACGCCGGGATTGCCATTGAGCATGCCATAAGGAATGACGTCGTTGCTGACTGCGGCCAACCCGCCGATGAAGGCGTTATGGCCAACCCGCGTGAACTGGTGCACGGCGGCGCCGCCGCCCATGATCACCCGATCACCGATCGTGACATGGCCCGCAAGCATCACATTGTTGGACAAAATAACATGGTCGCCGACGTGGCAGTCATGGGCCACGTGGGAATAGGCGAGAAACAACGAGTTGTCGCCAATCGTCGTCTTGCCACCGAAATCCGGCATGCCGGGATGCATTGTAACACCTTCCCGGATGGTACAGGAATTGCCGATGACGAGTTCGGTGTCCTCGCCCTTGTAATGGATGTTCTGCGGCGCGCAGCCAAGAACAGCATTGGGAAATACCACCGAGTTGTCACCAATTGTGGTGCTGCCGAGAATGACGACATGGCTCATGATCTGGACGTTGTCGCCCAGCCTGACCTTGGGGCCAATGTGACAAAACGGACCGATCTCGACATCGCGGCCGAGCTGAGCGCCGTCTTCGACGATCGACGAGGGATGGATGCGGGCCGGATGCAGGGCGGCAGGCACTGGCGTTATCATTCGGACTCGCTTTCTCCGGGAGCCAGCATGGCTCCGATATCAGCTTCAGCGGCCTTGTGGCCATCAACCATCGCATCGCAATGGAAACGCCAGATATTGCCGCGCTGCTTGATCTTGGTGACGTGATATTCCAGCCGGTCACCGGGCACAACCGGCTTGCGGAACTTGGCGTTGTCGATGGTCATGAAATAGACCAGATTCTTGCCGCTGCCCGTCGCCTTGGCACAGATCGCGCCAGCAGTCTGTGCCATGCCTTCGACAATCAATACTCCCGGCATGATCGGATTGCCGGGGAAGTGGCCGGTAAAATGCGGCTCGCTGGCGGTGACGTTCTTGATGCCAATGGCCGAATTGTCGGCATCGATGTCAATGATCCGGTCAACAAGCAAAAACGGGTAACGGTGCGGCAATAGCCGCATGATTTCCTGAATATCGGCAGTTTCGAGGGTTTTCGTCGCGGCCTGCATCATTGATCCTCTCCGCTTTTCCTAAAATCCGCCTTGCCAAAGGCGCGGGCATTGGCTTCGGCTGCATCGCGCAAAAATCCGCGCATCGGACGCGCCGGTTGGCCGCCCCAACGCGCGCCTGCGGGCACGTCGCTCGCCACGCCGCTCATCGCGGCAAGCTG
This sequence comes from Hoeflea sp. Naph1, assembly GCF_046837775.1. Classification (GTDB taxonomy): domain Bacteria; phylum Pseudomonadota; class Alphaproteobacteria; order Rhizobiales; family Rhizobiaceae; genus Hoeflea. The sequence goes on along the minus strand of NZ_CP177286.1, from coordinate 2,688,072 downwards.
AGCGCCATCCCCGATTGTCAGATGCCCGGCAATTCCAGCGGCGCCACCGATCATGACGCCGTTTCCAATCGTCGTGCTGCCGGCAACAGCTACCTTGGCTACCAGCACGCAATGACGCCCTATCCGGACATTGTGGCCAATCTGGACCTGATTGTCGATTTTGGTCCCCTCACCGATCACGGTATCGTCAAGTGCGCCCCGATCGATCGTGGTGTTGGCGCCGATTTCGACGTGGTCCTGGAGGATCACACGGCCAATCTGCGGCAACTTGACCAGTCCCCGCGGACCGGGCGCGTAGCCGAACCCGTCCTGGCCGATGCGTGCTCCGGGGTGAATGATGACATTGTTGCCAATCAGCGTGTGCTGGACCGTGACGCCATGGGCAATGTGGCAATCGCGCCCGATCCGGCACTCCGGACCGATGGCGACCCCAGCAGCAATGATAGAACCGCGGCCAATCTCGACACCGGCGCCGATAATCGCACCAGCCTCAACCACGACGTCATCCTCAAGCCGGGCGGACGGATCAATGATGGCGCCCGGTGCGACGTCAAGCTCGCGGCTCAGACGCGACGGCGTCATCGCTGCGGGCACCAAAGCTGCTCCGGCGAGCGCAAAGGCGGTTTGCGGTGCTGCTGCGATCAACGCGGCAACGCCGACCGGCACTTCATTTACAAATCGGGGGGGAACGAAGACTGCACCTGCGCGAGATTCGCGTAATTGCGGCAACGACTTGCGCGAAGTCACGAACGTAATTTCGTTACTTCCTGCACGCGAAACCGGAGCGAGCCCGGTGACGCAGCGACCAGCAAATGCCGGATCAGCAAGTTCCGCGCCGCAAAGACCTGCGAGGTCTGAAAGCGAGATGCCTTCATGCGGGGGGAAAAAACGGGTTGTGTCCATAAAGAGACCGATTGCGAAGACCGGGTGGCATTGCTGCCACCCGTGTCAAATCAGAAGCGCGTGGAGGCGCCAAAGCCGAACGTCTTGAGGTCGTCGTAGCTTTCCTTGACCACTGGCTCGGCATAATAGACGCGCAGCGGACCGAAGGGCGAAGCCCAGGTGATGCCAACACCCACGGAAGCGCGCCAATCCATGTTGTTTCCAACCAGGGTCTGTCCGCCAAAATCAGCGGCCGCAATGTCATTGCCGTAGAGCGTCGCCGCATCGGCGAAGACATTGAAGCGCAGGCCGAGATCACGCGAAACCAGCGGCATCGGAGCCGAGGCTTCGATTGTGCCGTTGAAATAGGTAGTGCCGCCAGCGGCGCCCACGTAATTGGTCCCGTTGAAGACGCGCGGGCCGATACCACGGGTATCGAAACCACGGATGGTTTCCTGTCCGAGGAACAGGTGGTCGAACACATCCAGATTGGTACTGCCCGTCGACGTGACGTGACCTGCGCCCGCCGACACCTGACCAATCACGTCGCCAGCTTCGGAGAGCATGTGGAAGTAACTCGCCTTGGCAGTGGACTTGATGTAGTCGGAATCAGCGCCGAAGCCGGCATATTCCTGAGTAAGGCGGGCCGAAATGCCTTCGCGCGGCAGGGTGCTGTCATCCAGCGTGCTGTAAGACAGCGTGTAGGACAGAGCTGCGGTATCGTGGCCACCATTTGCCACGGTACGATTGACGACGGCGAGTTCCGGGTTGGAAATCACCGAGGCGGCCGTGAAGTCGTTGTATTTGGTCTGGGTATATTTGAACGCCGTCGACAAATAGAGGTCTTCGGTGATCGGCGCGCCGACGCGCAGATTGATGCCCTGCTTTTCTTCCTCAAAGCCGGTGTAGCTCGAGTCAGTGGTCTTGAAGATATCGAAGCCGGCTGCGAGGCGGTAGCCAAGGAAGTAGGGCTCCGTGAAGGACAGGCTGTATTCGCGCGAGTCCTCACCACCGCCAACCGAACCGCGGATGAACTGGCCACGACCAAGGAAGTTACGCTCGGTGATATCAACGGTGGCGGTGAAGCCGTCATTGTTGGAATAGCCGCCGCCGACACCAAATTCGCCGGTGGCCTGATCCTTGACATCAACGATCAGAATCACGCGGTCAGGCTGCGAGCCCGGCTGTGTGGAAATGTCGACCGAGGAGAAGAACTTCAGGTCTTCGAGACGCTTCTTGGCGCGACGGACCAGAACCTGGTTGAAGGCATCGCCTTCAGAAAGGTCGAATTCGCGACGGATCACGTAGTCACGAGTCCGGCTGTTGCCGCGGATCTCGATCCGCTCGACATAGGCCCGGGTACCTTCATCAACCAGATAGACCACCGAGATGGTGCGGTTGTTGAAATCGCGATCACCGCGCGGGGTGATCTGAGCGAAGGGATACCCCTGAGTGGCGACGCGGTCGGAGATCGCCAGGATCGTGTCCTCGACGTCCTTAGCGCTGTAGACCGACCCGGAACGGGTTTCGATCAGGCCCTTGAGCGATTCGCTATCAATGCCGTCAACCGTGCTTTCGATGCTGACATCGCCGAACACATAACGTTCGCCCTCTTCCACCGTGATGGAGACGACATATTCATTGCTGGACTCATCAAGTTCAGCGAACGACGAGATGACCCGGAAATCGGCGTAGCCGCGGTTGTAGTAGAACCGGCGCAGCAATTCCTCATCGGCCCGCAGCTTGTTTTCGTCGTAGACGTCCTTGCGGGTCAGGAACGACAGCATGCCCGAGCGTTTGGTGGTGATGACGTCGGCAAGACGTCCGTCGCCAAATGCCTGGTTGCCGACAAAATTGATCGCGGAAATCTTGGTGCGGTCACCCTCGTTGATCTCGAAAGCGAGATTGACGCGGCCACCGTCGACCGGGACCAGACGGGTGGTCACAGTCGCGTCGCTGCGACCAATGGCCGAATAGGCGTCACGAATGGACTGAACGTCAGCTTCCAGGATGGCGTCGTTATAGGCACCGAGCTGGCGGCTCTGGACGACCTGCTTGAGGGCGGCATCCTTGAGCTTCTTGTTGCCGTTGAAAACAACCTGGTTGATGATCTGATTTTCATCGACGGCGATAATCAGGGTCGATCCTGAAACGCTGATGCGCACATCAGAAAACAGACCGGTGGCAAACAGCCGCTTTACCGATTCGTCAATGTCGTTGTTGTCAAACCTTGAACCCGGGCTGATCGTCAGGTTGCCACGGACCGTGGATGCGTCAACTCGGGAATTGCCGCGAACATCGATGCGGCTGACAACCGCTGCTTCCGCTACCGTAACACCGGCAAGCGTCGCAACGCCCGCGCCTGTCACAATGATCCCCGCACTCAGCGCAACCGCAGAGACAGCGTTCAACAGATTTGAACCGGTTTTCATTGATCTACTTACCTTTTTTACTCGAATGCCCCAAACGGAGCACGCATCGTGAGTCATGACTGGCGCCCGTTTTACCCGCTTTTCATACACAAGCAAGGGACGGAGTTAATTTCTGTTTACTTCGCCGACACTCGTGGCGATTTGGCCACGTCTCAGCACTTTCAAGGTTAACAACCCGTTAGCACGGGTCACCCCCTCATATCAACCAATCAACATCGACACATCGTTCCAGGTTGCAAACAACATCAGCGCCAGAACGAGGGTCAGCCCGAGGCGATAGGCCCATTCCTGGGCCATCTCGCCGGCTGGACGACCGCGCACCGCCTCGATTGCGTAGAACACCAGATGACCGCCATCAAGCATCGGGATCGGCATCAGGTTGAGCAGGCCGATCGAAACCGACAACACGGCGGCAAGCTGGATCAGCGCGGCAATGCCGAGGGTCGACATGTCCTTGGAGTATTTTGCAACCCGAATCGGGCCGCCCAGCTGATCGGCCTTTTCGCGGCCGGTGATGATATTGCCGATATAGCCGACGGTGCGGGTGACGATGTACCAGCTTTGCGCAGCGCCCTCGCCTACCGCCTCAATCGGTCCGTACTCGCGGACCCGGAAATTGCCGGCATCATTGTTGGTGATCACGCCGATGCGGCCGACTTCCATCTTGTTGCCGAAATTGTCGGAGATCTCGGTGCGGACCGGCGTCAAGGTGAGATCAACGCTTTCACCTTGACGATCCATGGTGATGGTGATCGGCACGCCCGGGCGGACGCTGACATAACGCTGGACGTCATCGAATATATCGACGGCAACACCGTCAATTGCCACAAACCGGTCGCCCGGCAGAACCCCTGCGGCTTCGGCGGCACTCGCGGGCTGAACCTGGGCCACCACCGGATCGGCAACCAACCGACCATTGATGCCGAAGCTGACAGCGAAGATTGCGATAGCCAGAATGAAGTTGGCAACCGGGCCGGCGGCAACCGTGGCCGCGCGCCGCCACAAGGCAGCGGTGGGAAACGCGTGCGCACGCTCGTCGGTGCTCAGTTCCGGGGCATCTGAGCCGCTGGGCAGGCTGGTGGCATTCTCGTCGCCCAAAAACTTGACGTAGCCGCCGAGCGGAATCAACGACAGCTTCCAGCGGGTGCCGTGCTTGTCGGTGCGGCCGACAAGTTCGGGTCCGAAGCCGATGGAGAAAGTCTCGGCCTTGATGCCGCACCAGCGGCCGACCAGATAGTGCCCCAACTCGTGAAAGAACACGACAATCGTCAGCACCAGCAGAAACGGCGGCAGGGCGCTGAGGATGTTTCCAACCGATGAGGTCAGGAATTCCATGGGATTCGAATCCTTTCAGGACGCGGACGGGGCCGCGCCGGTATTGTTCCGCATGGCGCGGCTTGATGAGGCTGCACTATAGACCCAGCAACCTTGCCGCAAGCTCGTCAGCCACGCCGGCACGATCAGCCAGCGGTAGCAGATTGCCGATCAAAAAGGCCGCGAATGCGGCAAAGACAAGGCCATCGACCCGATCCATGACGCCACCATGGCCTGGGATGAGTTGACTGGAATCCTTGGCGCCGAAGCGCCGCTTGACCCATGATTCGAACAGGTCGCCCGCTTCCGAGGCCACCGCCAGCGCCAATGCCACCAGTGGAATCATCCAGCCGCCGCCCTGGCGCACCGCCATGGCGACACCGATCCCGGCAGCCATCCCGGCGGCGGCGCCAAAGATTGCACCCGACCAGGTTTTGCCCGGCGATATGCGCGGCGCCAGTTTGGGTCCGCCGAGCGCACGGCCGCAGAAATAGGCGAGAATATCGGTGGCCCAGACGATGGCGAACACGAACAGCATGGCAAACAGGCCGAACAGGCCCTCGCCGCGGATTTCGGCCAGCGCCAGCCCGGAAAGTCCGGCGTAAACCACAGCAGTCGCCGACCATAGCCCGGCACCGCGCTTGAGCCCCGCAAAGGCAGAACCGGCGGCGCCGATGACAATCGCCGCCAGCGCCATCGACGGCAACAAGACAAAGATAAACAAGGCGGTAGCGAGAATCGCCAGCCAGCCAATTCCATTGGCGAGCGGCGCCTTGACCGGCGCATTGACCATGGTCGAGAATTCATAATGGACCAGCACCATGATGATTACCGCAAGCGCCCGGAACCAGATGCCGCCGGCCCATGTTGCCGTCAGCACCAGTAGCGCAAGAATCACGCCGGAAATGATGCGGAGACGCAATTCAGACGACATCAGGAGCCCACCGCGAGATCAGGCGTGGAGACGGTGCCGAAGCGGCGGTCCCTGTGCGCATATTCATCAAGCGCATCATGAAAGGCCTTGCGGTCGAAATCCGGCCACAGGCAGGGGATGAACACCAGTTCCGAATAGGCAGCCTGCCACAAAAGGAAATTGGACAGCCGCTGCTCGCCGCTGGTGCGAATCACCAGATCCGGATCGGGAATGCCAGCGGTGTCGACAGAGGCCGACACGGTATGCTCATCAATCGCCGATGGATCGAGGGTTCCCGTGCGGACGGCTTCCGCGATATCCCGCACAGCGCGCACAAGTTCGTCTCGGGCACCGTAATTGAAGGCAATAACCAGGGTCACGCCGGTATTGTCGCGGGTGCGTTCCTCGGCCTCGTCGAGCAGTTTGCGGATATCGGACTGGACGTTCTCCCGGCAGCCGATCACCCGGACGCGAACATTCTCGCGGTGCAGTTCGGCCAAATCCTTGTGGATAAAGAAGCGCAGGATGCCCATCAGGTCGGAAACCTCCTGCTTCGGGCGGTTCCAGTTCTCTGAGGAAAAGGCAAACAGCGTCAGAAATTCGATCTTGGCCTCGTGTGCAGTGCGAACCGCCTCGCGGACACGCTCGACGCCGGCGCGATGGCCGGCGGTGCGCGGCAATCCGCGCGCGTTTGCCCAGCGGCCGTTGCCATCCATTATGATGGCAACATGCCTCGGGGTCTTTGCTGCTCGATCGGATTGCATTGTTTCGGCCTTTAATCGACTTGTAACGCGAGTCACGCCTAAACCTGCATGATTTCCTTTTCTTTATCGACCAGCAAGCGATCTATCTCGTTGATCGTCTCATCCGTCAGTTTTTGCACGAGGTCGGAATCGCGACGGCTGTCATCCTGGCTGATGTCGCCGTCCTTTTCCGCCTTCTTGAGCGAGTCCATGCCATCTCGGCGGACATTGCGAATGGCGACGCGAGCATTCTCGGCATAGGTGTGGGACACCTTGACGAGATGCTTGCGGCGCTCTTCGTTCAGCTCGGGCAGCGGAATGCGCAGATTGGTGCCGTCAACGATCGGGTTGAGACCGAGATTGGCTTCGCGGATACCACGGTCAACCGCGCCGACCATCTGCTTGTCCCAGACCGAGACACCGAGCATCCGTGCTTCGGGCACAGTGACGTTGGCGACCTGGTTGAGCGGCACGCGCGAACCGTATGCTTCGACCATCACCGGATCGAGAACATTGGCCGAGGCCCGGCCAGTGCGCAACGAGGCAATGTCGCTCTTGAACGCGGCAATTGCCCCCTCCATGCGGCGTTTAAGTTCCTTCATGTCAGCGCCTTCACTCATCGCTAGTCCTTCCTGCAGTCGATGCTGCTGTGTTTACACGGAGCGCGGGATACGCGGCTCACGCTTCAATGATCGCGAACGATGGTCGCCCGCCCTCCGCCAGTCATGATCTTGGCAAAGGCGCCGGCCTCGTGGATTGAGAAAACCACGATCGGAATGCGGTTCTCGCGCGCCAGGGCGACCGCGGCAACGTCCATCACCGCGAGGCCCTTGTTGAGCACCTCATCGTGGGTCAGTGTGTCAAAACGGGTGGCATCCGGGACCTTCTTGGGATCTGCCGAATAGATGCCATCGACCTGGGTGCCCTTGAGAATGGCCTCGGCGCCCATTTCGGCGGCCCGCAGGGCTGCGGCAGAATCGGTGGTGAAGAACGGATTGCCGGTGCCGCCGGCAAAGATCACAACGCGGCCCTTCTGCAGATGATGCAGCGCCGCACGCTGGGAAAAGCTCTGGCAGATTTCCGGCATCGAGATAGCCGAGAGCACCTCGGTGTCGATGCCGAGCTTGCGCAGCGATGTTGCCAGCGCCAGTGCGTTGATGACGGTCGCCAGCATGCCCATGTGGTCGCCGGTGACCCGATCGCCGCCCTTGGAGGCGACAGCGACGCCGCGGAAGATGTTGCCGCCGCCAACCACGACACCAACCTCGACGCCCATGGCGCGAACCTCGGCGATGTCGTCGGCGATCCTGTCGACCACGGCGACGTCAATTCCAAATCCCTGCTCGCCCATGAGGGCCTCGCCGGAAGCTTTAAGAAGGACGCGTTTGAACAGGGGCTTGGGTGTCATGGAATAGTCCGAATTTCTGTGTCAGGCCCGGATACACGAAGGGCATCGCGTTGTCACGCGATGCCCCAGCGGTTTTTTCCACAATGGGTGTGGATCAGCTCTTGGCGGCTGCAGCCACTTCGGCTGCGAAGTCGCTTTCTTCCTTCTCAATGCCTTCGCCCAGCTGGAAGCGGACGAAGCCTGCGATTTCGACAGGTGCACCGGCGTCGGCTTCAGCAGCCTTGACGGCTTCGGCAACGGTCTGGTCGGGGTTGATGACAAAAGCCTGGGACATCAGCGCAACTTCCTCGAAGAACTTGCGCATACGGCCTTCAACCATCTTTTCAATGATGTTGTCCGGCTTGCCCGATTCGCGCGCCTGCTCGATGAAAACGGAGCGTTCGCGGTCGGCGATGTCCTTGTCGACATCGTCAGAGGTCAGGGCCAGCGGATTGGTTGCGGCAATGTGCATGGCGACCTGCCGGCCGATTGTCGCCAGCGCTTCGGGCTTGCCGGTCGAACGGACAGCAACAAGCACGCCCAATTTGCCGAGGCCATCGGCGACGGCGTTGTGGACGTAGGTCGAAACCACGCCATTGTCGACCGACAGCTTGGCCGAGCGACGGAAGCTCATGTTCTCGCCAATATGGGCAATGGCATCCTTGACGGTGTCGACGACCGACTTGCCGGTCGAGGGCACTGTCGCGGCGCTGACTGCGTCGGCGCTGCCATCGGTGGTCAATGCGACGTTGGCGATTGAACGTGCCAGATCCTGGAAGCCATCGTTACGGGCAACAAAATCGGTTTCCGAATTGAGTTCGACGACAATCGCGGAAGTGCCCTCGGATGCAACGGCGATCAGTCCTTCGGCGGCGGTGCGGCCGGATTTCTTGTCGGCCTTGGCAATGCCCTTGGCGCGCAGCCAGTCGACGGCGGCTTCCATGTCGCCATTGGTTTCGGCCAATGCCTTCTTGCAGTCCATCATGCCGGCGCCGGTCTTGTCGCGCAGCTCTTTTACCATTGCAGCGGTAATGCTCATCTTAGCCTCTTCATTCTAGATTGGCGCCCGGTCCGGCCAGAATGGATCACGGAAGCGGTAAACGCCCGACAGCATGTCAACCATGCCAATAAAACATGACAGCCCGGCAAAGCACTGTGGCTTGGCCGGGCCGGTTTTGTCCGAAACCCGGAATCAGGCCTTTGCGGCTTCTTCTGCAGGCGCAGCTTCGGCCGGTGCGGCTTCCACAGGTGCAGCAGCTTCGACAGCGGCAGCTTCAGGGGCTGCAACTTCAGGAGCAGCTTCAAGCGCCGGCTCGACAGGAGCTTCCATGGCGCCGAGATCAACACCGGATGCACCCTGCTGACGGGCAATACCGTCGATGCAGGCGCGGCTGATCAGATCGCAATAGAGCGAAATGGCGCGCGAAGCGTCGTCGTTGCCCGGGATCGGATAATCGACAACGTCGGGATCGCAGTTGGAATCGATGATCGCAACAACCGGAATGCCAAGACGCTTGGCTTCCTGGATGGCGATGCCTTCCTTGTTGGTGTCGATGACGAACATCAGGTCGGGGGTGCCGCCCATGTCGCGAATGCCGCCCAAAGCGCGGTTGAGCTTTTCACGCTCGCGCTCAAGGTTGAGGCGTTCCTTCTTAGTGAAGCCCGAAGCTTCCTGTGCAAGGATCTCGTCAAGCTTGCGCAGACGCTGGATCGAGTGCGAAATGGTCTTCCAGTTGGTCAGCATGCCGCCGAGCCAACGGGCGTTGACGTAATACTGAGCCGAACGCGATGCCGCGTCGGCAACGATTTCGGAAGCCTGGCGCTTGGTGCCAACGAACAGCACGCGACCGCCCTTGGAGACCGTGTCGGAGACCAGCTTGAGGGCCTGCGACATCAGCGGCACAGTTTGGCCGAGATCGAGAATGTGAAGATTGTTGCGCGCACCAAAAATGTACGGCTTCATCTTCGGGTTCCAGCGGTGAGTCTGGTGACCGAAGTGAACGCCTGCTTCTAGCAGCTGGCGCATTGAAAATTCTGGCAATGCCATGCCTAGTACTCCTGTTTCCGGTTGAACCTCCGCAGGGCGTGAGCGCAAAGCGCCACCGGCGGACCGATCCGGATTTCTCCCGAACCAACCCATGCCCCACGTGTGGAATAGGCGTCGCTTACAGACTATCAAAGGATTATGCAAGCGCGACGCGGCGTAAACGTGCGGGTTAAGACGCTGGTGCGCGGGAGCATCGGCGCGATTAGTACCGCGGAGTTGTGCTTGCCCGCGACCCGTTGTCCTGGGCTATCGATCCTGTAGAAACTGGCTTTCTGTCCTGTAAGGACGCAACGCGGGGTGTCCGGGATGTCCATCTCCGTCAACAAATTATGATGGTGGCGAGATGTGACGCCCTTGCTCTTTGCCGTCAGGAAGGGTTCTTGTCGAACCAATCGACGATTGCCGGCATGCTGCTTTCAAAGCCGCCCGGAATGAAGAAATTGAGCAGGCCGGCGCGCTGGTCGGTGCGGTTGCGGAAATCATGGATAACGGTGGCCGGGATCCTTATGAAGTCACCGGGGCCGAATTGCTGCCACTCTTCACCGATCAGGATGTCAGGCGCACCTTCAAGCACGTAGAACACCTCGTCATTGGCCTCGTGGCTGTGCGCGCCTACGCCTTCTGTCCCCGGCTCCATCCACCATTCCGAAACACAGTAGCGGCTATCCGTCTCGTCCTCGTCGGCCTTGAACAGCGCCGTCATCTTTCCAAGACTGTAAGAGCGGCCCTCGCCGCTCCTGAGAATAATTGCTTCCGCCACCGGCATGCCTCCGCTGCTGATCCAAGCAGCAAGGAAACACCATTTTGACAAGAGCTACAAACCCAAAGGCACAGCACAACCAGACTTTGCCTTCTCACCCGCAAGCTCGCTCAGAACAGGCCGTTGCCGTTTTCCGAGTGATCGCCAATCACTTGCAACACATCCCAATGCTCGACGATCTTGCCGTTGTCATCGAAGCGGAAGATGTCGATGCCTGCATAATCATCGCTGCCGGGCCAGACCTGGTGGCAATGCAGCACGACGAAATTGTCTTCGGCGACGGCACGTTTGAAATGGGTGCGTTTGCCGGGATACTCCCTCGCCATCCGTTCGAAATAGGCGATGAAGGCTTCCTTGCCGTCGGCGACATGGGGATTGTGCTGGATATAGTCGTCGCCGGCGAACTGCTCGATCGCCGCGCGCGGCTCGCACTTGTTGAACATCATGTCGTAAAATGCGATGGCGTTTGCTTGTTGCTCTCGAGTTCGGATGGCATGGCACTCTCCTGTTGCGGACATGTCGGCTGGGTTCAGAGCCGTGCTCAAACCTGTGGACTGAAAACCCCGGCTCAGGTCCGCAGACTAGGAGCCCCCCTACCCGTCATGCGGACACATCAACCGTCCATTGTTCGATGTCGTTGCGTTCGCCGATCAGCGCCAGCCCATGGGCGATCGAGATCAGTTCGCCGCCGGTCTCAATGCGGTCGGCGGCAAAACGCTCTGCAAAGATGTTTCGGACCGCGGGGACGAACGAGGTACCGCCGGTGAGAAAGACCTTGTCGACGGCGCCAGCAGCGGTGCCGGTCTTTTGCAGGACATCGTCGAGCGCTGCGGTGATGGCTGCCAAATCGACCTCGATCCAGGTTTCGAAATCCTGACGCCTCACGGTCTTGTGGCCGGACGCGCCTAGCGGCGAGAACTGGAATTCAGCTTCCTCTGCGCCCGACAGCGCCATCTTCGTTGCCGACACCGCCTGGTGCAGTTGATACCCCTCGTCATGCTCGATCAGATCGATGAACAGTTCGAGCTTGTCGGGTTCCACCGCCTGGCTGACCAGCGCCTTGAGGTCGGCATATTCCTTGGTGGTCTTGAAGATCGACAGCTGATTCCAGCGCGAGAAATTGCGGTAGTAGTTTCCCGGCACATCCAGTCTCTTGCCGAAACTCTTGAACTGGCTGCCTTTTCCGATCTCAGGCGCGACCAGATGATCGATCATTCGGGCATCGAACTGGTCGCCGGCCACACCTACTCCGGATTGACCGACGGGAATGGCGCTGACGCGACCGGCTTTGGTCTCGAACCGGATCAGCGAGAAATCGCTGGTGCCGCCGCCGAAATCTGCCACCAGCACGGTGGCATCGTGCTTCAGGTTTTGCGCAAAGTAAAAGGCCGCGGCCACCGGCTCGTAGACATAATGAAGCTCCGGAAAGCCCAACCGGCCGAGCGCTTCGCTGTAACGGCGCATGGCGAGATCAGCATCGGGATTGGCGCCGGCAAAATGCACCGGGCGGCCGGTGACGATACGGCTGACCGGCGATGGCCAGTTGTCACCCGCGTAATTTTCAAGTCGCTTGAGGAAGACCTCCATCAGGTCCTCGAACTGAAACCGGCGGGCATGCACCAGCGTGCCCTGAAACAAAGGGGACGCAGCGAAGGTCTTGATCGACTGCAGGAAACGGCACTCACCTGGATTGTCGATGAAGGCGCTGATGGCGGCGGAGCCAGCTTCCACCTGCAAGGCGCTGGCGCCAAGCTGCGGATCCTTGATGAAGGACAGCGCGGTGCGCATGGTGTCGCTGGAGCCGGCGGGGGAGTTGAACGGAATCGATTCCGTCTGCTCCCCCTGGGCCCGTTGCGCCAGTACCGTGTTTGTCGTGCCAAAATCGAGCCCAAGCGCATTCGCCACAGCTGATGCTCCATTCTGTCTTGCGGTTGATATGAGGTCGTGGCGCGCCGCGAAGCGGCCACCAAAGAGCGGGCCTGATGCCACAGGGCAGCAGCCCCGTCCACCCGTCTGCGGTTGCGGCTGCAATTTGATCAGACAAGAAAACAGGATCACGAAGATCCTTCGCGATCCCTTTGAACAGCGCCTATTCAGGGCTTGCAGAGCCTTGACGCAGCCCGTCATCTCACGACAACTGACACCCGCACGGCGCTGCCAGACCCGGCTTCAGAATACCGGCGCCGTGATCCGCGGGATCACTTCATGGGTGGGATTGGCTCGCCCCGTCCGGCTATTCCTTGCACGGCGCAGGTTCATACATGTCGAGCTGCGCCAACTGGCCTTCCAGCACGAAATCGCCGTAGTCCATGGTCAGATCGCGGGTGACGCCATTTTCGTAAAGCTTGAAGGCGATCGAATAGACCGGCAGGCCATCGCCCTCAGCTTGTTCTTCGAAATAGGACATCGACACCGGCCAGAACGCCTCCTTGGCGAACGCGCCGGCCTTCTTGGCTTCCACATCGCCGCTTTCAGGCGCCTGCTTATCGCCCAGCACGGTGGTGGTAATCATCGCCTTGTCGCCCTCATCGGAGCCATCATAGATGCGCGATTCATAAAACCGTTCGCCGTTTTTGGCGTGGTCGATCATCTCGATCATGTGCTCGGTGGGGAAAAGCGCCTCGGGGATGTCGAGCGCCAGCTTGTCGGGCTGTTCGAGCGTCACCGCCAGCCCCTCACCCTTGGCTTCGGCGGCGCCACGGATTTCGCGGTCAAGCTGCTGGTTGACGTAAGAGCGGGTGACAAAGCGGAAGCTGCGGTCGCGGATGTCCTCAAAGGTCGTCGTCTGCTGATCGGTGACGCGCGAATCCTCAGCGGTGGCGATCTCGGTGACAAAGCGAAAACTCACGGTGTAGCCCTCGCAGGCCGAGCCGTTGAACTCATAGACCATACGTCCGACCATGCCGGAGATGCCCGATCGCTCGGACGCATCCTTGAGCGACAGATCATAGACCGCACGGTGGGCGGCAAGCGTCGCCGCCCCGGCCTGAGCAGCAGTGGTGGCGGGCGTCATCGCAAGGGCTGCGAGCGACGCGATAACAAGCAAGCGCATCAGGTTTTCTCCTGTCGAATCCTGTGGCGATGTTATAAGAACAGTGACGGCAAAAGCGAGGCGGAACTTCGTTGATCCGGTGATTCCGGCAGAAAACCCCCGCATGTCCGATCAATAGCCAAATTAGTTAGATGGAGCCCCTTATGACCGACAGCATTCAATCCCGCCTCGACGCCCGCAATATCGTGCTGCCGGAGGCCGCCGCACCGGCCGCCAACTACCTGCCCTATGTGATCAGCGGATCGCTGCTGTTCGTGTCGGGCCAGCTGCCGCTCAAGAACGGCGCCCTGACCGCTACCGGGCTTCTGGGGCGTGATCTTGATGTGGCGACGGCCGAAAAGGCTGCGGAACTGTGCGCGATCAACATTCTGGCCCAGGCCAAGGCCGCACTTGGCGGCGATCTGGAGAGAATCGTCCGGGTCATCAAGCTCGGCGGCTTCGTCGCCTCCGACCCTTCATTTACAGATCAGCACCTGGTGATCAACGGCGCCTCGAACCTGATTGCCGAGATCCTTGGTGACGCAGGCAAGCACGCCCGCGCCGCCGTCGGCACCGCCAGTCTGCCGCTCAATGCGGCGGTCGAGGTCGATGCCATCATCGAGATCCGATAAGAGGCAACCCCATGGAATCCGAGCACACCGACCTTCTCTGGCTGATTTCCCGGCCAATCGCCCACCGTGGCTATCACGACATGAACCAGACCATTTGGGAAAACACCAGAAGCGCCTTTGCGCGGGCGATCGAGGGCGGCTACGCGATCGAATGCGACGTGCATATCGCCACTGACGGCGTGCCGGTGGTGTTTCACGACGACGACCTCGAACGGCTGTGCGGGCTGCCGGGTGACGTGCGGGCGAAGACATCGAAGGAGCTGGCGCAACTCTCCATCGGCGGCACCGCCGACCGGATCCCGTCGCTGCCCGATCTGCTCAAACAGGTGGACGGCCAGGTGCCGCTGGTGATCGAGCTGAAGGCCCGGCCCGGCGACGATGGCGGGCTGGCCGACGCCGTGGTCGAATGCCTTGAGGGCTATGACGGACGCGTAGCGTTGATGAGCTTTGATCACGCCTTGCTGCGCGATCTCAAAGCCGCCGGCGCCACCTGCCCGCTCGGCCTGACTGCCGAAGGGGTTAAACCCGAGACCGCTTTCGTGCATGAAGAGGCGATGCAGATGGGGCTCAACTTCATTTCCTACTGTGTGCATCACCTGCCCAACAGCTTCATCGAGGCGCAACGGGCGCAGGGCGTGCCGATCATCACCTGGACGGTGCGCGACGCCGATGCCGTGGAACTGACCCACAAGTACGCCGACCAGATGACATTTGAAGGGTTTGATCCGGACGAGCTTGAAGACGACTGACCTTGTCAATCTGCCGTCAGTTCATACGTTAAGGCCACCCCGTTGCGGATGCGACGCAAGGGGTGGATCGGAGTCCCATGAGCACTGAAGAGAATGCGCACACGCTTACCACCATCGACGGCATGCATGCGGTCACCGCCGATGAGTGGAGCCGCTTGGGTGGCGCATCAAGAGGTTCTGAAGTTGAATCCGGAATTTCCTATAACCCATTTGTAAGTCACGCTTTTTTATCTTCACTTGAAGAATCAGGTTCGGTGTCGGCAGAGACCGGTTGGCTGCCCCGGCACATTGTGCTGCGCGACCCCGAAGGGGATCTGCAGGGGGCGATGCCAGCCTATATCAAGAGCCATTCAATGGGCGAATACGTGTTCGACCATGCCTGGGCCGACGCCTTTCAGCGCGCTGGCGGACACTATTATCCGAAGCTGCAATACGCGGCACCGTTTACGCCGGCGACCGGGCCGCGGCTGCTGGTGAGGCCGGGCCCGGGTGCGGAAGCCGGGCGCCGGGCTCTTGCTGCGGGCGGGCGATCCCTGTGCACCCAACTGGGGTTGTCGTCGGCGCATGCGACCTTCGTGCCGGAGGCGGAACTGGCGGCTTTCGAGGCCGAGGGCTACCTGCACCGCACCGACCAGCAGTTTCATTTTCACAATGACGGCTATGGCAATTACGATGATTTTCTCGCCACGCTGGCCTCTCGCAAACGCAAGCAGTTGAAGAAGGAACGCCGCAGCGCGCTTGAGGGCGGCATCGAGATCGAGTGGCTCAGTGGCGCCGATCTGAGCGAAAGCGTGTGGGATATCTTTTATGAATTCTACATCGACACCGGCAACCGCAAATGGGGGCGGCCTTATCTGACCCGGCCGTTCTTCTCGCTGATCGGCGAGCGCATGGCCGAAGATGTGCTGCTGATAATGGCCAAGCGTGAAGGTCGCTATATCGCCGGGGCGATCAACTTCATCGGTGGCGATTGTCTCTATGGCCGGCACTGGGGCTGCGTCGAGGATCACCCGTTCCTGCATTTCGAGGTGTGCTACCATCAGGCGATCGATTTCGCCATCGCCAAGGGCCTGAAGCGGGTCGAGGCCGGCGCCCAGGGCGAGCACAAGCTGGCGCGCGGTTATCTGCCGGCCACCACCCATTCCGCCCATTATATCGACCATCCAGGGCTCAGGCGCGCCGTGGCCGACTATCTGGCGCGCGAACGCGAGGACGTGGCCCATATCGGTGCCCTGCTGACCGAGCATGGCCCATTCCGCAAAGGCGGCCCTGAGACAGGCTCAGAAGGCGAATAGAGCCGCGATCCTTCCAGGAACAACACTCAACCCGTTTGCGCCCGCCAAGGCCGCCGACAGCCAGCGTTCGCGCTCCGGGCTGCGGCTTGACCGTTGATACCGGCAGGGTACAAACAAGAACATCAGACCATCAAACAGAGGCCAAGCCGATGACCGCCCCCAGCTATGACAACGCCAACGTTTTTGCGAAAATCCTGCGTGGCGAGATTCCCTCCGAGCGGCTTTACGAGGACGCCCACACGCTGGCGATCATGGACATCATGCCGCGTGGCGAAGGCCATTGCCTGGTGATCCCGAAAGCCGCTGCCCGCAATATCTTCGATGTCGAACCCGACAGCCTAGCCAAAGTGATGGAAACCACGCAAAAGATGGCGCGGGCGGTGATGAAGGCATTCTCCGCCGATGGCGTGACCATCCAGCAGTTCAACGAGAGCGCCGGCGGACAGGTGGTGTTTCATTTACATGTGCATGTCATCCCGCGGTTCGAGGGCGTGGCGCTGAAGCCGCATACCGGGACGATGGAAGACATGGCCGTGCTCAAGGCCAAAGCCGACAAGATCCGCGCAGCACTCGGCTGACCCCAGGCACCGGGAAATGAGGCGCGCGGGCGGCGCTGGCAATATCCCCGCCCACTACACTGCCTTGGTTTTGCAGCATTGTCGGGTCATGAGCAGTGGAACCAAACCTATGCGAGGCCGATATGCAGACCGCCCTGATCCTCATGACCATCCTCGGCTGTGACGACACCGCCACCCAGTGCCACTATGTCGAGATGCTGGATCAGCGTTGGGCCACCATCCAGACCTGTGATGCGGAAGCCGGAAACCGGCTCAAGGATTATTCCAATATCGATTACCCGGTGGTGGTTGCGGTCTGCCAGTCCGCAGACGACACCGGCCTTGCCGAACTCGCCGCTGACGAGGGTGGCGAACCTGCCATCGAGCCCGTTGCCACCATAAACGGCATTCCTTTGCCGCCGGCCGATGTGCCAGCACCGGTGATCGCCATGACGGAACCCGCAACCGGGCCTAATGCCTCTGGTGATGCGACTGAGGCCAACCTTGCTCCGGCAGAACCACATCCCGGCCTCATCGCACGGGTGTTACAGCGGGTTCAGAATGTACTGCCAGAAACGGCACGGGTGAAATCACTGATCGCAGAGCCGGTGCATTTCGTCACCGACAGCTATTCCTGGGTGGCGCAGCGGTTCGATAAATAACGTCTGAAACGACGCATTGTTGTCTCGCTCATCCGGACACAGATTGGCCGCCAATCAGCGAGCGACGCAACCCTTCGCAGTGGCCATGGCCCGGGTCCGAGACATGTCGACAGATCGGCAGTACCGGGCGCTGCCACCGTCATGATCTCTGCGCCATCTGAAAAACCAGATTTTGGCAATGTGTCGAATCAAAAGCACCCCGGCCTTGACCGGGGTGTTTTGGTGATGGCGCGCGTTGTGGCCCAGCTTACTTCTTGCGTGGCACCTTCGGCACAGCGGAAGATGCCCTTTTCGGCGCCGGTTTTTCCGCTACCGCGGCGCCGCCCTTTGCCGCCTTCGGTGCTTCGGGCTCCGGCGATGGCTTGGCACCGCCCTTGCCGCCCGCGCCGCCGCGTGGCTTGGGTGCGGTTTTTGCAGGCGTGGTCTTCGCTTTGACCTTGGCTGGCGCACGCTTCTTGGCAGGAACCTTTTCCTTCTTCGGCTTGACCGGGACTTCAGCCGGGATCGCATCGAGGATCAGTCCGTTGCTGCCATCGGCCTTCTCGCCAACGGTGACCTTGACCGTGCCGCCATGCTTGAGCTTGCCGAACAGAAGCTCGTTGGCGAGCTCCTTCTTGATGTTCTCCTGGATCACCCGGCCCAACGGCCGCGCGCCCATGCGCTCATCATAGCCCTTCTCGGCGAGCCAGCCGATGGCGTCCTCGCCCAGGTCAAAGGTGACATTGCGTTCGGCCAATTGGGCTTCAAGCTGCATGACGAATTTCTGCACCACCATGTGCACCACCTTCACAGGCAGCGGGCCAAAGGCGATGATCGAGTCGAGGCGGTTGCGGAACTCCGGCGTGAACAGCCGGTTGATCGCCTCCATATCGTCGCCCTCGCGCTTGGAAGAACCAAAGCCGATTGCAGCCTTGGCAGCGTCGGAGGCGCCCGCATTTGTGGTCATGATCAGAATGACGTTGCGGAAATCGATCTTCTTGCCATTGTGATCGGTGAGCGAGCCGTGATCCATCACCTGCAACAGGATGTTGAACAGGTCGGGATGAGCTTTTTCGATCTCGTCAAGAAGCAGCACGCAATATGGATGCTGGTCGACGCCATCGGTCAGAAGTCCGCCCTGATCGAAGCCGACATAGCCCGGAGGCGCACCAATCAACCGCGAAACGGTGTGGCGTTCCATGTATTCGGACATGTCGAAGCGCAACAGTTCGACGCCAAGGGAGGCGGCCAACTGTTTGGCAACTTCGGTCTTGCCGACGCCGGTGGGACCGGAGAACAGGTAGGAACCGATCGGCTTGTCGGGCTCGCGCAAGCCTGCACGCGCCAGCCGGATCGCCGCCGTCAGCGCCTCGATTGCGGCGTCCTGGCCATAGACCACGGAGCGCAATTCCTTGTCGAGATTGGCGAGAACGGTCTCGTCGTCCTTCGACACGGTCTTGGCCGGAATCCGGGCCATGGTGGCGATAGTGTGTTCGATCTCGGCGTCGGTCAGCGTTTTCTTGCGGCTCTTTTCAGGCAGCAACATCTGCGCGGCGCCGGTTTCGTCGATCACATCGATCGCCTTGTCAGGCAGCTTGCGGTCGGTGATGTAGCGGGCCGAAAGCTCCACTGCAGCCTTGATCGCCTCGTCGGTATAGGCAACCTTATGATATTCCTCGAAATAAGGTTTCAGCCCCTTGAGGATCTCGATGGTGTCGGGGATCGTCGGCTCGTGGACGTCGATCTTCTGGAAACGGCGAACCAGCGCCCGGTCCTTCTCGAAGAACTGACGGTATTCCTTGTAGGTGGTCGAACCGATACAGCGGATCGCCCCCGACGACAGCGCCGGCTTTAGCAGGTTGGATGCGTCCATGGCGCCGCCGGATGTGGCACCGGCGCCGATCACGGTGTGGATCTCGTCGATGAACAGCACCGCGTCGGGCAGATCCTCAAGTTCCTTGACCACCTGCTTGAGGCGTTCCTCGAAATCGCCGCGATAGCGGGTGCCGGCCAGCAGCGTGCCCATGTCGAGCGAATAGATGACAGCATTGGCAAGCACGTCGGGGACATCGCCCTCGACGATGCGCTTGGCAAGGCCTTCGGCGATGGCGGTCTTGCCGACGCCGGGATCACCCACATAAAGCGGATTGTTCTTGGAGCGGCGGCAGAGGATCTGGATGGTGCGGTTGACCTCCTCGGTGCGCCCGATCAGCGGATCGATGCGACCGGTCTTGGCCTTCTCGTTGAGATTGACGCAATAGGCGGTCAGCGCATCCTGACCCTTCTTCTTGGGTCCTTCCTCGCCCGACACCTCAGGCTTGGCGGAATCGGGCTCCGGCTCCTCGACACCACGGATCGGTCGAGCTTCGGCCGACCCCGGGCGCTTGGCAATGCCATGGGAGATGAAATTGACGGCATCATACCGGGTCATTTCCTGTTCTTGCAGGAAATAGGCCGCGTGGCTTTCGCGTTCGGCAAAGATCGCCACCAGCACATTGGCCCCGGTGACTTCCTCACGGCCCGATGACTGGACATGGATAACCGCACGCTGGATGACGCGCTGAAAGCCGGACGTGGGTTTGGAATCCTCGTCGTAACCGGTGACCAGATTGCTGAGTTCCTTGTCGACGTAGTCGCCAACCGTACGGCGCAACTGGTCAAGGTCAACATTACAGGCCCCCATGACCGCGGCCGCGTCGGGATCTTCGATCAGCGCCAGCAGCAGGTGCTCGAGCGTGGCATATTCATGATGCCGCTCGTTGGCATAGGTCAGCGCCTGATGGATCGCCTTTTCGAGACTGTTTGAAAAGCTGGGCAAGTTCAGATCCTCATTTCTTTTCCATCACGCATTGCAGCGGATGATTATTCATGCGGGCGAAATCCATGACCTGCGTCACTTTGGTTTCAGCCACCTCATAGGTGAATACCCCGCACTCGCCGACCCCGTGATTGTGGACATGCAGCATGATCCGCGTCGCCTGATCGCGGTCTTTCTGGAAAAATCTTTCAAGCACATGAATCACGAACTCCATCGGGGTGTAGTCGTCATTAAGCAGCAGTACCCGGTAAAGAGACGGCTTCTTCACCTGTGGTTTGGTTCGGGTGATCACGGAAGTCCCTCTGTCTGGGCCTCCGTTTCCGGTTTTTTTGTCCGCCTGCAAGCGTATCCGGTTCAAGCTGTCGTTCACTCTGGCCATTTCCTGTCATTTGCAACCGGCGCCGCGCTCGTGCGAAGCACCGTACTGTTGCCCTAACTTAGTCTTTCCTGCGGCGATTTTAAGCCCCCTTGGCTTGTGAAGAAAGAGATTTCCCGCCTGAGGGCCAAACACAAAAAACCCGACCGCATAAAAATGCGCCCGGGTTTTTTTTCAATCCGCGTCAATTTGCGCAACCGCCGTGACCGGCGGGAGGCCAATTGAGATTAAGCAGTTGCCTTAGCGGCAGCGGCTTCGAACGGCTTGTAAGCGTCCTTGGCCAGATCAGCATAGAGTTCGCTCATCTTGGTAGCCTGGGCAACAAACGTCTCGTATGCATTCTTGGCGAAGTCGGTCTGAATTTCGATCGCCTTGTCGAGGCTCTTGGCCGAAACCAGCTTTTCGACAGCGGCGGAGCTGTCTTCATAGGACTTCTTGGAATATTCGGTTGCTTCAGCAGCGATCTGCTGGAAACCCTTGGTCATTGCCGAAACGGTGGTCAGCATGCTGTCCATTGCTTCTTTATTCATCTTGGATGTGCTGTCAAAGTTGATCATGGGGACGGCTCCTGTCGTTAGGGAAGAATATGACCTCTATTTAGGTGCACCGCACAAGATTGTCAAGAATATTGTGCAGCGCACCAATCGCGACAAAGCCAGGGTTTGCTCGACCGCGGGCGGCTCCGTTCCAGTTTCGGACGCAATTCCGGAAACGAACTATTCATCATAAACGGATTGGTAAGGACGAATGTCTAAGATCGGTCGTAATGACTGATCAAGGAGGGCGTCAGTCAGAAACCCCTCCCACCAGCCTGTTCAAGAGCGAGTTATCGTGTACCAGCGTAAATTCAAACTGATCGCCCAGCTTTTCGCCCTCCCCGGCCTCGCCCTCAAGCTCGCGGTTGTTGCCGGGCTGGCGATGGCCATGGTCGTCACGCCATCGTCCGCCAATTCCAAATATGCGGGTATTGTGGTTGATGCCAAAACGGGCAAAACGCTCTATTCCAATGATGCCGACGAGCCGCGCTATCCCGCGTCGCTGACCAAGATGATGACCTTGTACATGACATTTGAGGCACTCAGTCAGGGCAAGATCAAGCTCAATTCGCGGGTCACGTTCTCGGCCAACGCCGCCAAGGAACCGCCGACCAAGATCGGTGTCGGCGCCGGCAAGTCGATTACCGTCGAACAGGTAATCTATTCGCTTGTGACCAAATCCGCCAATGACGCAGCGAC
Source organism: Hoeflea sp. Naph1 (assembly GCF_046837775.1). Lineage (GTDB taxonomy): Bacteria > Pseudomonadota > Alphaproteobacteria > Rhizobiales > Rhizobiaceae > Hoeflea. The sequence continues at coordinate 2,666,260 of NZ_CP177286.1, read as the reverse complement.
CGCGATGGCCGAACATCTGGGCGGATCGGAATCCAAATTCGCGCAGATGATGACAGCCAAGGCGCACGCGCTCGGCATGAGCCGCACCACCTTTCGCAACGCCCATGGGCTTCCCAATTCGAAACAGGTGACGACCGCTCGCGACATGGCAACGCTGGGGATCGCACTGCGCGAGCATTTTCCGCGCCAGTATAAATACTTCTCGACCCGGTCATTCAAGTTCGGCAAGACACGGTACTCCAACCACAACCGGTTGCTGGGCGTTGTCCGCGGTGTTGATGGCATCAAGACCGGCTACACCCGTGCATCGGGTTTCAACCTGGTGACATCGGTGGTGGACCGCGACCGCTCGATCGTCGCAGTGGTCATGGGCGGGCGCACCGGCGCCAGCCGCAACGCGCAGATGAAAGACCTGATTGCACGTTACCTGCCCAAGGCTTCGACGCGCGGCAAGGGCAACCTTGTCGCCCGCGGCGCGGCGTCGGTAACCGCAGTAACAGTGGCTGAACTCGATCTTCCGAAGGTTGGACCAGTGCCGCCTGCCCGTCATAACGCCAGCCAGCGTCTGGCACTGGCCTATGCTGCACCGAGCCCGTCGCCGGTCGTCGGCCGCGCGGCACTGATCGAATCACTGTCTGCCCAGAAGGTCGCAATTCCGACACCGGCGCCGGCCGTCATCCCGCCGGCTACCATCCCGCAGACGGCATCCGCCGCCGACAGCCAGACGGTTGACCCGGTGACAACCGCATCAACCAAAGCGATGGACGGTTGGATGATCCAGATCGGCGCCACGCCGGACCGCGATGCCGCGATCGAACTGTTGACACGGGCTCAGGGCGCAGGCGGCAAGGCCTTGTCGGGCACCGAACCTTTCACCATGGCATTCGCCAAGAACAACGAACAACTGTACCGCGCCAGGTTTGGCGGATTCGACGGCCAGAGCGCCGCCACCAGAGCCTGCAAGGCATTGGAGAAAAAGGGGTTTGCCTGCTGGGCAACCGCCAACTGATACCGTAGCGCTTGTTTAGCGCTGCGGCCGGACATTCACCATCCGGGACTATCCACGTTTTTGTACTGCGTATTCGGGGAAATCAGTCATGTCGACTCAAGAGAACAGCTTTGGCCTCATTAATCCGGCCCGCAAGAAACGTGGAGCCGCCCGCATCGGGATGCATCCGCTTCATGAGGCGGCGATGCGCCTCGCGGATCTCGGCTTCGTCCGCCCCCGGAGCAAGACCAAGGATCTCGTAGGCCTCCTTCTGTGTCATGGCGCCCGGGCCTGGCGCAGCGCCCAGCCCCGCGCCTTCATCCATGTCCGGGCCGGCACGCCAGTCGGGCGTTCGGCGGTCAAGATACGCTTCGAGTAGACCCAGGCTTTCGGGGTCACCTACCAACTCACCATGCAACAGCATGAGGTCGGATTCGTCTAACGCGTCGAGTTCCTGCCCCTCAAAGCTGCCGGCAAGCACCAGGCCGTTCATCTCGCCGGTATCGAGATCGAGTTCCATCTCGAGCGCGGCTGAACGGACATAGGATTGGCCGCCGGGTTGGCGGGTGGCGCGCGACGCGCCGCGGGCACGGGCAAACATTGCCAGCGAAAAGGCAATCAGCGGAATTCCCAGACCACCGCGACCAATCAGCGTCATGGTGACGCCGAAGCCCGCAAGGGCCACCGGCAGGGCATAGCGCAAGATCCGCGCCAGCGCCGCCGGGTTGACGCTCAGCAGAGCGCCAGTCACCGCGACGAGGATCAGCGCCCCGCCGAACAAAACCGCAATCGGACTCATTTGCCACGCCCACCCTGGTCCTTGGCGGGCCGCATCTGCTCAAGCAACAACCGCGCTGCCGAGCCCCCTGATTTTTCCAGTGCCTGATGTCCGCCAGTGGCATAGGCGGCCACAGCGCGCAGCAATGCCGCCAGTTCGGCGGCGGCGTTCTGATCAAACCGCGCATAGGCGCCGTTGGTGACCCTCGCAATTTCCTTGAAGCCTGTCGCAGCAGCCGGATCATTGCCTTCATGAAACATGAAGCACGGCACCTTGCGCAGCGCCAGTTCGCCGGCCAGCGTGGCGAGATGATCGATATTCTCCTCCATCGCGTCACCGATATAGACCAGAGCATTGACCGGTTTGACACGCGCTTCGTCGGCGACATGGCGCAGAACCCGGCCGATCTGGGTCTGGCCACCACGGCAATCGATCCGGCTCATCAGATCAGCCAGTTGCCTGGTGTCAGTAACCCAGCGCGAGGCACGACATTCGCCAAGACCGCGAAAATAGACGAGCTGCACGGAAAGACCGCCGGTTTTGGAGACCGCGTCGAACATCTCGGCCTGGAAGCTGCAGGCCTTGTCCCAGGTCGGTTGCCGGCTCATCGTCGCATCGAGCGCAAAGGCCAACCGACCGGTTCCGCCGGCACCGGGCACCATGGCCCTGGCCGCGGAGAGAAACTTGGCGATCTCCGATTTCGACGAAGCCGGCGCGGTGTCGGGCATGCCGGTCTTCGGCGCAGAGACTGCCTTGTCTGATCCGGTATTGTCTTTCGCCATGGCCTCTTGTTTCTGTTGCTATGCAGATAATGTTTTACCAATGTGGCGCTTTACGCAACAAACACAAGGGTCTGGGAGCGGCCCGGCTATCCGCTCCGCTACAGCAGACCGAGCCCGGCCAGTTCGCGCCGCATTTCGGGCGGCAGGTCGTCGCCGTCCGCGTCCAGCGTACCGAAATCCCTGGGCGCATCTTCGGGGACAAGGTAACGCCAGCCCTGGAACGGCCGCCGGGGCGCCCATACAGTCTCGTGCAGCACTGGTTCAAGGATCAGATTGCAGCGCGAAATGCTTTCGCCGTCAACAAACCGGCGGATATCGAGCAACCGCTGGCGTACCTGGATATTGCCCTTGATCACCCAATACAAGGAACCGCCATCGAGCAGTTCCTCAGCCCGTTTGGGGGCCATTCGGGTGGTATGATACTGCTCCGGTGGCTTGCCTGCCGCCTTTTGCGCAGCCAGACGCTGAGCGATCCAGGTTCTGAGGTCGTCAACACTTTCAGCGCCGACACATAATTTGAGCAAATGAAGAGCCATGCGCTCATATTTCGGCCCCGGCGCAGCCGGGGTCAAGCCGCAAGCGTCTCAAAGCGGTTCCCGTCCACAGGCTCGGTGCGCGTTTCCCTCAGCACTCGACCACATTGACCGCGAGACCGCCGGTGGAGGTCTCCTTGTAGCGCTCGTTCATGTCGAGACCGGTCTGGCGCATGGTCTCGATACAGGCGTCGAGCGGCACGAAATGCTGACCATCGCCCTTCATTGCCAGAGAGGCTGCGGTAACAGCCTTGACCGCACCCAGCGCATTGCGCTCGATGCAGGGCACCTGAACCAGTCCACCGACCGGATCGCAGGTCATGCCGAGATGATGCTCGAGCGCGATTTCAGCTGCGTTTTCGATCTGCTCCGGCGTGCCGCCCATGACGGCCGCGAGACCGGCGGCCGACATCGCCGCAGCCGAGCCGACCTCGCCCTGGCAGCCGACTTCGGCGCCGGAAATCGAGGCGTTGCTCTTGATGATGCCGCCGATGGCCGCGGCGGTCAGCAGGTAATCGCGCACCGCGGTCTGGTCGGCGCCGTCGTGAAACTGCAGCATGTAGCGAATGGTGGCCGGAATCACGCCGGCAGCGCCATTAGTGGGTGCCGTGACCACCCGACCGCCCACGGCATTCTCCTCGTTGACGGCCATGGCGTAGACACTGAGCCAGTCATTGGCGAGCAAGGGATTGCGGCGGTTCTGGCGCCATTCCTCCTGGAGCTTGTCAAACAGCACCCGCGCGCGGCGGCGCACTTTCAAACCGCCCGGCATGATGCCCTCGCCGGCCAGGCCACGGTCGATGCAGCCGCTCATCGCGCCCCACAGTCGGTCGAGCCCGGCGTCGAGCTCTTCGCGCGACATGTGGCTTTCTTCATTGGCGCGTTTCATCTGGGCGATCGACAGGCCGGAGCGCGCCGCCATTTCCAGCATCTGCTTGGCGTTGGCGAAGGGATGGGGCACGCTCTTGTCGACCGCTGCCTTCTTGGTGGCCTTGAGTGCTTCAAGTTCGGTATCGGTCACCACAAAGCCACCACCGACCGAATAATAGATCCGTCTGAGCAGCATCGCGCCATCACGGTCAAAGGCGTTGAAGGCCATGCCGTTGGCGTGGCCGGGCAAGGGTTTGGTCTTGTCGAACACGAGGTCTGTCTTGGGATCGAACTGGTATTGGGGGTGGCCGGGTGGCGAAATTTTCCGCGTGCGCTCGACCTCGGCAATGATGGCGTCCATCTCGTCGGGATTGACCGTCTCCGGCAATTGTCCGGTCAGTCCCAGCACCACCGCCCGGCCGGTGCCGTGGCCAATGCCGGTGAAAGCCAGCGAGCCATGCAGGCTTGCGGTGATTGCCTTAACCTGGGCGCCCGCCGGCCGGGGCCAGTCGTTACCAGCCAATTCATCGAGGAAGCGCACGGCCGCCGACATAGGCCCCATCGTGTGCGAACTCGAAGGTCCGACACCGATCTTGAAAACATCGAAAACTGACAGAAACATCGGATGGTAGCCTCCCCGCTGAACATTCACTCTACATGAGCACCGCGCGCTCGCGCGTCAATCACGCCGACAGCAAATGCCGTTCTGGCGACACTTTGTCCAACCGGTCAAAAATTTCCTGAAGGCAAAGAAAAAGCAGCGCTGACACCCTTGGGGTCATGCGCTGCCTTGTCTGTACAACCTGTCGCTCAGATGCCGCCGAAAAGGTAGGCCAGTGCGAGAATTCCTGAAAACCCGATCACTGCGCGGGCGGTGATGCCCCAGCAGGATTTATGTGCGATCTCTTCCATGGTGACTCCGGTTGAGCTCTTTAATTCCAGCCGCGACATCCGTTAGGATTCGCTCAGCGCAGAGCCGGGTGTTTAACGTTTCAGTCATCTTTTCGCAACTGCAAAAAAGGCGATTCCAAGGCCAAGATTTCATAGCAGCCACCCGGTCTGCACATGGCTTGACGACAAATCAAGGACTTGCCGGATAACCTTGCGAATCTGTCCCGATCCGGGACACACAGTTAACCACAAAGGTAAACGCATGGTTAATCCCAGCGTTTACCAATCCCCCTTTGCCAAGCCCCCGCCGACATGTCAAAAGCAAGCCATGACAGACTATGATTATCTCGCGCTTGCATGGTTTGCCGTGGCCTGGACGGCCTACGCAGCGCTGACCGACGGCCGCTTCGCGGTCAAACGCGTGAGCCTGACCAGAGCCATGAACCAGCACCGCAAGACGTGGATGCGGACTGCGGCGCATCGCGACCTTCGCATGATCGACACCGCGATCCTGGCCGGACTGCAGAACGGCACCGCGTTTTTTGCCTCGACGACGATTTTCGCCATTGGTGGCTGCTTCGCGCTGCTGGGCGCCACCGAGCAGGTTCTCGAGGTGGCCGACGAACTGCCGATACCGCTTGTGGCCGACCGTGGCGCCTTCGAGATCAAGGTGTTCGGGCTGATCGCGATCTTCGCCTATGCGTTTTTCAAATATGGATGGTCGTACCGGCTGTTCAACTACACCTCGATCCTGTTCGGCGCGATTCCGATGAAGGACGAACTGGCCGACGACCACACGGCGCTCAATGCCGCGGCAGACCGCGCAGCAATCGTCAACACTCTGGCCGGACGGCATTTCAACGGCGGGCTCAGGGCGACATTCATGTCGATGGGCTATCTGGGCTGGTTTGCGGGGCCGTGGATGTTTCTGGGCACGACCACGCTGGTCATTCTGGTGCTGCTGAGACGACAATTCTTTTCCGCCGCACGCAGCGCCGTGCTTGAGGAGACCATCGATCGTGACATCTGATCCTTCACACCGGCCGGACGCGTTGCGTGCCGCCATTCTCGCCCTGCTTGGCAAACTGGCGCCGGGCAAGAGCATCAGCCCCTCGGATGCCGCCCGCGCGCTTGCCGGCAGCGACGAAAAGCAGTGGAGCCGGTTGATGAAGCCGCTGCGGGCCGTGTCGGTGGAGATGGCCAAGGCCGGAGAGATCGAGATCCTGCGCAAGGGCAAGCCCACGGATCCCGACAATTTTCGCGGCGTCTACCGGCTTGCTCTGCCCCAAAAGAGCACCCCGCCAGCACCATGAGCTCGGCACAGGCGCTGCGCACGCCGACGCGCACCGATCTCGGGCTGATGATTTTTACCGCGCTGATCTGGGGCTCGGCGTTTGTAGCGATCCGCATTGCCGTGCCGGAAACCGGGCCGCTGTGGCTGGCGGCTATCCGGGTCAGCCTCGGGTTTGCGGTGCTGGCGCCCTATGCGATCTGGCGCGGGTTGATGTTTCCGAAATCTGCCAACCAATGGGCGTTGATCACAGGCATGGCGGTGCTGAACATGGTGGTGCCGTTCTTCCTGATTGCCTGGGCCGGCAAATCGACCGATGCCGGGGTACTGGCGCTGTTGATGGGCACCGGGCCATTTCTGGCATTGCTGGGCAGCCATTTTCTCACCGATGACGACCGCATGACCGGGCGCAAGCTGGTGTCAGTCATCCTCGGCTTTGCCGGGATCCTGGTGCTGGTCGGCCCGAGTGCGGTGGCCGGGCTCGGCGACGGTTCGCTGCAGGCCAAGCTGGCAGCGCTCGGCGGATCACTTTGTTATGTTGTGGCCGGCCTGCTGATCCGGAAAATCGACATGCCGCCGGTCAGGCTGGCCTGCCTGGCGCTCGGTCTGGGGACCATGATGCTGATCCCGATCGCCTTGATGGCGGAAGGCGCGCCGCCGACGGATCTGAGTTCCGAATCCATCGCGGCTTTGCTGTTCCTCGGCATTTTTCCCACCGGCATCGCCTATATCCTGCGGTTTCATCTGATCCGGGCTATCGGTTATTCGCGGTTTTCGCTGTCGATCAATTTCGTGCCGGTGTTCGGCGTGGCTCTGGGGGTGATCATCCTTGGCGAGAAGCTTTCACTCAGCCTTGTGATTGCGGTCTGCCTCGTGCTCAGCGGCCTCTTGGTGGCCAGGGGCGGCACCGCTCAGTTGCGGTCCCATTCCGGAGCGAAAGCATAGTCGCAAAACCGGCGGCCGGCTGAACCCAGCGCCGAGATCGCCGCCATTTCGGCGTCGGAAAGCGCAAAATCGAACAGAACGATGTTTTCGGACAGCCGCGCCGGATTGGCGGTTCGCGGGATGGCGGCCACGCCGGGCTGTTGAATGTGCCAGCGCAGGATGATCTGACCGGGCGTCTTGCCGTGGGTGCGGGCTGCATCGGTGATTGCCGGCGAAGACAGCGTCTCGCCGCGGCCGAGAGGACTATGCGACACGAACGCTATGTCGTGTTTGCGCATGGTGGCCAGAAGCGCGCTTTGATTTAGTTGGGGGTGATATTCGGCCTGATTGCAGACCAGCGGTGCCGCCGACAGTGCCACCGCCTGTTCAAGCAGCGGCCGGGTGAAGTTGGACACCCCGATATGGCGTGTGAGACCGCGTTCGCGCACCCGGTTGAGTGCGCCGATTGACTCGGCCAGCGGAACCTCCGGGTTGGGCCAGTGGATCAACAGAAGATCGACATGATCGAGCCCCAGGCGCTTGAGGCTGGCCTCTGCGGAAGCTTCGAGCGCGCGGGCGCCAATCTCGGTGTACCAGACCTTGGTGGTCAGAAAAATATCGTCACGCGGCGTTGCCGACGCCCGCAGCCCCTCGCCGACGGCGGCTTCATTGTCATACAGGGCGGCGGTATCGATATGCCGATAGCCGACGTCGAGCGCATGGGCCACAAGATCGCGGCACTGATCGCCCTTGAGCGTATAGGTGCCAAGCCCGATGGCGGGAAATTCCGCGCCGCCCGCCTTTACCAGATGCATCGTGGCCTCCTTTTGCTAATCTCTTGGCGCGAGTCGGCATCAGCGCCTTCCGCACCGGGAGACCCTAGCTTGACAGACAGCACTGACAAGGCCCTGCCCGCAGGCAAACCGAGATTCCGCGTCGACGGGCTCGATCTGTTCAGAGGGCTGGCGCTGTTTGCCATGGCTTCCTACCATTTTGCCTGGGATCTGGAACTGTTCGGCTACCTCGATCCCGGCACGGCCAACCATGGCTGGCTGAAAATCTATGCCCGCTCGATCGCGGCGTCGTTTCTGTTTGTGGCTGGTGTCAGTCTGGCGCTGGCGCATGCCGCAGGGCTCAAGCCGAGAGCCTACATCAAGCGGCTTGTCACCATTGTCGCGGCGGCGGCGCTGATCACCATCGCCACGATATTCGCCACGCCCGACGCCTTCATCTTTTTCGGCATCCTGCATGCGATCGCCGCAGCAAGCGTGATCGGGCTCTTGTTTCTGCGGCTGCCGGGGCTGGTGGCGCTGCTGGCGGGCGTGGCCTGCCTGGTGCTGCCGCGGTTTTATGGCAACGAGGTGTTCAACACGATCTGGCTCTACTGGGTCGGGCTGTCGACAGTTCCACCGCGGGCAAACGACTATGTCCCGCTGCTGCCTTGGCTCGGGCCTTTCCTGATCGGGCTGGGCTGCGCGCAACTGGCGCTCCGCTACGGGCTGGCGGCACGGCTTGCTGAATACAGGGCTGGGGATAACTTGCTGACACGGGTGTTGCGGCTGTGCAGCCGTCACAGTCTGGCCTTTTATCTGTTGCATCAACCGGTGCTGCTGGCTCTGCTATGGAGTTTCGCGCAGGTCGCACCGGCTCAGGCGCCCGATCCGCTGCCCCGCTTCGTTTCGGAATGCGAAGCGAACTGCATGCGCGACAACGACGCGGAGTTTTGTACCAAATTCTGCGGCTGCGTGACCGATGAACTGCTTTCCAAGGGTTTGTTCAACGGGTTTGTGGCTGGCACGATCACCGCGGACTCCGACAGCCGGGTCAACGTCATTGCCGAGCAATGCACGGCAAAGGCGCTGCCATGAGAACCGAGATTTGCAACGAAAACGAACGCTGGCCTGATAGTCGACCAGGAAAGGACACCATGAACGCCTACCGGGCACGACCGAACCTGATCCCCTGGCCACCGATCCTGATTGTAAGCCTGACGCTCGTTGCCATCGCGCTCGGCATGCTGGTGCCGGTACCGCTGGAATTTGCCGGCGCGCGCGTGCTCGGCGCAATGCTGGTGGCACTGGGGCTGGGGGTCGACCTGTGGGCGATGAAAACGCTCAACGACGCCCACACCACAATCCTGCCCAACCGCGGTTCGACGCATCTCGTCACCCAGGGCCCGTTCCGCTACAGCCGCAACCCGATCTATGTCGCCAACATGCTGCTGATGGCCGGTCTGGGGCTGTTTTCATTGAACGGCTGGCTTTTGCTGCTGGCGCCGCTCGATGGCGTGCTCACGCATGTGCTGGCAGTGCGGCGCGAGGAAAACCACCTGATCGCGCTGTTCGGCTACCAGTATGAAACCTATTGCCGCAAGGTCCGCCGCTGGATCTGAGACGCGGGTGGGTGCGAGGGATCGGCCTTGCGTAGGCGCTTTCCGGCCTTAGCCGATCTTGGTGCTGTAGCTAGTTTAATGACTGTTTTGCGCCCTCATTCCTGTCGTCCGCGATCTTGGACTCAACTCCCGTAAGCAGCCATTCGCGGCACTCAGCACCAAGGTCTTGACTGGGCGGAAAGCGGCGCTTCGCTGCTGATCGCACCAAGGTCAGGTGTGTGGAAAAAGTTACCCTTCGCTCCTCGTTAACTTGCATTTGCCGGATAGCGAATGGCGGTTCGACTTTCTCCTTGCTCATGCATTTGCCAATAACTCTTGGTGATCTGTGTGGTGAGGGAGCCAACAAGTCCTGAGCCGATCGGTGTTTCGTCAATCTTGGTGACGGGCATGACTCCGCCTGCCGTTGATGTGATAAAAACCTCGTCTGCCGTCCTTAGTTCGTCCGGGGAAATTGCGCGTTTTACGCAACTGATCTTCATGGCAGCGCATATTTCAATAACCGTTTGACGGGTTATTCCCATCAACACCCCATGGTCGGGTGTAGAAATGGCTCCATCCTTAACGGTGAAAACATTGAAGCCCGGTCCCTCGGCAATGTTGCCATTGTTATCGACAAGAATGGCGGTCTCTGCGCCTCGATCATAGGCCAGATAAAGCCCCATCACCAAGTCCAGCCAATGATAGTTCTTCACAGTAGGATCGACCGACTGCGGTGAAATACGCACAATATCCGTAATAGATGCGTGCAACCCTCGTTCCATCTGTCCGGGATTGGCGACCGATCCAAATGGGATCGCAAATGCAATGAAACGATTTACGGAATTGCGAGGGTCGCGACTAAATGTCGGCGACGTTCCGCGTGTGCAGATGAATTCAACATAAGCGTTCTGCAATCCAGACAACGCCACGCAGTTGTGCAAAATTTCAGCAATCTGCGCCGAATTGTAAGGGATCGACATGTGCAGCTTTTCGACACCCCCAAAAAAGCGATTAAGATGGTCATCGAGTCTAAAAAATGCACCTTTCCATACATGTACTACGTCATATGTCGCATCGGAGTGGAGCAAGCCGTTGTCCAGTACGGATATTTTCGCTTCACTAATCGGCAGATATTGACCGTCCATGAAAGCGACGCCAGGAGGAAAGGTTGTCGGGTCAGAATGACGTTCGGATAGTTCTGGAAATTTGTGCATTATCTGGCTCCGTTTTGTTGATCAATAGGTCCAAAACGAATGTCTTCCAAGTGCTCACTGCTGCCTTTCGCTGCAGTGAGCACCAAGGTCCGCTCACGGCCGTAAGTGACGCCGCGCCTATCAACGCGGAACGTCTGCTTTCCCGACTTCGTTCCAATAAGATGCCTGACAGGTACGGCCCCGTTTCCGTTATACATTCCCCACACATCGAAGTTCACATTCTCCGCCCAAACACACCAGGAGATGTTGTCACTCCGGATATCGTGAAGGTTCGCATTGGGACCAACCGGCTTTCATGAAATGGCGGATATGGCGCACCATTCACGCTGTTACTCAAACTGATTTCTTTGAACGGCTGAAAACTAGCATCAAATCAGGGGCATGAAGCCGTAATGCGCGCTTATCAGAACGCACAGCACCTCAATCGACCCAGCGTAACCGCAAGCGTCAGGTATTGACGCCGATTTCGGCGAGGCGGTTGAGGCAGGATTCCTCGATGTTGTCGAGTTCGACCAGCGTGTCCTCGATGTCCTTGCGCTTCTGGCGCAGATCTTCGCGTTTTTCCTCGATCTTGCGCATCAGCAGACGCAACTGCCCCGCCTCGCCCGGCGGATCGCGATAGACTTGGATGATTTCGCGGATTTCGGCGATGCTGAAACCGATACGGCGTCCGCGCAGGATCTCCTGGATCATGCGCCGGTCGGCGGGCCGAAACAAGCGTGTGCGACCGCGGCGCTCGGGCTGAATGAGCCCCTCGTCCTCGTAGAACCGCAATGTCCGGGTGGAGATTCCGAACTCGCGAGTCAATTCGGTTATGGTGAAATACTTATCCAAAATGGATCATTCCTGAAAATGTGTCGGGGCCTCTTACGCTTACGTATAAGTCAAAATCCGCTTTTTGACTACTGCAAGGCCACCGGAAATCAGGCGAATGACAACCACCAGCCGGCAAGGCCGAGGAACGCGAAGAACCCGACCACGTCGGTAACGGTGGTCACAAACACGGCCGACGAGATTGCCGGATCGGCGCCAACCTTGTCGAGCAGCAGAGGCAGAAGGATGCCGGCGAGAGCTGCTGCCAGCATGTTGACCACCATGGCCGCGGCAATGATGCCGCCAAGGCCGGGGCTGGCAAACCAGAGCCCGGCGACCACGCCGATGATGGCGGCAAACAACAGACCGTTGATCAGGCCGACCGCCGCTTCACGACGGATGATGCGGCCGGCATTGTAGATGTCGATATCGCGGGTGGCGAGCGCGCGCACGGTCACGGTCATGGTCTGGGTGCCGGCATTGCCGCCCATCGAGGCGACAATCGGCATCAGCACCGCGAGCGCCACCATCTGCTCGATGGTGGCGTCGAACATGCTGATCACCGCGGAGGCGAGGATGGCGGTGGCAAGGTTGATCAGCAGCCAGCTGAAACGCGAGCGCACGGTCGACAGGATGTTGTCGGAAAGCTCTTCGTCGCCAACACCACCCAGGCGCTTGATGTCCTCGTCGGCTTCCTCGTGAATGACGTCGACCACGTCATCGATGGTCAGCACGCCGACGAGCCGTTCGTTCTCGTCGACCACGGCGGCGGACAGCAGGTCATACTGTTCAAACAGCTGCGCTGCCTCTTCCTGGTCCATCTCCGCATCGATGCGATAGCGCGTTTCATCCATCACATCTTCGATGCGGGTCTGACGCTTGGTGCGCAGGATGCGGTCGAGATCGACGGCGCCGAGCAGCTTGAAGGTCGGATCGATCACGAAAATCTGGCTAAAGCTGTCGGGCAGATTTTCCTCGTCGCGCATGTAGTCGATGGTCTGACCGACGGTCCAGAACGGCGGCACCGCGACAAACTCGGTCTGCATGCGCCGACCGGCAGTGTCTTCGGGATAATCGAGCGAGCGACGCAGCCGGACCCGTTCGGTAAACGGAAGCGCCGCCAGAATCTCGAGCTGATCCTCCTCGTCGAGATCCTCGAGAATGTAGACCGCGTCATCGGAATCAAGATCACCCAGCGCTTCGGCGATCCGGGCGTTGGGCAAAGATTCAATGATTTCCAGGCGAATGGCTTCGTCGACTTCAGTCAGCGAGGCGAAGTCGAAATCGTCGCCGAGCAACTCCACCAGCGCCTGGCGCTGCGGTGCATTGATGGCCTCGAGCAGATCACCCAGTTCGGATTCGTGCAGGCGCGTGACGTGTTCACGCAGGAACAGAACATCCCGGTCGGCAATCGCCGCGCCGACCCTGGCCAGGTAATCCTGACGGATCGAACCGTCCTCGCCGTAAATCTCGTCATGATCAACGGATTCCGAGGCGGGCGGCGGCATCATGGTTTCATCTTCGCGGTCGGCTGGGTCGGTCATGGCCATGGCTCGCGGGGTAAGAACAGTCAACCGCCACGGTGTACCGGATTGGTGCGGATGTGGCTATTGCGAGGCAGAATTTCTTTGCTGCACTGCGGGGTGGAGCAGAGCTGGCCTGGCAGGTGCGAATACCCGGTTCCCGGGCAATCAAATCGGGCGCGTATCGCAACCCTTGCGGGCGAATCCGCCCCGCCCGTGCCTGCCTGGACGACCACCCCAATCGCGCTCAGCCGGATTGCCGATCCCAAGCATAGAGGCAATTCCGTCTGTCTCATTGTAAGGACCGATATGCCCTAAAAAACCACTAATAGACAATTCCCACCGAATCGGCGAATTTGAATACTAATTTCAAGTCAGTTCTGTAGTGCAAAAGCGTGATTTGAGTTCCAACTTACAACTCCAATCAGGATTGCATAGATGCCCCCTGCCCTTCGACTGGAAAAACTGCAAAACTTCTATGCAGAGAAGCAACCGCAGATCATTCGTGCAATTGAAGCGCCGAATGTGTCACTCCGCCAAAAGCAGCTGATTTATGCCTGCCTCAACAATTTGTGCCAGCTCTCGGCGCAACTCTACGCTGAACTGTCGACAGCGCCGGGCAATTATGACCTGCTCGATCAAGCCGGCGATCTGGATGACGCCTGGCTGCAGCTGCGCCGGCTGGCGGGAAGCAAAATCCCGATCCGCTCAGAACAGGCAGCCTGATGCGCCCGGCTGACAGGCCCCGCGCATCTTGAGAAGGCGAAAACGCCTCAATCAGCAGACCTTACAATCCAGTCCCGGTTGTCGGCGCCAAACAATTCATACCCGTCCTCGGTGACGATGACGGTATCCTCGAGCTTGATGAAGCCGCGGTTCGGGTGGTGCATCGTGGTTTCCACCGACAACACCAGGCCCGGCTGGAACGGCATGTCGGCATCGCTACCCTCGTAGGCAACCGGATGGTTGGTCATCAGGAACGGCGCCTCGTGGCTGATCAACCCCATGCCATGGGCAAAGAAATCATTGTGCGCCGCATTTGGTCCCCGCCTGAGCTCGGCTTCGCCGGCTGCAATCATCTCGGCGCCGGTTTTTCCCGGTGCGATCTTCGCAAAAGCTGCCTGCTGCACGGCTTCGACCTCGGCCAGAAGATCGACCAGTTCGGAATCGGGCTCGCCAAGCACGCCCATCCGGCAAATGTCGCCGATATAGCCGTGAAGATTACCACCCGAATCGATCGACAACACCTCGCCCTTATTCCAGGTCTGGTCCGAGCCCGCCCGGTTATGGCTGTCTCCCAGCGTGAGCAGGCAATATTCGAACGCCATTCCGCGCTTGGTTTCCTCCTGGCGCAGCTGCTCGATGATCTCGTGTTTGGAACTGCCTTCGCCGGCGGCAAGAATGGTCGCCTGCATGGATTGGCTGATTCGCGCCGTGGCCTCACGCAGCAGATCCAGTTCCGGCTTCGACTTGATCATCCGCAACCGGGTGAGAACCATGCTGGCGTCGACTATCGTTGCCTGCGGCAGTGCCGTGGCGAGCGCGTCATAACCGTCCTTGGGCATGAAGGCGGATTCAAAGCCGATCCGCCCGCTGGCGACGCCACATTTCTGCAGATAGTCGGCTGCGGCCTGCATGACATCGACCGACCCCCAGTGATCGGGGCGGAATTCCGGCACCCAGAACGGGGCCACCTGGTGCTCCTGGGCTTCCATCTTGTTGGCGAAATAGGCAGTCTTGTCTCCCTCACCGCGCAGATAGACAAAGGCGGGCAGATAGCGGCTCTGGCCGATTGCATCCATCGCCGCGAAAAACAGGAACTGATAGCCGCCAAGCAAATAGCGGACATTGTGCTTGGAGGTGGCGACCAGCGCGTCAAGGCCGGCTGCCTCCATCGCAGTGTCAAGCTGTTTGAACGTATAGGGCAGATCATTGACCGATGCGGCGTGCAAGGGCTGGATGTCATGCTTCATGGGAGCCTCCCTCAATCAGGCGTGGGGTGGAGTGACGAGACGGAAGTCGGGAAGATCGCGCAGCAATTCCTCCGGACCCGCGGGGCTGTAGACCACGAACAGCTTCATCGGCACCTTGCCCGTGTTCAGGGTCGAGTGAAAGCGGCCTTCCGGCACGAAGATGGTGCAGCCGGCGCGAACCTGCTCGGTGACCGGATTGCCTTCGGTGTCCTCGACCATCTGTTCGCCGCTGCCTTTCAGCACATAGATGATTTCCTCGGAGCCGGGATGATTGTGGCGGGTATGGCCCTGGCCTGGCGGCACATGCACGACGCCGGCGGAAAACCGGCCCGCGCCATTGACCGAAGGGCCGCAGGTGACCGTCAGGTGTCCCCAGTCAAAGGCAAAACGATCGACGGCTTCGGGGTAGATGAAAAGGGTCTCGCTCATGCTCCCGTTCCTTTCTTGTTGGGCAGTGATTTGAAAGCGCGAATCTGGTCGCGGATGGCCGTCTCCGCCGGCAGCCGCTCCGCAGAACTGGCGCCGTAAAAACCGTGGCAGCCGTTGCAGCGCGACAGCACATAGGCGGCGTCATCGGGCATCGAGATCGGACCGCCATGGCACAGGATAATGATGTCGTTGCGAACCGCCCGCGCCGCAGCAGCGATCTCATCGATCTGCTTGACGCAATCATCGAGGCTTTTGGCCGATGTCGCGCCGATACTGCCGCCGGTGGTGACACCCATATGGGCCACGATGATGTCGGCGCCGGCGCGGGTCATCGCTTCGCTTTCCGCGGCATTGAAGACATAGGGCGTGGTCAGCAGATCGAGCTCATGGGCGGCGGCGATCATTTCGACTTCGAGGCCGTACCCCATGCCGGTTTCTTCAAAACTCTGGCGCATGGCGCCATCGAACAGGCCGACGGTCGGGAAATTCTGTACCCCGGAGAAGCCCATCGTCTTCAGTTCGGCCAGGAATTGCGGCATCAGAACGAACGGATCGGTGCCGTTGACGCCGGCCAGTACCGGCGTGTTGGCCACCACCGGCAGCACTTCAACCGCCATTTCCTTGACGATTTCGTTGGCATTGCCATAGGCGAGCAAGCCTGCAGCCGAGCCACGGCCGGCCATCCGGTAACGGCCGGAATTGTAGATGATGATGAGATCGATGCCGCCGGCTTCCTCGGCCTTGGCTGACAGGCCAGTGCCGGCGCCGCCGCCGATGATGTGTTCGCCTGCGGCAATCATGCCGTTGAGGCGGGTAAGTATGTCCTTGCGTGCAATTGCGGGCATGGGTGTTCTTTCAGTTGATGGAAAGGAAGGCATCGGCCGCCGCCTTGGCGAAGGCCGGATCGTTGATGTGAAGGGGAAGACGTTCGATGCGCCGCGCGGCGGTCGCCACGAATGCATTTTCAAGCGCTTCAAAGAGAGCCGCATCGGCTTCCGGATCGAAGAAATCGCCACCCTCTATATCCAGCGCCGAGACACCCAGTTCGGGAATCAGAAAGCGGACCGGGCCGGTGCAGGCGCTGAGCTTGCGGCCGATCCAGTCGCCAATGCGGCGGCATTCGTCGACGTTGGTGCGCATCAGCGTCACATTGGGATTGTGGTGATGGAACAGGCGACCGGTGAAAGCCTCGGGAACCGTGTCGGGCGCCCAGAAATTGACCATGTCAAGCGCGCCAACCGATCCGACATAGGGAACGCCGGTGCGGGCGATGGCATCAAAGCGCGATGGCGCCGAAGGCAGCACGCCGCCCAGGAGCATGTCGCAGACCTCGGTAGTGGTGATGTCGAGCACACCTGCCAACACGCCGTCGTCGACCAGTTTTTCCATCGTCCGGCCACCGACCCCGGTGGCATGGAACACCATGCAGTCGCGTTCATTCTGCAAATGCTCGACAATTGACATGACGCAGGGGGTGGTGACGCCGAACATGGTCAGTCCAATTGAAGGCTGACCGGCAGATGGGCGATAGGGTGTGCGGGCCATCCCCGCGATCGCCTGCGCCGCATTGTGCAGGATCATCCGGCTTAGCTGGTTGAGCCCGGCGAAATCGGTGACAGACGGCATCATGATGATGTCGGAAATATCGACATAGGGCGACACATCGCCCGATGCCAGCGTGGAAACCATGATCTTCGGCAGGCCGTAGGGCAGCGCCTGCATGCCGGTGGTGATGATCGAAGTGCCACCGCCACCGCCAATGCCGATGATTCCACCGACGTCCTGGCGGCTAGCGAGAAAACGCGCGAACGCCGCGCCCATGGCCGTGACTGCAACGCCGCGATCATCGCCTTCAAGTGCCGCACCGGCACCGTCTGGATGATGGCCGGCGACTTCGGTAGCCGGAATGTCGACATCAATGGTCGGCGTACGTGTCCCGACATCGACGCGCAGCACCGAAAGGCCTGATCGGGCAAGCAGATCTGCCAGGTAGGCGAGCTCTGGCCCCTTTGTGTCGGCGGTACCGACCACATAGATTTTCTTCACTATTGCCTCCCCTTTGTGCGTGCGCCCTCCTCCGGGCGTTTTCCACTGTCCCAAACACTGCAATTTCACGGTTGCGATTTTTTGAGACTCACGTATCGTATTGACATGAAAGTCTCACGTCAATCGACCCAATCCGAAACTGCCACTGACCGCGGCCCGCGTGCCCGAACCCGCAGGTTGATGATCAAGACCGCGACCCGACTGATGCAGTCCGGTGTCACCCCCTCGGTCAGCGAGGTAGCGGAAGCAGCCGAAGTTTCGCGGGCGACGGCATACCGGTATTTTCCGAGCGAGGCCGCCCTGGTCCACGCGGTTGTGGATGAAGCGCTGGGCCCGATCCTTACCTGGCAGAGCGGCTCCGCCGATGCCGAGGAACGCATTGGCGACCTTTTCGACAAGTCGCTTCCGCGCATCGCCGAGTTCGAAGCCACCTTCAAGGCATCGCTGAGACTGTCGCTGGACCAATGGGCGCGTGCGCAGGTTGGCGCGCTTGGGCAGGAACCACGCTTTGTGCGGGGGCACCGCCTGGAACTGATCGACCTGGCGCTGTCGCCGCTGCGCGGAACACTCCAGGCGGAACAGTTCGATCGCCTCACCCATGCCATCTCGATGATTTTCGGCATCGAGGCCTATGCGGTGCTGAAAGACATTTGCGGGCTTGAAGCGGTGCAATCCGCGCAGATCGCCAAGTGGGCGGCCTGCGCCCTGGTTCGATCGGCCATCGCTGAGACGCAAACCAAAGGGAAGACAAACGATTAGGCTTGATCTGGTCCTACCAATAATGACATCATCTCTTTTCATGATAGCTAGGCCATATCACAACGCCAGCCGGATAAACATCGATTTGCCTATATACTATGGCACTTTTTTGAGGATAACGGGGCAAGAGACAAGAGGGGGGAGTGAAGGGAACGGCTTGACCGATATGTATTTTGGTAATACCACTTCGGAAGCAACGGTGACTACGGAGGGTTACCGTGAGCATCGCAGGACTGGAGCATACCGGCACCGGTTGGAAATTGCGGCAACGCTGCCGTGGGCCTGACACCGGATCTGCCGGCCACTGTTTAGAGAATGTGTATCAACGGGAGGAATAATAATGCGTAATAAACTCATCGGCATTGCCGGCGGACTTGCACTTGCCCTGGCAAGCAGCACCTCGGCCTTTGCTCAGGAACTGACTATTTTCTGGGCCGAATGGGACCCGGCCAACTATCTTCAGGAACTGGTCAACGAGTATGAAGCGGAAACCGGGGTTTCGGTGACCGTCGAGACCACACCCTGGGCCGACTTCCAGACGAAAGCCTTTACCGAATTCAACGCCCGCGGTTCAGCCTACGATATGATCGTTGGCGACAGCCAGTGGCTGGGAGCCGCTTCCGAAGGCGGTCACTATGTCGACCTGACCGACTTCTTCAACGAGCACAATCTCAGCGAAGTGATGGCGCCCGCCACAGTGAAATATTACGCCGAATATCCGGGCAACTCCGGCAAGTACTGGGCCGTTCCGGCCGAGGGCGACGCGGTCGGTTGGTCCTATCGCAAGGACTGGTTCGAAGATCCTGCCGAAATGTCGGCCTTCAAGGAAAAATACGGCTACGATCTGGCCCCGCCAAAGACCTGGAAGGAACTCACGGACATTGCCGAGTTTTTCCACCGTCCGGACGAAAATCGCTACGGCATCGCCATCTACACCGACAACTCCTATGACGCGATGGTCATGGGCGTGGAAAACGCGATCTTCTCCTACGGGGCGGATCTGGGCAACTTCGAAACCTACGAAGTTGAGGGCTACGTAAACAGCGACAAGGCAGTCGCAGCGCTTGAAAACTACAAGAAGCTCTACAGCTTCACGCCTCCGGGCTGGGCCAAGACCTTCTTCGTTGAAAACAACCAGGCGATCACCGAAGGCCTTGTGGCCATGTCGATGAACTATTTTGCCTTCTTCCCGGCTCTGCTGAACGAGGCTTCCAACCCGCATGCAGCCAATACCGGCTTCTTCGCCAACCCGGCCGGTCCGGATGGCGATCAGTTCGCGGCTCTCGGTGGGCAGGGCATTTCCATCGTCAAGTATTCCGAGAATCAGGAAGAGGCGATGAAATTCCTGGAATGGTTCATCAAGGACGAAACCCAGAAGCGTTGGGCCGAACTGGGTGGCTACACTGCAAGTGCTGCGGTGCTGAAATCCGATGAATTCCGTCAGGCTACGCCTTACAACGAAGCGTTCTACCAGACCATGTTCAAGGTCAAGGACTTCTGGGCAGTGCCGGAATTTGCGGAACTGCTGACCTCGGCCAACCAGCGCCTGTACCCCTTCATCGTCGGTGATGAAGGTACAGCCAAAGACACGCTGGATGCACTGGCGGGCGACTGGAAAGCCACTTTCGCCAAGTACGGCCGCGGCAAGTAACAGCCCTGCCGAGACTGCAACTTTGGGGGCGCTACGGCGCCCCCTATTTCCCAACCTGTTGAAACGCAAGGATATTCACCCGTGGCGCCCCAAGTCATGACCAATTTGGACCCGAATTCGCGCGCCGCCGCGAAAGGTCTGAGTGACCTGACCATCCGCAACCTGTTCATTATTCCGACGATTGCGTTTCTGATCATCTTCAACATCTTCCCGCTGTTGTACTCGCTGGCCTATTCGTTCACCGATTTCCGCGCGTCGACCAACGCGCCGGCCCAGTTCGTTGGCCTGCAGAATTATCGTGACCTGCTCAGCGATCCGTTCATCTGGAAGAATTTCTCGATTACCGCTCAATATGTGCTGATTTCGGTGACGGGACAGGTGATTGTCGGCTTTGGCCTTGCCATGCTGCTCAATCGCTCAATTCCGGCCAAGGGTCTGATAACGACACTGCTGCTGTTGCCGATGATGCTTTCGATGGCGGTTGTCGGGCTGTTCTGGAAGCTGCTGTACGATCCGAATTTCGGCATCATCAACTACTTCTTCGGGCTCGATAAATTCGAATGGCTGGCCGACCCCGACATGGCGCTCTACGCGATTGCCATTGTCGATATCTGGATGTGGGCGCCGTTCGTGATGCTGCTCTCGCTGGCCGGTCTGTCGGCCGTGCCGAAGCATCTTTACGAGGCTGCCGAGATCGACCGTGCATCTGGCACCTACACCTTCTTCCGCATCACCCTGCCGCTGGTCGCGCCGATTCTGATGATTGCCATCATTTTCCGCACCATGGAGGCCTTCAAGACCTTCGATCTGGCCTATGTGCTGTCGTCGCAACCGACAACCGAACTGATCGCCATCCGTCTGTACAAGATGGCGTTCCAGGAATGGCAGACAGGAATGTCATCGGCGCTCGCCTACATCGTGCTGATCATGGTCGTGGCGATTACCAATATCTATGTGAAATACCTCAACAAAGTGAAGGCGCGCTAAGATGGCCGGAGTCCGCACCCCCAGTGAAAAATGGACGAACCGGGTCGCGATTATCGCCGTGTTCGTCGCCCTGGCTGTGATGCTCGCGCCGATCTACTGGATCGCCTCGACATCGTTCAAACCACGAAACCTCGCCACGACGATCCCGCCCACGGTGATTTTCGAGCCGACGGTATCGCCATTCGTCAAGCTGTTTACCAAGCGCTCGCAACTGCGCGACCAGCCTACTCCCGAAGAATACGCCGCAGCCCCCTGGTGGGAACAGATGGTGTTCGATGGCGGCGAGAAGGTGGTGCGCAACGGCAAGACCGGTGAGGTCAAGTCGTCAGGCTATGGCGACCGCTTCAAGAATTCGCTGATCATCTCGATCATATCCACCGTGCTCGCGGTATCGATGGGCACGTTGACGGCCTACGGGTTCAGCCGCTTCAAGGTAAAAGGCGAGGATGACTGGCTTTTCTTCATCCTCTCGACCCGAATGCTGCCACCGGTGGTGGTCGCCATCCCGATGTTCCTGATGTACCGCGTCGTCGGCCTCAACGACACGCATTTGGGACTGATCATTCTCTATACCGCCTTCAACCTGAGTTTTGCGGTGTGGATCATGAAGGGCTTCATCGACGAAATTCCGCGCGAATATGAAGAAGCGGCACTGGTCGATGGCTACACGCGGATGCAGGCGTTCTTCAAGGTGGTGCTTCCCGAAGCGCTGACCGGTATGGCAGCCACTGCGGTGTTCTGCTTCATTACCGCCTGGAACGAATATGCGTTCGCGTTGATCATGACCAACCGCAATGCCCAGACCGCGCCGCCCTACATCCCCTCACAGGTGGGCAGCGGTCTGCCGGACTGGACCGTGATCGCCTCAGGTACATTGCTGTTCCTGATCCCGGTGGCCATCTTCACCTTCCTTCTGCGCAACCACTTGCTGCGCGGCATGTCCTTCGGAGCGATCCGCAAATGAGTTTTCGCAGCACCAACCAGCGCATTCTTGCCCCCGCGGCGCAGGGCCTGATGATCTTCGGCATCATCTCGCTGTGTCAGCCCTGGAGCCTGTTCCTGCATCAATATGGCGTCACGCTGACGCTGATCGGACTTGTCAGTTTCATGATTACTTCGAAAATCGCTCCCGACCCGGAAGCCGAAGAAGACTTTCTCGACGAGTCGCTCGATGTCCTGGAGATCAATGACCAGGCCTCCGGCGCCGGTTCCAAGACAACGGGGACCGTCTGATGGCCCAGATTGATATCCGCAACGTGCAAAAATTCTTCGGCGCCCACCAGGTGCTCAAGAACTTGAACCTGACCATCGAAGACGGCGAATTCGTCGTCATGCTGGGCCAATCCGGCGGCGGCAAGACCACCGCACTGCGCGCCATTGCAGGACTGGAGACGGTTACCTCCGGGCAAATCCTGATCGACGGCAAGGAAGTGCAGGACCGCAAGGCGGCCGACCGCGACATTGCCTTCGTGTTCCAGTCGTTTTCGCTGTATCCGCACATGACGGTGCGCGAAAACATCGCGTTCCCGCTGCGCGCCGTGCGAATGAATGCCGCCGAGCGTGACAAGGCGGTCAAGGAAGTAGCCGAAACGCTGCAGATCGCCGAACACCTCGACCGCAAGCCGTCGGCGCTGTCTGGTGGCGACATGCAACGGGTGGCAATTGGCAGGGCGCTGGTGCGCCGGCCACAGGCGCTGCTGATGGACGAACCGCTGGGCGTGCTCGACTCCAAGCTGCGCGAACAGATGCGCGCAGAGATAAAGCGCCTGCACATCGCTCGCGGGTCGACCTCAGTCTATGTCACCCACGACCAGATCGAGGCGATGAGCCTGGCTGACCGCATCGTCATCCTGCATGACGGCGTGCTGCAACAGGTGGGCCCGCCGGACGAAGTCTACCTGCACCCGCAAAACCTGTTCGTGGCAAAATTCGTGGGCTCACCCGTGATGAACGTCACGCCAGTGCGGATTGACGCCAACCGGGTGGCGTTGAATGGCGTCGAGATGGGGTTCGAATTTCCCGAAACGGCGCTGAGCAACCTGCGCAACGTCAATTCCGAATTGTCGCTGGGCATTCGACCTGAAGCGGTGCTGCTCAAGCACGAAAAAACCGAAGGCTATGTGGAAGTGGTGACAACCAACATCGAACCGCTGGGCAGCCACGATATTGTGGATGTGCAGCTTGGCGGCACGTCGCTGCGCGCCCGTACCGCCAGCGGCTTCGTCTCAGGCGAAGGCCAGCGGGTCTGGGTTGGTCTCGATCCTTCACAAGCACATTTCTTTGACACGGCCACCGGGCTCAACCTGCGGGGGGCTAACTGATGGCCAATATCACACTCCAGGGCATCTCCAAGAAATTCGGCCCCAACACCGCCCTGCGCGGGCTTGATCTG
Source organism: Hoeflea sp. Naph1 (assembly GCF_046837775.1). GTDB lineage: Bacteria > Pseudomonadota > Alphaproteobacteria > Rhizobiales > Rhizobiaceae > Hoeflea. The sequence continues at coordinate 2,643,045 of NZ_CP177286.1, read as the reverse complement.
GAAATCAAGGACGGTGAGTTCTTCGTGTTGCTGGGTCAGACCGGCGCCGGCAAGACCACAACGCTACGGATAATCGCCGGGCTCGAAAAGCCCGACGCCGGCAAGGTTCTGATCGATGGCCAGGACGCCACCGCATGGAACGCGGCCGAACGCGATGTGGCATTGGTGCTGCAGCAATATTCGCTCTATCCGCGGCTGACGGTACGGGGCAATCTCGAGTTTCCGCTGAAATCCCGCACCCAGAACTTTACCCCTGAGCAGATCAAGGAACGCGTCGACCGCGTCGCCGAAACACTGCAGATCACCCGGTTGCTGGACCGCAAGGTCGAACGGCTGTCGGGCGGTGAAATGCAGCGCGTCTCGATCGGCCGGGCCATCGTGCGCGAACCGCGCGTTTTCCTGATGGACGAACCGCTGTCGGCGCTTGATGCGAATCTGCGCGACGTGCTGCGGGTGGAGTTGAAGAAGCTGCACAGTGATCTGGGCGCCACCTTCGTGTTCGTCACCCACGACCAGGTCGAGGCGATGTCGATGGGCGACAAGGTCGGCGTGCTCAACCATGGCAAGCTGGTGCAGGTCGGTACGCCGACGGAGATCTACAGCAAGCCGTGCAACACCTTTGTCGCACGCTCGGTCGGCACTCCGCCGATGAACCTGCTGGACGGCACTCTGCAAGCTGGCAACGCGGTGCTGGACGCCGGCAAGTTCACCCTGCCTGTCACCTCGCCGCATGGGCCCGAGGGCGGCAAGGTTAGCTTTGGCATCCGGCCGGAAGATGTGGTGCTGGATGAAAACGGGCCGGCAACAGGCAAAGTGTTCGATGTCGAGAACCACGGCGTGATCAAGATCCTCACGCTTGATATCAACGGCACGCATCTGCACGCCACCGTCTCGGCGCAGGTCAAGGTGCAGATCGACCAGACCGTCAAGTTCAGCTGGAAGCCGGAAAAGGTGCTGTTCTTCGATCAGCAAACCGGGCGCAATCTGGGCCTCGATTGAGAATGCTGGCCACGCCTATTTGAAGCATATCTAAAGAATCCGGGGCGCCAGCATCTGAAATGAAGCTGGCGCCCCATGCTTTTGATCTCGTTGGCCAAACCAAATCAGCTGCGATGAGAACTGGAGCTCGTCGCTGTAGTTCTCGTCGAACCGATAAACCACGTCATAACATCTTGTATCTATTGATTTTTACGAAACTGATCGGCTACCGTGAGTCTGCCCGGCATGCGCGGAAAACCGTTCAGCCGAAGCGGCTGAGATAGGTATTCCACGCCGACGGATTGCAAAAATTGCGCGGCTGTTTTCCCGCCAGGATACGGGTTGTTTCCCAGACCACGCCCTGCCCCATGCGCAGCATGCTTTCCTCGGTGATGCCCGCCATGTGCGGGGTGAGGATGACATTGCGCATGGCAAGATAGGGGTGATCGGAGGGTAGCGGCTGCTGATCAAAAACATCGAGCACGGCGCCGCCGATCGAACCGGCCTGGAGCGCCTTGATAAGTTCCTGTTGCTGGACAACCGGGCCGCGGGAAACATTGACCAGGATTGCTCCGGGCCGCATCAGTGCAAGTTGCTCGGCGCCAATCATGCCGCGTGTGTTCCCGTTGAGCGGACACGCGAGAACCACCACATCGCTGTTTGCAAGCGCTTCATCCAAGCTTGCGGCCTGGGCTCCATCCGGCAACGATTCCGGCCGGCTGGTGACGGCAAGCACCTTCATGCTGAACCCGCCATGGGCGATGCGGAACAAGGCGTTGCCGACATTGCCCATGCCGACGATGGCGATGGTACGACCGCTCAGTTCACGTCCATGATCGGAATGCGCCCGCGCCGTCGCCCAGCCATCTGCGCGCAGATCGGCGCTGACTTCAGGATAGCGGCGCAGCAGCGCCAGCGATGACCAGATGCAATGCTCGGCCACGGTAACGGCATTGACGCCCGGCACGTTGGCCACCAGCACACCGGCATTAGTGGCCGCATCAAGCGGGATCATATCGAGCCCTGCTCCGTGCCGGATTGCAGCGCGCAAGCCCTTTTCCCGCGCAAAGATCTCCGACGCGATCGGTGCGCGCACAACGATGATCGAGGCGCCGACGCTTTGTTCCAGTATTGCTGCCGGAGACGGTTCGGAGGCGATCACCAGCGAGCCCAGCGTCTGCAGTTGGGCGGTGACTTCCGGGTGCAGCGGGTGGGTAGAGAAAATGGTTTCAGACATGAGACATCAGACAGCGACCGGTGGAGTTTCCGGCGTTGAGGCTTTCCAGTCGTTGTTGGAGTCGAGAAGCTCGGTCCAGTAGCTCTGGGCACGGCCCAGATGGGTGTTCATCAGCGCTTGCGCCAGGATGCTGTCGCGACGGTAGAGCGCGTCAAAGATCTGCTGATGTTCCTGGTGCGATTTGATGTTGCGTTCGGACTTGCCAAAATAGATCGGCATGCGCTGTTCGCTGGCGGCGTAAAAGCTCGAACAGATCTTGTAGAACATCTCATTCTGGGTGGCGCGAACGATCTCGAGGTGAAACTCGCCATCGAGCCGATGCAGACCAAGCCCATCAGAGATCTGCAGTTCGGAGCGCGCGAGAATGTCGCGCAACCGTTCAAGATTGTCCTCGGTGGCACGCTGGGCGGCAAGTTCGGCCGCCTTGATCTCGTGGATCTTGCGCAATTCCACCGCTTCGAAAATCTGCCGAGGATTGAGCTGGACGCCGGCGCGGGCCAGCAGCGCCATCGAACTGAGGCCGGCGGCATCGACCGTGAGGTAAATCCCGGACTTGGCGCGCCGCTCAATCAGCTGCATTGCCTCAAGGATTGCCAGAGATTCGCGCACCTGGCCGCGGCTGACGGCGAAATGTTCAGCGAGTTCCCGCTCCGAGGGCGCCTTGTCGTTGTTGGCGCTGGCCACAGTAACGATGTGGGCGACAAGGTTGGGGAGGAAATCACTGTGCGCGTTGTTCATGTCGGTCTTGCGTATCTCTGCAGGATGGCTTCGTTCATGGTGAAACCGAGACCGGGCTTTTCAGGTATCTCGATCATCCCGTCGCGGGCCTGGACGGTGTCCTCAATGATATCATGTATCATCGGGTTAGCGCCAAGGGAAAACTCGACCGTGAAGCTCGCAGGAGACGCCGCGCAGACATGCAGACCGGCAAAGAAGCAGGGCGCGCCGGCCCAAAGATGCGGAGCCAGGCGCAGATTGAAGGCAGAGGCGATGGTGCCGATGCGCATGGCCTCGGTGATGCCACCGCAAAAGGCTGGGTCGGGCTGGAAAATGTCCGCAGCCCGCATGACCGCCAGATCGCGGAAGGCAAAGCGTGTCGCCTCGCTCTCGCCGGTGGCGATCGGCACGTTGACCGACGCCCGCAGCTCTGCGGTGCCTGCTTTGTCGTCGGCAATGATCGGCTCTTCGAACCAGGCAAGGTCACAATCGGCTACGAGATGCGCGAATCGCCGCGCGCCGGCAACGGTGAATGTGCCGTGAGCATCAACTGCCAGTTCGATGTCCGGCCCAAGCGCAGCACGCGCTGCCTTGACCCGTTGTGCGGAAGCATGCGGCGAGGAATCCATCGCCCCTACCCGCATCTTGACTGCCTGAAAGCCGCCGATGTCGATATAGGACTGAAGCTGCTCACCGATCTTGTCGGCGCTTGCCCACCCGCCTGACGCATAGGCAGGCATCCGGTCGGCCTTGCGACCGCCCAGCAACTTCCAGACCGGCTTGCCGTCAGCCTTGCCGAGAATATCCCACAAGGCGATGTCGATGGCGCTGATGGCCGAAACCGTCAGCCCGCGCCGCGCCATTTCCGGCATGGCATGCCCGGCCATAGCCGCCTTTTGGGCGCGGACGCCATTGTAGAGTTCTTCCCATATGAAGGTGATGTCGGCAGGATCGCGCCCGATCAGGCGCGGCCCGAAATCCTCGTTGATGAGGCGAACCAGGGTCGCGTAATTGCCGGAACTGCCGGCCGCGTTCTTGCCCTCACCCCAACCGACGACGCCGTCGTCGGTCTCGATCCGCAGGATCGCTGCGTCAAAGGTGCGCAACGTCCCAAAATCGCTGGTGTGCTGCCGTGCTTCCTCGATCGGTATCTGAATCCACCAAGCGCGGACGGATTTGATTTTCATGGCAGGGCCCCTCGTCCTCCGTTGGCGGCAACTGCCGCCCCGGAGGAACACCTCGTTCGGGTTACTTGATCAGCGGCAACAGCGTTTCGGCTGTGATGCGCATCTGGTCGGAGTAGAATTTCTCGGTAAGCACGCTGGATCCGTGATCTTGGATGAATTTCAGCTGCTCGGGCGAGATGTCGACCGGGTTACGCTCGACCATATCGGGGTAGATTGCCGCAGGAGTGCGGTCGACAGGGGCGACAAACTCATTGGTGAGTGCGCCATCATAGCCGATTTCCCTGAGTGTTTCGATGATCTTGGGCCAGTTCAGATGACCAAGACCAGCCGCAAAGCGGTTGTTGTCAGCGACGTGGAAATCGACCAGTCGCTTGCCCGCCAGACGGATAGCGTCATAGATGTTGGATTCTTCCATGTTGAGGTGATAGGCGTCCAGGCAGACGCCGCAATCAGGATGCACCGCGTCAGCCAACGCCAGCGCCTGGGCGCAGCGATTGGTGACATAGGTCTCGAAGCGGTTGAGCGGCTCGATGCCGATCCTGACGCCGACCTTCTGGGAATGGGCGAAGCATTCCTTGGTGGCCTCGACCAGCCAGCCCCATTCTTCTTCCTCGGTCCCGTCGGGCAACACCTTGCCGACTGTGGCCGGCACCAGCGTCAGCACCTCGCCTTCGAGCTCGCTGACCATGGTCAGCACGCTCTTGACGTAATCGACGGTGCGGGCGCGCTGGCCTTCGTCCCTGGCTGCAAGGTTGCGTTCGCCGAGCGTCAATGTCACCGCGCCCCAGCACCGAATTCCGTGCTCCTTGAGAAGCGCACGGGTTTCCTTGGTGTCGTACTGGGTAGGCTCTCCCGAAATCTCGATGCTTTCATAGCCGAATTTCTTGATCCGGCGCAGCGTGACGTCGAGTGGTTCGGCGCGCATCCAGTTGTGAGTAGACAGGTGCATCTTCATCCTCCCTTTGCAGCGGTCATCTCCGTCCCGCTGCCCGTTGCTTTCATTCATTCTGGTTAGACCAATTAAGCGCAATTTCAATTCTAATCAAGACGCCGCCTACCAGTTTTCGGCACTCATCGGCTATTTGACCGGTTTTTCCTGCTATTTTGCCCCTTGCGCGCATCAAGTAAACATGGTTGCGTGAATGACGGCGTTAATTTGGTATTACCAGTTTGCCGAAAAGTGGAGACGAGACCATGAAAATCGGAATGAACATGTTCTTGTGGACGACGCATGTCGGCCGTGAGCACGAAGCGCTGCTGCGCGACATCAAGGCGACCGGATTTGACGGTGTAGAAGTGCCGGTTTTCGAAGGCGATAACGACCACTATAAGGACATGGCCCGGATGCTCGATGATATCGGTCTGGAACGGACTGCCGTCGCGGCCATGGGCGACCCGTCGATGAACCTGATCGGCGATACTGCGGCCCGCACTGCCGGCGTTGATTTCATGCGCACAGCGCTTGACCGCGCGCACGCGCTCGGCGCGACCCTGATATGCGGTCCGCTGCACTCAACACTCGGGCATTTTTCCGGTGAAGGGCCGAGTGCGGAAGAATTTACCCGTTCAACCGAATCGCAACGGCGGATCGGCGATCATGCGGCAGGCTTGGGGATTACCGTTGCGCTGGAAGCGCTCAACAGGTTCGAGTGCTATCTGCTTAACACCATGGATGGGCTTGCTGCGCATCTGGAACAGATCGATCATCCCAACATCCGGGCGATGTACGACACATTTCATGCCAATATCGAGGAAGCCGACCCGATCGGCGCGCTGACACGGAACGCCGGGTGCGTGGCCCATATCCATATTTCCGAAAACGACCGCGGCGTGCCCGGGCGCGGCAACATTCCCTGGCGTGAGACCTATGCCGCAATCGCCGAGATCGGCTATGATGGATGGCTGACGATTGAAAGTTTTGGTCGCGGCCTGCCTGACCTGGCGGCCGCGACAAAAGTGTGGAGAGATTTTGCCGAGAGCCCGGAGGCGGTCTATCGCGACGGATACCGGCACATTTCCACTTCGCTCAAACAAGCCTAATCACATTGAATTCTGGAGGAGACAATCGATGAAAACGATCAAGGGCCCGGCCCTCTTTCTTGCGCAGTTTGCCGGCGATGAAGCACCGTTCAATTCCTGGGCGTCGATCACAAAATGGGCTGCCGATTGCGGCTACAAGGGCGTACAGGTGCCAAGCTGGGACGGGCGGCTGATCGATCTTGAGAAAGCCGCAACATCGAAGGACTATTGCGACGAGTTCAAGGGCGTGGCGGCCGAGAACGGGATCGAGGTCACCGAGCTTTCATCGCACCTGCAAGGCCAGCTTGTGGCCGTTCACCCGGCCTATGACGAAGGCTTTGACGGCTTTGCGGCGCCGGAAGTGCGCGGCAACCCGAAGGCCCGTCAGGAATGGGCGGTCAAGCAGGTCAAGATGGCACTCGATGCCTCCCGCAATATGGGAATCGGCGCGATGGCGAGCTTCTCTGGCGCGCTTGCATGGCCCTACCTCTATCCCTTCCCGCAGCGGCCGACCGGGCTTGTCGAAACCGCTTTTGACGAGTTGGCCAAGCGCTGGCGCCCGATCCTCGACCACGCCGAAGAACGCGGTGTCGATATCTGCTACGAAATCCATCCGAGCGAAGATTTGCATGACGGCATCACCTTCGAGATGTTCCTCGAGCGCGTCGGCAACCATGCCCGCTGCAACATGCTCTATGATCCGTCGCATTACCTGCTGCAGTGCCTCGACTACATCGACAACATCGATATCTACAAGGACCGGATCAAGATGTTCCACGTCAAGGACGCGGAATTCAATCCGACCGGACGGCAGGGCGTCTATTCCGGCTACCAGTCCTGGGTAAACCGGGCTGGCCGGTTCCGGTCGCTGGGTGACGGACAGGTTGATTTCGGGGCGATCTTCTCGAAAATGGCAGCCAATGATTTTGACGGCTGGGCCGTAGTCGAATGGGAATGCTGCCTCAAGCACCCCGAAGACGGTGCGCGCGAGGGTGCGCAATTTGTCTCTGATCACATCATCCGGGTCACCGAGCGGGCCTTTGACGATTTTGCCGATGGCGGCACCGATGAAGCTGGCAACCGGCGCATGCTCGGCATCGACTGAGCGGGAGGAAGACAATGGCAATCGAAGGTTCCACCAACACGGCATCGCGCCGCATCCGGCTGGGCATGGTCGGCGGCGGACGCGATGCGTTCATCGGCGGCGTGCACCGCATCGCCTCACGCATCGACGACCGCTATGAGCTGGTCGCCGGTGCGTTTTCCTCCACACCAGAAAAATCAAAGGCTTCGGCCGCCGATCTCGGTGTGGCGGAGGACCGTGCCTATGGCGATTATGTGGAAATGGCCAAGCGTGAGGCGCGGCTGAAAAACGGCATCGAGGCGGTGTCGATCGTCACCCCGAACCACATGCACTTTCCGGTGGCACGCGAGTTCCTCAAGCGCGGCATCCACGTCATCTGCGACAAGCCACTGACGTCGACGCTGGCAGATGCGCGCAAACTCGCCAAAGTGGCCGAGGCGTCGGGCGCGCTGTTCGTGCTGACCCACAACTACACCGGCTATCCGATGATGCGGCAGGCGCGCGACATGATCGCCAAGGGAGAGCTCGGCACGATCCGGCTGGTGCAGGTCGAATACGTCCAGGACTGGCTGTCGGAAAAGCTCGAGGACACAGGGCAGAAACAGGCAGGCTGGCGCACCGATCCGGCACGCTCGGGCATTGGCGGTTCCACCGGCGATATCGGCACCCACGCCTTCAACCTGGCGAGCTTTGTCTCGGGGCTGGAACTCGAATCCCTGTGCGCTGACCTTGATTCGTTCGTCGAAGGTCGGCAGCTTGATGACAACGGCCATGTGATGATGCGGTTTTCGGGCGGAGCCAAGGGCATGCTCTGGTGTTCCCAGGTGGCGCCGGGCAATGAAAATGCGCTCAAGCTGCGGATTTATGGCGACAAGGGCGGGCTGGAATGGGCGCAGGAAGACCCAAATTATCTCTGGCATGCGCCGCTGGGTGAGCCGAAACGGCTGCTGACCCGCAATGGCGCCGGCGCCACGGAGGCCAGCCAGCGTTTAAGCCGCATTCCCGGCGGACATCCGGAAGGCTACCTGGAAGGCTTTGCCAATATCTACGGCGAGGCAGCTCAAGCCATCATCGCGCACCGCGACGGCAAGCCCCTGCCCGATGGGGTGATGTTTCCGGGCATCGAAGAGGGACTGGCGGGCGTTGCGTTCGTCACCGCGTGCGTGGAATCATCACGCCGCGACAGCGCCTGGGTCAAATTCGGCAACTACATGCGTCGCTAACCTATAACGGCCGCGCGGGGTGTCTCGTGCGGCCGACTTTGCGCGCATCAGCGCGTGGGCAACGGCAAACCTTCAGTACCCGCATTGCGCGGCGACGCACGTTGCCTGGCGAATCACGTCACCGGATCCGCACGCAGCGGGGGGCTCGGACATGACTTCCCGAATAGCCAACCCCCTGAGCAATGATCAAAATACAGGCATAAAAAAACCCGCCGAAGCGGGTGTTTTATGGTGCGGTCGAGAAGACTCGAACTTCCACGGGTTTAACCCCACAGCGACCTCAACGCTGCGCGTCTACCAATTCCGCCACGACCGCACGTGGTAGAGCCGAAACCTGTCCGGCGCGCTGCATGTAGCAAATGGATATGCGCTGCACAAGCGCATTCCTGACAAAAATGACTGTAGCGGGCAAGCATCTGCCGCAGCGGATTTTAAAAGCCGCGACAAGTGCTTGCGCGGCTGGCGCCAGGGCTGAAACACGGCCCGCGCAGATCACCTCATCAAAGTGGTTTGCTTCGCGGCTGATTCTCTTTAGACAGGCAGCATGACCCAACGCGACACATTGGAAACCCGGTTTTTCGCCCATGCTGGCAGCCCTGCCGTACGATGGCGTGTATCCGAGGGGCTGACCCCCTACCCGCAAGCTGTCGAACTGATGGAGACCGAGGCGGCCAAGATCGCCTCAGGCGCTGCCGACGAGCTGGTCTGGCTGGTCGAGCACCCACCGCTTTACACCGCCGGCACCAGCGCCAAACCGGAAGATCTGGTGGCACCTGACCGGTTTGAGGTGTTCGAGACCGGACGCGGTGGCGAATTCACCTATCACGGCCCAGGCCAGCGGGTGGCTTACGTAATGTTGGATCTCAAGCGTCGGCGGCAGGATGTACGCGCTTTCGTCTCGGCCATGGAAGCCGTCATCATTTCCACGCTGGCAAGCATGAACGTAACCGGCGAACGGCGCGAAGACCGGGTTGGGGTCTGGGTGCGGCGCCCCGACAAACCACGGCTTGGCGATGGCAGCATGGCCGAAGACAAGATCGCGGCGATCGGCATCCGTCTGCGCAAGTGGGTCAGTTTTCACGGACTGGCGCTGAATGTGGACCCGGATCTCGAGCACTTCTCAGGCATCGTGCCCTGCGGCGTGCATGAACATGGGGTGACGAGCCTGGTTGATCTGGGCCTGCCGGTGCCGATGCACGAGGCCGATATCCGCTTGCGCGCCGCGTTCGAGACCATTTTCGGACCGACCGTTATTGACCACGCAGCCTGAACCGCCGGTCAGATTTCGCAAGTCGCAAATTGCATGTTCACCACCGCAACTTCGAAGCGGAAGTCAGGCAAGCTCCATTCATAACAAGGTGGTGGCGAACGGCGTCCCGCCATGCCTATTGCGTGCAATATGGGTCAGGCGACTGCTGCACCGGGACCGGTTACACGGGCAATGAACTCGCACCAGGCTGATTTCCGGCCATCAGGCGCCAGGTCAAGGGCGGGATCGAACAGTGCTTCCGCATCATCCACAGAGAACGGCTGCGCCGATCCCAGCGCAGCAAGCACGCGATTGATGTAAGTCAGCTGCTCCATGCCCAATACCGCCCACAAACCCTTGCGGCGGCTGGCAAGCGGCCCCTCGCCCTCAACCACGGCGTTACCAGACCTGGCTCAGCGCAAAAGCTGCCAGATAGTGGCTCTGGGCACCCGTCATTTCCATGATCCGCACCAATGCTTCGACTTCGTTGCGGCCGGCGATCAGGCCGCCGCGCGAGAGCACCCGGCGCAGCCAGTCAGCCTTGGCCCTGGTCATGGAGCCTGCGGGAGCCATGTGATTGACGAGGTAATCGGCCAGTGTGCGAATAAAATACTCGTCCCACTCCACGCATTTTTCGGCCCGGCAATGCTCAAGCGCCAGCAACGTTGCCACGGCATCGGAGCCTTCCAGCCCCTTGGCAAACACACTGTGCTGGATCAACTGGACATCTTGCGGGGTAAATTCGGTATTTTCGGCCAGCCTGCATGCTGGGTAAGAAAGGCGTAATTCACTCATTTCTTGCTCCCCATTTCATCATGAAATGTGAAAAACACTCTGGCACCGATCGGTTTCAAAAACACCAAGGGTTACGGTTAACGCGGTGTTGCCGCCAGGAAAGAACGCCAGCGTCCTGAAATCACGGCAACATGATGCTTGCAAAAGAACAGGCCTGGGCAGAGCAATTTTGAGGCCACCGGCGCAGCATTGCCTTCGGCCACCGTTTCGATGGTAATATTTCACATAATGAAATCGGGGCTGATCGGCATGGCCATGATGCTTGGGATGCCTGGTTCTGCACCGGCGCAATAATCGGCGGCAGCCATCGGGTGGAAGGCACCAATCTGGATGGAGCGGCCGTTCCGGAGCCGCCCAGATTGGTGTCGCCAGTGCCGCACCCGGCCATACCGTGCAAGGCGCCGGCGCATAGTCAAATGGCATCTGCATGGTCAATCAGAATGCCTTTGCTAGCGCCTGTGCGTTCGAAAACGGGGCGGTCGGACTGGTGGTTTATCATTTAATGCTGGACGAAACACTGGACGGCGTGTGGACAATCGCCGATACTGCCAGCGCCGGAACAAATACCCTGACCCCGATTGAGTAGATCCGGCCTTCACTGCACAGTGATACAAACGTAAGGGGCGCGCCGCAAATCCTGCTGGCGATGGGTTATCACGACTGACACGCCAATGCATGTCGCGCCGAAGCGGGTTCATACGCACGCCATGGTTCATGCATAGGCATCATCGAATTGTCTGCGACGCCAAAGCGCGAGCGCGAACGATTCGGCAAGTCCGTATTCGAAGGGAAGAAATCGATGAATGTAATGACAGCGGAAATCTATGACGACGACGACACGCTTGGCGGACGTATTACCCGTGCACGCGATCTCGCCGGTCTGACGCTGGAAGAAACCGCATCGCGCCTCGGCGTCACAACCGACACGCTGGCCGAATGGGAAACCGACCGCTCGGAGCCGCGCGCGAACAAGGTGATGACGCTGGCAGGCGTTCTGGGAATTTCACCGGCCTGGCTGATCAGCGGCACGGGTGATGCACCGCAATCGCAGAACATGTCGATCGCGGTCGACGAGATGACCGGAGAAATCAACCGGCTCAGAGAACTTGCCGCGCAGGTGACTGCCGGTATAGAAACACTCGAGGGTCGACTGGTAACGCTGACCCGGGCTGCACACGACTGATCGCGCCTGTCGCGTCGGACCTTGGTTCCGGCGCGGCGCGGCCGTCCGCAGGTGGCAGCCAGCCGCCTGTTTCAAACAGAACCCTACAAATTCCTTTCACAAGCATGAACCGGGGTTGAGCCAAGCGCGCCGCTCTGGCACTTTCCCGTGTCAACACATGACCAGCTTTCAGGAGTACCGGAATGGACGTTCGCGCAGCCGTAGCCTTTGAGGCGGGAAAACCTCTGGAAATCACGACCGTTCAGCTGGACGGGCCGCGCGCCGGCGAGGTGCTGGTGGAAATCAAGGCCACCGGCATCTGCCATACCGACGAGTTCACGCTTTCGGGCGCTGATCCGGAAGGCATTTTCCCGGCCATTCTGGGACATGAAGGCGCTGGTGTGGTGGTTGATGTCGGCCCCGGCGTTACCTCGCTGAAAAAGGGCGATCACGTGATTCCGCTCTACACACCGGAATGCCGCGAATGCGAATATTGCCTCAATCCGAAAACCAATCTTTGCCAGTCGATCCGCGTCACCCAGGGCCAGGGCCTGATGCCCGACGGCACGTCGCGCTTCTCGATCGAAGGCAAGCCAATCTTTCACTACATGGGCACCTCCACATTTGCCAATTTCACGGTGCTGCCGGAAATTGCGCTGGCCAAGATCAACCCGGACGCACCGTTCGACAAGGTCTGCTACATCGGCTGCGGCGTGACCACCGGCATCGGCGCCGTGATCAACACCGCCAAGGTCGAGATCGGTTCCAAGGCGATCGTCTTCGGTCTCGGAGGCATTGGCCTCAACGTATTGCAGGGCTTGCGGCTTGCCGGCGCCGACATGATCGTCGGCGTTGACCTCAACCCGTCCAAGGTGGAAATGGCGACGCGGTTCGGCATGACCCATTTCGTCAATCCCAGCGAAGTCGAAGGCGATCTGGTGCCCTATCTCGTCGACCTGACCAAGGGCGGCGCCGATTACACATTCGACGCCACCGGTAATGTCGGCGTCATGCGCACGGCGCTGGAATGCGCCCACAAGGGCTGGGGCGAAAGCATCATCATTGGTGTCGCAGGCGCTGGCCAGGAGATCTCCACGCGGCCGTTCCAGCTGGTAACCGGCCGCTCCTGGCGCGGCACCGCATTCGGCGGCGCGCGTGGACGTACCGATGTACCGAAAATCGTTGAATGGTACATGGAAGGGAAGATCGAGATCGACCCGATGATCACCCACACGATGGGGCTTGAAGGCATCAACGAAGCCTTTGACCTGATGCACAAAGGCGAAAGCATTCGCAGCGTCGTCATCTACTGATACCTGTCGCACAAAATCGTGCAGCGGTTTTGCAATAGCGCCATGCAAAAACAATGAGCCAATGCGCGTCAGCCGGAACCGGTTTGATGCGGCGCGCATTGGTACCGATAAAACTCCATCCGCCAGCAACGGAATCAGTCCATGAAAATCGTCTCGGAAGCCAAGGCCCATGGCGGTCGTCAGGGCGTCTACACGACCTCATCGCAAGCCTGTGGGTGCGACATGACCTTCGCCGTGTTCACGCCGCCGCAGGCCAAGGAGCAATTGTGCCCGGTGGTCTGGTATCTCTCCGGACTGACCTGCACCCACGCCAATGTCATGGACAAGGGCGAATACCGGCGGCTTGCGGCCGAGCTCGGGCTGATCATCGTCTGTCCGGATGTGAGCCCGCGCGGCGATCATGTGCCCGACGAGCCCGACAACTGGCAGTTTGGCAAGGGTGCGGGGTTCTATCTCGATGCGACCCAGGCGCCATGGGCCAGCCACTACCAGATGGAAACCCATATCCTGGAAGAATTGCCGGCGCTGATCGCCGGTCATTTCGCCGCCGACATGGGACGCCAGGCAATAATGGGCCATTCCATGGGCGGGCATGGCGCGCTGACCTTCGCGCTCAAGAATCCGGAACGGTTCAAAAGCTGTTCGGCGTTCGCACCGATCGTGCAGCCCTCGACAGCGGACTGGTCACGCCCGGCCTTGGCAAAATACCTTGGCGACGATGAAAGCCTCTGGCGTCGCCATGATGCGACCCTGCTGATTGCCGACGGTGCGCGGTTTGAAGCCTTTCTGATCGACCAGGGAACTGCCGACGGGTTTCTCGACGCCGGTTTACGACCGTGGTTGCTGGAACAGGCCTGCACCGATGCCGGGATTGCACTGACACTGCGCATGCAGGAGGGCTATGACCACTCCTACAATTTCATTTCGACCTTCATGGAAGACCACCTCGCCTGGCACGCCGAACGGCTCGGCTGACGCTCGCAGCCAATACCGCAGCAATAGTCAAAGGCCGGCACACCAGCCCGACCGTGTTTCGCGGGTAGCGACCGTCTTTGACCTCAAGCCGTTGCTAAAGGGGGCTGGCAAAGTCGGTATTGAGGGTACTGCGCGCAGTCACGAGCACTTTGGCGACAGTGACGGCGCAATGCTCCCT